>CAYMWL010000051.1:0-50502 GCA_964394305.1 uncultured Pirellulaceae bacterium
GAACCGCACGGCAAGTGAATTCACTGCCAACCGAGGAGCACCGCCATGTCCCCCGAAGAACTTCGCGACTACCGCAATTGGCACGAACTCACCGCGAAGGACGTTCTCAATGCTGTGCGGGAGATCGAGGGTGGCTGGGCGACTGTGTTTAAGAAAGGGGTGCCGTGCTGGGCGAGCCGGCTCCGCAACTATTTCAACATCACGCCGAAATTCCTGAAGCGCTATGACAGCGAAAAGGAATGGCGGGTTTACCACGCCCGCCTGGTGAATCGCGGCTTGATGGCCTGGCACGCTCTGCACGGGGCCGTGTACCAGGACAAGGCGGACCGAGATTGGCTGCAAATGGCGACGGCCGCCGCCGTTTATCACTACCAGGGTGAAGTGAATATCCGCAAAGAAGTCGGTGCTTACATCAAACCGCAGATGATGATGCCGATCTTCAAACTGGTTTCGCCCGACCGCACAGGCGGCTCGCGCGAGGTCATTCTCACGAACCCCAAAGGCTGGATCTTTGGCGACAGCACGGTCGCTGATTGCGACCAATGGGCCTACGTCCGCAACCGGGCCGTGCTGAAAGAGACCTATGCCGGCAGCTACAACTACGCCGAAACCATCACCCGCGGCTATGACGCTCACAAGGCGAGTGGCCCGGCTTTTACATCAACCCAGACCCCGACTCCCGCTTGGACAAACGCGGCTTCCCGGAACGCGATGGCCGCATCGCATCTGAAACCGGTGGCGAATCCAGATCTAGATCCGAAGGACTGGTAGTCGATGGTTGAGCAGGTGAGCCTGCCCTACATGACTTGATAAATCATTCGATCCAACTTTGTTCATTCACGCACAAAGACACGCAAAGGGAGTACTGGTACGTCGACATTCCAAATCCGTGCTCACGGCGAGCGACACGAACCGGAGCAGGCGCTGCAGTAGAAGTCGGAGCGCACCGTTTTCCCAGAAACGGGACGCCTGTCGCTGCGTCGAATATCTCTCGGTCGACGTCGAGAAAGACCGATTCGCCAATCGAGAATGGAGTCAGTTGACCACATCGCGGGCAGTGGTACTTGCTCGAATCCACGACTGCTAAATCCTTGCAGCGGCGATCCCAAACGAGATCGATAAGTCGTTTTTAGGGCAGCACTTGGATGACGTTGGGCATTCGTTGAGCGACCTTGAGATTGATGAATCCGCCGAATTAACAATTGATCGCTTTGATAAGTAGGTGTTAGCTACCCTCATATAACCGCTTGAAATCTCGCCAATCCTTTTGTGCCAGCTTGATCGCGGACTCCAAGAGTTGCAGGCTTCCCGCTGATGCGTCTAGTGACAAAATCCAGGCCCATTCCGGTGAGACTTCATGGGTGCGAGTACCGTAGCATGCCAATAGCCGTAGCGCAGTGCCGACATCTGGAAGTTCAAACCTCGATTGAACTCGTGAACGGATTTCTAGTGGCAAGTCAACTGCAAGTTGCTCAACATTGTGTGGCACAAACATTGGCTCAGCACGCGACCGATCGAGAGGCCGATTTCCGTTTTCAAGCACATCGCCGTTGTAGTCAACTAAAAAGCGCAGGTCGCAACTAGGACAAATCCCCCAGCATTGAACTGATTCAAATTCAGTGCCGCAATCAGGGCATCGCCGCGGCCATTTTTCATGACGTTCGACCATCTGAATGCTCTGCTAAGGACCGGTCGTTGCCGCTGCGTCTCGCGCCTGTTCCACTAAATCTGCTGCCCACGCTTTATCGCCGAACAGCATGACAATGCTTTGCCGGATAGCGGCGGCTTCGGTGGGTTTTTCGGTGGCGAGTTTCGTGGCGCGTTCGAGTTGGCGGCGGATGAGGAGTCGCTGTTGCTTCTCCGTGGTCTCGACGATTTTTTCGAGCTGCGCGATCTGTTTTTCGGCGAGTTGCAGACACTGCTCAGCGGCGCGTCGGTCGGTCGGTGAGGCGGCGGGGTCTCGATCTCCCTCGAGCAATTGAACGATGGCACGAAACTGCAACAGCGCCGTGGCAGGATCGGTCGTCAAGTTCTTTTGGGCTTGCAGATACAAACGCTCAACTGGCAGCAAGCCTTGTTCCTCGCTGGAGCGTCGCGCGCGGCGTTCGAAGGTTTTTTGCAAGCGATAAAGTTCGATCTCTTGCGCATACAAACGCATTTGCTCGGCCCGCGGATCTTCGGCGTGGCTAGTGAGAAATTTGTTGAGTTCCGATTCGACTTCCAGCAAACCATCCGTGCCGTTCTTGTCGGCGGCGGCTTGAATATTCGCGGCCAACTGATCTGCCGAGGGCTGTCGCGTCAAGAATAATGCAACCACGCCGATGACGACGAGGCCGAGCAGTGCTACAGCGCCGATCTTCGCCCATTCCACGAGATTTGAGTCGGCATCGTGCGAAGAGCGCGAGCCACGCAAATCGCTTTCGCTGATCGTCGTGAAGTGTGTCGATTTGGGGGGCGGTGTGAGTCTGTATTCGTCTTCCGGAGCGACGTGTGTCACCGCCGAAGGACCGATGTGTCCTTGGCCCGTGGCTTGCGTGGGTTTGCCTGCAAGTAAACCCGGCGCCGGGCCGGTCACTAGTGTGGGCATTTCGCCGGAGTGCTGTGCTGAGGGGCCGGTGAGGGCCGATTTGCCGCTGCTGTCGAGTATGTCGATCGTGGCATTGGTGTTCGCATTGCGCAGCGTCGGTGGTGCGCCGCGGCGAACATCGTCGAGCGGCTGCAGTTGAAATTCCTGATCATCAGCCGCCGCGGCGTTGTCAGGCGTATCGATTCGCGTTTCGATGGAGAGCGCATGCTCCATCGCTTTCAAACGGTTGGCAACGGCGATGGCCGTGGGGATACGATTAGCGGGATCCTTTTCCAGCAGTTGCAGCACAATCGCCTCGAGTTCGGCGGGCGTATCGGGAGCCAGGCGCCGGAGAGCGATGGGCTTCTCTTGCATCAGGTTGTGAATCACTTCCGTCAGCGATTTACCAGCGAACGGTGGCTTGCCGGTGAGCAGCGCGTAAAGCACGCTCCCCAAACTGTAGAGATCGCAGCGGCTGTTGATCGCTTTGCCACGGGCTTGCTCGGGGCTCATGTAGTCGGCGGTCCCCATCACGCTGCCGTCGGCAGTGACGTGTGTGCCACCATACAGCTTGGCGATGCCAAAATCAGTGAGCTTGATTTGGTCGTCGTCGGTCAGCAACAAGTTGGCCGGCTTCAAGTCGCGATGCACAACGCCCCGGTCGTGCGCGTGCTTCAGAGCTTGCGCAACTTGCACGCCGATGCGAGTCACTTCGCGCCAAGTGAAGCGCCGGCCCGACGACATTTCGTCCTGCAGATTGCGGCCTGGCACGTATTCCATCACGTAATAGAGATGGCCGTCTTCTTCGCCAAAGCCGTGCAGCTTGACAATGTTGGGATGCAGCAACTGCTTCAGCGTTTGGACTTCGCTTTTAAAGCGTTCGCGAAAGACAGCGTCATCGGCCAGATTGGGCGCGAGAACTTTGACGGCCGCTTTCTCAGCGGTTTCGGTGTGCACGCCGAGAAAGACGGTGCCCATGCCGCCGCGGCCGAGAGTTTTTTCCAGGCGATATGGGCCTAAGCGTTCCAAAGCCATACGTGCACAATCCCGAGCTGAACCATTGGCTGCACCGCGATGATTCGCAGCAAGTGCAGCCATTGTCGCTCAAAGCCGCACGGCGGGCTACTGCTGCGGCGGCGCTTCGTCTGCGGCTTGTTCCGAATCGGCGGCATTGCGGCTGGCCTTTCGCAGCGTGAGCGACTGCGTCGCGGCAAGCAAGCTGCTGCCAATGGCCCAGAGCAAACTCAAGCTAATGCCGCCGAGCGCGAGGAAGGAGCCGGTGCGCGACCACATGTAAGTGAAACCGGCGGCGACAAGCACGGCCATCAAGGTGTTGACGGTCCGCATATTGACGCTTTGTTGCTTGTTGCGCGTGCGATGCGTCTCGATCGCACCCCGAGCTGCGGAGTTGGCCAGCTCGCGCATCGCGGCGAGGTTGGAACTCAATTCCGGCGCCTGACTGCGGGGCGACAATTCCGACAAGCTAGTAAGCGGTCTGGAATCGGTCACTTTAGGCGGCGGTGGTGGAGCGGAATCGGCGGACTTCGCCGGGTGACTATTGGTCGTGCGGCTCGACGAGTTTGTCTTTCGCGGCGAGGGTTCTTCGTCGGCGCTAGGGCCTTTCAGCCGTTGCATGAGCCGCGACATATACGACTCGATGGAATCATCAGCATCGTCATCCTTGGCGGGGGTGCTGAGCAAGCTGGGCTTTGCTGCGCTCGGCCTGGCGAGCATCGACAAATTGTCTTCTTCTGGCTCGGGTGCTGCGTGGGCTTCTACTTCGACGGTTTCGCCAGCGATTTCGGAACCGATGGGGCCCACCTGACTTGACCGGCACAGTCCCGCGCCGGCTTCGTCGATCGGCGGATTCGAGCTGGGCATTTGATCGGCTTTCGCAGTCCCTTCGCCTTTCCATAAGCCAGCTTCCTTGAGTCGATCGAGGACGCTGTTGACCGCTTGCGATTGAGTGGTAGGCGGGGTTTCGGCGGCTGCTTCGTTGCCATTGGCTGGCGGTTCCGGCGTTTCCTCTGCGGCGGGCGTGCTCCAGTCGGTTCGTTCGCGGCGCATGACGCGGGCGATGCGAGCTTCAAGCTGGCGATCGAAGTCGTCATCATTCGTCGGTTCGATGACGCCGGAGGTGGGGTCATTGGAAATGGCTCCAGCCGCGAATTGCGGTTCCGCGGGCGAGTCATTGTTCAGCGAGTCGTCGCTCGCCGATGACGAAATGACGAGGCATTCGCCGACCGGTTCATTGACGCTGGACTCTTCGCCCACCAGCGGCGTTGCATTCTCCACGACGTCTTCAGCGATGACGTTGTCAGCGGCGATTCCAATGATATTGCTTTGGCTGTATGGCACAGCGGCAGCTTGTTCCATCGCGGCGAGCAATTGCTCCTGGATGTTCGCTTCCACGAGATCTTCAGGCGGCGAGAAGGTCGCGGGCGAGTCGTACGAGAATTCGGCCAATTCTTCCGGCTCGTGAACGATCGACTCCTTTTCCGCGGCCGGGGTGTACAGCGCCGCTACCTGATCGGCCATCGCGGCGAAAGCTTCGCTCTCGGAGAGGGGATTCGATTCCCGTTCGGGTTCACCGCCGAACGAATGATCATGAAAATCAGCAGCTACATTGCTGGCATTCGGATCGGGCAACGCCGGCGGATGCAGCAGTTCTTCGGCCCGCTGCGTGAGCGAGTGTTCGAGTTCCAGCAGCGATGCTTGGAATTGTTCCAGTTCGATCCGCTGCCGGGCCACGATGGCTTGCTCTTCTTCGAGTTGAGCCTGCTGCTCGGCGAGAGCTTCTGCTTGTTCCTGGAGCGCGGCTTCGCGAGCCTGAAAGGCAGACAGCTGATGGGGATCAAGAGCGTCAATGTTTCGCGGCGCAAGTAAGCTCGGTGCTGCTTCGTTGGCCTGTTCGCAGAGCGCGGCGAGATCTTGATTGTTGATATTGATCGTGCCGCCGAAATCAGCCTGCCCTGGCGGTGTGTACGCGGGTTGAACTGGAGGTACACCTTGAGGGCAAGTGACAGCCACAGCATGCTGCGCGTCATTAAGCTGCTGTTGCAGTTCCGTAATCGACGATTCCAACTGATGCAGACGCGCGTTTGCGGTTTGCTGTTGGTGATCGAGTTGTTCCCGCTCGATTTGCCAGATCTGTTCCTGCTGACGGAATTTGGCGACGGCTTGGTTCAGCTCGGCAGCTTGTTGGCGGGCTTCTTCGGCCGTGGCTTGCCATTGAGCGAGTTGTCCCTGCACGCTTTGTAACTGCGCATCGGCGCTGGCAAGTTTTTCAGCGTCGTCGTCGGCAGCCTGTTGCTGGACTGAATGCAATTCGTCAGTCAGTTGAGTCACCTGTTGTTGCAACTCGGCGACACACTGCGCCAATGAATTTCGTTCGCGTTCCCATTCAGCGCGTTCTTGTTCAGCTTGCGACGGGGCGTTGCTTCGCTCGAGCTGCAGGTTCTCCATCGAGATTGTCATTTGCTGCAACCGCTGATTGGCGCCGTGCTCGGCGGCGAGCAGCGATTCCTGGGCTTGCTCGATTTCGATTTCGAGTTTGGTCAGTCGGTCTTGCAGCGTTTCGCATTCGGCCTTCGCGGCGTCGCGTTGCTGGGTGCAGGTTTTCAGTTCGGCTTCTAGTCCTTCCGCACGCAGGCGAGCCAGCTCGCGTTCTTCGTTTGCAGCCAGTTCCAGCCGGCTGCGAAACTCGGTCCAGTCTTGTTGCTGCCGGAGCATTTGTTCGCGAACCGCGTTGCGCTGGGCGCGGGCTTGTTCGGCTTCCGCGAGAACCGCTGCTTGCAACTGCCCCGAATTTTCGCGGGCTTCGTGCACGGCCTGTTCGCTTTGCTGCAGCCGAGCGTTGAGCGAAGCAATCTCGGCTTCCAGGCGTTTGCGAGCGAGCGTGAAGCCTTCCTGCTGTTGCACGCTGCCTTTGGCCGAAGCTTTGAATTCATTTCGAAGCGTTTCCAATTCGACGGAGAGGTTGTGAATTCGCTCGGCATCGGCTGCGCTGCGTAAACCTTCGCTGCTGGTGCGAGCGATCAGTTCTTCGTCGAAGTGTTGTTCGCGTTTGGCGAACTCTGCCCGCAGCTGCGAGATCTGCATCTGGGCAGCGGTTTGGATTTCGGCAATTTGGGCTTGCCAATTGTGCGATTGACCATCGAAGGTCTGCTGTTCGGCATGTAGGCGATCGAACAGTTCGTCCCGTTCCTGTCGAACCAATTCGTACGCTTGTGAAAGCTGTTCGATTTGTGATGCAGCGGACTGGCGTCCCAGCTCCTCGCTCTTTGTCTTTGTGTCGAGCGCGAGTTTCAGCGATTCGATTTCACGCGCTAACGAGAGCCGCTGCATCTCCTTCGCAGCGACTTGCTGTTCCATCTCCGCAAGCTTTTCGTTGATGATCGAAGCAGTTTGAGCAAGTTGCTGAGCGGTTAGTTCTTCGCGCAATTGAGCCACTTCCGCCTGCAACCGTTGTTCAGCCTGTTGCTCGTAAGCTGCGTGTTGCCGGGCGAAGGTCTGTTGTTCCATCGTGCGGCGCTTGGCCGCGGCATCAAGTTCGTTGCGCAGTTGCTCGATCGTTTTCGCCAGCTGCTGGCTGAGGCAATCCGCGGTTGCCAGCGACTCGGTCGCTGCAGGTCGGGAACTCGCTTCTGCCGCGGCAGCTTTCAACTGCTCGACTTGTTGTTCGTAGGTGTTTAGCTGGGCGCGCTGAGCCTCGAGCGCCTGCTGCAAATTTGTCTGTTGCTGACGTTCTTGACGCAAGAAACTAAAGAGCTGTTTGCGGCGTCGGCGATTTACGCGGCGTGGTTTCCTTGAAGCATGTTCCGTTTCGCTGGGTGCAGCGAGCGCTCGCGGGCGTGGCATCGATCGCGCCAGTTCCGCTATCGAGAGAGTGATTGGACCGATTTGAATTTTGTCGCCGAGTTCGAGCACGGCTTCGCTGAAGCCGCGTTCGTTCAGTTGCGTATCGGGTGACCAGCAGCGGATGAGCGCGCCTTGGGGGCCACGCAGAATGAGAGCATGAACGGGCCGAATTCCGCGGGCTCGTAAGCGCAGAGTACAGCCGGGGGCTGAGCCGATGGTGCATTTGGCAGCGGTCAAACGCAGTGCGCGGCCGTCGTGCTCGCCGCCGCAGATTTGCAGCACGAGCTCGCCAGTGGGCGTGCCGAGCAATCCGGTGCCTTGCTGGGTGAACCCAGTGTTACCTGTGTGGGTTGGGGGGATCGTGGCCTGCATGCTTGTGTGCTTTCAGCGTAAGGCGAGTCTTGACGGGGTACCCGGCGAGCACAACCGAGGGACCGGTTGCACAGGGGACTGGAAGCTGCCCGCTTTCAATGCCTACGGGCATGTAGCTTGCAAACCACCTGTCGTCAAAAGGCCACACGCCAGAAGTGCCAAGCGCAGGGTGCCTAACCATCAAAGACCGAGGATTCGGCACGTTTTGCCGATTCTGACAAGATTCTTTCGGATCCAAGGCCAATTGTGCCGATTATCGGAGTGCGGCGGGGAATAGCGGTTAGCGAACAAAGGCCAGGCAGAACGCGTTGGCAGTTGTTGGCGAAATGGCACCTCTCACCGGGCTGTTGAATTCGACTGGGTGTCTGCACCAACCGTCCAGGTTCCACGTTACCAACACGTGACCTTGGCAAAAGCAAAGGTGCAGCAAGCACTTAGAGAAAATTTGCAGAACGAGCGAGGCTTCTTAAGTCCGTAAAAATTGTCAAGAGCAGTAGCCGGGATACGTACTATATTTCGGTTATTGCTGTGGGCTAATCGTTGCAGCGAGTACGCAGGCTTGTTGCACCGAGAACGCAGAGTTGTTCACCAACAGTGCTGTCTAGCGTGCAAGCAATTGCCGCTGACAGGGGCACACCGTTGTTGCGGCAAAAACCAGGGACCGAAACAGAGGCAACGACGATTCACAACGTTTGAGGCGGCACGGACCATGCGAAAAGCAGACAAAAGCACACGCCAGGACGGGCAAGCCAAACGGCAGGAGACCAAGAACATGGCACGCAAAGAAGCGGTAACTCAACTCAAGCAAATCCTCATTCGCCGGCGCGATGCTCTGCGAAAAGCCCTGGCCGGTGACTTGAGCTCGCTCAAGGAACTTCGCCAGCAAACCTCCGGCGACATGATGGACGCCGCGATGGACACGGCCCAAGACGAGATCAGCTCGCAACTGGCCGAGGTCGAAAGCCGCGAACTCGCCCACATCGACGTTGCTCTCGAGCGGATGCGCCATGGCGATTACGGCACCTGCGAAGGCTGCGGCACGGGCATTCCGCTGGCCCGCCTGCAAGCTCTGCCTTACGCCACCATGTGCATCACCTGCCAGCGCGAAGCCGAAAAGAACGGCGACGTGATCAACCCAGGTTCGAAGCAGATGTTTGACTTCGGCATCGACAGCGATGCCTCGACCGGCGATGTCGAAATCGACATCTCGTAGAACCTCGCGCTGCGAGGCGAGGTAGCCCGACGCGTCAGCAAGGGAGTGCCACAAACTCGCATTGCCATCGAGGGAAATCCCAGCCGGTGAACGACCTTCACCGGCTTTTTGCTGCGGTTTTTGAATCTGGCTAATCCAAGGAAGGATGCCGGCCATGAGCGCTTCTGATTCGCATTTCTGGCGATCAATTCGATTCCATAGCGTTGGTTTGGCGATCTGCGCCAGTGGCGTTTTGTTGACGCCGGCCTTTGCGGAAGAGCCGCTTTCGGTTGACGCTCGTGCGCGCCTGCATGCCGAACTCGCACGTGATGTCGAACAATTCGAGCAGCATCACAACATTCTCAAGCGGGCTGTGAAACTCGTCACGCCCGCTGTGGTGCATATCGAAGCCAAACGCGATGATGATTCGCGGTTAGCTCAGAAATCGGTCGAAGAGGCCGGCTCGGGTATTGTCATTGAGCGCGACGGCAAATTTTTTGTCGTCACGAACCGGCATGTCATCAAGTATTCATCGCTCAGCAATGTCCGCATTAAACTTTCCGACGGCCGGCAGTTGGCGCCGACGCAAGTTTGGGCCGACCGCGAAACCGACATTGCCATCCTCGCCGTTCCTGGCAAGAACCTGATTCCCGCGATCATTGGCAACAGCGACAAGCTGGAAATCGGCGATTTTGTGCTCGCCGTCGGCAGCCCGTTCGGCCTGAGTCATTCGGTAACGTATGGCATCATCTCCGCCAAAGGCCGGCGCGATCTGCAACTCGGCGACGACGGCGTGACGAATCAGGATTTCCTGCAAACCGATGCGGCAATCAATCCGGGGAACAGCGGCGGCCCGCTAATGAACCTCCGCGGCGAAATCGTCGGCATCAACACGGCCATTGCGAGCAGCAGCGGCGGCAACGAAGGAATCGGCTTTACAATTCCCGTGAACATGGTGATGGTGGTTGCTGATCAATTGATCGAACATGGCGCGGTGACCCGGGCCTATCTGGGCGTGCAACTCGATGCGTCATTCACCCGAGATGAAGCTGTGGCAGCCGGTTTGACGCGGCCCGAAGGCGCTCGTGTCACGGGCGTCACACCACGTTCACCGGCGGAAAAAGCTAGGCTGCAACTCGGTGACGTCATCCTGCAATTCAACGACCAGATCGTGGAGGATGACGACCACCTGATCAACCTCGTGAGCCTTACTCCAGTCAATAAAGAAGTCGAACTGACGCTGATCCGCGACCAACAAACCATGCGCGTCCGCGTTCGCGTCGGCAACCGCAGCGAACTGAAGCCCGCGATCGAAACTTCGCGGAACGAGTAACTAATCGGCCAGGCCGACGATCGCCTGCCTCACCCAGCGGTTAGCCGTCCAAAGCACACCGTGTCCCGGATCAAATCGTTCTCGCAACTGCCGCTTCGCGCGGTCATAGCTCATCGAACCGGGCCGGCCCCAATGATGCTCGCGGTTTTCGGCACGCAATCCGGCGAGCACGCGTAAAGGTGAATAAGTGCCGAATTCGGCGCAAGCAAATAGGTAATCCTGTACGCCCGAATGCTTGACACACCATGGGCCAAATCCGCCGCGGGCTGCATAAGCTACGCCTGCCGAGTTGCAAGCCTCGTATGCACTGCTGCTCAAGTGTTGGTCGAGCCATGACTTCTGAGGTCCGGTGAGTGGCGAATCCAGTAGCAGTTTGGCAGACCCCCGTTTTCCCAGACCGGTGTGCAAATCGAAATGCACCACCCGCTGCGCACCCGCGAGCCAGTTCGAAAGATGTCGTTGCAATATTCGCTGCGTTTCGCACGGTTGATGTCCGCCGAAGAATAGCCCCTGCGGAAACTCATACTGACCCGTGGCAATCGCTTGTTTCAGTTTCGGCAAGCCATGGCGTAGGACCATCAGGCCGGCCCGCAATTGAAAGCAGTCGCCAACGCTTTGCGGCGACCGTGGATTCAACAGCGAATCAAGTTCTGCATAGCCGGCGGGTGCGCCCCTGAAGTCTTCGCCCGGCAGCAGAAAGTTGCGATTGGGATCGATATTTTCGGCATCGAACCGCCGCACATGCGCAAAGCCATACGGATTGAGCGCATGGATCAAGACAAGCCGCACGCCGCGGGGATTGAGTTCCTGCGAACCAATATTGTGCAACAGATGGAGTTGCACATTGGCCCCAAAGAATCCTTCCACGCCATGCAAACCGCTGGAGACAATCAGCGTGGGGAGGTCTTGCTGCTCGGTGGAAAAGGCGACATCAATCGTCAACTCTTCGCCGGCCGGGCCAAGACTGCTTATTGCGTGCGCGCGCCGATGCCACTGGAGCAAATCGACGAGCCTACGAAATTCTTCGCGGGCCTCGAAACAGCTGGGAGCCAGGACCGTAAAAAGGTCTCTGGCTGGTAGAAACTTAAAGGCAGGTAGCGGAGCCATTTGCGTGTGCTCCGGTCACTCAACGCTTAGGCGAGTGCTGCCTTCACTTCCTTGAACACCGCATCGAAAGCCGGTGGATCGCAGATTGCGATTTCCGACAGGCTCTTGCGGTCGAGGGCAATGTTGGCCTTCTTCAGACCATAGATAAATTGGCTATAGCGCAGGCCTCGTTCGGCGACTGCGGCGCTGAGGCGGATGATCCACAGCTTGCGGAACTCGCGCTTCTTGACGCGGCGATCGCGGCGGGCAAAATCTCCGGCGCGGGCGAGCGTTTCCTTGACAGTGCGGAACAACTTCCGCCGTCCGCCCCAATAACCCTTGGCCCGTTTAAAAATCCGCTTCTTGGCTTTGTTTCGAGCGTGACCTTTGGTCGTACGCATGGCTCATGCAATCCTAACTAGTTGCCGCACAACAAGGCCCTCGGGACGAAAATCCGAGCGTTGACTGCCCGTGCACTGGCTCTACTGACGAACCGAGGCACCCAGCTCTACAGGCTATAGTGACCCAGGGCCCGCGCGATCTGATGGTTCACGGAATCATGCAACGTCTTCGTTCCCCGCAGGTTGCGACGACGCTTCTTCGACATCCGCGAGGCCAAGTGACTGGTCCCGGCTTGCCGATGCTTGAATTTTCCCGTGGCCGTGATCCGGAAACGCTTCTTGGTTCCCTTGTGTGTCTTCATCTTGGGCATAGAAACACCCACCGTCCTAAATTCTCAAAGTCCTAACCAACACGCCAGAATGGCCTTTGGTCAAATTTCGGAAGTCCCGCATCGTACCAGCACTCGGAACCGGCGAAAAGGGGGAATCATTTACCAAAAACTCTTTCCGTAACCGCGACCGTTAACCCTTTTGGGTAACTGGTAGGCAGGCCTAGCCTTTTCTCGATTGCAAACTTGTCTCTGCACGAATGTTTAGTGTCCTGCTGCATGGCGCGATGATTTGCGTTGTCGATTGATTCTGGAGTGGGGGCAGCGCATCATGACACCACAGCAGATTCATTTCCTGCCGAATGAAAGCCGGAATTAACGCTTGGAAAGCTGAATAACATGCGACTCGCTTTCAGTTTGTTGCTGTGTTTCATCGCTGGTTTCATTGCCGCCTCCTCTTTGCTCGCGCAAGCAAATCGCCCGCCACTTAAAAAATTCCGCTCCGAGGTTCGCTGCGAGCGGCTGGAGTTTTCCGCCGATGGAACGGCGTTGATTCTGCATGGTGCAGGGCGGTTGCTCGACCTGCGTACCGGCAACGTAGCTCCCAATTTTGGCGATCGACTGTTTGCTCCGGCTGCGGGTGAGGTTGTTGATCCGCGGGTGCGCGATAACCGCCCTCAGCCCATCTTTGCCGCCAGTCCGGATGGAAAATTGGTCGCGATCCGACATTTTCCCAGGTCGGAAGGCGCCTCCGCGCTGGTTCGATTGCGGGACGGTGCGCAAGCGCCGCCTCTCGACCCGACTTTGCTCGCGCTGTGGAATTTTGAGACGGGCCGCTTCCTGCTCCGTTTCGATTTATCGGAAGGGGACAAATTGTATGGAGCAACGTTTTCGCCCGACGGCAACTCGCTGTTCATTGCCCGCAACGCGCTCTTGCAAGCGGGAGTTGTGCGCCGACGGGCGAACCGGGTGAGAATCGAAGGAGAAATTCATGCGTTTCGCATCGATCAATGGAGCGTCGCGAATGGCCGCAAAGTTGCGGACTTTGGACAGACTCAAACGCCGGCCAGGCTGCTGCAGGTCTCACCCGACGGGAACTGGCTCGTCACGGCAGGGGGCGTCAAAGGTGACCAGCAGGAATTTGAAAAGTGCGAACTGTTGCTTTGGAACATTAAGGAGCCGAAGCAACACAAACTTGTCGACGGTCCCTGGTTTGGCAACGGAATCAGGCTCATCGGTCCTGGTGTCGGCATTGTCGAGCAGGTGTTGTTTACTTCCGATATAGTTCCTTTGTACCGACCGACAGACAGGGCTGGTTTGATTTGAAAAAACAACGTGCATTCCAAGCCGCGCGGACGCTGAAAATCGATGCGGCCTGCGAGCGCAAACTCGCCGGCACTGCGAGTTCGCCAGACGGTCGTTTTCTCGTTGTCCCCGGGGAAAAACAGCCGCGCGTTCTCGATTGGCAAACAGGCGACAATGTCGTCGACCTGGAGGAACTGAAGGGTCATCAACACACGGTGCGTTCCGCTGCATTTTCACCTGATGGCCATTTCCTCGCCAGCCTGGCGGGTGAGGGTGAAATCGTCGTATGGAATCTCCGCAACCCGCAGATCCATTGGCCGAGGTAGCGTGAAATTTGCTCCTGTGCCTCTTTGTTTACTACGGTTGAAAGGGGATGAGCGTATCTTTTGCTTTGCGAATGGTGCTGCTGATGCTGGGGCGTGGTGCTTCGCGTGGAGCGCCGATTTGGGCGAGTTCGGGGAAGAGCTCTTGCAGCCGTTCGTTGAGGTTGGGGAAGACCTGACGATTAACCATGGGGTGGTCGAGCGTGCCGCTGACTTCGAAGAGCAGGAACTGCCGGCTGGCTTCGCCGAGCAACGGGCGGAAGATTGGCAGATAGGCTTCGTCGCGGCCCACCTGGGTATATAGTTGCATGTTCACTTCGCGGGCGCTCGTCACGCGGCCGCGTCCTTTGAGCGTGATCGCGTCGCCGGCCAGTTCGATGCGGTCCAGTTCAAAGTCATCGCCGACAATCCGAAAATCGACGCTGCTGGAATTGAAGGCGTTGCGATCGGCGTTGTTGACGCTGGTCAATTTGAGGAGCGCGATGATCGTTGGCAGTTCGTAAATATCGGCATCGCGCAACCGAATTTGACCTTGGCCGCGATAGGTATGAACGCCTTCGCCGGTTCCCGAAAGATTAACCACGGCGAAAACCTTGCCTCCCACGCGCTGTTGCCGCGGCGCGAGTTCGCGTGCCATGGCGGTGAGATCGCCTTGCTCGAGCCAGGCTTGCAGTTGAAAGGGAAGTTCTTGCCCGAACCGCAATTGACCATCCAATGCGAGGACGCCGCCAAAGACATTGGCTGTCAGTGGCCGCAGTTTGCGTTCGGGGAGTTCTCGCTCCGACCAGGTTCCAAAGCGCAGTTGTTCGGCATCGAAAGCCAGAGGCCCGCGAATTTGCGTCAGCTGCACATCGCGAACAATGGCCGAGTCAAAGTTCAGTTCGCCGCGATTCTCAAAACCCCCAGGCCCGTTAAAGCCACGTAATTGCACGGAGCCATGAATGTGCTCGATCGGCACACCAGCGATCAAGCTGCCATTTTCCATGTCCAGGTTCAAATCCCAGCCGACTTGCGGCGGTTGATCCGGGGCATGGGGAACCAAGATCTCGAGAGCGCCCTGCATATTGAGCGGCCCGGCGATTTGCAACTTCGCGAGCGAGGCGGCCAGGCCAACGGGCATCGCAGAGAGGAGATCGTGATCGAGTTGAATCCGTTCGGCGACGACGCGCGAGAACGACACCTGACAACCGCCGTCCGATAGCAACTGCGTCGCACCCTCGGCTTGCAAACTCAATTGACCATGCCGCGCGGTGAGATTCCGCAGCGTCGTTTGGCCATCGGCGTAATGAAAGCTGCCCGTCACATTATCGAGGCCGTAGCGAAACCAGGTTGGTTCGATCGAAACGGTTCGCCCTTCGTTCCGATTGTTGGCCGCCCATTTTTCGGCGTCGACCGTGACGGACGTTTGCTTGCGGTCGGCGTTGTATTTCAACGCCACTTGCAAGTGATCGATGTTTCCCCGAGGCCGCAGGTTGACCCACAGCTTTTGCATCGCGGGCGAAAGTGCGCGGCGGAGTTCATCTTCCATTGGCAAGTCAGTCGCCGTGAAATTCAGTTTTAAATGATTGCCGTCGGCTGGGTTTTTCTGCCAAGTGCCATAGCCCGAAATGTTGCCACTGTCGTTTCGACCGCACAGATGCTGAAACGACCAGTCGTCGTCGTTCATTTGCAGCGTGCCATTCACGAAATCGATCGGGTAGCGAAACATATCATGCTGAATCGTCAGGTCATGCAATGAAACGGTGAGTGCCCGACGCAGCGGACCATTTCCCGCGGCGCGTGTGACCTTGGCCTGAAATGAAATCGCGCCGCGAGGCTGAAACTTCCGCACGATCGATTGTGCTTGTGGCGTGAGCGCGTGCAGCAGACGGTCGTCGATCGCGAGGGGCCCGCCTTGCGAGCCAACCTCGACCCAGCCGCTGAAATCAGCCCCGGGATGTTCGATATCGGCCTGGCAGTTGATGATCTTGCCGCCGCCGACCATTTCTAACTTCACCTTGAGGCGATCGTTGGCCATTTGCAACGTGCCGGTACCGTCGGTCAATCGCAAGGGAAACTTTTGATACTGCACCGACAAATTGTGGCAGCGCACGCCGAAAATCGGAGTCCACTTTTTGCCGTCCGAGATCAGGCGCGTTTGCACATCGACGATGCCGCGTGGCGAAAATTCTCCCCAAACTTTTTGCAATGCTGCAGGCAGTTGCGAAACCGTAAGCCGGTCGAGATTTAAGCGCTCGGCGGTCAAGTCGATGACACACGGACTGCTGAGCGAATACCCTTGGAGCTCGGCCGACAATTGCAATTGAGCAGGCCCGCAACGGCCGGTCAGATCATCGATCCATACACCACGCGGATCTAAGCGTATGGTCGCTTCGACATCGGTAAGCGGATCGGGCAAGCGAGCATCGTCGATGCGACCTTCGGCAATGCGGCCATGCACAACGAAATTGATTTGGGCTTGTTGTTTCTCTCGCTGTTCATGAGTGGGACAGGCCGCCTGAAAACTGAAATACGTGCGACCGCGCACCGAAGACAACGGCGCCAGCAACTCACCCGCTTCCCGCGGCAACGCCGCTCGCATCCGCGGGCTGAACTCCAATCCCTCGACCGCACCCCGCAGTTCCCAACTACCCAGAAATGGCTGCCAGGTTCCTTGCAGGTCGACGCGTTCAAAGTGATCGCCGGCGGTCGAGCCATGAATCTTCAGAGACAGGTTGCGAATCGCCGGCGCGGGAGTGCCACTCGGCGTTACGGAAACTGTCGCGGTTGCGACGGGAGCTGCAGGTGCGTCGGCAGCGCCAATTGTCAGCTCAATATTTCGTAGCGTCAGCGGTGTGGGGCTGCCATGCGTGGGGTCGATCACTTCGACCGTGCCGTCGCTGATCGTCGAGGCCGGAGCCTGGCCGCCCATCGAAGGGAGCGGAAAGAGATGGCTTACGTTCCACACGCCGCTCGGCTTTCGTTCGGCGCGCAGCTTGACGCGGCGGACATCGATCCGCTGAATCTTCGGGATATTCACGAGCAGTTCGGGCAGGCTCGTATCGCAATGAATGATCGCTTCCTCAATTTCGGCGATCATCGGCGCGTGCGGCCCGCCGGCCTCGAGAATTGTAATCCCACGAACCTCAATGCCGCGCTGTTCCAAGCGACGGGCGGAGCGAACGGAAACTTGCAGCCCTTGGTAATGATCGCGTAGTTTCTGTTCGACGCGTAAGCGGATTTCACGATCGAGTTTGTTCACGCCGTAATAGCGCACGGCAACCAGAATGGCAAAGATCAGCGAAGTGCCCATGACTATCCGCCAGGTCTGCCGCGTAATGCAGGCACCCCAAGTGGAGTTCGAATTGTCGGTGGCAGATGACATCAGGCAGCGGAAGCTTTTTCGGCGGAAGTTTGTGACGCACCTGACAACCAGGCAACCGCCACCGCAGCAAGCACGAGCAGCGGAATCATCGCCGGCTGACGATAGCGAATCGAACTGACAAAAATCACATGCAGCAGCGTGAAGTACACCGCGGGTAGCAGCAGCAATGCGCTGGGCCAGCCCATCGAACGGCAACGATAAAACCCGATCGCGACCAGAATCATCGCCGGTACGTAGCTGACCATCAGCACTAGCCGCAATTTGATCGAACTGAATTCTGCTGCATTTGGCAGCGGTGACCAGATCCGCAGGAACTTGACAGCGACGAGTTCCATGACTCGCTGAGGATTGGCCTTCACCCACGCAATGCTGGCCTGCTTCAGCCGGTCGTCGAGGCGATCTTCAAAAAGTTGATCTTCGCGGGGCAGGTGAGCAGCATCGAATGCTTGCTGATGTTGTTCAAACACGGCGACGAACCGCATGTCGCTAGCGCCATTCGCGGTAGGGCTTAAACCGTCGTACAGACTGGCGCCGACTTGCAGCGATGTTGGCACAAACCGGCCCGCAACCGAGTAGGTATAAATCCACCAGGGAGTCATCGTCGCGCAGAACGCGATGAACATCACGGCCGCGATTTGCAATTGCTTTTGTCGCTGCGAAAAGATCACGACCGCGATCACCACCGCAAACGGAATGAACAGCAGCCAACTGGGCCGCATGAGAGTGGCTAAACCAGCGGCGATGCCGCCGCCGATTGCCCAGCCAATGAGCCCGCGCGTGCATGTCGCCCTCCACGCGTTGATCCAGGCGAGAAGTTGCAACATCATCAAAGGCGTGAAAGGCGCTTCGCTGAGCACGAATACGCTTTGCGCGATAGCTTCGGGATAAATGGCAACAGCCGTTGCCGATAAGAGGCCGACGCGCTCGTTGAATATTCGCCACCCGAGTGCAGCTGCCAATCCGCATGTGATGGTGCCCAGCACCGCCGACAACGCTCGGCCTGCCAGCACCGAAACGTTTTGCCCACCCACGACGAACAGGCCGCTGAGCAACAGCGGATAGCCTGGCGTCCGAAAGATCCGATAGCGTTGTGGTCCAAATTCGTAAGGTTGTCCCGCAGCGATTTTCTGTCCGAGTTGCCAGTAACTTTCGCTGTCTGGAAATCCAAACAGTTTGCCGGCCGGCACGCGACTTTGCCACCACGCTCCGGCCGCGAGGCGCACCACCAGCGCGGCAGCGAGAATCGCTACGAGCAGCCAGCGGGTTTGCGAGGGAGGTTGCATAGTGGGTGTGGAGACAAGCCGATGTGCAGTACGCAGCAGAACGCGCAGAGGGTCGCGCGGATCGTAGAAAAATCGTCCCAAACCGACAAGAGAAACGGACTCATTTTTCCCGGTTCGTTCCTTATATATCCCGAACCATGCTGGCAAAATCGACATTGCCAAAAATGGGCGGTGGTGGCATGATGCCCATCCGCCAGCAATGGGCTGGCTAAGTACGATGCTGGCAGGAGGCCACGGCGATGATTGCAAAAGGTTTGGCGGGGTTTGCACTGACGGCAGCAGCGTGCCTGGGATTTGCCATGCTGGCCAGTGGTTGCGGCGGCAGCAAAACTCCCGCTCCTTCCGCGAGCATCGAGACCACGCCGTCCTCGCAAGGGACGCCCGTCGCCGATGCAGTCGTCAGCAATTCTTTCGCCCCCAAGCCAGTCGAGAAGAAACCTGTCGCCGATCCCATCTTGCTCATTCACACTTCCGCTGGCGATGTGAAAGTGCAGCTGTTCATTCAAAAGGCTCCGCAGACCGTGGACAACTTTTTGCGGAACTACGTCAATCGTGGTTACTACGAGCAAACCATTTTTCACCATGTCGACAAAAACTCGATGATCGCCGCCGGCGGGTTCACGCCCGATCTGCAGGCCAAACCCAGTCGCGCTCCGGTCTACAACGAAGCGGCGAATGGCTTGAAGAATGCTCGTGGCGCGCTGACGATGGCCCGCGATCCAGAAGTAGCTCATAGCGCCACCTCGCAGTTTTTCTTCAATCTGGTTGATAATCCCGGCCTCGATTTTGTCTCCGACGCCAGCGACGCCGAGTATGGCTACTGCGTTTTTGGACAAGTCATCGAGGGGTTGGACGTGCTCGACAAGATTGCCGAACGTCCCGTTGCCGCCCAAGGCGACTTCCCGCTGGTACCGCAAGAAGCCGTGGTCATCCAAAATATCGAGCAGTTACAATAATCGAGTTTTCCTTCGCAAGGCCAGAGATGGCAATGGTTTGCGGTGAATGCTGTCCCCGCTTTGCGGTAACGGGCGGCAATGTATAATAGCTGCGAACGAATTCTTTCTGAGTATGGTTCCTGAAACCGGGGCCGGACGAGCAGCTGTCGCGTGACCGTTGTTCAACCACCAGCCGAACGGTTCGCATCCCCCAAAAACTATTGCAGCATGCCACGCCTGACGTCACCACGTTAGGGCGGGCAACTTTCTCGCCTTCCCCTGCTGGGACACGATTTGCCGAGTAATGCTGATTCGGCGTATGCTCATCGCTTCGCAAATGGAAGAAGCGAACCCAACCCCGAGAACAATATCCGGAAGTGGCCGATGAGCACCTGCCCCGGCCATGCACGGACTTGCCGACAATGACGAAGAAACCTGACGATTCCGCCGAGACACACCTGACCGAACCGGTAAAGGAAGTCGACGCCGACAAGGCGATTGAGCCGGTCGACGAGCCCGGCCTGCAGGAAACGGTCAAAACCCTGCTGGTGGGCAAACCACTCGACCTCGCCGATCATTCGATCCACCAGCATATTTCGCTGATTGCGTTTCTGGCCTGGGTGGGACTGGGCGCGGACGGTTTGTCGTCGTCCTGTTACGGCCCGAGCGAAGCTTTCGAACATTTGCGGGGACATACTTACCTCGCGTTGTTTCTGGCGCTGGCGACGGTCTTTACGGTCATCATCATCTCCGCGTGTTACAGCTACATCATCGAAGCGTTTCCGAGCGGCGGCGGCGGCTATCTGGTCGCAAGCAAAATGCTGGGAAGTCGAGTCGGCGCGCTCAGTGGTTGTGCGCTGGTGGTCGACTACATACTGACCGTCACCGTCTCAATCGCCGCAGCCGGCGATGCGTTGTTTGGATTGTTCGGCGCTACGTTAACTCAGTTTTCGCCGGTCTTTGGCGGGCCTGGGTCGATGAAGGTTGCTTTTGAACTCGTGGCGATTCTGTTCCTGGTGATTTTGAATCTCCGTGGTGTGAAAGAGTCGGTCACCGTCCTCGCACCGATCTTTGTTGTGTTTTTGATTACCCACGCGGTACTGATCCTCGGCGTGTTAGGCATGCATGTGGGAGACATCGGCAGCCTGGCCAGCGATGTCTCGACCAGCATTTCGAACGACGCGAAAAATCCCGCGTACGGTTGGCTCTTTTTGCTCAGCATGTTGCTCAAGGCGTATTCGCTGGGTGCGGGTACCTACACGGGTATCGAAGCCGTTTCGAACAGCATGGCCGTGATGCGTGAGCCGCGCGTAGCAACCGCTCAACGCACGATGATTTACATGGGGGCGTCGTTGGCCATCACGGCTGGCGGATTGATGCTGGCATATTTGCTGTTTGAATTGGACTTAAAAAAACACAATGTTGTCGGCCCGGCTGTAACGACTTCGGCCCACGACCCACATACGCAGCCTGACCACAAGGTGCGTTCCGAAGGCTTGATTGCGCTGAAGGAACTGCGCAGAGAGGCTAACAAAGATCAAACGATGAACGACTTGCTTGTGCAGTGGTTCGTCGGCGGCGCGGATAAAGTGATCAAGGACGAAAAAGCTGTGTGGTGGGGCAGTTTGTTCCGCTACATCACGATTTTGTCAGAAGCCGTGCTGCTGCTTGTCGCTGCTCAGGCAGGTTTCATCGGCGGTCCTAAGTGCCTCGCCAACATGGCCCACGATAGCTGGGTGCCGCACTGGTTCGGCAGTTTGTCGGAGCGTCTTTCGTCGCACAACGGCATTCTGTTGATCGGCCTCAGTTCGATGGCCGCGCTGATCGTGACTCAGGGTAACGTATCGAAGCTGCTCATCATGTACTCGATCAACGTGTTCGTGACGTTCACGCTCTCGATGGTCGGCATGTGCTTGTACTACTATCCGATGAAAGGGAAGTTGCCGAATTGGAACATGCGGATGACGCTGTTCACCTTTGGCGCGGTGCTGTGCGGTTCGATTCTGGTGGTCACTATCATCTTCAAGTTCCTGGAGGGTGGTTATATCACGGTCGTCGTTACGGGCACGCTCACGGGGCTTGCGCTTTTGATTCGCCGGTACTATCGCGGCGTGACTTCGCGTCTGCGGGGCCTCGACGAAACGCTCGGCACGATTGAAGTGCAAGGCAAACCGAATCTCACGCCGCCGAATCCGGAATTGCCGACGGCGGTGATCCTCGTGGGTGGCTACAGCGGCTTGGGTGTGCACACGTTGCTCAACTCACTGCGGTTCGTACCGAATCACTTCAAGAATGTGATCTTCATTTCTGTGGGCGTGGTCGACTCCGGTAACTTCAAAGGAATTGAAGCGATGGAAGACCTGCGGAAACATACGGAAGACTCGCTGGAAAAATATGTCGAACTTGCCCGCCGCCTCGGTTTGCCGTCGCGGGCCTATATGTCGATCGGCACCGATGTGGTCGATGAGCTCGAACAACTCAGCCGCGTGGTGCATCGCGACTTTCCCGGCGCGGTGGTCTTCGCAGGTCAACTCGTTTTCCAGCGTGAAACCTGGTACGGCAAACTGTTGCACAACCAAACGGCCTATTCGCTGCAACGCCGCCTGCAATGGGACGGCGTGCCGATGGTGATCCTGCCGACGCGGGTACGAGACTAAATTAGCCCGCCCTTAAGGACGTTTTTCGAGGGCCTGATTTCCCTCGTGTTTGTTGCGAAAGTCCCCGGCTTTGGCGCTAAAATATGCGCCGTTCCCCAGAACGGCGCAATTTCCGAGGCGACTTTCGCAACACGTGCCCTGTTTTGCGCACCGGAAAAATCGACGCCATTAACAGGGTGTCGCGCACATCTGCCGCAGTGCAGCCCGCAACCTACTCGAGGCCTTTTTTCCGCTTCAGCTGGTTCGGATCGTCGTCGTTGACGTCGTAGCGGCGGGTTTCTGGCAGCTTGCGTTTTTGCAAGCCCGCCGCTTCGAGCAAGCTGCGGCTCATGATATTAGCGTAGTCGGCTTCATCGCTCGGTGGCGGGCCGCTGGCGCCGAGTTCGGTCGGATTGTACGTGACTTTGTACTTGTGCTTGGCGACAGTAAGTTCGTCGTTGGGGTCGATCCGTTTGCGCGTGACCTTCGTGCCGTTCACCTTCACGCCGTTGCTGCTATTCAAGTCTTGCACGTACCAGTAGCCATTCTCGAGCGAGAGTTGGCAGTGCTGGCCGGAAACGTTGCCGAAGCGGAGTACGATGTCGCACTTTTCTTCACGTCGACCGATGATCAGCACTTCTTTGAGAAGTGGAATGGGGTCGCCGCCGCCCAGGGGAATGAGCTCGCCGTACATTTCTCTGCTTCCTGTTCTCTGTTACCTTGGTAGTGCGCAGTTCTGCCGTTCAGCGGAATGCGGGGCAAATGACAAGACCCCGACACGATGGCACCACCCGAAACTACTTTAATGCAGGTCTGTTATGTCGTCAATCAACAACCCGCCGGCGACTGCGGGCGCTGCGTTTGATTGGCGGGCCGCTGGTTTGCGCTACTTCAGCTACAACCGCTTCCTCCGAAACAAATTCGGCCGCCGCGTGCAAAAAGTGAGCGTCGACGCGGGGTTCACCTGCCCAAACGTCGACGGCAGCGTGACCATCGGTGGCTGCACCTTTTGCGACAATCGCAGCTTCAGCCCCAGCCGACGAATAAAACGCCGTGACATACTCGATCAAGTGAACGACGGCATTCGCCGCTTACAGATTCGCTACGACTGCGATACGTTTATCGCGTACTTTCAGCCCGCGACGAACACCTACGGCAAGCTCGACCGACTGCGGGCTGTTTACGAACGGGCCTTGGAGCATCCGCAGGTCGTGGGTCTTGCCATTGGCACCCGGCCCGATTGTGTGCCGAACGAAGTCCTAGAGTTGCTGGAAGAAATCGCGGGCCGAACCTATCTCGCGGTTGAATATGGCGTGCAAACGATTCACGATCGCTCGCTAGTTTGGATGAATCGCGGGCATGACTATGCCTGTTTTCCGGATGCGATGCAGCGGAGTCGCGGCCGCGGCTTTGAGATTTGCGCACACATCATGCTCGGGCTGCCAGGCGAAACCCATGACGACATGCTGGCCACCGCCCGCGAGATCGCAAGGCAAAATCCCGACTCGATCAAGATCCACAATTTGTACTGCGTGAAAGGGACACCGCTGGCCGATCAAGTGGCCCGGGGCGAAGTGCTACTGATGGAGAGGGCAGAATACGTCCGCACGCTTGTCGACTTCTTGGAACAATTGCCGCCGACGATGATCGTCGAGCGCGTCAGCGGCGATGCGCCGCCCGATTATCTGGTGGGGCCGAACTGGACGCTCGACAAGCCAGGGATGTTGAATGCGCTCGCGCAGGAATTTGAACAGCGCGATACCTGGCAAGGAAAACTGTGGCGCGGCTAAATCGCTCGCTGCGCACATCGCATTAACCGAACGGATCGACGGGCGCGGCTGCTGGCGGTGCTGCAGGAGCAGGTGCTCCGGGCGCTGGATCCGCAAACGGATCGATGGCTGGAACCATCGGCATCGGTTGAGCCGCCGGCGGAGCAACGCCCGGCGCCGCGGCGCCGGGAACCTTGGGCCGCTTGCCCGGTTCGGTCATGTAGTGCACGAGCGGATATTTCAAATTCGTCTGCCGAATGCATTGCAAAATGCCGGTGTTCTGCCCCAAAAAAATGCGATCGGTTTGCAGGTTCGGCATTTTCAAAGTCATGGTGCTGGTCGTGATCGAACCGAGCATGGCGCCCGAGTGCGATTCTAGCACCAGCATATTGCCGGTGACGTCGGTGCAATACAACCGATCTTCGGTGCCCGAAAGAAACCCGCCGATGCCGGAGATCACCCATTTTTCGGTGGCATCGTTGATGTTGATGGCATACATGTTGTGTTCGCGCGTGATCGCATACACGTAGTCGCCAATGGCGACGGGCGAAATGTCGATCGGTTCACCAGTCGTGAATCGCCACAGCAACTCGCCGCGTACTTCGTCGATGCAATAGACATAGCCATCGAGCGATGTTGCAAACAGCTTGCCGGTGGGCGTGAAAAACGGCTTCGAAATGATGCCGTCTTTGGCTTCAATGCGGAAGCGAACGGATTGCTGATTGGCAAAGCCAACGTACAAGTGACCGGCGTCTGAAGGCCAGGCTACGCTGTTGTAAGAAAGGACCGGCTGAACAACAGTGCGGCCGAGCGCTTTGTAAATGGCAGCAGGACGCTTGTGATCGTCGACTTTGTAGAGTTCCACGGCGCCGTTGATCCGCGGGGCGAAGACCAGCGTATCGGAAACCATGGGACCGGCACCCGGTGAACCGGCCAGGGGACGTGACCAGGCAAAGGTGCCATCTGCAGCATTTAGTACGTGCAGCGTCGAGCCATTGACCACGGCGACAAACTTGTCGCTGCCACCCGCTGCGGTCGTGGGATAGCGATTCTTGCCCACCGAAGTCATCCAGCGAGTTTTGCCCGTGTTGCCATCGATCGAGTGAACCATGCCCCGTTGGGTGGTTGCGAGCAGCGTGATCTCGGGCACGATGCGCTGTTCCATCTGCGGCGCGGCCGGCTCCGGCAGACCTTGAAAGGCGTATTCTGCTTTGATTTGCGCCCACTTCTTCTCGGCAGCTTTCTTTGCGCCATCCGGTCCCAGGATCTGACCGAAGGCATCGCGATCTCGTTCCGAGAAGCTGTAGAACTGGCGATCAAACGTGAATTCGTAGATCGTTTGCGTTTCGTTTTGGCTGACGTGTTGCGTGACGTCGACCACCCGATCGCTGCCGCGATCGACGGAGATGGTCGTCGACCAGGCCATCTGCAAACCGTAAGGAGCCAACGTCTCGGGCCCGATCAAGCCACGCGCGGTGATCTGTGCGGAACAAAGCGAACCAGCCATCAGCAGCCAGGCAATAGCGAGGCTACCGCGAATGAAGAAGTTGCTGATTCGAGCGTTGCTGAGCGTTGCCATGCCCGCGATCCTGTCTGCTAACGAAAAGGTCTGCTGCGAAAAGTGCGTTTCCCCGAACTCTGGACCTGATTGTCACGATTGGGTGACACTTTCGGCGCAGCGAAACGCAGCCTGCATTCTAGTTACGCGGCCGCAGAAAAACATCCTGTAAAAATTCTGAACGAGTGTGGGGACAAAATGTCGCTAAAAACAACCGAAAATCGGCATTTCGTTCCTAGACGATACAATCGGACAAAGTTACCTTTAATCGAGTTGTATCTTTGCAGGACGCCCCGCCTCGCCGCCCATTTCCTGGTCGGCTGAGCGCTTCGCGAGTGGATGTTGGTTCGCCCCACCGGCAAATCGCCGAGCGGTCGCCTCGCCTCGCACCCCGCCTTTCCGTCCTACCCAGGAGTTTTTGTGATGAAGAAGTTTGTTATTGCGCTGGCCGCTGCCGCCGCAACTGTCGGTTTTGCCGCCGATGCCGATGCGGGTATTTTTGGCCGCCGCGCTGCCCGCCGGCAGGCCGAACTATACGGCGCATTGAACGCCAGCCTGTCTGCCAAGTTGGATAAAGATCTCGGCGACAAGGTTGCCAGCGTCGAAGCCAGGCTCGCCAAAGATTCGGCCGCCCTCGTTCAAGCCGAGGCCGCCAAGCTCAGCGACAAGGTGCAAACCGAAATCGCCGCGCTCCGCAAAGATGCTCAAGACGCCGTCGCCGCCGAAGCCAAGAAAATCGCCGCAAGCACCGCCGCTCAGGTTGCCGCGCTCCGCGACGCTGCGAAGTCGGAGGTCGCCGCCGAAATGCAAAAGCTGCAAGCTCAGCTCAAAACCGAGTTTGCCAAGGTGCGCGAAGAAAGCACGAAGGAAATCGCAGCGGTCATCGCCCAGGCCAAGGAAGAAGGCTCGAAGGCGGCCAACGAACTCAAGCAGTCGCAAGTCGCCATGCAAAAGAACCTGAGCGACGAACTCGCCAAGGCTCAGCGCACCGTGACCGATGAAATGCAAAAGGCCCGCGAGGCTCTGCAAGCGGAAATGAAGACCGCTGTCGAAGCAGCCACGAAACGCGAACCCATGCCAGCAGAAAAGCCCGCCGAACAACCGGCCGATGCCCCTGCTGCCAAGGAACCCGCCCCGGCTAACGTTTCGAAAGAGACCGAAGCGAAGCCGGCGGAAGAAAAGAAGGAAGAGTAAGGCCGCTGGAACAAGTGGGACGGAGCACTGCTCCGTCCTGGTGCGGAAACGACCTAAAGTCAGTGTGATCGCACGAAACGGGACGGAGCAGTGCTCCGTCCTCTTTTTTGCACTAGCTTGCCGTCAATTCTCGCTGCCGAACTGACCTCGACAGCAAGCTCGCTCGCGGGTAACTTCCCGCCCTCTTCTCTACCCAAAAACTTGAGAACTTTTCGAGGGAAGGCCGCAAAAAAAGCGGCTTGAAGACACGGATGTCAAGGTTGTCCCGCTGGCAAGATCTGGTTTTACCGATCTCGTTGATCACGAGCTTGCTCGTGATCCTCGTGCCGTTGCCAGCAGAGGTCATGGACGTGCTGCTAGCAGCGAATATCGCGCTGTCGGTGATCGTGCTCCTCACGACCATCTATGTAAAGACGCCACTGGAATTCAACGTCTTCCCCTCGATGCTGCTAGCGACCACGCTCGCTCGCCTGGTGCTCAACGTCGCTTCCACACGCCTCATTCTCACGCACGCCGGTTCCGAAGGTGAAGAAGCCGCGGGCGGAGTGATTAAAGGCTTCGGTAATTTTGTCGCCGGCGATCAGCTCGTGGTCGGCATTATTATCTTTGTGATCATCGTCGTGATTCAATTCATGGTGATCACCAAAGGTGCTACGCGTATCAGCGAAGTGGCCGCGCGGTTTGCGTTGGACGGCATGCCCGGCAAGCAGATGGCTATCGACGCCGACTTGAACGCTGGCATCATCGATGAAAAAGAAGCTCAACGCCGCCGGGCCGAAGTAGGCGCCCAAGCTGACTTCTACGGAGCGATGGACGGTGCCAGCAAATTCGTCCGCGGCGACGCGATCGCCGGCATCATCATCACGCTGGTGAACGTTGTCGGTGGGTTCGTTATCGGCGTGTTCTCCTACAACATGGAACTGGCTGAAGCGGCTGAGGTTTTTACGAAGCTCTCGATCGGTGACGGTCTCGTCAGCCAGGTCCCAGCGTTTTTGATTTCACTCGCGGCTGGTTTGCTCGTCACGCGGAGCACGCAGAAGAGCGATCTGCCGGTCGAGTTCTTTCAGCAAATCTTGAACAACCCGCGCACGCTGGCGGTCGCAGGCGGGTTCTTGCTGATCTTGATCATGACCAGCCTGCCGAAGATTCCGCTGCTCACGATCGGCGCTGGCTGCATCGGCCTTTCCGTGGTGCTGTCGAAAAAGGTCGCCAGTGATAAGAACAAGCTGGTTGAACAAGAAAAAGCCGAGCAAGCCGCTGCTGCGAAGCCCGCCGAAGATCGGATCGAGGATTTCCTCAACATCGATCCAATGGAAATTGAAATCGGCGCTGCCCTCATTCGCCTCGCCAGTCCCAAGTTCGGCGGCGATCTGCTACCGCGGATCACGGCCGTGCGTCAGCAAACGGCCGGCGACATCGGCATCATCCTGCCGAAGGTTCGGATTCGCGACAACATCCGCCTCGGCGAACATCAGTACCGCATCAAGATCGCCGGCAACCCCGTCGCCAGCGGCGAAGCGTTTCCGGGCAAGTTGCTCGCGATCGATTCGGGTGTGACCACGGGCAAGATTCCGGGTATCGAAACCAAAGATCCCGCGTTTCAACAAGCGGCTGTGTGGATCGACGCGGGCCTGGAAGAACGCGCCCGTATGCTCAACTACACACCGGTCGAACCGACCGCGGTGCTCGCGACGCACTTGCAAGAGCTGGTGCGACGTCATGCTGATGAACTGCTGACGCGGGATGCGACGAAGCATCTCGTCGATGAATTGAAAAAGGTCAGCCCGGCCGTCGTCGACGAACTCATTCCTGGCTTGATGAAGCTGCACGACGTGCAACAAGTGCTGCAGATGCTGCTGCGGGAAGAAGTGCCGATCAAGCAGCTGAGTCTGATTCTTGAAACGCTCGGCGACACCGCGACCAAGACCAAAGACCCGGTTTATCTCACAGAATATGTGCGTCATCGTTTGGCACGAACGCTCTGCACGCGATATCGCGACGCAGAAAGTCGATTGTTCGTCTTGACGTTGGACCCCACCCTCGAAGATAAGATCGCCGCGGGAATCGACCACACGGAGCGAGGACTTTTCATCCGCACGCCGGCGGCCACTATTGACAAACTGTGCGAACGAATTGCTGCGGAACTGCCCAAGCTGACGCGGGCCGGCCACAAGCCGATCTTGCTCGTCAGCCCGCAAATTCGCGCCGGCCTGAAGCAGATGACCAGCGGCAACCTCTCGCGGTTGGTGGTCCTCAGCTTCAATGAAATCACACGTGATACCAAAGTCGAAATGATGGGTCTGATTCCGGACGAAAAGTAAGCTTCAGCCAACCGTTCATAGCCAGCAAGCAACCGCCAAATGGATTTACGAACCTACCGAGCCAAGACCCTTCGCGAAGCCATGCAGCTGGTGCGCGCCGAACTGGGCGACGACGCTGCGGTGCTTCATACCCGCGAAGTCAGCTCCGGCATGCTGCGCTGGTTCGGCAAGACCGAAATCGAAGTTACGGCGTCCGCCGAAGTCGATGTTCCCAGCCGCTTGCCGGTGAGCTCGCGATTCTCGCACGATGTGCAGGAAGAATCGGACGTTACTTACGAAGCAAACACTTATGAATCCGCTCCTGTATCGCCCGCGGAAGCAATCGATTACCGGTTGCGTTTTCGCGAGCTGCTGCACCAAGACAACGACGGCGAGTTCTCGGTCGTCGATAGCCTCTGCCGCGAACAGAAATCACACAAACAGGTCGGCCCGAACCTGATCGCCGCCGTTTCGCAACAGCTGCATTCGGCCGGAGTGGATGACGTTACTTCCGCGGCCTGGCTCGCACAGCTTAACGACTTTGTTGCTCACAAATCGCACGCGCAGTTGCGTGAAGTGCAAGAACAACTGCTGCGAATTGTTGAAGCCGAGGTGCCGCTCAGCGGCGAACTGCAACTTCCGCCGGGTGAACGACGCGTGGTGGCGCTCGTCGGGCCAACGGGTGTCGGCAAGACTACGACCGTCGCCAAGCTCGCGGCCGGATTTCGTCTGAACGAACAGCGTGGCGTGGGCCTGATCACAATCGACACGTTCCGGATTGCGGCCGTCGATCAGTTGAAGACTTACGCCGACATCATGAATTTGCCTCTGGAAGTTGCCGCAAACGCTCAAGAAATGCGGGACGCGCTCGCAGCTTTGTCCGATTGTCAGTTGGTGCTTATCGATACCACCGGCCGCAGTCCGCGTGATGCCATGCGGATTGCCGAGCAGCGTTCATTGCTCGCGATCGCCGATCCGGACGAAGTGCACCTGGTGCTCAGCGCCACGTCGAGCATCGCTTGCCAACAGCTCGCCACGCGGGCTTATGCGAGCGTGAATCCGACGTCGCTGATGCTCACCAAGCTTGACGAGTTGCCGCAAGCGGGAAGTCTCGCGGCGCTCTTGCGAGAGACCTCGTTGCCGCTGAGTTACACGACGCATGGCCAGAATGTGCCCGATGACATTCGTCCTGCTCAGCGACGTTGGCTCGCCCGGTATCTCACCGGCTTGCTGACAGCGGAGATGATTTAGCCTGTTCGCTCCTTGTCGTTCCATCAACTTTTCGATCACCCACTAGCGCTCGCCTGCCGGCGTTCCTTGTCTCAAGTCCACCAGCCATGCCAGACCAGGCGTCACCTTTACGAAATCTCGTGTTGCGCGAATCTTCCAGCGGCAGCGCGCTGCCGCGGTCGCGCATGATCGTCACCGCCGGCGGCAAAAGCGGCGTGGGCGTGACCACGACTTGCGTCAACCTGGCCGTGACCCTCGCGAAACATGGCCTGCGAACTGTGCTCATCGACGCCGACCTGCAGACGCCAGCTGCGGCAGTTCTCTGCGGTTGCGCTCTCAGCCCGGGACTCGGCGAAGTGCTCGCTGCGAAGCGGGATATTCATGAGGTGCTGCAGCGCGGTCCGGCTGGGTTGCAACTGATTCCCGGCATTGTCAGTCCAATTCCGCCAGCGCAGTGCACGCCCAAATCGCAACAGCGTTTGCTGCGGCAACTCCATTCGCTCAGCAAGCATGTCGACGTCTTCGTGATCGATGCGGGGAGTGAAGCAACCGACTTCGCCAGGCAATTGTGGGCAACTGCTGACGATGTGCTGCTGGTCACTGCGCCGGATGTCGTTGCTGTCATGGATACCTATGCTGCTGTCAAAACCATGTACTCGCCTGCCACCATTGCGCCGCAGCTGCGCATTGTGGTCAATCAAGCGCAAGACGACGCGCAAGCCACCGATGTCTTCCGTCGCATCGATCAATCGTGCCAGCGGTTCCTCGACATCAAGCTGCAACTCGCCGTCGCGTTACCGCTCGACGAACAAGCCAGGCAAGCTCAGCGGCACGGCGTGCCGGTCACTGTGCTCACGCCACAGTCGCCCCTGAGTCGAGCCATTGACCAATTTGCACATGCTCTCGTGCCGCAGGACGATTTATCCGGTGCCGAGCCGACGGAGTTCCGTCGCGCTGCCTAAGAAAGCCTGTTACGTCAGTGAGGGGATCCTCACATGCAGAACAACAATTCAAGACTCGAATGCCCTGGCTAACGCGACGGGCTGACTTAAATTCCTCAAGCCAATTCATTTCTAAGACGCGGAGAAAAGTTCACGATCAGAATCGTTCAAGTTCGACGGTTCTGAGTGCCGATTAACTGAGGGCGTTAAAGCGCCTGTACGAGTCAAACTGTATCGTTTGCACAAAGTATTTCGGCGCGGCAAAAAATCATGGGGCGATCCTACGCGGGAATCCTCGGACCACTGGCAGGCACGTTAGTGCTCATCCGTGGCGCGATCTCCGGCAGCGGATTCGAAATGACCATCATGGTGGCTTGCGGCGCAATGTTTGGATTTGCAGCAGTCGGGTTTATCGCGGGTACCTTGGCGGAATCGTTCATCGTCGAAGGTGTTCGGCAGAAATTCCTGGCTGCGATGGAGCAGAAGCGGCAAGCGACGAATTCGTCGACTGCTGCAGCTGCGAAGTAATACGGATTCTGAACGAGTTCCTTTCGCGGGATTCGCCAGGATTCACACCCCCACGGAAAAACGCCGCGCATGATGTGCGGTGAGTTGTTGGTCGCTGCAGCTACCCCTGCAGCGGTCAGCGTCATCACGGAGGATCGAATGACGGCTACTACGCTTGTTCCTGCTCCTGCCATTACCCAAGTTGCTGCTCCACCGTCTGAAATCGACGAAATCTGGAAGCGGTACAAGGCAGATCAGACTTCTCAGGAACTGCGCAACCGGTTGGTAGAAAACTACCTACCGCTCGTGAAGTACAACGGCGAACGGATCTGGGCGCGGTTGCCCGAAGGCGTCGAACTCGACGACCTGATCTCGGCCGGAATCTTCGGTTTGATGGACGCCATCGACGCGTTCGACATGAACCGCGGAGTGAAGTTCGAAACCTATTGCGTGCCGCGTATTCGTGGCGCCATGCTCGACGAACTCCGCACGATGGACTGGGTGCCGCGCCTCGTTCGCAGCAAAGCCAGCAAGCTCGGCGAAGCGACCAAAACGCTCGAAGCCAAGCTCGGCCGCCATCCTTCGGTCGCTGAACTTTCGGAACACATGCAACTGCCGGTGCCCGAACTCGAACGGATGATTAGCGAAGCTTCGGCCGTTAATCTGATCAGCCTCAACAAGAAGTGGTATGAAACCGACAGCTACAAAGACGTCCGCGAGATCGACATTCTCGAAGACAAGAAGGGCGAAGACCCGACCAAGCGGATTCAAAAGAATGACCTGATGCGATTGGTCACCAAGGGGCTGAATCGCAACGAACGCTTGATCATCATTCTGTATTACTACGAAGAACTGACGATGAAAGAAATCGGCGCGACGCTCGACCTGAGCGAAAGCCGCGTCAGCCAGATGCACAGCAGCATCGTCGCCCGCCTGCAAACCCAACTGGGACGTCGCCGTCCGGAGTTTGGCCACTAAGGACTGCGGTTGGTCAGCGGAAAATCATTGAAGGGTTGCGCTGCGATGCAGCGCAACCTTTTTTTGTTTTCCGTGCGAAGCGGGGAGAGAGGTGACCCGAAGCGTAAGCGAGGAAGCAAAGGGTACCAGCGCATTTGGCACCTGAACGCACGACCCGTTATCGCGTCGCGCGGATCGTAACGCGGGCATTTCGAACCTACGCAGCACGTCGCAACACTGAAGCAGGCAACAACGTCGAAATCACCTGAGTCAGCTTGCCATCCGCTGCATACAGCTTCAACTGGTTCTCTTCGACGAACCAAATGGCGTGGCCACCGTCGCCGACGAAGCGGCGGCCGCAGTAGTTCCCGCCTTTGATCAGAATGCTCTCGCTGAACTCGGTGGGTTGCGGCATACCGGCGCGGGCAAAGGCCTCGGCGACGAGTTGGCGCACATGCTGGGTCATTTCCGCGTGAGGCATCTTCAATCACCACCGGCTGGAACTTGAAAACGATCTTTTGACTCGTTGCAATCAACATCGGCGCATTCACTACCTTACATTCCGTTTTCGTTATCTGTTCGGGAAGTCTTGCCTAGCTTACGCAGTTCAGTGGCGAACCTTGTCAGGGGGTGCGGCTGATACCGTTGGCGGCCCCGCAACGCAAGCTGCTTGCTGGCGGCGGCCGAAGTACAGAAAGTCACCTGGCAATTTGCATGAACGGAGTTTTGCATGTCCGACGAACTTCCCGTCCGCATCGAAGAGCTGCAGCCCGATGAAATTCAAGAGTTGCTTGAAGAAGAGGGAATTGAAGCGACCGAAGAGCAGGTTCGCATGATCACGGCCTTCATCGCCAGCGTGGGTGGCCTGGAGAACGCCCAAGGGTTGTTCGACGAACTGCGCGAATTGCGTCCCGCCGCGTAATCGTGGCCGAAGCTGCCAGCTTCGGCAGGTTGCTGCTCACCTTTCTAGCGCCGACGCTCGCAGCGTCGGCAATGAGCAGGGGTTTGCGCCGCCGCAGTCTCGCGGTACTCTTTCTTACGTAAGCGGCGGCGTTGCTTGAATTGATAAAGGGTCCGGGCCAGGCTCCGACCCAGCCGTCGCTGCAATCATTTTCTTGAGCGACTGGTGCGACGATGACCCTTTCTGCGGTGAATACTCGGTCCATTTCTTTGTGCCTGGCCCTGGCTTGGGCGGCGGTTTGCTTGACGGGCTGCCCCTCGCCAGATCCCCAGAAACCGGTCGCCGGCGATCCGCAAGCGCCCACCGGCGAATCGCCGGCAGCCGCCGACGATGCCAAGGACAGCGCTGCTGCCATCGCCGCACTGCAGGCCAAACGAGCCACACTGAATCTCGACAAAGCCGGCAACGTCGGCGAAGTGATTCTTTCGGCGGAATGCACCAACGACGACCTCAAGCATGTCGCTGCCTTGCCGCATTGCGTCACGCTGTCGGCCGAAATTCGCGGCATCACCGGCGCAGGTCTGGCCCATCTGAAGGGGCATCCAGCGCTCAAGAATCTGCGTCTGGAACAAAGCGACGTGAAGAATGACGATGCGAAGTATCTGCTCGATATTCCCAAGCTGGACGACATCGATCTGAAGAAGACCGACTTTACCGTGCCTGCTTATGAAGTGTTGGCAAAACACAAAACACTGCGGAAGATTCGCGCTCCGCAAACCAAGTTCGATAACGATTGCTTGAAAGCGATCGCCGGCATGAAGCAGCTCGTGGCGCTCGACTTGACCGATTGCAACCTAATTACCGCAGCAGGTTGTTCATCGCTCGCTGGCTTGAGCAATCTGGAAATGCTCAAGCTGTACGGCCGCGATATTACGGATGAAGCACTTGAGCACATCAGCAAGTTGCAGAAACTCAAAGTGCTGGGCTTGGCTCAATCAGCCGTCAGCAAGGAAGGTCTCGACAAGTTGGCCAATCATCCAACGCTGAAAGAACTCGACCTCTACGGTTGCCAGGCGGTGAACAATGCAGCGATTGAAAAGGTTGGCACGATTCCCAATTTGGAAATCCTGGTCCTGCGCGAAACAGCCGTAAAGAACGACGGTATGCAGCACCTGGTGGGGCTGAAAAAACTCAAGGAACTCGATCTTTCCGAATCGAACATCGGCATCGGCAAGAACTTTGAAGCCATCACGCAGATTCAAAGCCTGGTCGATTTCAACGTCTGGTCGACGAGCTTCACCGATGCCGATATGCCGGCAGTTGGTCAGTTGAAGAACCTCAAGAAGCTGAATCTCGATAAGACCGAGATCACCGATATGGGGCTGGCCAATATCAAGGACCTCGAGAACCTCGAATACATTCATCTCGGCAACAGCATGTACATCACCGATGCGGGCCTCGCCGAGTTGCACGGCTTGAAGAAGCTGAAGACCGTCATCGTGACGTTTGTTGCGGGCATCACTGACGATGGCGTCGCCGCATTGCAGGCCGCAATTCCTGGCGTGGAAGTGAAGCGATAATTCCATGCCCATCATCATCGGCTTGTTGATTTGCTCACTACTGTTTGTGGTGATTGGGATCACCGGCTTCACGAAGCGAGGGATCCAAATCTCCAAGACGCTGTATTGGAATGGCAGCAAAGGGCGTTGGGTAGGCACGATTTGCATTCTGGCTGGCGCGCTCTTGCTGCCCATTAGCTATGGTTTGTTCCGCGTTGCCATGATAATTCTGGACCCGCGAAATATTTGACGCAGTGGCCCCCGAGACCTTTTCATGCATGAATGCCTGCACTGGTCTGCGGCCGAAATCGCCAAGCGAGTTGCCGCGCGCGAGGTGAGTGCTCGCGAGGTTTGTGCAGCGTATATCGAACGCTGTCAGCAAACACAAAAGTCGTTGAACGCCCTGGTGTGGACGCGGTTCCAAGCGGCGGCACGTGATGCCGCAGCGATTGACGAGAAAATCGGCCGCGGTGAAAAACTCGGGCCGCTCGCTGGCGTGCCGGTCACCGTGAAGGACTGTTTTTTTGTCGAAGGTGCGCCCTCCTGCCTGGGGTTGCCGCTTCTGAAAGCGGAACTCTCGGAGCAAACCGGTTATCTCGTCAGTCGTCTGCAACAAGCCGACGCTGTTTTGCTTGGCAAAACAAACGTGCCCCAACTGATGCTCTGGCATGAATGTGATAACCCGGTTTATGGGCGCACGAATAATCCCTGGTGCCTGGCCCGCACGCCGGGCGGCAGCAGTGGCGGCGAAGCGGCGATCATCGCCGCGCACGGTTCGGCGCTCGGGTTAGGAAATGATCTCGGCGGCAGCATTCGCGTTCCGGCCCACTGCTGCGGGATTCATGGCTTGAAGCCAACTTCACGCCGGTTAACGAATCACGGAGCGCGCAGCAACTTCAACGGCTTAGAAGCCATGGTCACCGCTGCGGGACCAATGGCACGGAGCGTCGCAGATCTGGCCCTCGCGCTGCAGGTTCTTACCGAGTCCGATGCCGATGCGGCACCGCATGACGTTCAGCCTCGACCGCTACGCGATTTTCGCAACGTGGACGTTTCGAAATTGAACATTGGCGTGTGGTTGGGCGATGGTCACGATATTCCACCGGCCGCGTCCATCGAACGCGCGATTCGCGAAGCAGCAACCGCGCTTGAAAGCCAAGGCGCCAAAACGTGCGAAACCGGGCTCGGCGCATTATCTGCCATTATCGACAACTACGTCGGACTCATCACTGCCGACGGCGGCGCCGATTTACGCCGCATCGCACAGGGCAGCAAGCTCGACTGGCGGGTGAGTCGCATCTTGACACTCGCTGGTCTGGGGCGAGTGCCGCGGAGCGTGCTGACGTTTGTTTTACGCATGTTTGGCCAAATGCACATGGCCGCGCTCCTTCGCGCCGGTCGACCGCGGTCGGCCGATGAATATTGGCAACTCGTCAGTCGACGTGATTTTTGCGAATCACTGGTCGTCGGCGTAATGCTGCTGCGCGGTTATGACGCGATCATCGCGCCGGCGTTTGCCGTGCCCGCGCCTCAGCATGGCAAACCGATCGACCTGGTAGCCGCAGCGGGCTATTCATTTTTGGCGAACTTGATTGGCTGGCCTGCAGGCATTGTTTCGGTATCGACGGTTCGCAAGGATGAGCAAAACGTCCGGCTGGCCAGCCGTGATCGCGTGCTGCAAAGGGCGGCGGAAGTCGAAGCTGGCAGCGCCGGATTGCCGGTCGGCGTGCAGGTAATTTCGCTTCCTTGGCGCGAGGACATTGTGCTCGCGGTGATGGCCGCAATCGAACGACAATTACCGCGCCCGCAGCTGTCTCAATTGCAATGGGAATCCCTGAGCGTAAAGAGCTAGGTCAATTGCCACTGTTGTGCTGGCGAATTCCAAAAAAATTTCCCGCATTTCATGCTGGCATCGGCCCCGCACCAAGGTGTATAACTCTGAGTGGCCAATAGGTCGACGAAGCTGTGCGTAGCGTTTGGTTCTGTAGAATCGGTCCGCTGCTCCCCTCGCCTGTTCCGTTTGGCGGACCACGAGCGGTCCCTTTCCATCGGCCCTGAAAGTGAATTACAAGGGCCGGAGTTTTTTGTCAGGAGTTGTGCGGTGGCAATGAAGTTGTATGTCGGGAACCTGAGCTACGGGGTGACGAACGAGAAGCTCGAAGAGCTCTTCTCGGCCTACGGTCAAGTTCGTAGTGCTCAAGTGATTCAGGATCGCGACACCGGTCGCAGCAAGGGTTTCGGCTTTGTCGAAATGGCTGACGACAACGCTGCCCGTGAGGCCATCAAGGGTCTGCACGAGCAGCAACACGAAGGTCGCCCGCTGACAGTCAACGAAGCTCGCCCGCGTGAAGATCGCGGCGGTGGCGGCGGTGGCGGTGGCGGTGGTCGTGGTGGTTACGGCGGCGGCCGAGGTGGCGGTGGCGGCGGCTACGGCGGTCGTCGTTAATCTGCCTGCGGACGTTGATCCGCGCGATTGTCGTCAAAACGATTAGAGATTTCGAAGTTCGAACCTGCTATCGTATAAAACCGCGGCGGTGATTCCTTAGCGATCACCGCCGCTTTTTTGCGCGCCATCGAACGTGCCAATGGCAATGGACTCATGCCACTGCGGAGCGCTAAGAGTTCGCCGCTGCGGCTAAGCAATATTCGCCGCACATTCCGCGACAAATGCGTAGCAGTAGACAACGACAGTTCCCGTTCGCTTCGCCGCTTTCACCAGCGACCTTTCGATACAAAGCGAAATGAGAAAGGTGGGAATGCCCACCAGCACGGCGAGCGCAGTCCCCAGGATCAGAACAATTCCCAGGACGATCAACAGCGGTTTCCAAAACATAACCGCCGCAACAAGGCTCGCAATAATCAGGGCATACCAACCTACCACGCCCCAGGTATGCTTGCTCACGGAAGTTGCTCCTGCCGATGTATTCGACGGGTAGGAGCGCTTCTTGCTAATCCGCCATGACGCGAGTGAGGTACCGCAGCATTTCGCGGATTGAAAAGATGCCGACGGGGCGGCCGACTTCGTTGACGATGGGCACGTGGCGATAGCCACCTAAATCCATACGATGCAGGGCGAAGGCAACTTTAGCGGAGACGGGGAGTGACTCCACTTGAACCGTCATGTATTGACGTACCGGTTTGTCGCCCAATGTCGACAATTCAGCGCCGATCTTCATCAGCACATCGCGCTCGGTGAAAATGCCAACAAGCTCGGTCTTATCGACAACCAGCATGCAGCCGATGTTGTTGAGCGCGAGGAGTTTGATCGCTTCACGCACCGGCATCGTGTCTGGAATCAACAGGGGCCGGCGGCCTTCGAACTGCGAGACGCGATCCGTGAGGAGCGCAAGTTCCACTGCATTTTGCGGCGGCGGCAACGAGCGATCATCCAAAGGGAGACCACATTCATCACAGTGGTCGGCCCCTTCGATAACGGGATGATCGCAGTAAGGACAGTCCATGCGGGTTGAATCCGAGTTGTGTGGCCTTACCTAGTCTGATCGGAATGTAGGATGGACCGCGTCAAACTTGGACGGAGCAGTGCTCCGTCCTTCGGTTGCTACGAAACCGTCCACGTTTCGCCGCTGTTGAACAAGGCGTCGAGATCGCCAATCCCCTTCTTCTCCCGGGCGGCTTCGATCTGCTTGTTCAATTCAACGTCGTATTTCGGAGCATCCACCGCGCGGAACACACCGATCGGCTCGGGAAACTCCGGATGACGCATCCGACTGAGCAGATAGGCGAGCGTCGGCTCGGGGGCCTTCTCGTCGTGGAACAGCAGATCATCTTCGCTGATTCCCTTGCCTAGTTCAACCACTTCGGGTTCCGTGCCATTCAGCCGGATGCCCTTATTTTTGTTCTTGCCAAAGATCAACGGCTTGCCATGTTCGAGTTCTACGGTCGTGTCCAGCTTTGAATCTTTCGAGGTCGCGTAATCGAACGCACCATCGTTGAAGATGTTGCAGTTTTGATAAATCTCGACAAACGCGGTCCCCTTGTGTTCAGCAGCCCGCTTCAGGACTTCGCCCAGGTGCTTGATGTTCACATCGATCGAACGGGCGACGAAGGTCGCTTCGCAACCGATGGCCACCGACAGCGGATTGAGCGGATTGTCGATCACGCCCATCGGGGCGCTTTTGTTGATCTTGCCTAGCGGCGATGTGGGCGAATACTGCCCCTTCGTCAAACCGTAAATGCGGTTGTTGAAGAGGAGGATTTTCAGGTCGACGTTGCGGCGCATCAGGTGCAAGAAGTGGTTGCCGCCGATCGACAATCCGTCGCCGTCGCCGGTGACAACCCACACCTGCAGGTCGGGACGCACGCACTTCAAACCCGTGGCGATCGCCGGGGCGCGGCCGTGGATCGAGTGCATGCCGTACGTGTTCATGTAGTACGGAAATCGGCTGGAGCAGCCGATGCCGGAGATGAACACGACATTTTCGCGGGCGATGCCGAGCTGCGGCATCACTTTTTTCATCTGAGCGAGAATCGAGTAATCGCCGCAACCTGGGCACCAGCGAACATCCTGGTCACTCGCAAAATCGGCTGCGGTCAGCGTGGGAGCAATGTCATTGGCCATGGTAGTGAGTATCTCAAACGTTTGAATGAATGTGTACGGTACGAAGCGAAGTAGTTGTGACGAAATGTACGCAGCGACTACTTCGGCAAGTGAGTTTTGATTTCGCCGACGAGCTCGGCGACGGTGAACGGCCGCCCCTTGACCTTGTTAAAGCCCTTGGCGTCGATCAGGAACTTCGAACGAATGAACGTGCGGAGCTGACCCATGTTCAATTCCGGAATCAGCACGGTCTTGTAGCTCTTGAGGATTTCGCCGAGGTTGCTCGGGAAAGGGTTGAGCCAACGGAGGTGAGCATGAGCCACCTTGTGACCTTGGCTCAGGCATTGCTCGACAGCCGTGCGGCAAGCACCGTAAGTGCCGCCCCAACTGAGGACGAGCACATCACCGCTGCTTGGTCCTTCGACCTCCTGCGGCCCGATTTCGAGAGCGACGTTTTCGACCTTCTTGGCCCGTGTGTTGGTCATGTGTTGATGATTGTCCGGCTCGTAATTCACGTTGCCGGTCACATCCTGCTTTTCCAAGCCGCCGATGCGGTGCATCAAGCCCTTGGTGCCCGGAATGGCCCACGGACGCGACAGGTATTCGTCGCGCTTGTAGGGCTGATACTTGCCGCCACCTTCTTGCGGTTCGGCGTGCTTGATAGGAATCGGCTTCAGATTCTTGAATTCCGGAATGAGGAATGGTTCGCTGCCGTTGGCGATGTAACCGTCCGAAAGGACCATGACCGGAACCATGAAGCGGGTCGAAATCCGCCAGGCTTCCTGAGCCACATAAAAGCAGTCGCCAGGACCACGTGCCGCAATCACCGGCATCGGGCATTCGCCGTTGCGGCCCACAATGGCTTGATATAAGTCGGCTTGTTCCGTCTTGGTGGGCAAGCCGGTGCTCGGACCACCGCGCTGAATGTTGATGATCAGCAGCGGAATTTCGAGCATCACTGCGAGGCCAATCGCTTCGCCCTTGAGCGCGATGCCGGGACCGCTCGAAGTCGTGATCGCCATGTGACCGCCGTACGAAGCGCCGATGGCCGACACGATGGCGGCGATCTCGTCTTCGGCTTGGAAGGTTCGTACTCCCATGTGCTTGAACTTGGCGAGTTCGTGCAGAATGTCGCTTGCCGGCGTAATCGGATACGAACCGAGGAACAAGTCTTTGCCGCTGAGCTTGGCAGCGGTCATCAGCCCCCACGCCATCGCGGTGTTGCCGTTGATGTCGCGATACTTGCCCGGCGGCAGCTTGGCCGGATCGATTTTGTAGTTGCTGATAAACGCGTCGGTCGTTTCACCGTAGTTCCAACCGGCTTGCAAAGCCTTGGTATTGGCTTCGATGATTTGCGGCTTGTTGCCGAACTTGGCCTGCAGGAAGCGGAGCGTCGGCTCCATGTCGCGCCCGTAGAGCCAGTACACGAGACCCAGCGCGAAGAAGTTTTTGCAGCGGTCGATTTCTTTCGTCGACATTCCCGCGGCCTTCAGGTCCTTCAAGGCCGTTTCGACGATTTTCGTCATCGGAACTTTGAACAACTGATACTGATCTTCCAGCACCTGCGAGTTCAGCGGGTTCTCGGTTTCGCCGGCAAGCTCAAGATCTTTCTTCTCGAAACCGTCCGAATTGCAGATGAGAATGCCGCCTTTGCGAAGGTCACTGAGGTTCGTCTTCAACGCGGCGGGATTCATCACCACTAGCGCGTCGAGCGCGTCGCCGGGAGTGAAAATGTCTTCGCTGCTGAAGTGAACTTGGAAAGCGCTTACACCGGCCAGCGTTCCCTTGGGAGCGCGGATTTCGGCTGGATAATCGGGAAACGTGGCGATGTCGTTACCGAGGAGGGCCGTCGTACGGGTGAACTGATCGCCCGTGATCTGCATGCCGTCGCCCGAGTCGCCAGCAAAGCGAATCGTAGCGCTCGGAATTTTGGTGGTTTGCTTGGTGGAGGTCGGAACTTGCTCGATCGTGGTAGACATGGCTGACAATGAGCCCCTTCTCGAAGAACTGTGCGTGCCTGCGTCAAAAAAAATTGCTGGATAAGCAGCTTCAATTTACGTGTTCGGAATATCTTATCGGATTTTGGCCAATCCTTTGTCCATTAATCTGTCGCTAGCGATCGTGCCAGCGGTAAATCTTGGCGGATTTGATCGGTGGGGGAGTGAGAGGGCTTTTACGCTCCCTCTCGCTCCTGTGTCTTGTGGTGGGGAGCGGGGGGCAGCGTGTAAATGACTTTGGGGAAGTGCTGCACCAGATAGTGCAAAATTCCGCGGGCGTGGAGCACACCCAAAATGCGGCCACCCGCATCAACCACGGGAATCTGCCGCACGCCGCGGCCGGACATCAGGTTGATGGCCTTTTCCAAGGAATCGCGAGGCTGTAGCGTCACCGGATCGGGCACCATCACGGTGCTAATGGCAGCGTTTAGATTCCCTTCCGCGGCCAAGACGCGAATCAGATCTCGTTCGGTGCAAATGCCTTGCAACTTTTCGTCGCGGCAAATCATCACGGCGCCAGAACGCGCTTCGCGGAGACGCTGCAGGACCTTCCGGATGCTTTCCTCCGGCGCAGCACAAACGGCAGGCGAGGGCGAGGCTTGCTCGACCGTATCGGTCTCAAGATGGAGCTGAAAATCCACGACTCTATCCGACCAAACTATAGGGCCGACCAAACTGGCCAACCGGCGTCCCGGGCAAAAGACCGGGTGGGAAGGAACGTTTGTACGCTAATCGATCAACGCCAGTACAAAACGTACCAGAGTTAAAGGAAGCGCCGCCGCACTAACCCACCAGCAGATTACCACCCTGGCACAGCCGCGACAAGAGATGCTCATTCGCGGTGGGGAAAATTACGAGGTTGTCACGTCGCGGGAAACTTGTCACTTCGCCCCAAGAAATGAGTTACTTCTAATTCGGCTATCGGCGAGTCGAAACCAGCCACGTTCATTCGATAATCGGTCAAGACACCATCAGAAATTTTGCGGGAGGCACACTCATGAGATTCGTTTGCCTGGGATGTTGGGATCAATCAATGTTCGATGCTCTGCCGCCAGCGGAGCAGGCGACCATCATGGAACGTTGCTTCGAATACGACGACGAATTGCGCCGCGGTGACCACTTCGTCGGCGGCATGGCGCTGCAAGAAGTGAGCCAGGCCGTCACGCTGCAACTGCGTGGCGGCAAACCAACGACGATTGATGGCCCGTTTGCAGAGACCAAGGAGTTCATCGGCGGTCTGCTGTTTCTCGAAGCTCGCGACATGCAGCACGCGGTCGAATTGATTTCGCGTCATCCAGGTTTGCAGGTTGGTCCGTGGGAAATTCGCCCCGTCAACGCCGAGATCACTGCCATGGTAGCCGCCCGCGATGCCAAGGTTGCAGCGGAGACGAAATAGCAGAATTCCGAACGATTTGGCGTCGAGGGGATCGGTGCAGTGATCTGAATTTGCTAAACCACTGCTACCCCAACCGGACACGCCGCGAACGAAATTGATGAAATCATTTCCCGGCGACTTTCTTGACTGTGGAAAATCGCCGTACGATTTTCGTCTCATTTCCCTGTTTGTCTTTGACGGAGACCGTCAGTACTCCGCTCGGCAGCGACGCATCGGGTGGCAATTTCCACGCGAGCACACCTGGCGAAGTTTCGCGCAATCTACTCGCCAGGTTCTCGCCCGCTTTGGCTCCGTCCAAAGGAGCATCGAGCGTGACCTGCAATGACGCCGGGTCGATCCCTGTGTACGCATCGTCGATACCGATCGAAATCTCCTGCCAACGATCGATTTGCCCCGCCGCAGGCGAGGTCACCGTCAGCGTCGGTCGTTGATCATCGAGCAGCCAACCGCGGCCACGTTCGGCAGGCTTCGTCGGATCAAAAGCACGATCAAGCGGGCAACCGAGATCGATCCAACGCAGAATCGTGCGTCGATCTTCATCGCTCAGCGGCTTCACCTTGCCAGTCTCGACGGAATCAGGCGGCGGCATCTCGCTGCCCGTGTAGTCGAGATCCCAACGAGCGCGGTTTTTCTGCATGTCAACCTTCACGCCGGCCAGTTGCAACTCGCCAGAGCCAGGCTTGGTTTCTGACGGATGATCGTCGTTCGAAAATCCATCCAGACGTTTGCCGAAGATCTTCCATACGAGCAAACTGCGCCGCGCTTGCAGCTTACGGATGTAGCGCGAGGCATTCGGATAGCCCCACGAATCGTAGCCAATCGGCTTGTGACCAAACTTTGCCCGCTCGTCGACAGCTAGGCGATAGTAAGTACCCGGGAACTTGCCATGCTGCTCGTACGAGATTTCGCTCTCATCATCGAGCACTAAATTCCCAGCCGGCTCTTTCGCATTCTTCGAATGGCAGGCCACGCAACTGCGGGCGAGAATCGGCTTGATATCGCGATGAAATTCCGGGCTGGTTATTTCCTCCTGGGAATAGCGCAGGCCCGCTTCATCTTCCTCATCCCACTTCTTCTTCGATTCGTCATTCGCCTTGCTCGTGAGCAGCGGCGTGCGATCCTTCGTCAGATCGAACAGTTCATAGTCAGTTCGCGCGGCATAAGTTGCCGCGAATTCCGTCGGCTTCTGACTGTGAGCATGGCAGCCACCGCAATCATGTCGCACTTCGCCAGCCCGCAGTTGATGCCAGGTTTGGGCCATGTTCAGCAGCAGGCCGTGCTTGTCGATCGTTTGAAAAGTAAATGCCAAGTCCGCGGGCAACTTCACCAGGAAACTCGTGTCTGGCAAGCCATCGGGATCCAGCGGCTGGCCATGCTTGCCGAATTTGCGCACCGGGATTTCCCCCAGAATCCGCAGCCGTTCCGAGGCGTGGTTGTAAAACTGCTTGCCGCTATTTGCACCATGGCGATCCGTTGTTGGTTCCATGGCCAAGACGCGCACGGCGTGGACTTCGCTGTTGTCATACAGACCGGCATCAGCTCCTTGATTGTGCCAGTTCAGCGGCATGCCGTTGCCGTGACTAGTGAAGGCATCAAGGCCTCTCCACGGATCTTTGCTCTTGCCGTTGAACGTTGAGGTCACCGAGCCTTCCGGCACAGATGCATTCGGATAGCTCTCGCGTTTCAGCATGCTTGATGTGCCCACCAGCGCGTAAGGAGTTCCGGGCGGCAGATGCTTCGATCTGCTGCCGTCGTTCGCAATACGCGGAATCGTACGCGGCTCACTATGACCATACACCCGGCCATACGGAACAACCGCCCGCGGCCAGCTTTCGTTGTAGTTCGGATCGTTCTTGATCAGCCGCATCTGTCCGGGTTCTTCGATCGCTTTGCCGTCCTTGATCAAATAGATGCCGCCATCGATCTGCGGCAGGTAGGTGTATTGATGATTGGCCGGGCCCGGCGACCAGATCGTCAGCAAGTGATTGTCAGGCGCACCGCTGGGATGCGTGAACTTGCCTACCTTCGGCGAACTTTTGTCTTTCAGAATCGCCGGATCGGCAGGCCCTTCGTTGTTGAGCGCAAACGGCGTGAATGAGACAGCGCCGGTCGGTAGGAAGGGCAAGCGGTAATATTTTCCCTTGCCGTTGTCGAAACGCCCAAAGCGGAGCGGCGGATTGCGCGGATCGTTCATGTTGGCGGGGCCGAATTGCGCGTAACCCTCGGGCGGAGTTGGCGGAATCTTGAGATACGAACCAAAGCCGCTGTTGTTCTGGTTGTAATACTCTTCGATGATCAGCGAGCGATCGCTCAGCTGCGTTTGAAAATGAAATCCGTTCGAAGCGCCGCCCGGATCGAACGCACTCACGAGTGGCGCCCAGTTCGTGCCGTCCGGATGAATGGTCCAAATGCCCCAGCTGATCTCGCTGCGGATGCCTTGCGACTCCAGTGAACTGAACATGATCCGCCCATCGGCGAGGACTACCGGATGCAACGCGCCGGCGATGTTCAGATGGCCAATCTTTTCCAGGTTCGCCGGATACTGTTCATCGGCCGGCAGATCTTCATCACGATCGTCCATCACGAACAGCTGCAGCGCAATGGCCGGATAGCCCTTGCTCGGCCGAAAACCTTCGCGGTTGCTGGTGAAGACGATCTTGCCGCCGGGCAACGGATGCGGCCCCATGTTGAAGACGCCGTACGGCAGGTGCGACTGCTGTTGACTATCAGGCTGCGAGCGAAAGGTCTTCGTCCAATTGGCCGCGCCGGTGTTGGGTGCGAACTGCTGATTCGTCAGGCGGATAATTTTTCGCGAAGCTAAATTGATTTTGAAAATGTCCGCCCCATCTCTCGGCGGCGACCACTGACTCTTTCCTGCGAGGTTGTAAATGTGCGTGTAAAAACACCACTGACCATCGAATGAAATGATCGGATCGGTAATTGAACCCTTGCCGCCGGCGACGAGCAGCTCTTCGCTGCCATCAGGATGCAGCAGCATCAGATCGGCGCCGGGTTCCAGCGTGACGGGCTGTGAAAAATCGGTATAAAACCGCTTGTGCTTGTCATCGCCGGCTCGCAGCGCTCGAACGTAGACAATGTCGTAGTTGTAGTTGACGTCTTTGTCGGTCTTGATCGACGGTGGGTTGACGTTCAGCTCTTGATCGAAGAGCGGCTCTCTTTCCTGGCCGCAAAGGTGGCTGGCGAAACCAACCACTGCCAACACCACGCCCACAAATCGGCTACGCATGAGAGGTCCTCCGCTGACTACCGCGGTTGAAAATGGCGACGCCCGATTCAAATCACTCACGCCAACTAAACTGTTTCCGGCACCACATAGGGCGCCCGATACTTGCGCGTCAGCAGCGCATTCGCGGCATCGTCGCCCACGAATTGTTCGCTCTTCGGATCAAACGTCAGCGCGCGGCCCAGCGTGTACTCCGCGCTATCGAGCTTGATTCCCACGCCGGCAATGTTGTCCCGAATCTTGGCAAACGATTCAAGTACGATCTTGTTATCACCGGCTTCCTTGGGAGCCTCTTTGCTGTACGGCACTTGCTTGCCAAGGCGCTGCGAGATGTTCGCCAGATGGCAGAGGGCTGCAGAATAATGCGCGACCTCGGCGTCGCAGTTGTTGTCCTTCGGATCGCGCGAGCGCATCGCGGCGGTGAAACTACCAAAGGCGCCGCCCGGCGCGACCTTGGCATCGTCGCCACCTTGCAGCGACTCGCCTTTGTCGCTTCCTTTCGGATAGAACTTGCCGCCGCGGATTACACCTTCGGTCATGTAGAATTCGTTGGTGACTTGCGTCGGCCAATCGGGATAAGTCTTGTTCCCAGTCAGACCGCGCGTCTCAAACACCAGCAGCGTTTCACCGAATTCCATCACCGAAAGTTGTTGGTTCGGCGTCTCGCCCTGATCTTTTCCATCGGGCAAAAAGCGGCCGCCCATACTCCAAACGCGCGTCGGCAGCGTGCCATCCTTGATCGCCCACCGCGCGACGTCCATCTCGTGCACGCCTTGATTGCCGATGTCGCCGTTGCCCGTGGCCCAGAACCAATGCCAGTTGTAATGAACCAGGTTGCGATGAAAGTCGAGTTTCTCGGCCGGGCCATTCCAAATATCAAAGTTGAGATAAGCAGGCGGCGTTTCGATCGGCTTGGTGCCGATGCTCCAGCGGCTTTTGCAGCAATAGCCTTTGCTCACCAGCAACTTGCCATACTTTCCGCTGTGGATGGCGGCCATCGTCTTGGCTTCGCCGCTGCTGCTCCGCCGCTGCGTGCCATGTTGCACCACGCGGTTATATTTTTTTGCCGCTTCGACGCACTTGCGGCCTTCCCACACATTGTGGCTGATCGGCTTTTCGACATACACGTCTTTGCCCGCCTGACACGACCAAATCGTGATCAGCGAATGCCAGTGATTCGTCGTCGCGACCGAAATGGCGTCGAGCGATTTGTCTTCCAGGGCCTGGCGAATGTCCTGCACGCATTTCGGCGTGTTGCCTCCTTTCCCCTGCACGTGCTTGATCCGCGATTCGAACTTCGACGAATCGGGATCGATCAGATACGAAACCTCGACGTTCTTCTGCGAGCCAAAGCCATCGATGTGCGAACCACCGCGGCCATTGATGCCGGCGACGCCGATACGAATGGTGTCGTTGGCGCCGATCACCCGCCCGCTGGCCTTGGTGCCTGATATGACAAACAGCGGAAAGACGCTCGACGCCGCGGCAGCTTGGATGACAGTTCGGCGAGAAATTTTGGAAGGGCTCATGCGAGGGCTCCTGAGGAAGGAGGCGGGAGGGGCAATCACGATGCCGTAATTTCGCGGAGAGAATTTTGCTTTGCAACTGAAAACTGAGAAAATGTGCGCGTTCAGGCCACGTTAAGTCGCCACACTCCGCCGATACACTCTCGCCGCCGCACGGTAATGCTCGGCCGCGTGGCGAATCTTTCCCATCTCGCGTTCGCCGACATTGCGAACAACTTTCCCGGGCGTGCCGAGCACAACGCTTCCCGGCGGCACTTCCATATTCTCCAGCACCACCGCGCCCACGCCGACGATGCTGCCGCGCCCGATCTTCGCGCCGTTCATGACCACCGCCCGCATGCCAATCAGCACGTCGTCTTCGATCGTGGCCCCATGCACAATCGCTCCATGCCCCAGCGTCACGCGTTGCCCGAGCAAACAAGGCCGGCCAGGATCAGCATGCAGAATGCAACCGTCTTGCACGTTTGTCCCAGCGCCGATCAAAATCGCTTCGCTGTCGCCGCGAACCACGGCGTTGAACCACACGCTGGTCTCTTCCGCGAGCGTCACGTTGCCAATCACCATCGCCCCCGCCGCGATGAACGCCGATTCATGAACGAGCTCGGGGCGATGGCGCGTTTGCAGCGGATCGATGGTCATGATTCACTCGTTCCATAGAAAAGGGCAACTATTCAGTCTGAGCCACAATCGTTAGTGTAGCGGCATGACGCAGGAACTACCCACCATCGCCAAAGCCGCGGAACTTATTCGCGAAGGCGAAATTCGGCCAATCGATCTCGTTGAGCAATGTTTGGCCAATATCGAACGCCATGAACCAGCCGTGCAAGCATGGGTCTCCGTCGATCGCACCGGCGCCATTAAAGAGGCCGAGCGGCTCGGTCGCATTCTTGCCACCGGCGAAGAACCAACGAGCCCCCTCTTTGGCGTTCCGTTTGGCATCAAGGACATCATCGATGTCGCCGGCTGGCCGACGAAATGTGGTTCACCGCTGCGCGGTTCGCAGCCTGCGATTAAGGATGCACCGGTCGTTGCCGCGCTGCGCGAAGCCGGCGCCATATTGCTGGGCAAAACGGTGACGACGCAGTTCGCCTCGTTCGATCCGCCGCCGACCAAGAATCCTTGGAATCTCGCTCACACACCGGGCGGCAGCAGCAGCGGCAGCGCCGCGGCGACCGCGATGGAAATGTGTTGCGGCGCCATCGGCACGCAAACCGGCGGTTCGATTATCCGACCAGCGTCGTTTTGCGGCGTCGCCGGTTTCAAGCCTCCCTTCGGCGAAGTCAGCCTCGAACAAGTCGAGCCGCTCGCCTTTCATCTCGATCACGTCGGCCCCATCGCGCGGCGTGTGAACGATCTCTATCTTATCTGGCAACAACTGGCCGCCCGCGCCAGTGGCGGCGTCGAAGCATCGGTCACTCGTCCCTGGGCCGAACGCGATTTGGAATATTGGCTCGAGTGCTATAGCGTTTACCGCACGCTGTTCGTCGTCGAAGGCCCGCTGCTGAACGCTGCCGATGAACAAGTTCGCAGCGTCACGGCCACCGCCCTCGATCGCTTGAAGACCTCGTTCGAAGTTCGCCGCCTGTCTTTGCCGCGGTCCTTCGAAAAGGTCGTCGCCTGGCATCGCTCGATCATGGCCGTCGAAGCCGCCGAACATCATCGCCAGCAATTCACCGCGCAGCCCGAAAAGTTCGCGCCGCGAATCACCTCGCTCATTCAAGAGGGACTGGCAACGGCAGCCGTCGACTACGCCGAAGCCCTGCGGCGGCAAGAAACGGTGCGCAACGAACTTGCTCAGCTACTGCACATGCAGGGCGATCTGCTCGGCTGCCTGGTGATGCCTTCGACAACCACGCCCGCGCCCGATACCTCTTCGACCGGCGGCCCGGAGTTCAATTCGCCTTGGAGCTATTTGGGTTTGCCCACGATCACCATTCCCTGCGGCCTCGCGGCGAACGGCTTGCCATGCGGGCTGCAATTCATCGCGTTCACCTCGCCGCAAGTCTTTGCCATGGCCGGCATGTGCGAGCGCATTCTGCATCAGTACGCGCGACCACCGCTGCTAGAAAACTGATCCCGGCACCGACGCCAACATCCTCTCTCCCTCGTCCCGGTACTCCGGGCCAAGCCCCGTGTGAGGGGCTGAAGCGGGTACCGACTGGGCAAACAGACGGCATCGATCCATTTTAGCCGGATTTGAACGGGTGTGCGCGTGCCAATCCATGAAGTGACACGGCTGAGTTCCAAGGCATCCGCCACCGAACATTTTTGCATACTCTTTGTCCTCCCCTATAATGCTGTCGCGTCGTGCAACGCCGAAGGGAGTCAAATGACTATTATCCTGCCGAAGTTCCTGGTATTGGATTCTGCGACGCTAGGAAATCTTGCGCGCGACTTTTGGAGTGTTGAAACATTGGACCGTGAGAAGTCGCGGCGGTTTCTGTCGCAACTCACTGCGCGTGGCGTGCATGTTTGCATCACTTTTACGCATCTGCTGGAGCTATTTAGACATCCGAATGACAGGATCGCTAAGAATCGACTATCCTTCCTACGGTCGATCGATCTAATCGCATGGATTCGTCCGTACAATCGAGATTGGCATCCGGGCAGCGCGATTGACATCTTTGTCCGGGAACTGCACGAGAAGGTTCATAATCATGCAAGATCCTGGCATGACGTCATCGGCAATATTGCGACAGATTTTTGGGAAACGGGTACCGGAAAGGATATGTTTGGGCAGGGTGCAGAGGTGTGGTCGCTAATTCGCGAGATAGGAATTGATGCGCTAAATCGCGAAAGTTTGGTTGCCTCAATCTCGCGAGCTGATCCGAATGACACTTATTCTCAGCGGCTATGCGATTCTAAGTTCAGTCCTCCTGCGAACAGTAACCGTTCACGGCCTGGCGTGAATTGCTCTTCGCGCCGAGGCGAAAATTGGCG
>CAYMWL010000052.1:0-49592 GCA_964394305.1 uncultured Pirellulaceae bacterium
CCGTCATAGTTACGGCCGCCGTTTATCGGGGCTTCGGTCGCAAGCTTCGCCGTGAGGCTAACCTTCTTCCTTAACCTACCGACACCGGGCAGGCGTCAGTCTCTATACATCCTCTTACGAGTTAGCAGAGACCTGTGTTTTTGATAAACAGTTGCTAGAGCCGATTTTCTGTGACCTGTAAACAGGTTTCCCTTATCGCGAACTTACGGGATCAATTTGCAGAGTTCCTTAACCACCGTTCTCCCGAGCGCCTGAGACTACTCGTCTCGCCTACCTGTGTCAGTTTTAGTACGGTTACTAACGCTTTAACCCTTAGAAGATTTTCTTGGACGTCCCGCCAGTGACTTCGAGAACATAAACGCTCTCGGGCTTACAGCTTGGCTTATGAGGACGGATTTACCTATTCCTCACCTTGCTGTACTCCACGGACATTTCTAGTCGTACCGCTCACTTTTGAGACGCCGTCCCTCCATCAGTTCACGTTAGCAGCGCAGGAATGTTGACCTGCTATCCATCGTCTACGCCTTTCGGCCTCAACTAAGGTACCGGCTAACCCTGGGCGGATTTCCCTTCCCCAGGAAACCTTAGGCTTTCGGCGTGCAGGATTCTCACCTGCATTATCGTTACTCATTCCGGCATAATCACCTGTATAGTCCGACATGACTCGTTACCGTGTCACTTGTATCTACTATACAGCGCTCACCTACCAATCTTGCGATTCCAAAGCTTCGGCTTCATACTTACTCCCGTTCATTATCGGCGCGACATTACTCGACCAGTAAGCTGTTACGCACTTTTTAAATGGTGGCTGCTTCTAAGCCAACATCCTGGCTGTCACAGTAACGTCACTTCCTTAGTGACTAAGTATGAATTTGGGGCCTTAGCTGTTGGTCTGGGTTGTTTCCCTCTCGACTACGAAGCTTATCCCTCGCAGTCTGTCTCCCGAGGTAGTCATTATGGTATTCGGAGTTTGGCTAGGCTGGGTAGTCGGGAATGACCCCCACGCCAATTCAGTCTCTCTACCCCCACAATGTAGTTCCTCGAGGCTATACCTCAATATATTTCGGTGAGAACCAGCTATCTCTGCGTTTGATTAGACTTTCACTCCTCCCCACAGGTCATCCCACCGGTTTTCAACCCAGACGAGTTCGGACCTCCACGCAGTTTAACCCGCGCTTCATCCTGCCCATGGGTAGTTCACGCAGTTTCGGGTCTACCACCAGTGACCAATTGTCGCCCTATTCAGACTCGGTTTCCCTATGGCTTCAGTCCGTAAGACCTTAACCAAGCCACTGACGGTAACTCGCCGGATCATTATGCAAAAGGCACGCCGTCATCCATTCCCCGAAGGACATAGGACTCCGACAGCTTGTAAGCACATGGTTTCAGGTTCACATTCCTCCCCTCGACGGGGTTCTTCTCATCTTTCAGTCGCCCTACTGAGTTTGCTATCGGTCGTTAGAGAGTATTTAGCCTTACGGGATGGTCCCCGTAGATTCAGCCGGGGTTTCACGTGACCCAGCTTACTCAGGTTTCCTTCGAGAGATTAATCAATGTCGCGTACGGGACTGTCACCCGCTGTGGTTGGTGTTTCCACGGCCATTCTGCTAATGATTAATTTTGTAACTCTCATGTGAAGGACCCTACAACCCCACACAGGAAAACCTGCGTGGTTTAGGCTCTTTCGCTTTCGCTCGCCGCTACTGACGAAATCGATTTTTCCTTCTTTTCCACCGGATACTAAGATGTTTCAGTTCTCCGGGTTGGCCTTTAATACCTATGGATTCAGCATTAAATAATTAGGGAACTCTAGGATCAACGCTTGTTTGACAGCTACCCCAGAATTTTCGCAGTCTTCCACGCCCGTCATCGCCTTCTAACGCCAAGACATCCCCCATGTGCCCTTAGTAGCTTGACCACAATTATTCAAAACTCTCCACCAACTGCCGCTATTAGAGTCTTGCAACCTAATAACTTTGTTCGCAGAGCAATCTTGGATTGAGGCAGCTACGCTTTTGTGACTCAACAGCACGATTGTGAAATCGTGGTGCTAGTCAATCCAGCGTTTTCTAGTAACGATAGCTCTATTTTCATCTCATCCAATTAACACATTTTGCAATGCATCAACCAGACAACGCTTAAGAGTATTCGTCTCGGATCATCACTTCGCCACCAGTCGCCGAAACAACCAGCAGCTTCGTGACATCCGCACGAAGATGCCATCTACCCAACAACCAAATTGTCAAAGATCAAACCGAGTGGAGCTGCTTTCGCACTTTCCGGCCTTTGGGGCCTACTCGAACTCGCCTGCAAACCAGGAGAAAAAGCTCGCAAAACAAGCGTTTTCTCGCGGTTGGCAATCCATTTCGCCTCGTCCGCCGTTTGGGGTTAACCAAAGTGGGAAAGAGCGAATTTACAACTCTTGGCCTGCCTCGTCAACACCGCCGACAAAAAAATCACTGCAACTTTCTAACCGACTTGGAACTTGGCTTCCGGAAGGGAAGCCGCCCGCGAGTAATGCGGAGAGCAGTGATTCCTTCGTACGGGTCTAACTATATGAATTTTGAAAACGACGGCAAGGGGTCATTTTCAAAATCCAACAGGTCCGAGCAAAAAGGCCTGAATTGCCGGGGAAAATGCGAATCAAAATTCGTTTCCCGGGCAACGGCCCCGTTGTTCTTCCTGAGTGGAGACGAAGGGGATCGAACCCTCAACCCCTGCCTTGCAAAGGCAGTGCTCTCCCAATTGAGCTACGTCCCCGACAAAACCATCGCAAACTCTGCAGTGCGCGGCACAAGATTCGAACTTGTGACCTCGTCGTTATCAGCGACGCGCTCTAACCAACTGAGCTAGCCGCGCAATTTTCCCAGGCGGAAACCTTGAATTGTAAATGATCGCGGTTTCCTGTCAAACGGGGCAATTGCCCGGATTTGCGATTGCCAAGAATCCCAGCTATCGACGTTTTCTCGCATGGGGTTCAGCCTGTTTCCCAAAAATCGGCTGGAACACGGGGCCGCCGGGGTCATACAATCCGAAAATCTTGCCAGCGATGCTGATTTTGACACCCGCTAGACGCCGAAAACAGGATATCGGAACGGACGCAAATCGAGTTGCGCTGGTTCGTCAGGTTTGCGGCCAAAGTTGCTTGAGCAGCGTTGGCTCAATATGCACTTAAGTAAGGAACGGAAGCCATGTTGCGATCATTTCGCCGCTGGATATTTTTCGCCGGTGCTGCTGCCCCGCTGTTCATTTTCGGAGCTGCTTGCGCCCAGCCTTCGGCTGCCGATGCCTTGCGGTTGATGCCGGTGCAGCAGGGGATTGCTTTTGATTCACCCGAAAAAGCCGACATCGCCAAGTGCAAAGTCGAGGTCGAAACGGTGGGCGGCATCACTGGCTGGGTTGTTCGTGATGCTGGTGGCCAGTTGTTGCGGCGTTTTCTCGATACGAATGGTGACAACAAGGTCGATCAGTGGTGCTATTTCGCCAACGGCATCGAGATTTATCGCGATATCGACGCCAACTACAACAACAAGGCCGATCAATATCGCTGGCTCGGCACGGCTGGTATTCGCCATGGCGTCGACGAAAACGAAGACGGTCGCATCGATACGTGGAAGGCAATTTCACCAGAAGAGGTGACCGAAGAGCTGGTCAGCGCGCTGCGCGAAGGCGATGCCACTCGCTTTCAGAGGTTGCTGCTTACAGCGGACGAGTTGCAGCAGCTGGGCCTGGGCAGCGAACGCAACGACGAAATCAAGGCCAAGCTCGCGAATGCGGCTGAAAAATTCAGCGAAGTCGCGCGCAAGCAAACCCTCGTCGGCAAAGGTGCTGAGTGGGTTTCGTTCGGCGCGAGCAAGCCAGGCGTCGTCACGGCGGGCAGCGCTGGCTCCACGAAGGACCTGGTTGTTTACGACAACGTGACGGCCATCGTGCAAAGCAGCAAAGATAAAACTTCGCAGTTGATCGTCGGCACGCTTGTCCGCGTCGGCGACAAATGGCGGCTGATCGACTTGCCGAAAAATCTGCTGAGCGATCCGAATGCGCAAACGGTGGTCGGTTATTTCTTTCAGGCCGAGCCAGAGCGCCGCGGCGGTGCGGAGGATGGGTCTGACAATCGCCGGCTGAGCCCTGAGGCCGAAAAGCAAATCGCCGAGCTCGGCAAAATCGACGCGGCTTTGCTGAAAGCCACAGCGCCGACGCAAATCGCCAAGCTCAACGGCGAGCGTTGCGATGTGCTTGATCAGTTAATTCGCGCCACGGGCGGCGAAGACCGTTCGATCTGGATTCGTCAATATGCAGAAACGGTCTCCGCCGCTGTGCAATCGGGCAATTTTCCTGCCGGCGTGAATCGGTTGGAAAAGCTGCTCGAGACAATCAAAGCCGATCCCAAGCTAAAGGAACACGTTCCGTTTGTTGAATTCCGCCAGATGTCGGCGGATTACAACTTGAGCCTGCAGCCCAAGGATGGCGCCGAGCCTGACTTCGAAAAGATCAATACCAAGTGGCTCAACAGCCTGGAAGCATTTGTAACGCAATACGCTTCGAGCCCCGACGCTGCTGAAGCGATGCTGCAGCTGGCGATTGGCTATGAGTTTTCCGGCAAAGAAGAAAAGGCCCTGGAGTGGTTCGGCAAGATCGTGAGCGACTTCGGCACGAGCGACATTGCGAAAAAAGCCGCCGGCGCGAAGCGTCGCTTGGAATCGGTGGGCAAGCCGATGTCGCTGCAAGGCACTTTGGTCGATGGCCGCAAGTTCGATGTGAGTGCTTATCGCGGCAAGGTGGTGCTGGTGCACTATTGGGCCACCTGGTGCGAGCCCTGCAAACAAGACATGGCTCTCATCAACACCATGCTGAATCGCTACTCCAAGGAATTCGCGCCGGTCGGCGTGAATCTGGACAACGAAATCGGCACCGCGAAGTCCTATGTCACCACAAAAAAGCTCAGCTGGCCACAACTCTACGACGAAGGTGGACTGGAAAGCCGCCTGGCAAATGAGATGGGCATTCTCTCCCTTCCCACGATGTTGCTCATCGACAAGAACGGCCGCGTGGTGAATCGTAATATTCACGCGAGTGAGATTGAAGCGGAGCTGAAGAAGTTGGTGAAGTAGAGCCCTCAGCCCCAGCTCGAGTCAGTAATTCAAAGCAGGAAGCAGGTCGCGTTGGCGGTCAGCTTCCTGTTTTCGTTGGTGCTCGCATGCAATTCGCAACCACTCGATCAGCAGGACGCGAGGATTGTTCCAGCATCGCAATCACGCGTTCCCGGCGTACCGTCGTTTGATTCTGATTGAGCTTCCATTTCCCTTCCAACTTCTCAATTGCAATTTCAAATCCGACGATGCCGTCGAGCAATTTGGCTATAAAGGCTGGGTCTTGGTTTTCTATCTTCCAAGGCTGCGGCTGCGATGATTCATAAATGTCGACCGTTCTTGTCAACAATTGCAGCAGGCGGTCGGCGTCCTCGATCAGTTTTAGTTTGCCTGAGGCGTGCACGGCGATGTAATTCCAGGTTGGCACCGTGTTCGGCTCGCCATACCAGGTGGGCGAAATGTACGTGTGCGGGCCACTGAAGATCGCCAAAGCAGGAACGCCGGCAGCGCATCCGTCGGCCGCTTGCCATTGCGGATTGGGCCGAGCGAGATGGCCGACGAGCGTCCCATGCTCTCCGTGGTCACGTTCCCACAGCAGCGGTACGTGGCTGGCGAAAGGGAAGCCGTCAACCTGCGTGACGACCGTTGCAAAGCTGTGGTCGTTGATGAATTGAGTGATCTTTTCCGCATCATCGACTCGAAACGCGGCGGGAACGTACATGCGAAGAACCTGTGGATTGCTATTCGGTCGACTTCGGGCCGAGCTTGGACACCACCTGCGCAAGTTGGTTCACGGGGAGTTGGCCAACTGCAGTTCATCACCGTCGACAAATGCTCGCTCCACGGCAAGTTCCGACGACAACACGAGGATGTCCGCCCGCTTGCCCACAGCAATACTGCCGATGTCGCGCTCGTGGCCCGCAATTCTGGCTGGAGTGAGCGAGGCCATGCGAATCACTTCCCACAGCGGCCGGCCGGTGAGTTGCTGGAAGGTTCGCACCATCTGATCCATTCCTTCGCAGCTCGATGCGAGCGCCTTGAGGTCGGGCGTCATACCGACCCCGTCGTGCTTGCGGAGTCGTTCGCCACCGATTAGCGGACCAATCATGTATTCGCCGTCGGGCATATCGAGCGCACGACTGGTGTCGGTAACCAGCGCAAGTCGATCGGGGCCTTTAATCTTTAAGGCCAGCTTCAAGAGCCCGGCGTCGAGATGTTTTCCGTCCGCGATTACTTCCGTTGTCAGTTCGTCGTAATACAACGTCGCTTCCAACACGCCGCCTTGCATTGGATACATCTGAAACTGCCGCAGTTTCCCCTTGTCTGACATTGCGCAGAACAGGTGATCGACATGCCGCACACCCCATTCGACGGCTTGCGTCATTTGGTCGAAAGTCGCCCAGGAATGTCCCGCATTGGTTCGCACGCCGCGGTCGCGGCACGCCAAGGCAAACTCCTTGGCGCCGGGCAACTCGGGCGCGACGGTGCAAGTCACCAAGCTGTCGGCGTAGCTGAGGTATTGCGAAAACTCTGCTTCGATTGGCGGCCGAATCGGGCCGCCCGGATGTGCGCCGCGGGCTTCGTAGCGAAAGTAGGGGCCGTAGAAGTGCGCGCCGAGGACGCGTGATCCATTCGGCTCTGGATTCAGCCGAAACGCACGCGTTTGATCGAGCGTGGCCATAATCTGTTCGTGCGTGGCGACCGTCGTTGTCGCTGCGAGCCGCGTGGTGCCATGCCGCGCGTTGGCTTTAAGCGCTGCGCGAAACGCCTCGGCGGTGCCATCCATAAAGTCGCCGCCGGCGCCGCCGTGCACATGCAAATCAACGAAGCCGGGCGAAATGTAGCCCATGCCGGCACTGATGATCCGCGCTTCGCTCGGCAGTGTGCTGCCTGCCGCCAAAACATGAGTGATGCGGCCGTCTTTCGCAATTACCGTCCCTGCTTCGATCCGATCAGGAAACACCACCTGTCCCACGAACGCCAAAAGAGCCATGCCAAGTTCCACTTCTAGACCGAGGAAGTTGCTGCGCAAGATTGCAGCGAAGCATAGCAGTTTTCGGCCGAAAGTGAGTTTCGCAAAAAAGTGATTGACCATCTACGGCATAAACAGTAGATTGCTCCGCGGTTCACTTTTCTCGCAGGAGATTGCGGACATGCCTTGGCGAATCGTCAGCGGTTTTTGCCTTCTGTGCTGCGGGTTCGCGGTTTCGCTCGGCATGGCGCAGGAGCCTGTGACCGTCGATTACGATCTGCTCCCCTGGTCGTTTCGCCCGCTTGTTTCACCGGCGGTCCCGGTTGTGAAAGATAGCACGTGGGCACGACAAGACCTCGATCGTTTTGTGCTGGCCAAATTAGAGGCGAAGGGGTTGCGACCGAATCCCGATGCTGACCGGCGAACGTTGCTGCGGCGAGTTTCTTTCGACTTGACCGGCTTGCCGCCGACACAGGAGGAATTAGCAGACTTCGTTGACATCCCGGCCAACGACGACGCGGCCCTAGCTGCGGCAGTCGATCGTTATTTGAAATCTGCGCACTTTGGCGAACGTTGGGGGCGGCATTGGCTCGATGTTGCGCGCTACGCCGATAGTACGGGGCGGGCTTGGAATGCGCCGTTCACTTACGCGTGGAGATATCGCGATTGGGTCATTGCAGCGCTCAATCGCGACTTGCCTTACGACGAGTTCCTCACGCAGCAGTTGGCCGGCGACTTATTGCCAGCGAAAACTGTGGCGCAGCGTCGCGAGCAATTGATTGCCACCGGCTTTCTCACCCTCGGCGCGCACGACCTGCAGAATTTAAGTTATGAGCAGTTCAGGTTCGATGTGATCGATGATCAGATCGATGTGACAACGCGGGCCATTCTCGGGTTGAGTGTGGCCTGCGCTCGCTGTCATGATCACAAATACGATCCCGTAAAAATGCGGGATTACTACGCGTTCGCCGGGGTCTTTCAAAGCCTGCAGGTGTTGGCCGGAGTCGCGCACCAGCGGGAAAGTGGCGGCGAAGGCTATTTGCACCCGAGCAAGTTGGTTGCGTTGCCGGCCGCCGACTCGGAGATCGCGCGCGTGTTGCCCGTTTCGCTCCCCGCAGGCATTCATTCGATGGGAGATTATCAAGACGAATGGCGAACGGGTCTGCGCGACATTCGTTTCACCACGGCGAACAACATCGCCATGGGCGTGATTGCCGCAGAACCGCGCGACTGTGCGATTCGCCTCCGCGGTGAACCTCAGGATGTGGGCGACGACGTGCGCCGCGGCGATTGGCAAATTCCGGGATTGCCAAACGGCCCGCGAGTCGCGGCGAATTCCGGCGGACGATTGGAGCTGGCGCAATGGCTCACTGCGGCGGAGCAGCCACTCACTCCGCGAGTCATGGCGAATCGCGTTTGGCAGCATCTGTTCGGTGCCGGTATGGTTCGCACGGTCGACGATTTCGGCATGAACTCAGAAGACCCAGCGCATCCCGAACTACTCGACCACCTCGCCCTCCAATTCCGCCGTGACGGCTGGTCGCTGAAAAAACTGATTCGCAGCATCGTGCTGAGTCGCACGTATCGGCTCAGCAGTGCGCACCAAACTGCGGCGGCGGAAGTGGATAGTGCGAACTCACTTTATTGGCGGCAAAACTTGCGCAGACTGGAAATCGAACCGCTGCGCGACTCGCTGCTGGAGATTGCGCTTCGTTTGGAACTCGATCCACCGACAGGAGTTCAAATCGCGGGCATCGGGGGCAAAAGTCCGCAGTCACAGGTTCGCAGTTTATTGCGTTTTGATTCGCCCTATCGAACGGTTTATCTGCCGGTGATTCGCGCCAAAGTGCCGGAGGAATTTGCGACGTTTGATTTTCCCGATCCGTGCTTGTTGCAAGGGCAACGCGAAGTGACAACCGTCGCGCCGCAGGCGTTGTTCTTTCTCAACAGCGACTTTGTCGTGAAATGTGCGCGCGATACCGCGGAGCGCTTACTCGGCGCCGAGCTTGCCGACGATCGCGTTCGCGTCGAGTGGTTGTATCGACGCTGCTTTGCCCGCCCCGCCGATGCCAGCGAAACGTCAGCCGCACTGAAGTTGATTCGCGACCTGCAGCCCGACAGTAACGAACGCAATCCGCAGCTGTATCGCTGGGCCGCGCTCACGCAAGCGCTTTTTGCCAGCGCGGAATTTCGCTACTTGCGATAAAGGAACGAATGGGATGACAACCCGCCGACAACTGCTGCAGACCGCCGCCGGTTTTGGCTGGCTCGCGTTTTCTGCCCTGCACGCGCAGGAAAAACCAGCGAGCAAGTATCAAAGCCCACTCGCACCGAAGGCGCAGCACTTTGCCGCTAAGGCCAAGCGCGCGATCTTTTTCTTCCTGGCCGGCGGGCCCAGTCATGTCGATACCTTCGACTGGAAGCCGGAGCTCGCGAAGCAGGGCCCCGGCGGCGGCCGCGGCAAGTATCTCGCGCCGGTCTTCAAGTTCACGCCCAGTGGAAAGAGTGGTCTGCCTATCAGCGACGCCTTTCCGCATCTCGCTCGGCATGCCGATAGGCTTTGTTTGCTGAACGGAATGCACACAGCCGTCGCCGGGCATCAGCAGGCGACGGTGACGGTTCACACCGGTAACTCCAGTTTTGTGCGGCCCTCGTTTGGGTCGTGGATTACCTATGGTCTGGGCAGCGTCGCCAATGATCTGCCCGGTTTTGTCACGATCAATCCGCTGGGCGACCAAGGTGGCGCGCAGAATTACGGCTCCGCGTTTCTGCCAGCCGCTCATCAAGGGACGCGTTTGGGCACGGGTTCGCGCGGCGTGCCGAATGTCGAGAATCGGCATCTCGCCGCAGGCGATCAGCGGAAGCAACTTGATTTTCTCGAACAAGCAAATCGCCGGTTGCTCGCCGAGAATCCGATCGACCCTGCCATCGCCGGTTTGATCGAGTCCTACGAACTCGCCTACAAAATGCAAACATCCGTGCCCGAAACGCTGGATCTCAACCGCGAGCCCGCTTCGATTCAATCGCTCTACGGACTCGATGATCCCGCCACAGCGGCCTTCGGCGAGCAGTGTCTCACCGCGCGGCGGCTCGCGGAAAAAGGAGTCCGCTTCATTCAACTCACGAGTCAGGGTTGGGATCAGCACAACAACCTGCGCGAGGCACACGGCCGCAATGCCACAGCGATCGATAAACCGATCGCTGGCCTCATCACTGATCTAGCCCAGCGCGGCATGCTCGACGAAACCTTGCTGATTTGGGGCGGCGAATTCGGTCGCACACCGCGCGACGACAAAGGAGACGGCAACGGACGTGGCCATGCCAACAAGGGTTACAGCATGTGGCTCTGCGGCGGCGGCGCGAAAGGTGGCATCCGCTACGGCGCCACGGATGAGTTAGGCGAGGTCGCTGCCGAGGGCCGCATGGGGACGCACGATCTACACGCCACGATCTTGCATTTGCTGGGGCTCGATCATGAGCAGCTGACGTTCCGCTATGCGGGCCGCGATTTCCGTTTGACAGATACCAGCGGCGAAGTTGCGCAGGGCGTCGTTGCCTGAGCCTTATCGAACGCTCGAAGCGGCAGCTAAATAATTGACCCGTATTCGGGGGCCTCGCATACTGGCCTGCGGTTTCTCCATCACTCCTTCGCGGGTAGGTCTCATGTGTCCGTCGCCACGCAAATTTCTCGCATTGTTCTGCGCTGCTGTCATTTGGTGCTGGGCGTCGTTGGCCACTGCACAGGAAGAGCAACCCAAGCCGAAGCCACGATTGCCGAACATCGTCTTTTTGCTTGCCGACGACAAGTAGCAATTCGAGTTTGTCTGACACGCTTGTGGGTTGAATTCTGTGGTTGAAATGCAGATTTCGATGCCATGGTCCAGCGATCGCAGATTCCGTCAAATCTCGGCCAGATGTGTTCAATTGCATGAGATTAACTACACGTTGCTACAGTGCGGTTCGAGACGAAGGTCACCATCATGCAAGGCGTACCAACCACTGCGCTCCACTAGGATCAGTTCTCCCGGTTGGGGATCAGGCATGGTGAGACGATGGTCCTTGGATGCCGGCCGCGGTGGTACTGTGACTTGCTGCGCTGGTTCTCGGTTGTGATTGAATGATGCTTCTCGATTCATCGATTTCGCTCCTGAGCCATCGAGCCAACTGTCTCATTGGGGGTTGTTGCACGAGGGGCCCGTCGGCGGCCCGTGAGTGGACCAACGCGGCCAGTCCAGGTGGAGCCCTCGCCACAGTGTACCGCGGCGTCTGCTGCTTCGCCTGTGAGAGCCGACGACGAGAGATGGTTAGAAAACCTGGGATTCGCACGCCGCAGGCCTCAGCCAGCCAGCAATGGGGCGCGGACGGTGTTCGTTCCGAACTATAACCAGCCAGGGATAACCTCGCAGAGGCTTCGAAGGGACTCATATCAGAGGGCGGCGCGAGCAGGCCTCAGCGCTGCAGGTCGCGCCGCCCGGTTTTTTTGCCGGCAATCCGCCGCGCACAAGGTTCCGCCAGGCGGTCGAGCGATTCCTCTGCGAACGCACATTCCCGCCCTTCCCATCCCGTCACTTTGATGCGAGCCATGCCTCCCAAAATCCCGGGGTTCGGGGCAGCTCACGCGGCGACAATCGGCCCGCGACTGTGCCCCGCAAGAATGGGTTCAGAAAGAGGTCATCGACGGCAACGAGCTGTCCGCAGTCGATGACTTCATGGCGTCGATGTGTCGGCCCAGCGCCACCCTATGCCAAGCGAATAGACAATCCAGCCTCGCGCAAGCGCCGCTTCACCATCCGGGCCATGTCGTGCGCCGTCATGCGGTTCTGCGTCAGCCGCTTCGTTCGCCGTACGGCCATGCGAAAAAGGGGCGAAGATGGTTCCGAGTAACGCAAGCCGCTGACATCCAAGTAGGCGTTAAGAAATTGCAGCAGATCGTGGCAATAAGTCCTCGCTGCCAACCGTCATTTCGGTGAACTCCGACCGGGCAACACTCTGTATCTGCGCGGCGGGACGTACTACGACCGGCCGACACTCAGCCGGTCGGGCACGACTGAGGCTCCGATCACGATTCTGTCATTCCCCGGCGAGTCTGTCATTCCCCGGCGAGTCTGTTGCCATCGACGGCGGGCTGCGCGAATTCTGGGACAACGCGCCGCGAGTTGGGAACTGTGGCCCGACGGCGCCGGGTGAGTTCGCTTCGACGCGGGCGTATCGCGATCTCGACGACCGCTGTGCACCGCTTGTCTGCAGACTTCTCTTCGCTTCTCGGTCATCGCCAGGTTGTTCCCACCTCGGCTCGCGTGATCGGCTTCAAGGGCGTCACCTTCGGTTCGCTGGTCTCGATGCCTTCCTTGGCCGGGATGCCCAGCGCTTTGCCGGAAAAGCGATTCTCCCTCCAGGTGATGCCGTCTAGGGCGCAGCGGGCCTCAATGACGAAATGCTTCGGAGACAATACCTGATTGCCAGTGAACACGGTTTCCACGGGAGCGAGTGTGGCGTTTTTGTCATCGCTGAGACCGATCAGAATCGGATGCTCGCAGTCCACGAGCGTGTTGTTTTCGACACGCGCCCGCTGGACTTGAAAGTAGCGGTTCGCGGGGGAATTCGGGATGCCCAGCATGAAACACAGCGCGGAGCGGGCGTCGTCACCGGTGAGTCGTTCGAGGTGATTGCCGCGCACGATGTGATCCTCGCCGATGATGCGGATGCCGCCCGTCCCCTTGGCTCCGTTGCCGAGAAACACATTCCGTTCGACGACGCACCCGTTGCCGTGACGCAACGAAAGCGTGCCGCTGACTTCGAGAAACGTATTCTCGCGGTAGATGTTGCCGCACGACTTGTTGGAGATGCACTCGGCCTCGCCGTTGCACTTCTCGAAGAGGTTTTTTTCGACCACGCAGCCGCCCATGAGGAGCGAGGTCTGGCTGTCACCGATGCGGATGGTCTCGCCCCCATTCTTGCCGAGCCGTTCGCGCGGCCCGAAATAATTGTGTTCGATCTGATGCCCGCCCTCGCTGCCGTCGCTGAGCCATACGACAAACGTGGTCCCCTTGCCCGACTTTCCCTGAAAGGTGCAACGATCCACGCGATGCCCCGTGCCATACAGCCCCACCCAGCGGCTTTCCCGCGCGCCGTCCGCCTTCAGCGTGCTGATCACCGCGCAGTTTGTCATGCGGCAGTGTTTCGCGAGTTGCTTCGAGTCCACTCGGAACTGAATCAGGTCGCCGATGTCAGGGTCGGGGTCATTGAAGAACAACCCGTCGACCACGAGATGCTCGCCACCGATTCGCAGTGTACTGTTGCCGGTGAGAATGGTCTTTCCGGGCGTGGCGGCTTTCAGCGTGATCGGTTCCGCCTTGGTTCCCCGGATCGCGAAGACAATTTTGGCATCACGCCACTCACCCTCGCGCAGGATCAAATTGTCGCCGGCCTTCGCTGATTTCAGCGCCGTCTGTAGTGCGGCGACATCGCCGATGGGAATATCCTTGGCGAGTGCGGGAGCAGCCAGAACGAGCAGTAATAAAACAGTCCGCACGGTGGGGAGAGGGTGGTCCGTCGATTGGAAGATGATCACAGTTGCCTCGCGATGGGGTTCATTTGAGTAACTTTCCGGGCAGGTGCTGCTCGACCCATTCGACCATCGCGGGTGCGACGATGGTGTCGTCCTTGGTGGTGAAAGAATGCTTGCTGTTTCGGCTTCGGTCACGGCATCTTGGATTCCGGCGGGAGCAGCAGGAGCATGTGTGCGAAGGAATCGACTGCCTTCGCGCCATCCTGGCCTTTGTCTCCCATTGGAAAATTGTTCGTCCAGTGGTCGATGATCGTCATGGCCTCACGATGGTTGCCTCCGGCAATCAGAATCGTGCCCAGCGTATAATCTCGTTTCGTTTCCTTCGAGAGCGCGAAGTGCTCCGGTGTGGAGGGCGTGCGGCGCGTGGAGGCGGGGCCTTGGTTCGGGTCGGTCACTGGCGCGATCTGAGTCCGCGCGAACGCACACGCTTTCTCCAACACCGCATCCCGCGCCGCTGAACGCTGCGACGGCGCAAAGTGCCGCAGATTGATGAGTGCGTCCGTTGTCACCATAAAGTAGCCGAGGATGTCCTTGTTCTTGGGATCGTGGCCGCTCAGGCCGTAGTGCCAGAATCCGTCCGGTTCCTGCGCGGGGATGATTTGGCGATCTACACATTTTTCCACTTTCGCTTTCAAGCGCGCGGACAATGCGGGATCAATCTCCCGCACCCACTCGCTGAGTACCCCCGCCGCCAGCGCCATCCCGGCGTTTTTGTTGATCGCGCCGGCCTTGATCAGCGGCTCCTTAGGCTGACCCGTTTCGATGTCGATGGTATTGGCCCACCAACCCTTCTCATGCCAAGGGAAATTGTCTGTGACCGTCGCGAGGTAACGCAGGTCGTCCTGCCGCCCGCCTTCCTTGCGCAGGATATAAGCCGCCGCGGAGACATAAAACCCGAACGCGGGAGGCCCGCCTCCCTCGATGCTTTCACCGCCCCCCTTGCCTTTTTCCTTGATGAACAGCACCCCATGTTTCGTGGCGCGCATGGCCGTCACGATACGAATCGCCAATTCCACTGCTGCTGCTCGATAGCGTGGGTTTCCGGTCTGCTCGTGCACAAGTTGGAATGCCAGCGCGTTCATGCCTTCGGCGGTTTTGCCCTTGAGGGTGACGACATTCCCGTCCGACTTGAGCAGCAGGTCGAGATGTCGGGTCGTCGTCGCCAGCAACCTGGAGCGGAAGCCAGCCAGTTCCTCCTTCGACAGCGCCTCGGCGGCGACTTTGGGGCCGCTCGTGTCCTCCGCGTGACTGAGCGAAGCCATCCCCAGCAACAAGAGAAGTGGAAGAAGTGACTTCATGGTTTGGAGCCTTTGAATTGTCGCGGGAAAGTTTGTGTGGGTTTAGTTGAGTTCAGTTTCCCGCGCCGGGTCGAGTGAAGCCACGGTCGCGGCTTGCGGCGGCTCGCGGGCTTCCGCCGGATCGGTCTTGTGATTGAACAACTCATCGCGTGACGGGGCCGCCATCTCTATCGGGGGGGCGTCCGCGCGTTCGACGAGGTTCCAGTCGTCGGCGCGAATGGCATAGGTGACACCCGTCGCCTGCAAAATGATGTGGTCGCCCACGGGACGCACGGGGGTTGATTCGGTGAACGCGCGGCGCACAGCGAAGCTGACGACGATGTTCGGCCGCGAGCTTTCAGCGGCGTGGGAGCGTCGCTCGATGAGGTACGGCAACAACGTCAGAAGCACGACAAGAGACTTCATCACTCGGTTGGTCCTGATCGGTGAAGTGGCAGCGGTCAGAGCCGCGATCGCGATTTCTGAGTCTTGTTTGTTCTCGGTCTTGTCGTTGATGCTTGACGGGAACCGTTTATTTGCTGCCGGTCTGAGAATTCCTCTTCGCTTGGTATGGGATCGGCTTATTATCGCATCCCAGGCGATTTCTTGCAGCATTCGATTGAGTTCTTCCTTTTGCGGCTTGTCTTTCAGGAGCGAAGGAACGGCCAAGCCGACGGGGCTGCGCTGATAGATGGCGGCGAAGTGGCAATACGTCACCAGCAGCGCCATCGAATCGGCGGGATGACCGTGATCGTCCCGGAACATTTCGCTCTGCTGCGTCAGGGCCGGTGCTTTGCCTTCCGCGATGCGCTTGCGGAGCGCGAAGACAGCGTCGCTGACCGGCACAATGAAGACGGCCTCGTGGCCCACCGACGCATTCAAGTCGCGCACCTGGACTTCCAGCTTCTTGATAAAGCTGCTGTTGTGACTGTCGCGCATCTTGTCGACATCTTCCACCGTCACCGCGTTGCGCATTTCATTCTTGAAGTTGCCGCGGTTGCCGTCGCGCGGCGGCCACGATGCCTGCACCAGCACGCGCAGCTTCGGATTCTTTTCCAGGCCGAGCTTCGTGAAATTGTCGATACCCTCGTCCGGCAGATTGAGATGCGGCGAGAGCATGAGCACATCGACGATCCCTTCACGCAGCGATTTCTTCGCCTGGTTGTCCTCATCGGGCAGCATCCAGTGCTGAATGACGCGCGAGCCGCCAATCATCTGCTGACCGGCTTTCAGGTGGGAGACGCTGGCTGCCTTTGCCACCAACGGCAGCGTATCGGCGGTGTAAATCATGTAGCTGTGGGCGCAGACGAAGACGCGCGTCCCCTCGGCTCCGGGAGCGTAGGACGCGGGCCTGGAAGTGCTCTTGCTACCACCTCCGCCTGCCTTTTCGCCGAACTGCGCCTTCAACTCCGGGTGCTTCTCGACGTAGTCCCGCGCCTCCGACAGGGAGAGTTTGCCGTCCTTGTCGGCGTCTGCTTCGGGATAAAGTTTCAACCCGCGCGCCAGGCGGTCCTCGAGCGCAGAGTCCTGCGCGGGAATCGCATTCGCGCCGATCAACAGTACGGCGATTCCAAAGAAAACAGAGAGACTTGGTTTCATGAGTGGTGAACTCCGTGGCTTGAATTTGAAACGTTGATATCCAGTTTTGACCATCGGCTACACGGAACCGAGAGACTGATGAATGCCGCCGAGCGACTCTGTCTTCGCGGCGAGCGGCTCATTTCTTCTGCCACTGGTCGTCCTTCTCAAGCACGCTCCGCACTGTCTCGCCGTCGAGCCATTTCCGGGCCTCGGCATCATCGCGGAGGTACGCATCCCAAAACGCAGTCGTCACCGCCAGAATCGCCCGGTGATGGTTCGGATTCCGTGACTCGGTCTCGCCCGGCAACGCGCGTTCGGTGAAGACCGAGTGCTCCGCCTTGTTAAGCACTAGTTCGTATTTGCGACCCGAGGGCAGCGCTGGGAAGACGACGAGCCGCGACTTCGCATCGGCTCTGTTGAAGATCGTAGTGTCTTTCGTCCCGGTGAGCAGCATCCAGGGAATCTTTACCGCGCCGAAGGCCTGTTGTATATCGCCGGTAAGCGGACCGGTGGGGCTCATCACGACGGCGGCTTTGATGCGAGGATCTCCGGCGTGTTGGCCCATCGGAAACGTCTGGCCACTGACCGCCTGCGTCGTCGCCGCGCCGAATGAGTGTCCCGACATGCCGATCCGCTTTTGGTCCAATCGACCCGCGAAAGCGTGCGTGGTTTCCATGTTCCAAACTTCGAATTGATCAAGCACGGCGGGTATATCCTGAGCCCGAAGTAGAAGATTCTCTAGGGTCGCTGCTTGCTTTAACAAAGCCCGGCGCTGGGCCAAGGGTTTGTCCTTCCAGACGCAGTCGTCGCTTCCTGGATGTTGCAGAAAGACGGCGACATACCCCCGCGCGGCCCAATGCTTGCCCAGAAATGCAGAGCCTTCGCGGTTGCCGCCGAGTCCGTGGCTGAACAGCACGACGGGCGCAGCCGCTTGGCCCGTGGGAAGGTAGACGCGAATTGGAATCTCGCGCGACCGTTTCTCATCCTTGACCACCAAATCCTTCTTTTCGGGCTGTGCCTTGGCTGTGAGCAATGGCGTGTAGTCGACTCGGAGACTGGACGCCGCCACCTGGTTCAGCAAAGAGCTTTCAAATAATCGATTCATCATATGTCCTCTCGGCTTGTCGTCTCACTGCTTCATTTTCAGGTGATCGTCGAAAAACGAACGCGCTTTCGTCAGTGCTTCTACTAATTTCGCTGGCTTCATGAGATGGTCTTCCCCTTCAAGTTCCAACACCTCGACCACGCCACCTGCTGCCTTGAGCTTGGCAGCCATCACTCGCGATTGAGTCACGTCCACGATCTTGTCCGCGTTGCCGTGGATGAAGAGAAGCGGCGGCGTTCCTTTTTTCACCGAACTGATTGGCGAGGCCCTCTTGTAGAGGTCCGGCTTGCGTTCGCGGGTATCGCCGATCAATGCCAGCAACATGTTGGCCTTCCATTTTTCGGCGAACCATTCATCCGTACTGAGGTCGGTCGGCCCTGCGACGCTGACAACGGCTTGCACGGCGCTGGACTGCTCCGCGTTCCCGCCGTCCCCGTCAAAACCATCGGCCTTGGTCGTCGTGCCGAGTAGGCACGCCAAGTGGCCGCCCGCCGATAAACCGATAACCCCGATGCGTTCCGGATCGACCTTGTACTTTTTGGCGTTCGCTCGCAGCCAGCGGACTGCCGCCTTGCAGTCCTCGATCTGCGCGGGGAACCGATGATCCGTCGTCAAGCGATAGTCGATGGTCACGGTGACGTAACCGGCTTGAGCCTGAAACTCGGCAATGTTCAAGCCCTGCCCTCGGTCCCCGCAGACCAACCGCCACCATGCACAACTATCACAGCGGGAAACGGACCATCGCCCTCCTTGGGCATCACGAGATCGAGCTTCAACTCGACCTTGCCGGCCTTGGCGAAGGTCAGCCCTTTTTCCGTTTGGGTTTCTGCATTGGACGGTTCAGCCGCTCTAAGCAACAGCACCAACATTATCGGGACGCTGAAACCGCTACGAGTCATTTGATACCTTCTCTTCCCTTGGCAAACGGATTGCTAAAGGGACGGGTTCACTTGGGCGTCTTGCCGAGATGCTTCTCGAACCAGCCAACCATCGCGGGCACCACGACCTCATTGTGTTTCGCGTTGAAGACGTGTGTTGCGCCCTCGATCACCAGCAACTCGCACGACAGTTTCTGAACCTTCGCAGCCGCCTCAAAGTTTCGGCTATGTTCGATGGGAACCAACTCATCCTTATCGCCATGAATGAGCAGCGTGGGGCGTCGTCGGCTGAAACATGCAGCAGCGGCGAGCATGCAGGGGCCAGTGCGGGATCGAACGTCAGCGGCGGCTTGAGTCCGGGGTGAGCCTTGATGGCGGCTGGCGGATCGGTCACCCAGGTGCGGATGTCGGTCGGCGGGTACAGCGCGACCACGGCGGCGACGCTGTCGCTCTGACGCAACACAATGTCCTCGGCCTTGAGATCGCCACCGTCTGCGGCCGTCGCCAGCATCAGCGACAAATGCCCGCCCGCGCTGCCGCCGAGCACGCCCAACCGCTGTGGATCAACCGCGAAGTCCGACGCGCGCAGCCTGATGAAACGCACGCAGCGGCGCACGTCCGCGATGGCATCCGGGATGGCGTATTTGGGCGCGCTCCCATGCCGAACGATAAAGACCGTGAACCCTTCGTCGAGCATGGGCTGGCACGCGAACACGAGGTTCTTGGGTTCGGTCCAGACGGAATACCAACCACCGCTTTGCAACCAAAGAATGCCCGCGCCATTGGGTTTCTCAGGCCGGATTACATCGAAGGTCAGTGCCAGGCCGTCCTTGTGCCCGTAAACGATGTCGGGCTGAATGCGCGACGGTTCCTCAGCCTGCGCCGACACCGCGACGGCACACAGGAGACCGGCAGCAATGAAGGCGGAACGGATGCGTTTGCCCATAGTCGTGGTACTTTCATTTGAAAGACAGCCCCCGGACGAAGCGCGAGACGTCGATGCGCGCGTCTTTGGCACTCAGACGCTTTTTTCCCGCCACTACCAAATTATCGAACGTCACTCCGACAATCTCATGCCCCTCATCAAGCCCTTGGAGTTTCGAGGGATTCTCGGCCTCACGCTCGAACGTGTTGTCCTTGATGAGAATGTCGCGGATGTGGCCTTTCCCTTCTTCATCTCGAATCTTGATCTCGATATTCATCCGCTTGATGTTGCCGCCGATGAACTCGAAATGGTTGTTGATCCATCGGGGATTCACGATCGTCCCGCCGAAATAGCAATTCATGGAGATGCCCCGGTCCGCGTGAATCACCTCGTTGTGGTTGAACTCGACATTCGTGAGCAAGCGATCCGCCACCTCGGTGCCGATGACAAGCGCCGACTTGACCGTCCAGATGACATTGTTGCGGACCTTAATGTCGTCCATATCCCGGCGAGTGCCGTAGCGAAGCTTCACGGCGATGGCGTCGTCGTTACAGCTGATGAAGCCGTTTTCGATCAGCACGCGCGAGGAGTTGTCGGGATCAAAGCCGTCCGTGTTCGGTTCCCAAGGAAATGTGCGATCATCGTGAATCGTATTCGAAATGAGTTTGAAATTGGTAAAGCGAAGATCGGTCGACTCGATGAGATGGACGCCCCAGGTGCCGGAGTCGCGCAGGATAACGTCCTCAACGACGCAATTCGCGGCCCGCAACGACCGAATGAGCTTGCTGCGGCTCAGCGAAGCGTTTTTCATCGACAGCCGCAACGCTCGGCCTTGACCGTCGATCACGCCTCGGCCGCAGATGCGAACGTTTCGGCAATCCCGGAGATTCAACTGCTGCGTACCGAATTCCCCCGCCGGATAATCTTCACTGCGACCGGTGCCTTTAATGATCGCGCCCGGCGCGAGGAACAGGGTTAGATCACTGCGCAGATTCAATTGACCGCAACGATAAATGCCAGCCGGAACGTAGAGCGTTCCGCGCTTGGCGGCGACCTCATCAAACGCTTTTTGCAAGGCGCTCGTTTGTACCGTCTCGGGCGAAGACGAAACGCCCAACGAGCGCAGATCGACGACTCCCGGGTCACCCAGTTGCGGCGGCGAACTCTCCGGCGAATCCGCGAACAGAAAGAACCGCGGCAGTTCGTTGATAGTCAGATGCAGTTTTCGCGGGTCCGACAACTCGAAGGAGAGCGTATTGCCTTCGGCTCTTGCCGAAATCTTGCAGAGATGTGGGCTGAGGTCGAACGTGCGGATCGGTTCGCTGGCAATGATCTCGACCTGAACGGTTCCCATGAACGCAAAATGGGCGTAGCCGACGTTGAGTTCGAGATGCGCCGCATCGACGGGTATACCGTTTACGCGAACGCGGAACGCAACAGACTTGGCATCGCCCGGTACGCGCGGATACGGTACGACTACGCTCTCAAATGCCGAGCATACCGTCGGCAAAAGCATCGTGACGGCGAACGCTAACCCAATAAGAGCACGCATTATTGGCGCTCCGTTTTCAAGGTGGTGAATTTGCCTGCCGCGGGATGCGGCACGGGGCGTGGCGGGATCTTGAACTCGGCGGGATTAGCGCCCGCGCCGTCTTTCTCGCCTTTCCAGGTGCCGCCGGGTAGATTCGTCACCTCGCCGATGATGCGACTGTCGGTGACTTCGACGCTGCCGGCGTTTTCCCAGCCCGGCCCTTCGCAGGTGATGCGTTTGGCGATGATGACGCTGTTCACGACGTTGAGCACCTTCTGCGCGGTGGAGCCGCTGATCTGCACGTTGTCTATCGACCAGCGCGTGTCCTGCGCATTCGTCACGTTGACCGGCTGCGTCCCTGGTGTGGCGATGATGATGGCATTGCTCAGTTCGGTGACGGGCGCGTGGCCGGTCATGAATTGATGGGCTGTATTCGCTTCCAGGCGAACATTGCTGGCCTTTGTCACGCTCAGATTGCCGTTGGCCATTCCCGTTGAGTTGCCGATGGCCCAATAGCCATCGATCGAGACCTCGCACGTGTCGTGCGGACTGATGCCATCGTCGCCGCACTCGTAGGCGGCGATGTTTTTCAAGAGGATGTCCTTTGTCGTGCCGTGCAGATTCCAGCCGTCGTTGAGGACGTGGCAGACGATGAGGTCTTTGATGACGACGTGCGAGCCGGCGACCTTCGGGCAGCGGAAGGCGACGCCGTTACGCCGGTAAGGTGCCTCGACTCTCGCGTCGGCCAGCTTGCCGGCGACCTTGAGGTAAAAGGTTTTCTCCTCCGGAACGTAAGTCCATTCGCCGGGCTGAAGGTCGCCGACGGCTGTCAAGCGCGAATGGTTTCCTTTGCTGCTGCGGCCCATAGTAACCTTGCCGCCGTCATCCTGTGTCACTTTGATTTTGTCGCCGGCTTTCAGGTCCGGCAATTTCGCATCTTTTCCACTCGCCGATGACCTTGATCCCGGCCTCCTCGACGAGCGCGAGTTGGCGGGTTTCTCCGGGGTCGGAAACCACCTGGACGGGTTTGCCGCATCTCACTGCGAGTTCCCCGCAATTGTCGGCACCGCCGCGTCAGGATTGCCGGCGTCTGATGGCACCGGCTTTCGCCATTCGCTCAAATGCTGCATGATGACATAGAACAGCGGCACGAAGAAGACGGCCAAGACGGTGGAAGTGATCATTCCACCAACCACGGCAGTTCCCAAGGACTGCTGGCTGGCGGCCCCCGCTCCTTGGGCTCTGACCAGAGGCACCACGCCCAGAATAAAGGCGAAAGAGGTCATCAAAATCGGGCGAAAACGCAGGCGCGAGGCCTCGATTGCCGCTTCGCGAATACTTCGCCCGTGCATGCGCAATTCTCTTGCGAACTCGACGATGAGAATCGCATTCTTGCTGGCCAGCGCAATGATCAAGACTGTTCCAATCTGCGTGTAGACATTGTTGTCCATTCCACGGAACGAAACTGCGGCCACGATGCCAAGCATTCCGATCGGAACAACGAGAATCACTGCGAAGGGGAGAATCCAGCTCTCGTATTGGGCAGCGAGGACGAGGTACACGAGCAATACGGCCAGGGCGAACACCATGAGCGCCTGGCCGCCTACCAGTTTTTCCTGGTAGGCCATGCCCGTCCAGTCGAATCCCATCGTGTTTGGAAGCACTTCGCGGGCAACCTTCTCCATCGCCTCAAGCGCTTCGCCGGAGCTTCGTCCCGGAGCCGACGAACCAATGATCGATGCGGTCGGATACAGGTTGTACCGGTTAATCACCTGCGGCCCGAAGGCTTCTTCAACGGTAAGCACTGATCCAATCGGAATCATTTGCCCGTTGGCGTTACGCACGCGCAGGCGATACACGTCGTCAGCTGAATCGCGAAATTGCGGCTCAGCTTGAAGGCGGACCTGATAGGTGCGACCAAACTTGTTGAAATCGTTGGCATAAAATGAGCCGAGATTCGCCTGCAAGGTGCTGAAAACGTCGTCCAGGTCCAGGTCCAGCTTTTGAGCTTTTACCCGATCCACATCAGCGAACAACTGGGGAACTCCCGCGCGAAACGTGGTCTGCATTGGCCCGAGCTCTGGACGGCTCTGTGCGGTTTGGATAATTTCCTGGAGGCGTTGGAACAATTCTTCTCGGCCCACGCCCGCACGGTCTTCGATCTGGATCTGAAAGCCACCCGAGCTTCCCAGCCCTCGGATTGCCGGCGGAACGATGGGAAAAACCACTGCCTCGTGGAATTGTCCCATCTCCCGTCGCAATCTGGCGACAATCGCCTCCTGCCTTAGTTGCGAGTCATGGCGCTCGCCCCAGTCCTTGAAGACGGCAAAGGCCGTGGCGGCATTGGGAGCGGTCGTGCCATCCAGAATCGAGAGGCCGCCGAGAACCAACCAGTTGTCAATCGCCGGCTCATCCGCAAACACCTTGTCCAGCTTGTCCACGACCGCCCTGGTCCGCGCCTGCGATGCCCCGTCAGGCAACTGAACGCTCACCAACACGTATCCCTGATCCTCTGTCGGCAAGAATCCAGTTGGCAGAGAGAAATACCACCAGGCGGTGCCGGCGATCAGCCCAAAAAAGAGCAGCATCCCGACGACGGCCACGCGCAGGAACTGACCAAGAATCCACACATAGAGGCTCTCGACCCAGCCGTAGACTCGATTGAACGCCCGGACGAAAATGTTGCGTTTTTCAGGCAGCGGACGAAGATAGGTCGCGCACTGCACCGGCTTCAGGGTCAGGGCGTTGATTGCGCTGAGGATGGCTGTCGCCGCGATGGTCAGGGCGAATTGCCGGTAGAGTTGCCCCGTGATGCCGCCGAGAAAGGCCGCAGGAAGAAACACGGCCGTAAGCACTAGCGTGATGCTAATGACCGGCCCCGTCATTTCTTCCATCGCCTTGATGGCGGCGTCGCGTGGCTTGAGCCCTCGCTCGACGTGGTGCGCCGCGTTCTCCACGATGACGATGGCGTCATCCACGACGATCCCAATCGACAGCACCAAGCCGAACAAGGTGAGAAAGTTGACAGTGAAGCCCAGAAGCGGCATGACGGCGAACGCGCCGATGATCGTCACCGGAACGGTTGTGGCGGGCACCAGCACCGCCCGCCAGTCGTGCAAGAAGACGAGAATCACCAGCAGGACGAGAAAGCCGGCTTCGATCAACGTATGGTACACGCCTTCGATGCCGGCCTCGACAAACTTGGTCGTATCGAAGGGAATGGTGTAATCCAAACCGGCTGGGAAATCCTGCTTGAGGCGCTCGATGGACTCACGAACATTCTCCGCTACTTCCAGCGCATTCGCGCCGGGTAACTGGTAAACGAGAATGCTCACGGCCGGGGTGCCCGAACGGACACTAAAGGAATCGTAAGATTGGCTTCCCAATTCGACGCGGGCCACGTCGCGGAGGTACGTAACGCGTCCCTGCTGTTTCTTGACGATAATCTCTTCAAATTGTTCGGCCTCGCTGAGCCGGCCGAGCGCTGTCACGGGAAGCTGCAGCAATTGGTTTTCCGGGGCGGGCGCCTGGCCTATCTGGCCAGCGGCCACCTGGACGTTTTGGTCTCGCAGAGCGGCGATCACGTCCTGAGTTGTCAAGTTGCGAGCGCTCAGCCGTTCGGGATCAAGCCAGACCCGCATGCTGTAGTCAGTGCCTCCGCGTACATCGACGCCACCGACTCCCGAAACGCGGCTCAGTTCATCACGGAGTCGCAACGTTGCATAGTTCGCCATGAACAGGCTGTCGAATGTCTCGTCTGGAGAAACGAGCGAGATCACTAGGATGATGTCGGTCGATTGCTTTTTGACAGAGATTCCCTGGCGGCGTACTTCCTCGGGAAGAAGAGGCTCGGCAATCGCGACGCGGTTTTGAACCAAGACCTGGGCCGTGTCCAGGTCGACGCCGATGTCGAACGTGACGGTCAGCGCGTAGGAGCCGTCCGCCGAGCAATTGGACGACATATACAACATGCCTTCAACGCCGTTGACCTGCTGCTCGATGGGTGCGGCCACGGTTTCCCCCACGACGCGGGCGTTCGCCCCGGGATACACAGTAGTGACCTGCACGGTCGGTGGCGTGATCTTGGGATACTGTTCGACCGGCAGGTTGTACATCGCCACGACGCCGAGGATCACGGTGATGATCGCGATGACATTGGCGAAGACGGGGCGGTCGATGAAGAATTTGGACAGCATAGGATTACCTTAACAACTCCATTGCATCCGCCGAGCAGCAAATTACAAGCCGCGGGAAATGGCACAAACCACCAGTCGAAGCCCTTGTCATTGAACTTTTTTTCGCCGAGCCGCGTCGGTGGGTGCTGCAACCTGCACAACCTTTTCTGGCTGCACCAACTCCGGGTTCACTTTGGCTCCGGGCCGTGCCCTTTGCAGGCCACTCACGATGACCCGATCGGCGGCGGTCAATCCTTCGCGAATCGGCAGGAACCCCCTATGCTCCAGGTTCATTTCAATCTGCACGGGGCGTTGCTCTACGGTGTCGTCGGAATCGACAATGAGCACGTAGCGGCCAACTTGGTCAGCGGCGAGTGAGGTTTCGGGAACGAGCAGTCGCGGCTTGGGCCGGCCGACTGGAACCTGGATGCGGGCAAACAAGCCGGGAACGAGCTTCCTATCCGGATTAGGAAGCGTCCCGCGAACGAGAACGGTTCCGGTTTCTGACTCGACGCGGTTGTCCCGGAAGTTGATGATGCCGGCGTGCGGAAAGCCCGTTTCCGTTTCCAAGCCGACGCCCAGCGGCGCTTGCATCAGCGACCAGGCCGAAGGCTGCGCCTGGTCAGTCTGCTCGAAACGCAGGAGATCCCGTTCGGGAATCTCGAAATCTACGTAAATAGGGTCCATCTTCACGATGGTCGTCAACAGGGTTGGCTCGTTGTACCCGACGAGATTACCAACAGTCACGAGCGTCCGTCCGACGCGGCCTGAAATCGGCGCATAGATCTTTGTGTAACTCAAATTGAGTTCCGCTTGCCTGAGTGCTGCACGGACTTTTTCCCGTTCCGCCTTCGCCACCGCCAGTTTATTCTGCTTCGACTCCCATGTTTCTTTGGAAGTCGCTTTCTGTTCGTATAGCTCGGATGAGCGTTTCGCTTCGGACTCAGCAAGCAGCAACTCGTGTTCGAGGCGCTCAATGTCGGCTGCCTTTTCGTCGGCCGCCGCCTGATACTCGCTGGGATCAAGCTCGTAGAGCAATGCTCCTTGTTCGACTTCGGCACCATCTTCGAAGTGGATCTTCCGCAAGACGCCGCGCACCCGCGCCCGGATAGAGACCGTCTCGACAGCTTCGAGATGCCCTGAATATTCGCGTGTCTCGGCCAACGGACGCTCGACCGGATGGCTAACGAGCACCTTTGGCGGCGGTGGCGCGGCTGCCGCAGGCCCCGGTCGCTCGCCACGCTGGCATCCGGCGAAGATGACCAGGGCTCCTGCCAACAGCCCGGCCGATCGAAGGCGACCGGGCCAGACCCGACCGGCCTTAGTGAGGGCGTCTCGCCCGACGTCGTCGGTTCGGCCAATGATCGGCGAAATTTTCCTGGCGATTCGGCTCATCGGTTCTCCTCCCGCAGTCTTCGCTCAGAATCAGAGAGAATGCCGCAGAAAACGATTTCCACGATATCGTCGGCCTGCTCGCGGAAGGCCTTCTGTCGGCCGGCGACATGATTTGTGAACATGGTTCCGTAAACAAGGTCGCTGATGACCGATGTGATGCGATGAACTGGCATGGCGCGCACTCGCCCCGCTTCGATGAGAGCCTGGTACAACTGCTGCCATCGACCAACGTTTTTCTCGCGGTGCTCGATATAGGTGGGCTTGTTGCGATCGCGAAACAGAGCGCGTTCTAGTATCAGGAGTTCGGCGAATTCAGGGTGTTCGTCGAAAAAACCAAGGAAGGCTTCTATCGCTGCGGCAATCTGCTCCAGCGGATCGTCGCGAGTGGCTATAGCGGCATCAAGGTACTCGCGGAGTCGCCGCATAGCGCGGTCGGCCGCCGCCAGGAACAGATCTCTCTTGCAGGGAAAATACCGGTACAGCGTTCCTTTTCCAACATTGACGCGGTCGGCCAGCTCTTGGGTGTCGGCTCCAGCGTATCCACGCTCTGCAAAAAGCGTGGCGGCTACGTCAAGGATCTCATCAGTACGGCGCCCCCACAGTTCCTCGTCAACAGGTCGCCCGCGGGTGTTTTTGATCGTGTTCATGAAAATCCCTGACTGACTAGTCCGTCAATAACATAGCATGGCGTGGGAACGATTTCAAGACGGACCGGTCCGTCAATAGTCGAGCCGATCCCTTTGCCGACGAAATCCTCGGTCCGTCCGAGGTACGGGAAAATACTCTGTGACTCGGTTGAAACCCGTGTTGGCAGGGACTGGCGAAATGCCGCGAATTGCGTTTCCTGCGAGCCAGGTGCGGGTGGGACAAAACTTGGTCCTTTAGCAGCAGACATGTGCCTGCTAGCACGTCAAACCGAAATCCAGCAGCACGAGCAACCTCTTAAGTTTTAACGGAACATGCGTCCCGTTTGCCAGATTCACCATTCCCCCTGCTCCTATGCAGTCCACCTAGTTTCCTGCAGTTAAATAACGGACTGGCAAGTCGAATATATCTCCGAGGAGAAGCCTCGTCATAATCGGAAAAAGCGTTGCGACCGTCCTGTCAGAGTTTGGATGATGCCGACAGTACGGGTTGTGCATCAAGTGCAGCGAGGATTTCGTCGATTACTATTTTACGGACTGTGCAGTCCGCGAATTGCATCTTTTCGCACAAGCCATTTCAATTCGGGCGATGGGCGGAATAGTGATTGGTCAAGGAGGACCGAAAGATGGCTGTACGTTCACGGCGACTCGCCGCCCTAATGCCGGTATGGTTGCTGGCGCTCATCTGCGGGTCGGGCTGTACTAGCATCCGCGAGTATGTTCACAACGGGTTCAAAGTTGGCCCCAACTATCAGCGGCCTGCGGCCCCTATCGCAGATGAATGGATCGATTCGAAGAGCGCGAGACTGAGTGTCAGCGATGGAGACTACCGTGCCTGGTGGAAAGTATTCAATGATCCCACGTTGGACCGGCTCGTTCAGTTGGCTTACCAGCAGAACATCAGCCTGAGAGAGGCTGGGTTTCGGGTCGCAGAAGCCCGAGCGCAGCGTGGCATTGCTGTCGGCAATATTTTTCCGCAAACTCAGCAACTCTTCGGGGACTACACGCGCACGCAGCGCAGCACAGAGACGGCAACTTTTCCGAACATTCCGCCCGGCTCGCCGTTCAGCAATTTGGCAAAAACGGAATTCGATAATTGGAGATTTGGCGGTACTCTTGCCTGGGAACTCGATTTCTGGGGACGTTATCGTCGGAGCATCGAGGCTGCCGATGCTCGACTGGACAGTTCAATCGAGGGCTATGATGACGCCCTGGTCATCCTCATTGGAGAAGTCGCCGCAAATTATGTCGAACTGCGAACGGTCGAGCAGCGTCTGGAAGTGGCGCGTGAAAATGCCGTGCTTCAGACAGAAAGTGCTCGCATCGCCCAAGCTCGCCTCAATGCGAAGGCCGTCGATAGCGAGCTAGACACTCCGCAAGCGAAGGCCAATCTCGGCAACACTCTGGCGACGGTCGAATCTTTTGAAATTAATCGCCGGCAGGCGGAGAATCGACTGTCGGTCCTGTTCGGAATGCCCCCGCAAGACTTGAGACCCTTGCTGGGGGGCGCGCGACCCATACCCAATGCTCCCGATGTCGTCCGAATTGGCGTTCCGGCTGAATTGATTTGGCGACGACCGGATGTGCGACGCGCAGAACGACTGGTGGCTGCCCAAAGTGCTGAAATCGGCGTCGCTCAGAGCGAGTTTTATCCGCATATCTCCATCACTGGGACGGGTCTTTGGGAGGCTGAAAAACTAGGTGATCTTTTCAAGGGGAGCGCCTTTGGCGGTACTGTTGGACCGTCGTTTCGATGGAACGTGCTGAACTACGGCCGGCTTCTAAACAACGTTCGCGCAAACGATGCCCGGTTCCAGCAGTTGATTGCGAGTTACCAGCAGACGGTGCTCCAGGCAAATGAGGAGGCGGAAAACGCGATTGTCGCTTTTATCCACAACAGCGAGCAGATCAAACTCCGGGAAGCCAGCGTTCGCGAAGCGCGTGAGGCCGAGCGTGTCGCCCAGGTCAAGTATCGAGGTGGTGAGATCGATTTCAATCGGTTGTTTACCGTGCAACAGTTGCTACTCGCTCAGCAAGAGGCGCTGGCACTCTCGCGTGGAGCAGCAGCATTGAATCTAGTGCAACTCTATCGGGCACTTGGCGGTGGCTGGGAAATTCGTCTCGATGCCCCAATGGGCCAACCGGTATTCGTGCCGGTTGGTAACGAACCGCCCCGAGTCATGCCAGAACCGCTCCCCGCGCCCCTTCCACAACCGGTGCCGTAGGACTAGCCATGAAACAAAAACAACAAACACTCGGCGTTCAATTCACTGGGTGCATGTGGATCGCAATCACCGCGTTAGTGAGCATTGGTTCGTTCAGCCCGATCGCGATGTCCGGTGAGGGGATCGGCAAAGGCGGCACACAGTTGTCACCCGCTGGTTGCAACCCTGCCTGCCGGTTTGCCGGTTGCCCCGACGACTACTGCCGCAAGCCGTCGCCGTGCGTGTGCGCTCCCAACTGCTTCCTACCTGACGCATACTGCCCCAAACCGTGCCTGGTTTTGCCGTGCCCTGTAAAGTGCTGCTGCCCGGATGATTACTGTCCCAAGCCGCACCCTTCCGTTTGCCGTCCGATGGCCAATGCATGGTACAAGTGCGTTCCGCTTCCGCCCTGTCATTGGCTGCGACCCTCGATGTGCTCTGGCAACGACCAGTAAGCTCCCCGGTGTTTCCCGCGCTCGTCAATGCTCGTCGGCGCGGGGAAGTTCGACGGGCGAAGTATCGGCAGCCGATAGTGCTGGCCCGTGTGGCTTGTCAATGGGCTTATAGATCAGCACGAGCGACGCGCCCACGGCTGCCAGAATCAGGCCGGCGAAGAAACGCCAATCTGGCAAGGTCTTCGTGGGGTGGAAGTAATAAATCGTCGCCAAAGTGTTGATAATCGGAGCGCCGCCAAATACGAGAGGCGCCACAAAGATCGCAGCTCCTGGTCCAGCCTTTGTTGTGGCGAAGATGATACATAACGCGCCCATTGCACCGGCCATTCCCGCGGCCAAGCCCCAGAGCGATGCGTGCAGGTGAAAATTCGGGACGGTTCCGGGCTTCACGGTGGGATCGGCCTTGGCCACGAAAATGAAGCAGGCTGGGATCAGCACGGCGGCGATGAAATATGCCACGCCGACGAACATAAACGCCCGCAGGTTGCTCTTTAACTCGAACGCGGCCCGGTGGACGACGGGAACATAGACCCCCCACGATAAGGCCGCCCCGGCAATGAATGACAGTACGACGAGCCACTTCGACATTGATTCCATCTCCTCTGGTGGGGTTGGTTGAAGCGAGTTTGTATGGACTGCGGAACTGCCAGATGCACAGCCCAGCCCGCGCTACCAGCTTCAGAACCTGGGATTGACGCAAATTCGGTAGCTGATTATCTTATTTTCGGACGGACCAGTCCGCTAACAAAATAGTGCCGCGGGAGATTCCTGTCCAGGCGGGTCGCTTCTCTGGTTTAGGTGATGATTAGGGAAGCACCCAGTGATTGACCGCGTGGACCTTGTACCCGGAGCGTTCCTGGGCGGACGCTTCACCTGGAGTTTCTGAGACCGCGTTGTTCGCAATGCGACGACGCGCACGTTGGGGAATAGCGATGATGGATGATGTGCAGGTACCAGTTCGAAAGACACAATCAGCATCCAGAAACAAGCCTCGGCGAATGCACCGCACCGGCGTCGTTGGCCTCATCTGTCTGGTAGCCGCACTCGGATCAAATGTAGTGATGGCGCAGTCACAACTGCCCTCGGGGAGCGAGTCGTCAGTGTCCCCTGGATTTCAGAACTCGTTGACGGACACGACCGGACTCTTCGCAGGGCTTGGTGGATCCATTGGCGAAAGCCTGGTTGACGGCTCCGCTTCCCAATCGATTCCGCCCGAGTGGCGGTGGGAGTTTCTGCCGCAGGGATTCCTATATCACACGTATTGGGCCAGCACTGTTGAACCGCGTCTGGCCACTCGGGCAATTAACGACCTGGGAGGTCTCAACTCGCTGGATTCCCAGATTGGAGGGCGCATGGGCATTGTCCGATTCGGGAATCCAGATGCCGAAGAAGGCTTCCAGCTCGACCTTCTAGGAGGCGTAAACCTGCGTCAAAATACCGACACCTATGACTGGGACATGACCGGAACAGACTACCGTTACGACATTCCGCTGACTTATCGGCGTGGGGCACATGCGTGGAAGTTCGGCTTCTATCACGTCAGTTCCCACATGGGAGATGAGTTTCTTAAATATCATCCATCCATCGAGCGAATTGACTATTATCGTAACTCCCTCTATCTCGGGTATTCGTACTATGTAACTCCTGAATTCCGTGTCTACGGTGAGATTGACTATGCGATAAGTCACGACTTCTCGGAACCGTGGCACATTCAATTTGGCTTCGATTGGGGGCCTGTCCAACCAACAGGAGTTCGAGGGGCTCCATTCCTGGCGATCAATGGACACCTTCGGGAAGAGCTCGGCTTTGGCGGAAATGTAAGCGCGCAAGCCGGGTGGGCGTGGAAGGGGAAAGGACTGGGAGCGGGAACGCTGAGAACGGGCCTGCACTATTACAACGGCGGCAGCCCCCAATTCTCATTTTATCGTGAGAGCGAACAACAGATTGGCTGGGGGCTGTGGTACGACTTTTAGGTTTTTTCAAATCGACCAGTACTGAATTAGCTGCTCGCTGCGGCGCTCTCGAAGAGTGTCCGCAAAGGTCCGTGTCGTCATTCGCTGCCGCAACGCACAGTTACAAATCAATACCCGATCGCAATTGAGCCCCTGACGAGAACGGACCAAGATCGCCGGGTTGCATGATTGCTTCATCTTCTGAGCCAAGGAGGCAGCATGGCTCCCAGGTTGCTTATCAGCTCGAAAGCGGCGCGATGCACGACGGGAACGTAGATGCCCCTAGTGCGGATACAAGTTGTGTGTAGCGGCAAACTGCCGGTTACTAGCAGAGTTTTGTCAAACAAGATGCAGCCAGCATCAGGCCGCTAGCCACGCTACTCCATCGTGTAACCGCACTAGACAGCGCGGCCCCGGCAAAGAACGACAACGTTTGCACGCGCTAAACACGGGGGCATCGCGTTGTTAAAATGCGGAGGATTGCGAGTCTGGGGCGGCTCCGGGCTCAACCCAAATGGGAAACGTCGGCTCAGGCCAAGTAGGTGTGAGCGTTCGGTGAACTGCAGTTAGCTGCGGCGGCGATTTTGGCGGCGGAGTTGTTTGGAGCGTTGGCGTTCCTTCTGGCGAAGGTCGTTGATTTGCCAGCGGTGGGTGGGGTTGGCTTGCAGCCAGCGGTCGGGGAGTAGGCTGTCGACGGCGCTGGCTCTGGCGGGCAGATCTCCGGCAACGGGGGCAGCGAGCAGTGGCAGTTGCGAGAATACGTCGCGCAGCCACGCCCAGGGTTCCACTTGGTTGGCCTTTGCACTGGCGATCAGGCTGAACAGGATCGCAGCGCGGCGGCCGCCGGTTTGGCTCGCGACGAACAACCAGTTCTTTCTACCTATCGCGCACAGCTTGATAGCTTATTCACAAGACCCTCCTTGTTCTCTTCATTCATCAAGATGTTCCGGGGAGTTTCGGCATTTCTGAAGCAACTTTTGTGAGATATTCGGGTGTCGGCTTGGAACCGCTCGGTGGATGTGACGCCAGCTGGCGGAGGCGATGAAGTTCGGTTGGATTGGCCCAGTAGATCCATCGGCCGCCGAGGTAGACTGACGGACCCATCCACGGTGGCGCCATTGAGTCAGCGTGGGCGCGGCAATTCCCAGTTCGTTCGCCAACAGCTTCGCGCGCCAGAAACCGGTTGACAGTTCGGGTCGTTCGCGGATCAAGCCGCGACGACGGAGTGTTAGCATTAGCGCTCCGATCGAAGTCTTTGTAAATCGTTCGTTCTTGGCTGGGCGGAAGCCTTCGGCGTTGAGTTGCGAGGCGAGCGCTTCATGTGGATAACCTGCGTTGTAAAGTTCCTGAGCGCGCTTGACTAGTGTCGCGGAATCTTGCAGATCATCGAAGCTCTGCACGCGACGTCGCGACTCATGTTGGCTGCTGAATCCGCCCGACCAGTGAATCGAGACGGACAGCCGTTCAGTACCGTTGACAGCTTCAACCTCAATGCGATCGATCAGGATGCGAATGAGATTCTGACGCTCGATATTGCTCGTTTGGGGACTGTGCCACAACCGGTGAAAGTCACTGGATAACGCCTGGATGGAGTCTCTTTGTTCGTCTGTCAGTGCACGAAAAGTTTTTGCACGAAATCGGTTCAACGCTTCTTCCTCGCGTCGTTGAGACTTCAAAGACGCTTCCCAGGTGCGTTCCAGTTCGGCAGCAACGAGACGATTGCCGGGATCCACTTCCTCGTAGCGACGGCGCGCGAGTTCGACCTGATAAGTAGCTCGTTCCAAAGACTGACGATGCTGGCGATCCAGGCGTTCACGTTCTGTTTCCAGCGACTCGATGGCCATAAGGCTCAGCTCAACAGCGGCAGGTTGCAGGGCCTGCAGTACCAGATCGGTCACCAGCGGCTCCAGCCAGGAGCTATTGAGCGACTGACAGCGAGGTTCTGCATAGGTCATGTTGGCAAGACAGCAGGAGAAGTAAGGATTACCCTCGCGATAGTGCACGGCCATTCGCGCGCCGCACTTGCTGCAGAACACTCGCCCAGCCAGCAGGGATGCTCCACGAGCCGGGCCGAAGCCGAACTTCGTGCTGTTATTTCGCAAGGTTTTCTGGTTTTGTTCCCATTGTTTCCAGGTGATGTACGCGGGAACTTGGTCGCGAATTAGAACCGGCCATTGCTCCAGGGCCAACTTCCGCCGTGCTGACTTTCCGGCAGCATTTCTGGCGGCCAGTGAGGGGGACTGAGTCCGCCCAAAAACGTAAGCGCCCGCGTACATCGGATGGTGCAGGATGTGAAGGATCGTGCTGCGACTGGCGGCGTGCCACGTGAGTTCATCCGCCTGCAGGCTATTGTTTCGCCGGATGCCGATCCGAATCTGTTGGTCATGAAAATACCGCAGCACAGCATTGGCGCTGCCCAGTTCGGCGAATTTGTCGAACATCAGCTGGACGATCTCACGGGCCTGCTGGTCGGGTTCCAGTTCCACCCCCGTGCGGGTTCTCACGTAGCCAATCGGTACCTGGTTGAAGAAACTGCCGCGACTGGCCTTGCTCCTGCGACCAGCATCGAGTCGTCCGCGCAGGATATGCAGCTCGGCTTCGCTCATCGTCCCCTTGAGCCCAAGTAGCAGACGATCGTTGTGCTCCCGCGGGTTGTAGATTCCATCCGCGTCTCCCAGGAGGGAGCCAAAGACGGCGCAGAGCTCCAGTAACTGATGCCAGTCGCGGCAGTTTCTGGCCAGGCGACTCATCTCGATACCCATCACGATCCCGACATGACCAAGCGACACTTCCGCCAGCAATCGCTGGAATCCAGTGCGTCCTTCCAAGCTTTGTCCGCTGATTCCCAAGTCGTCGTCGATGGTGACGATCTGTTCGGCGGGCCAGCCATAGGCTGCGACCAGATTGGCAAGGTCGTACTGCAACCGGGTCGACTCGACATTCTCGCGCACCTGACGCGTGCTAGATTGACGAACATAGACGATCGCCAGACGAGCCAAGTGCTGATTGTCAATCTTGCCGAGTTTTAGTGGCGAACAGATCGACCCTGAATGGCTTCGTATCTGTCGGGTTGACTGTGCTGGCAGGGGCTCATGAATGATCATGGGCCACCTCGCTTTCCTCGGGCGCCAGATTGCCCTGGAGAATCCGAACGGCGACTCGGAGGGCACTCAACCGGGTGTTTTCCGACAGATGACTCCAGAGTTGCTGGAGCTTCAGAATCGCCTGACCCGCAGGCACGGGGGCTTCCGGCTGGTCCTGCTGCTCCCCCGTTTTGATGCAAGCATTGTTCTCGTCCTTGAAGAACCTGTTGGCGCCATGCAACTGCGTCCAGCAGTGCAGAAAGCCCCACTCTAATAGCGGAGTGCCCTGTTGAACAACCGGAACTTACCGGTGCAGTCGCGCTCAGCTTTCTTCAGCGTGCGCTCGGCGATGTTGTTGTCGATGGCAAGCGCACCATCCACTGTGTAGCGTGTCAGCGCCGCCCATTGATTGAGCGTGTACGTGAACGCTTCGCCGATCGGGCTCTTCGGCAGCACACGCGGAGCTTGCTCGTCCAGCCAGGTTTTGAACTGCGTCAGAATCGGCAGCGCGTGCGATTGCCGCAACGCCTGCCGCTGCGCGAGCGATACATTTGCCGCGGACCGTTCGATCTCATACAACCGCGCGATGAACCCCAGCGCCTGATGCGCGCGCAGCGGATCGGTCTTAATCGCGTCGAACCAATAACGCCGCGCGTGCGCCCAGCAGGCCACTTCTTGAATCGCGCCGTGCGAATTCAGAAAGACCCCGTCGTATCCGCCATACGCGTCGGCCTGCAGATAACCGCGATAACCCGACAGAAACTGCTCGGGACCATCCCGCTTGCGGCTGTCGGTGAAGTCGTACACCGTGTACGGATGCGTCAAGTCGCCGATGTACGCCCAGAACCGCGCCGTGCGGGCCTGGTCGAACAGCGGATCGAGCAGCTTCACCGTGGTATCATCCGTGTGCAGCACGTGCGACTGCAAAGCGAGTTCTCTCATTCGCTCATACAGCGGCAACGCCAGATCCGCGGCAGCCGCGATCCAATCGCAGAGCGTGCTGCGACGAAGAATCAGACCCTGCCGCGCGGCAATGTCTTCCTGCCGGTACAGGGGCGCGTGATCGCCATACTTGGCCAGCACCGTCTGCGCGAGCAGGCCCGGACCCGGCAGGCCTTTCTCGACCGGTTGCGGCGGCTTCGGCGCCAGCGTCACATGCTCTTCGCAATGCGAACAAGCGTACTTCACACGCACGTGCTCGATGACCTTGTACGACGCGGGAATGTACTCGAGTTGCTCGCTCGTCTCGCTGCCGATCTCCACGCGCTGCTCTCCACAGCAAGGACACGTGCGCTCTTCCGGAGTGAGTTCATAGCGTTGCTGTTCGCGCGGCAAGTGAGCCGGCAGTTCGCGACGACCGTGGCCTTTGCGCTGCGGGGGCCTGTTCGGTTGCTCGGAGGTTTCAGCAGCGCTGGGAGAAGATTCGTTCGCAGCCGCTTCGCGCTCGGCAACCTCGGCAGCCAACTCCGCACTCAGCGCGGCGAGTTCCTCCTGATCGAAGAGGAGCAATTGATCGGGATTAAGTTTTTCACTTTGGCTGCCGAACGTCCGCTGCAGAAGTTTCGCGAGCCGATGTTCGAGCTGCGTGATCTTCTGCTCTTGCTGCTGAACTGTCCCCAAGAGTTGCGCACACAGCGCTTGCAGGGCAGCGACATCTTGCGGCAGAGATTGGGCGTCCGTGCTCATGCAGATATAGATGCCCGAACACGCCCAATTGTTCAAGCGGTCGCGAGGGATTTTCCCAGTTTCTCGGCAGGAAGTTGAAACCGCTTCGTCCGCCGCACGCTCGCCAGTTCGACGCCATCCAGCAGCATCGTTAGCTCCGCCGCTGTGATGGTCACGCGTGTTTGGCCAGCACTCACTGCGGGAAAGCGGAACCGCCCCACTTCGAGCCGCTTGTACCAGAGCGCATAGCCGTCCGTGTCCCAGTACAGCAGCTTCAGCCGATCTCCCGGCTTGTTGCGAAACACAAACAGATGACCCGAGAGCGGATTCTCGCGGAGCACATGCTCAACGAGCGCTGCCAGACCATCGTGACTCTTGCGCATGTCCGTCGGAGATGCCGCGAGAAAGATCTTCAGCGCGGGCGGAATGCTCAGCATGGCCGCTGCTCCAGCAGATCGAGCACCGCAGTGAGTGTCGCGGGATTAAAGCCCGCCGTAATCACAATCCGCCGCGGATTGGCCAAGACGAGCTCCAGCTGTGCCGACGGCGTTGTGAACCTCGCCTCAGCAGAAGCGTTCACCAGCACTTCGGTAAACGCAGCGACCTCCGCCACAGGCTGCGGTGCATTCAGCGTCCGAGGCACGTCGGGAGCAGCGGTTGACGACAAAGGCCAAGTAGGTAGCCAAAAGTTCTTGGACATACCGTAACGTCGGTCAGCACGTTGGCGAACACGAAGAACGCCGCAGAACACGAAAGTCTCGGCCCCGCCGGATGACGCTTTCGACGGAACGTGTCAAAAGACTTTCGGCTGCCTGCACAGTGAATAATGCCAATGAGATTCGAATCGCTGAAGTGGACCCCGTTTTTCGGACCACGGGGATAGATGGTAAAAGGCAGTTGGATCGAGGAGAACTGTAGGCATCGTGGCGGAGCCAGGTCAGGAGCGAGACGATGCCTCGGAAACGACGGTTGTTTGATGGGACATTTAAGGCGAAGGTGGCGTTGGAAGCGATTCGAGGGTTGAAGACGGTCAGCGAATTAGCGTCGTTGCATCAGGTGCATCCGACGCAGATCGTGGCTTGGAAGAAGCAACTCTTGGAAGGTGCGAGCACGTTGTTCGAGTTGCCTTCCGCCAAGAAGGTGGCTAGTGACGAGCCGAGTGCGGCGGAACTGTATGAGCAGATCGGGCGGCCGAAGATCGAGCTCGATTGGGTCAAAAAGAAAGTGGCCGAGCACGGTGGCTGAGCGCCGCTCTTGGATCGAGCCTGGCCATGAGCTGCTGAGCGTGCGTCAGCAGTGCGCGTTACTGGGTTTGCATCGCTCGAACTTGTATTACGAGCCGGTGGCAGAGAGCGCCGGGAACCTGCAGCTGCTGCGGTCGATCGACGAGTTGTATCTCGAACATCCGCACCTCGGCAGCCGCGGAATGGTCGCGCATTTGGCGCGCCGGAGCATCCTCATCAATCGTAAGAAAATGCGGCGAATGCTGGGTATTTTAGGACTCCAGAGTATTGCGCCCAAACCACGGACGACGATTCGGGCGCCGGGCCAGGCGGTGTATCCATATCTGCTGCGCGGGCTGGCAATCACGCGGCCCAACCACGTTTGGGCCTGCGATATCACGTACGTGCCGATGCAGCGTGGTTACTTGTATCTCGTCGCGGTGATGGACTGGTTCAGCCGCCACGTACTCGCCTGGCGGCTGTCGAATAGCATGGAGGTGGAGTTCTGCTTGGAGGCCTTGGACGAAGCGCTGCTTGGCGGCCGTCCGGAGATATTCAACACGGATCAAGGGTCGCAGTTCACGAGTCGTGAGTTCACGTCGCGGCTGTCGCAAGCGTCCATCGCGATCAGCATGGATGGCGCAGGCCGCGCGATCGACAACGTGATGATCGAGCGTCTGTGGCGAACGGTGAAATACGAGAACATCTACGTCAAGGACTACGCGACAGGAGCCGATTGTCATCAAGGGCTGAAGAATTACTTTCACTACTATTGCCGCCAACGTCCCCACACCAGCCTGGGACTGAAAACCCCGTGGGAAGCCTATCACTCTCCCCGCCGATCCCGCTGTTGAAGACCATCTAAGAAACGGCTCCCCGTGGTCCGAAAAACGGGGTCCACTTCACAACGCATCGGGTGTCAGCCGCAATCAGCCCCCTCACGCAACCCACTGATAACCCAGCGCCTCGAAAGCCGCAGTCAGATCATCTTCATCCGGCCATCCGCCTTGGTCGTCGGTGTTTTCAAGTGAGTCGGGCAAACTGTTGGAGAGCCAGGAATGAACAGAGTCTGCCAGTTCTCTGGCAACGCAAAACGTCGCTTCAATCGCCAAGCGGCGTGGTCGAGATTCTGGAACGTCGCTTCGCATTCCCGATTGGAATAGTCCATCTCATCGAGAATGGGGTAACCATGTCTTGATCTCGGCATAACACTTAACTATTTATTCAGATACAGGGTCGCGGGTCGTAGCCTAGTTTCCGGGTCTTCTGGCGAAGAAGCTGAAAATAGGCGAAGAAAAGATGTCCGCCGCAAGGCAGACAACGAGAGGTTCATTCCAGAGTCGTTGGGGCGCTTGCGACGGACGAGCGGGGGCTATTCAGGCAAGCCATCCAAAACTTGAACTTTGGCCTGCGTCAATCCCTTTGCGATTCCTTCCGCTGGTCCAGCACCATGAAGCAAGAGACTTGTTTTTCGCCTCCACTCCCATGTGCGACCAATGCTGACGATTTCGGCGATGATGTACTTGGTCACCCGGTCGATCAACTCAAGGCGATCTGGCAAATCAGAGGGCTTACGCCATTCGTAGCGATGCATAAATCGTCTCCGCAGAAGATTTGAGCGAGAGGTGAATCATTCAGCGGCCCGCAACGACGTAGTGTTCCCTGTATTCTACTTCTTGGCTGAGCGATGTGAATCGCAGAAACGAAAAAATGCCGATCTACTACAACGCTTGTGGTTATTCGGCGGCCTGAACTGCGATTGACTTTCCGCCCGCCTGATCGTGTTGCCGCTATCTGGCAGGGATAGCGGTGATGCGGTCAGGCGTTTTCGTTTAGCCAGCGCTACTCACCCTTGATTTCGATCAATTCGTGGAGCAGTGCAAGAGCGCCCTGCGGCCCCAGACCATTGAGCAGAAACTTGGCGGACTGAACGTAACCAACAACGCCTTCCTCTCGCTCGACTGTTTCGGCGTGGCCGAGGAACTGCGGCCGCATCTGCCTCACTTTTCTTCGACTTAGGGCCTCGCGTCGCTGGTTTCTTTCGTGCCTTCTTTCTGTCATTCGATAGCGCCGTGCTGACAACGTTCGCCTTGAACTCAACCCCATGCTCGTGGTTACCCTAAACCGCACTTCGCTTGGCTGTGTCCAAGTGAGGTGGGGTTTTTTGTTGCCGGTTGCTATGGCGTCAGGAAACGTGTCGAGCAAAAATGGACGGCCATTACGCGTCTATTGCATGGCCATTCGATTTCCAGACATGTCGTTTCAACTGAAGGATATCTTCGCCCTGTTTTCGCTTCGGAACAAGGCCGAGCCGGATGATTTGTCCGCAGTTACCGCCCCCGAATCACTTCGCAACAAGCTGCTGATGGTTTGTCGGGACGTTTTCAGTGGCAGCACAACTCCTGGCGGCAGCAACTACTTGCCAGAGTTTTGGAGCGAGATTGGGCAAATGCTCCGCTACCGGCATGGCCGACCTCAACTCGTTCCGAAGGCCACAGATCAGCAGGAAGACACTTTGCTCTTCTTGACATCTTGCCCGAACGACGAGTTCCTTGACTTCATCGAGATGATTTTCAAAGTCAAGTGCCTGTTTCGTGTCGAGCAACGAGAAGACTTCATCGTTGAAAAGATCAACGACATTCTTCGTTCGGAATCGGCCAATTATGAACTGACTCCTAGAGTGACGAAGAACGTCATGGAGAAAATCGGTAGCAACGGACGAGAGGTCGAGGTCATCAAGACAGTCACCGAACCTCGAATCATGCTGAAAAGTACCCAGTTTCTACACTCCGAAGTTGTCGCTCCGGCGATTGCACTCTTGTCCAATGTCGGCGACTTTGAGACTTCGCACTCCGAGTTCGTGAAAGCGAACGAGGAGTTGCGGCACGGACGCTACGCCGACTGCATCACCACTTGCTGCAACTCGTTGGAAAGTGCGATCAAGTCGATTTGCAAACAAAACAACTGGAAATCAAGCGGCGCTCTCGACAACCTGCTCCAAGTCCTGGTTTCCAAGAAGTTCATCGAACCCTGTCACCGGAAGGCAATCGACTCCCTAGGAGTCATTCGCAGCGAAATCGGTGATAGCCACGATTTGGGCGGGACCGACAAACGCTACGTCCCGACGCTGCTGGATGCCCGCCATGCGGTGCATCTTGCAGCGTCGAACATCGTTTTCCTTGTCGAACGAGCGAAAAACAGCGGCAGCTAGCTCCTTCGCCTGATTTCAACAACTTCGCCTAATATACCCGAAACTAGGCTACGACCGGGGCGCGTTGTTAAAATGCCGAGGATTGCGAGTCTGGAGTGGTTCCAGGCTCAACCCAAATGGGAAACGTCGGCTCCACGTGGGGCTCAAAGGGAGGCGACAGTGCGTTGCTACTATGGATTTCGTACGCTGCGGGAGATAGGCGTCGTGTGCCTGGTCGTGGCGGCAGCGGGTCTGCTGTCGGCTGCGGAGCCGAGCTGGAGTAAACTCGCCGATCTGCCCACTGATTTGGCCGGTCGGGAGTTGCCACCCGGGATGAACGGCGCGTGGTGCTATGTACCGGAACTGAAGGGGTTTTTCCTCTACGGCGGTTACTCCCCTCGAATCAATAACGAGGGTTGGGTCTACGACCCGGTCAAGAACACCATGCGTCTGCTGTGGCCCGACGATTCGTTGTGCTACGAGGCGAAGACGCAGGGCTGGCGCGTGCTCATGCCACGCGACATCCATTGGTCACAGGATCGCCCCGGTCCGGCGCGTGGACAGGCGGCGGTCTATTCTCCGGATACGCGAAAAGTCTATCTCTTCGGAGGCCATCCGGGCGACCGGTCCTGGTGGGGTTCGACCAAGCTGGGCACGTGGGAACTCGACCCGGCCACTTTGATGTTCAAGCCCCTCGGCGCTGGTGGTCCCCAGGGAGTGGTGCGGGCGGTGTATGATCGCGAGAATCGCGTGGTGGTAGCCGTGGTGGCTGGCCCCTACAAGCCGACGAAGACTAGCGTCTGGCTCTTCAGTCCGGGGGCCGGGACCTGGGAAGAGAAGTCCAGTTCCGAAGCACCGGCGTTGGGACCGTGCCCTGGGTTCGCCTACGATGCGAAGAGCAAGCGCTGCATCTACTACAGTGCCTACGGTGAAACCTGGGCCTACGATGCAGCCGCCAACCAATGGACGAACCGGAAGCCGGCAACCTCGCCGCCGCCGCGCCGGCACGCCGGTATGTGCTTTGATGAGAACCTGGGACAGGCCATCCTGCACGGCGGTGTCCGGCACGAGCGCAATAACAAGGACGATCCGTGGGCTGCTTACGGCAGCGACCAGGCCTTTCAGTTCAAGCGCGAAGGCTACGGTACCCAGTTCACCGACACGTGGGCCTACGATTTCGCGGGCAATCAGTGGCGCGAACTGAATCCGGCCGCAGCGCCGCCGTTGAGCGCTTCGGAACGGGACCTCATGGCCTACGACAGCGTGCAGGGCGCTTGCGTGCTCTACGATCCCGCCGTCGGCTTCTGGGCTTTGGGCGGCACCTACAACGAGGGTACCGCCGACAAGCCCCCGGCACTGCTCATCGAAGACCGGGTTCTGGCCGCACAGCAAGCCCGCGCCGCCGCGGCGTCAATCACCCCCACAGTCGCGGCCTGGCAGGAGAAATTCCGCACGCTTGCCGACGATTCTTGGTTTGTTCCGGAGTTGCGCAAGCCCGACCAGGGCTGTTCGAATATCGTTTACGATCCGGTCGGCCGCTGTCTGCTCATCATCGGCGGACACCCGCCGAGTTTCATGACCTTTGAGGACTATTCGTATTCCAATCGTATTGAATTGCTGGACATGGATTCGGGGCAGTGGTTCCAGCGTCGCCCCAATCATCAATGGGGACCTGCCACCGCCGAATACAAGCAGAAGCGACTGTGCAACGGTTGCGGGCGGGCCTTTTGCTTCGACTCGAAGCGTCAGGCCTTGTGGACGGTTGGGGGCGTGGCGTCGTCCCATTACGGCGGGACGCACGGCATGCAAACCTATAGCGTGGCCACCGACCTCTTCAGCCCCGGAGCGGATGGCGTCACGAAATGGGGATCCAATTCCGGACTGGTCCATGACGCCAAGAACGATCTTGTCGTCGGCGTTGGCGGCGGGGGCGGCGGTGACGAGAGAAGCGCTTCACAGACGGTGATCTTCGACCCCAAGACCCAAAAGTGGCGGGAAGGCGCGCCGCATCCCGGTAAGCCCAGTCAGTATACGAACGTTTGCTACGATCCCGAGTTGGGCGTAATCCTGGTGACGCCCCTCAAGGGAACACCGGGCATGGGCACGTTCGTTTACGATGCCGCCGCGGATCGCTGGCGCGATCTGAAGCCGACCAACGGCGAGAGGGTTCCTGTCTGTGACATGCCGGCGATTGCCTACGACAGTCGAAATCGGGCGGTGCTGCTCGTGCGCCACAACTTCTCCGAACAGGGAAAGAGTTCCGATCCGCTCCAACTTTTGATACTCGACCTGGCTGACAACGCGTGGAAACCGGGGGCCGAGGGCCCACCCGGCCAACCTTTCTTTGGCGGTGCCGCCTACGACGCCAACCACAACGTCTTCATCACCGGCACCAAGCACAACCTCGTATTTTATCGCTACCAGGGAGGCTGCCCCAAAGATGCCTTCGCCACGAGGGAAATGAACTGAGCCGGGGCATCGTTTGGGGACCGTTTGCATGACGCTTTGCCGGTGGTTAAGCGCCATCGATGGGCCTGCGCCGACGCGACCAAGGGAAAGCAGGACCCGCGAAAGTCTGAAGGAGACAAAGATTGAGGACGCTCGTTGCTCTTGACGTGGACGGCGACTTTCCGCATAACATGCGGACGGACGAGTCCGATATTCAATCCTGGCCCCGGTAGAAAGCCCGCCGGAGCTTGGATTGACACAGCGTTAGAAGCCGATAGAATGCCCATTAACGGACTGACTGGTCCGTTAATAAACAATGCCTCGGGAGATCCCTGTCCATGCCAGTCGCCTCAAAAAATGCCCGTCCGGTGGGGCGTCCGCCGGATGCCGATCTTCAGGAACGTCGTCGTGCGGAAATCCTCGACGCTGCCACGACGGTCTTCTCCAAATGCGGATTCGCGGCTGCGGATGTCCAAGAGATTGCCGACAAAACGGGCGTCGGAAAAGGCACCATCTACCGCTATTTTCCCAGCAAGGAAGAGCTATTCCTGGCAGCCGTCGACCACGGGATGCGGAACTTGAAGCTGGCCGTCGATGCCGCCGCCGCTTCGGCAAAACAACCGCTGGATCGAATCGCAGAAGGCGTCTTGGCTTACCTGACATTCTTCGACGAGCGGCCGGAAATTGTCGAGTTGTTGGTCCAGGAACGGGCCAATTTCCGCGATCGTCAGAGGCCCACCTATTTCGTACATCGCGAAGCGAATATGGGCCTCTGGCAAGACCTGTATGGGGAGTTGATCCGCAGCGGAACTTTTCGCGACATCTCAGTGGATCGGATTGGCGACGTTATCTCCGATTTGCTCTATGGAATGATGTTCACTAATTATTTCGCCGGCCGAAAAGCATCGCCGGCCAACCAATGCAAAGATGCCTTGGACATCCTCTTCCACGGCTTGTTGGCGGACTCCAAGCGAGGTTCCCATGAATAGCCTTCAGCAGCGCGGAGAACGGTCAAGAGCCTTTCCGGCGAGGTTCTTCCTGGCCGCTGCGGTCATAACTAGCCTCGCGGGGTGTCATGGGAAGAAACCTGAATCCGAAAAAGTGGGCGGGGACGGCGATAAAAGTGCGCCAGTCGTCGTACCCGTCACTGTGGCGCCCGTCGAAGTGCGCGCAGTTCAACGGCGCGTTTCCGTCGTCGGCACTTTGCAGGGATTTGAGCGGATCACCATCACGCCGAAGGTCGAGGGCCGCGTGCAAGCGATGCACTTCGATGTCGGTGATCGGGTTGCACCCGGCAAGACTCTGCTCGAACTTGACTCGATCGATTATCAGTTGGCGGTTAATGAGGCCCAGCAGGCGCTCAATCACGAATTGTCACGGCTCGATCTGAAGCAACCGCCTCCGAACGACTTCGATATCGAACAGCTCCCGGGAGTCGAAAGCGCAAATCTGTTGTTCAATAACGCGCGCCAGAAGTTTGATCGTCAGAAAACCTTGCTGAGTCAGAATGCGAGTTCGGGGCAAACGTACGAACAGGCCGAAACCGACATGAAGGTAGCCGCCGCCGCTTTACGCCTGTCGCGAGTCAACGCGCGGACGACGCTGGCGGCCATTAAGCATCGCGAATCACTCCTCTCGCTCGCGCAGCAGAAATTGAGTGAGACGAAGGTAAAGGCTCCCACTTTGGTTTCTCCCATGACGCGCTCGGTGGTTCCAGGTGAATTCCTGGTTGCCAAACGCATGGCATCAGTTGGTGAAATGGTGCGGGCTTTTCCCTCCACGCCCGTGTTTGAACTGGTGATGGACGATGTGCTCAAGCTGCATGTGATGGTTCCCGAACGCTACATGTCACAAGTGAAAATGGGCTTGGATGTTGAAGTCAGCGTTGACGCCTATCCCCAGGAAGTCTTCCCCGGCAAAGTAGCGCGGATCAATCCCACGGTCGATACGCAAAGCCGCTCATTCGATGTCGAAGCTCACATTCCCAATCCAGATCATCGGCTTAGGCATGGTGGTTTTGCTAAGGCCGAGGTGATCGTCGGGACTGCGGATGAAGCCCTGACGGTGCCGCTCGAAGCGGTGACGCGCTTTGCCGGAGTATCCAAGGTATTCAAGGTGAGCGAACAAAAAGCGCAGGAGGTCGAAATCGTCATCGGTACTCAAGGCCCCGGCTGGGTGGAAGCGATGGGGGGACTGCAGGCAGGTGATGTAGTCGTCACCAGTGGGCAGTCCAAACTGGCGAACGGGACGCGCGTTTTGGTGCGCGAAGTCGTCGCCAAGACGGCGAGCCTGAAATAGCTGTTCGCAGGCCACAAGCTCCTTCCGGGATCAAAGTATGAATATCTGGGAAATCTGCATTCGGCGGCCGGTCTTCACACTCATGCTGGTCGCCGCGCCGGTCGTGCTGGGAATGGCTGCTTATCCACGGCTGGGCGTCGACCTGTTTCCCAACGTCGACTTACCCGTGGTCGTGGTCACGATGACCCTCAAAGGGGCCAGCGTTGAGGAGATGGAAACCTCGATCACGAAAGAAGTGGAAGAGGTCGTCAATACGATTTCCGGCATCGACGAATTGCGTTCGACGACTAAAGAAGGCTTCTCACAGGTCGTGATCCAGTTCCACCTGTACAAAGACGGGGATACGGCCGCGCAAGAGGTGCGCGACAAAATCTCAACGATTCTCAGTCGCTTGCCTGTCGGCACTGATCCTCCGCTGGTTGACAAATTTGACATCGACGCCGCGCCCGTCGCGACGATCGCCGTTTCTGGTGGCCGCAACTTTCGCGAAGTCACCGAGATCGCGCGCAAGTCGATCAAAGAGGATCTCGAAACTGTCCAGGGTGTCGGCGCGGTGACCCTGGTGGGCGGTCAGCGAAGAGCGGTCAACGTCTACGTCGACACGGATAAGCTGGTTGCCTACATGCTTTCCGCGGAAGATGTCAGGCAAGCGCTGATCCGGCAAAACCTCGAACTTCCGGGAGGACGAGTCGATCAAGGGTCGGAGGAACTCGTGCTCCGCACGATGGGACGACTGGAGAAGTCATCCGACTTTCTGGATCTGATTGTGGCGAATCGGGAGAACCAACCGATTCGCATTCGCGACATTGGTCGAGTGGAAGATGGTGTGGAGGAGCCCCGCGGCCTCAGCCGGCTCGACGGCGAAAACGCGGTGAGCCTCATTGTGCAGAAACAATCCGGAACCAATACGGTGGAGGTGGTGCACGCGGTCAAGGAACGACTAAGCAAGATTACGGCTTTGCTGCCGAGCGATATCAAGACCGTCATTATTCGTGACCAGTCGCGCTTCATCGAAGCCTCGATTGAAGAGGTGAAATTCCATCTGGTTCTGGCCGCGGTCCTCGTGAGCCTTACGATCCTGGTCTTCATCCGTGACTGGCGAACGACGATCATTGCGACATTGGCGATTCCCATGTCGATGATTCCGACGTTTGCATTCATGCTGTACATGGGGTTTTCCCTAAACAACATCACCATGCTCGGCCTGATTCTAGCGATCGGCATTGTGATCGACGATGCCGTGGTCGTGCATGAAAACATCTTCCGACACATGGAAGAGTTTGGCCGCTCGGCGATGGAAGCGGCGCGCTCCGCGACTTCGGAAATCGCTTCCGCAGTTGTCGCGACGACGGTGTCGCTGCTGGTGATCTTTATCCCGGTCGCCTTTATGCAGGGACGCATTGGCCGGTTCTTCAACTCATTCGGCTTCACCGTCGGTTTTGCAATTCTGATGAGCATGTTCGTCTCATTCACGATGACGCCCATGCTTTGTTCGCGATTTCTCAAGCTGGAAACGGGCCACAAGACCAGCAAGTCGGGATTCTTTACACGGCTTTTGGACAATTCGTATTTGTGGATACTGCGGCTGTCGCTGCGGCATCGGTGGGCCATTGTTCTGCTGTCGGTCGTCACGCTCTTCTCGACGCCCATAATCTTCTCCTGGATCGGCAAGGACTTCGTGCCCAAGGATGACCAGAGTGATTTTGAAGTCGTGATGACGCTTCCCGAAGGCTACACCTTGGAGCGGGGCAATAAATTGCTGCTGGAAATCGAGGATCGGCTCAAGCAGTTGCGCGGTGTGACGCATGTTTTTACGATCATCGGTGATACGACGGGCCGCGTAGCAAAAGGACAAGGCGATGTCACGGAAGCTCGCGTCTATTGTCGGCTCGTCGACCTCGCCGAGCGCGATTATTCACAGTTCGACGTGATGCTCGATGCCCGCAAAGTCATGAGCGAATACGTCGATCTACGCGTGGCGGTGCAGGAAGTCGCGGCGTTTCAGGCAACGGGCTTTCGGCAAGTCGATGTGGACTTGAATCTTGTCGGTCCCGACCTGATTAAGCTTCAGGAATACGCTGACAAGATCGTGGCATGGATGGAGACTCGCGGTCATTACGTGGATGTCGACACGAGTCTTTCACTGAGCAAGCCGGAACTGCGCGTGCGGATCGATCGTGAGAGGGCATCGGATCTCGGCGTATCGGTGCAGACCGTCGCTTCGACACTCGGAATCCTCGTCGGCGGGGAGCCTGTCAGCAAGTACAAAGACGGAGACGAGCAGTACGATGTCTGGTTGAGAGCGGAACAATCGTTCCGCGACAACCCGGCGGCCGTCGATTCGCTGACAATCCCGACAACGAAAGCGGGACTGGTTCGACTATCGAACGTGGCCCGTTTGGAACCGGCGATCGGCCCCACGGCTATCGATCGTTACGGCCGGCAGCGGCAGATCGTCGTGCTCGCGAATCTGAAGGGAATTGCTTTGGGTGAGGCGATCAAGGATGTCGGCGATTACGTGCGGACATTGGATTTGCCGCCGGGGTATCGTCACGAATTCATCGGCCGCGCGAAGTTGCTTTCCGAATCGAACACGAATTTCGTGATCGCGTTTCTGCTGAGCTTCCTCTTTATGTACATGGTGCTCGCGGCTCAATTCGAGAGTCTGGTCCACCCAATCACGATCTTGCTCGCTCTACCCCTGACGCTGCCCTTCGCATTCTTGTCGTTGTTTCTCCTGCGGACGAACTTCGATATCTACGCGGTCTTCGGCCTGTTCATGCTGTTCGGCATTGTGAAAAAGAACGGCATCTTGCAGATCGACTACACCAATGTGTTGCGAGCACGGGGAATGGAGATCAATGCGGCGATTCTGGAGGCGAACAAGACCCGCTTGCGCCCGATCCTCATGACGACCTTGATGCTGATTGCCGCGATGGTCCCCATCGCGCTTGGGCAAGGACCTGGTGCTGGCGCTCGCGCGAGCATGGCCAAAGTCATCATCGGCGGCCAGGGGCTTTCGCTGCTCTTGACGCTTCTCGTGACGCCCGTGGCCTACTCACTGTGGGAAGATTTTACTCGATACTGGTCGCGCTGCTGGTCTTGGGTCGGCCGGTGGCGTGCACGGAAAGCACCGCACGAGACTGCTCCCCCTAGCCAGAACGGCGAGGAACTCGTGGGTGCCGGGGCGGTTGCGTCAGCCCCATCGACTCCTGGCCCGGTCACTGAGAACACCCCGGTCACTGAGAACACCCCGGTCACTGAGAACACCCCGGTCAGAGGCTGAGAAGCCCCGACCGCCCTGGAGATGCAGCGTGAGTGACGGACCCTTGACCCCTGATGAACTCAAAACCCTCTTGACCTCGATGGAGGTAACGGCAGAAGTGGTCGAAGCCATCGATGATTCAGCCCTCCAGAGTCTCCGAGGATGGGATTTGAGGGGCTGGAACTATGTGCTGGTCCCGTGGGGCGTCCGGTTCACGCATAGCGCTTTCGCCGAGGAAATTGATGTCAGAATCGAAGTCTTCCCAGAGCACCGTGGCAATAGAACATTTTGCGTCAGTTGATTGAAAGGCAAATCAGAAAAGAACTTACGTCAAATGATGGTTTGGGCATCAAATGGATGTAAGTTGTTGTCAGAAAAGACCTTTCATTCAACTGACGCAAAATGTTCAATAGCGGGGAACGTGAAGCATGATTGCGAAGCGCGTTCTTCACAAGGGGCAACCGGGCCGCAAGAACATTAGGAATTCAAGGCGACGAGGATTTTGCGTATTGATCGATCCGGAAAGGAGGCCCTTCGGATGAGTCGTGCCCGATTATGTGCCGCATTGCGATCACCGCTTGTGTTCGCACGGAGACTGTTTTCGTGGTTGAATCGGTGTGCGTTAAGCGCCAAAGCGCTGGCGCGCGTCACCTCGTGCGGAGGCCGTA
>CAYMWL010000053.1:0-48961 GCA_964394305.1 uncultured Pirellulaceae bacterium
AGCCCCCGTCAATTCCTTTGAGTTTCAGCCTTGCGACCATACTCCCCAGGCGGAGCACTTAACACTTTCGCTACGACCGAAACCCTGTGCAGAGCTCCGGTCCAGTGCTCATCGTTTACGGCTAGGACTACCGGGGTATCTAATCCCGTTTGCTCCCCTAGCTTTCGTTTCTCAGCGTCAGAAGAGACCCAGTGAGCCGCCTTCGCCTCTGGTGTTCCTGATGATATCAACGCATTTCACCGCTCCACCATCAGTTCCGCTCACCTCTATCTCCCTCGAGCCCGGCAGTTTGAAACGCAATTCCTCGGTTGAGCCGAGGGCTTTCACATCTCACTTACCGAACCGCCTACAAACTCTTTAAGCCCAGTAAATCCGAATAACGTTTGGGCCTCTCGTATTACCGCGGCTGCTGGCACGAGATTAGCCGGCCCTTCCTCCAAGGATCGGTCAATATAATGGGTGAACCCACTACAATTTCCTCCCCTTCGACAGCGGTTTACAACCCGAAGGCCTTCATCCCGCACGCGGCGTCGCTCGGTCAGGCTTGCGCCCATTGCCGAAGATTCTCGACTGCAGCCACCCGTAGGTGTCTGGGCAGTGTCTCAGTCCCAGTGAGTGGGGGCACGCTCTCACGCCCCATATCCATCTCTGCCTTGGTAGGCCGTTACCCTACCAACTAGCTAATAGACCGCAGGCTTCTCCTAGGGCGGAATCACACCTTTGATCCGGAGATATCATCTGGTATTACCGGCAGTTTCCCGCCGCTATCCCAGACCCCAGGGTAAATACCTACGTATTACTCTCCCTTGCGCCACTAACCGTAATATTGCTACCACGGTCCGTACGACTTGCATGCCTAATCCACGCCGCCAACGTTCATTCTGAGCCAGGATCAAACCCTTCAATTGTTTATTTGCTTACTGGCTGGCATCATAGGCTTTCGCCCGCGACGCTTCGCCAATTTTAATAGCCAATTCAAGATGTTCTTAGCTGGTTTTGCAACTTGGTCAAAGTTGCGAATAGCCAAAAATTCCATAGTCTCATGTAGCTATAACTACAAAAGTCATGAAATTCTTTGAGTCAAAAAACTCAAATGAATTTTGAAGAGGTCACCAACCAAATTGTCAAAGATCAAGCTTCAAAGCTGCAAGCCAAAAGCCCCAACGGGCAAGCGACTTACAACCGATTTCTCCACTAAAGACAAATGACCGAAGTCAAGGTTCCTCAGTGGCGAGTCACGTATCTTACTGAATCTCAGATTCAGGTCAACAGGGGTCAGAAGAATTTTTTCTTCGTTTCGACTCAGCTCTGCGAGTTCTACATTCCCGGTTGGGGAGAACTCAGTGAGTCGCCTGTTGCGGACGCTTTAGATGACGAATCAAGACTCGTCGCTCAGCGTCAGTGCTCAGTACGTCTCGAAATCTTAACGCGCTTTCGTTTTCAGAAAAGGGGGTTGCTCACGCTTTTCCACCTTTTCTTTTTCCGCCCGCAAACACCGCGTGCTCTTTGCTGAAAAGCGGCGAATACGGAGTGCTGCGGAGCCCCTTTCATCGTCGCGGCCGGGGGTGGTACTTCAGCGGAAAAATTCACTTCGGCGGTCTTTCTCTGGCAGGTGCAGTTCGACAAATGACGATGGCTGGCACATGACGTAAGTCCGGGCAGAATCGCGAGAGTTATCGGCCCTGTTTGTTGCGAAAGTGGGCCCGTTTGAGGGTAGAAACCAGCGCCAATCCCGCAAACGGCGCACTTAACAGTGTTAAATTATTCAACACGTGACTTTTCGCGCAAGTTGGCAACTTACGTCGATTCCGGTGACTCATTCGCGGACTTCGTCTTTGCTTCAGGCTTTGATTCGGTGGCCCGTCAGGCCGGCCGCATTACGAAAGCTCGCCGTTGATGTTGTCCGAGTCGTTTTCGATCCACGAGCGTTGAGCGCTTGAACCTGAACCTGTTTGCACCGGTCTACAATGCATGGCATAATTGCCTCACGCATGGACAATGCATTGCGAGTGTAACTCAGTGGTAGAGTAGTACGTTCCCAACGTACCTGTCGTGGGTTCGATCCCCATCACTCGCTTTTTCTTCTCGTTGGAGTCGCGGCTTTCGCCGGTCTTTGCTCCACACCAGATCGGCTCCACGTCAGATCGCTGGCTAAAGCCGGGACTCCAATTATTCAAAGATCCACAGCCCAAAGCCTTCGGGGCGGATCGTGGCCGTGGCGGGATGTGTGAACGACTGCAGCGCCTGGCCTGGTGCGAGGCGTTGCAAACCGACGGCCCAGAGATCTTTGGGCTGCGGTGGTTTGCTGGCGAGCTCATGCCAAGGAATCGCAATTTCTGCGGTCCAGTAGTTTTCATCGCCGGCGGCAGCGACGAACCAGGTGGGGTTCCACGATTTGTCGCCCGCGCATGCTTCCGCGGTGAAGCCGCGGCTGTCGACGGCCAGGCTATAGCAAGTGCTGTAATCGCGATCGAGATCGAGGTGGATCTGCACATGGTCGAACTGCGTCAGATCGCTGTCGCGCGGGCGTGGATTTGCGTCACCGGCGTACTTTACTCCCGGCGCTTTCGTGGCGCTGATAGCGAGGTACAGAAACTCCTTGTCCCACGCGGCCACAACCGCGGCAGGCCAGGCTTCGTCGCCGGGTGATTGCGTGCGAAGCATCACGGGTTTGCCGGATTTCCAGAGGGCATCATCCAAACGACCATCGAGCGTCGGTCGGGCGATGGCCGTGACGCAGGTGAGGTGTTTTTTCGGGGGCGTGCCGTTCGCATGACGACGCCAATGCTCCACGGCCACCGCTTGCGCCCAGGGATTGGTTTCGCCGAGCATTGTGAGTGGTTCGAGCAAACGCTCGGCCTGGCGTTCATTGCCCGCGTGTCGATGAGCGACTGCCAGAGGAAAGCGAACATGGGGCTCGGCGTAGAGCGACGGCTTCGATTTTTCCAGCAATTTGCCGAGCGCAATCGCGCGTTTGGCTCGTTCATCGACCTCGGCATCGGGGGCTGCTGTGGTTTGTTGTGAATCACCGGTCGCTTGCGTGGTGACAGGACCGAGGGCTCGCGGCAATGGTTTCTTCGGATCGGTTTTCGCTGGTTCCGCGCCTTGCACGGTTTCTTCCAGAGGCGTTGTCGCGGTGGCGAGTTTCACTTCATACTTCGTGGCCTTGCGATCGCGCCAGGCAATTTCACTGCTGATGGCTTGTTGAATCAACAGAACTGCGGCGCGATCGGCGAGCGGGTGATTCGGATGTCGATCGAGCAGCATTTGCAAGGCGTCGTTGGCAGCCTGCGAGCGTCCCGCTTGTTGATACTTTTGAGCCAGTTGATAAAGAACTTCTCCCGCACTTTGGCCGGAAAGTCCCTTGGTCAGATCGTCAATTTGGCCCAGCCAGCCACTGCTAGCAGGGTCATTGTTGTCGGCTTGTGAAAGCAATTGTTGCACGTTGTGCCGTTTTTGCGCGGCGCGGCTGAGAGCATCGAGATTGTCGAGCGTAACTTCGGGCAGGTCGCGGCGCGCTTCTCCGCCGGGCGAAAGGGGAATGCCGCTGAACAATTCGCGGCGGCCGGTTTGCTGCGGCAAATGATCGAGCAGCAGCGACAAGCTGAACTGTGCGGGGCCTCGCTCGTATTCATTCAGCACCAGGCCGCTGCCGCGCTGGGCATATTCACCAATCGAGCCGCCGAGACGCGGCGCCCATTGACCGGCCGACAACGTCACCGCGCCGGAGCGGCCATTCGGCTGCACGCTGTAGACCTTTTTCACCTTCCACGCTTCGAGGCCAGCATGGCTGATTTGCTCCGAAGCAAAAGTGGCATCGGCAGCCTGTTGCACCGCAGTCAGCACGAGTTGATTGGTGAGATGCGCCAGCGGATTGTCGCCGCGCGGGCTGACATCTTCGGTCAGGATGACTTCCGGCCGCCAGGTGCGAATGCGGCGGACGAGATGAGCAATCGCGTTGCGCGCGGCCTGGCCGTCGCTGAATTCATTCCAGTAAGCGAGGATCGACTCTGCCGATTGATTGTTGGTGGCGTTGTTTTGCGTGGAGCTGCGGAGCGGAAATTGCCAGGAGGAATCGGAGCCGCTAGCACCGATCGCAACGAGCGCTTCGTGCGTTCGCCGCGGCAACGAGGTGTTTGCTGCACTTTGGCCATCGCGATCTTGGCGGCCGAGAATTTCGCAAATGCTCAGGAAGCCATCGTTGCCGGCGGATGCCGCGAGGACTTCGAACGGCACTCGCTGCGGCTGGCTGAAGATAGCGAGCAGTGCAGCCCGCGTCCCTCCATTGCGCTGCGGTCGCCAGGTTTGGCCGCCATCGCGAGTGTGCAGGATCGTGCCCAAAGCGCCGACGGCCCAGCCCCGGTTTTCGTCGAGAAAAGTAAGTGCGCGGAGCGGCGCCCATTGATCGGTCTTTTGTTGCCGCCAGGTTTGGCCGTTATCGGGCGAATGAAATACAAAAGTGCCTGGCGCACCGGCGATCCAGCAATGAGTGCCGTACGTTGCGAGTGCACGAAAGTCGAAATGCGTCGCCGCGGATGGCAAGGCACTCGCGGGGGCTGTCCACGTGAAGCCGCTATCGTTGGTCGCCAGCGCCAAGCCGCCGTCGCCGATCAGCCAGCCATCGGTGGCTGAGCCCAATTTCATCCGCCGTAAGTAGCGCAGGCCTAAATCCGTCGTGCGCGACGGCCTGATTTCTACGCCGGTAACGAGGCCCAGTTCACCCGCTAAACCAGCGACCGCGCCGCTGCGTGGATCGCGAAAATCGCCAGCGATCCAGCCCGTGGTGTTCCCTTTGGAAATCGGCGTCCAGGTTTGTCCGCCATCGTGCGTGCGAAAAATGCCGCTCGGATATAGCCCCGAAGAATCGCCCCAAATCCAGCCGTTTTTCGCGTCGAAGAACTTCACGCCGCGAAGGCCGGGGAGCGTGTCGGTACGGACTTCCGTCCAGGTTTCGCCGCCGTTACGCGTCTTCAGCAGCACCGATTTCGTCCACTGCGAATAAGGCTGCGTGATCGCGCCGACCACCCAGCCGTTATTGTCATCGAGAAACTGAACCGCTTCCCAGCGGCATTGAAACGTGGTGTTCTGCAGCTTCCAATTGCGACCTCCGTCGCGCGTGTGCCAGATCACGCCGCGGTCACCGACGGCCCAGCCGCGATCGGGGTTGGTGAAGCAAACGCTGGTGAGTTCGGCGTCTTCCAGAAAGGAGAGGGCAACCGGATCGGCAGCTCGGCTGGTTTCGCACCAGCAAAGTGCTGAGGCAATCAACCATCCGCAGATAAACGCGATTGGTGCGGCAGTCCTTGCTGACATGTTTGCCCTACTCCCTTTGGCTCGTAAGAAGGCTCGCCGTAGCCTTGTAGGACGGTGCACTGCTCCGTCCAGTGCCGCGAGCAATCTGATTTAGCTCGTTCCCACCTATCGGACCGAGCGCTGCTCCGTCCCAACGTGGCCGTCGCCGGGGAGTGTAACCTTTGCTGGCGCAAGGAACTAGGTGAAAACCGGTCCGTCTCGTAGCGTCCTTGCCCTTGTGCGGGCATCGCTGGCTGGAGCTGTTGCAAGGTGTTTCTCTGTAATGGCTTGCGCCGTGTTGTGCGGGTTGTCGTATTTCGGTCGAGTGCGTTTGAGTGTGACCTAAACTTTCAATGCTGACGCCGCGCCGCTTGCGCGTCTTGGCTTTAGGCCCGAAGCATTGGCTTCAGGCTGCGAAATACGGGCCCTCAACTGAAACTCCCATATGCCGACCATTCAAAAGCTGAATCTGTTTGTTGTCGATGACGATCCTGCGATCATCCGCCTTGCGGACAAGTATCTCCGGGCGCCTTTCGCCGATCGGGTGAACTTGACGGCGTTCAGCGATCCTCAACTTGCCCGCCAGACGATCGAAGACACCGGCTGCGATGTATTGATTTCGGATATTCAAATGCCGGGCTTGGACGGCTTGGAAATGCTCCGCATTGCCAAGCAGCGGAATGCTTGGACGCAGGTGATCTTTATGACAGGGCATTCGACTTGGGATTGTATTGCCGCCGCGATTGAAGCCGGCGCTTGCGATTATTTGCTCAAGCCGCTGAATCGCGAAGATTTGCAGCGCGTGGTCGAGCAATCGTGCGAGCGTTTGGCACGCTGGCAAAAGGTGGTCCGCGCGACCTGGCAACAGCCGGCGAGTGTGTAAGATGTACGCCGGAACGAGCGGTAGTAAGCGCTGTTCCGGTATGATTTCTAAGCCAAGTTTGATTTGCAGGTCTTGCTGGAACAGCGCGAAGTGCCGCTTGTTGCCGGCCTACAGGGATGATGCGAGATGGCAATCACCGCAGTTGTATTGGCCGCAGGGATGGGAACGCGGATGAAAACGGACCTGCCCAAGGTCCTCTGTCCGGTGCTGGGACGGCCCATGATCGAGTACGTGCTCGACGCCCTGGAAGCGGCCGGCGTGGAGCGCGTGATTTGCGTGATCGGCTATCGCGCCGAGGATGTGCGGGCGGCGCTTGCGAAACGCAAAAACCTCGAATTTGTGCTGCAGACCGAGCGCTTGGGGACTGGGCATGCCGTGAAGATGGCGCGCGAAAAACTGCAGGGAGTGCAAGGTCCCGTAGTGATCGTGGCCGGAGATTCACCGATGCTGCAGAGCAAAAGTTTGCAGAAGTTGCTCGCCAATTTTGCAGAAAATCGGCCCGCCTGTTTGCTGGGCACGCTGCATAAAGAGAATCCGCAGGGACTCGGGCGGATCGTGCGCGACAGCCACGGCGAGTTTGAGAAAATTGTGGAAGAGAAGGATGCGACCGACGACCAGCGGCGAATCACGGAAGTGAACATGAGCACGTATGTGTTCGCAGCGCCGGAACTGCTGCATGCGCTGGAACTGCTGAAGAACGAAAACCGCCAGGGTGAGTACTATCTGACGGATTGCCCAGCGATCTTACTCGGCGAAGGGAAGCGGGTGGGTGCCTTGCCAGTCCTCGATCCGTGTGAAGCCCTGAGCATCAACACGCCAGAGGAATTGCTCAGCGTCGAACAGGCCTTGAAAGGCATCGCCCCATAGGGGTGCGACATTTTGGCCGGTCGCTGTTTTATTGCCAGTGAGAAGTATTTCCCGCGGCAAACCGCAGGGCAAGCTACGGTTGCCCGCAGTTCAGCTGCCGGAACATGCTTCATCTTTTGAGCACTTTTCGCGTGTTCACACATCTGAATTGCTGAATACTTTCTAAGTACTTGTCAGATTTGAATTTTCGTCGGCGAAGGACCGGCGAAATGTGAAGATAGCTGAACAGGGAAAAGGCTCGCCAATCTTGCAGAGATTTGCTTGCATTTCGAAAATTTTACGTTCAGAATGCGACGCATGTGAGGATTGTAGGGGGGTAGTAGCCTGTCTTTTGGACCCATCAGTGGTTTCGAAGGCGACACCTTTGCAATCGGTATGAGCAGCGGTCACGTGAATAATCTCTCCTTATCTCCGCGGGTTGCTGCGCACATGGATGCCGCTGGCTGGACGATTGGCCGGCACTCTTTTCCGACTTTTCTGGGCTCTCAATTGCTTGATGTGCGGAGCGTTCGATGTCTCGTATTCCTGCTGCGAAACTGATTTCTAATCGACTGCTGCAACAACGAACCGCCGAACGCCGACGTCAACGTCGGCTGTTCTTGGAACGCTTGGAAGAACGGTCGCTGCTGGCCACAATGACCTGGGATGGTTCGAGCAGCGTCAATTGGTCGGACGCTGCCAACTGGGTGGGCGACATCGCGCCGGCCTCGGGCGACGATCTGATCTTTCCCGCCGGCGCAGCGAACCTGACCAACACCAACGATCTGCCGGCAGGCTCTTCGTTCAACACAATTTTGTTTACAGGCGGCGGCTACACGATCACCGGCAATGCGATTTCGCTCGTGGGTGGTTTGACGGCCAACAACGTCGCCGGCAACAACACGTTCAGCCCCGCGATAACGCTGCAGAACGGCTTGACGGTGATGTCGGCAAATTCCGGCACCACGCTGACCTTGGGAGCGATCGATACGCTGACCCTGGAAGGCGCGACCAACATTCTCGGCAGCAGTGCGTTGACCTTTGACGGCGCTGGCACGACGGCGGTGAACGGGGTGATCGCGGGCCGGGGCAGCATTAACAAGCTAGGTGAAGGCACTGCCATATTACGCGGCGCGAATACCTATACCGGCTTGACCGATGTGCGGCAGGGATTTTTGCGTGTGGAGCATGGGTCGGCGCTCGGTGCGGCTACTTCCGATACACAAATCCAAGCGGGCGCCCAGCTGCAAGTGGCAGGCACATTCACGATGGCTGAGAATCTGGCCGTGCGCGAAGGTGGCGTCGGTTTTGGCAATGGAACAGATCCGAGTTCGCTGGGTGCCTTGCGCGGCCTGAGCGGCACCGTGACTTGGACGGGAAATGTCGATCTAGCCGGCGGCAACAACCTGATTGGCGTTGATGCCGGCGCTACGCTCGTCGTCAACGGTGTGATCGCGAATGCGACTTCGGCGGCGAACCGACTGCTGAAGGTCGGCGGCGGCACACTGCGGTTGGGCGGCACGCAAAGCAATGTGTACCGCGGCGACACCGTGGTTTTGCAAGGGACACTGGAACTGGGCAAGACCGCCGGCCTGAATGCGATCGGTGGCAATCTGGTCATTGGCGACAACCTGGCCGGCGACAACGGCGCCGTGGTGCGGTTGCTCGCCAGCAATCAGATTCCGCATATCGAATATTTCGGCGTGAATCTGACGACCGTCACGATGAACAGCGCGGGGTTGCTCGACTTCAATACGTTTTCGGACACGATCGGAAATTTGACGATGGTGACCGGGCAGACTTATGCCGCGGACATTGATTTGAACGGAGGCACGCTGGTGCTCGGTGGACCCACCTTGACGCTCAATGCGTTTCAAGGGAGCAGCGGCTTGACTCCTTCGGCGACGATCGCTGACGGTACTTTTGATTTGGGAACGTTCTTTAGCGGAGCGGGTGGCGGCCAGGTCAAGACGCTGGCGATCAACGATACGCAATTGAACAACGTCGCGGCGGATCTCACGATCTCGGCGAATATTACCGGCACGGCCGATATCGGCGTCAGCAAGACCGGCGGCGGCACGCTCGTGCTGAGCGGCAACAATACGATTGCCGGGCCGTTCTCGCATACGAACGGCATCATTGGCGTCGGTAGTAACAATGTTTTTGGAACCGGACTGCTGAGTTTGACAGGGGGTACGTTGCGCGCGGTGGGAACCGATCGCACGATTGCCACGCCGGTGTCGCTCGATGGCACGGTCGGAGTGCTCGGCGATCTTGATCTGACGTTCACGGGCGCGGCGACGTTGACTGGTGATCGCACGATCCAAGTGGTCGATCCGAATGCGATTGTCACGTTCGCAGCACCGATTGGCGAAGGGATCTTTGCTTCGCGCAGTTTTGCCAAAGCAGGCCGCGGTACGTTGCAGTTCACGGCGGTCAATACGTTCAGCGGCACGATGACCGTGAACAACGACGGCGGCACGCTGTCGCTCGCGGGGAACGGCAGCATCTTGAATGCAGGCGCGATCAACATCAATCAAAACGGTGTGCTGCGATTCGATAACAGCGGCACGGTGAACAGCAACCGCGTGAACGACGTGGTCTCGATCGGCCTCAACGGCGGTGAAATCATCCTGGTCGGCAATGCCACCGCCCCGGTGACTGAAACCACCGGCCCGATCAACACGGGCGATCAACAGGCTAGCACCATCTCGGTGCAAAACCTTTCTGCCGGTGCGCAGAGCGTGGCCCTGGTCGGCAATGCGCTGGGCATGGGCGCGACGCGGACGATCGACTTCCGCGCGATCGGCGGCGATCTGTCGGCGACCGGGCCGAACCGCATTGTGTTTCAAAACAGCCCCGGCAACTTGCTCAACGGCGTGTTGGCAGCATCTCGCACCACGGGCGCGGCGGGCGTGAATCTCGCGACGCTCGGCAATGCGCCCGAGGGGGTCGGCGTGGTGCCGATTCCGGCCACGGCCTATACGAGCGATCTCGCCAATGCTGGGGTGCTGAGCAATGTCCGCATCACCACTCCTGGCACGTATACGCTGACGAGTTCGAAGCAGATCAACTCGCTGATGATTGGTCCCGGCGTGATCATCGAAGGCAACGATGTGTTGCTGAATGTGACTTCAGGCATCTTCCACTTCCTCGGTGCCGGCGCGAGCGCGATCAACGTCGAATCGATCAACATGAGCAACGGCTCGGTGTTTGTCGACGTCGGCATGACGGCCACGATCGGCGGCAGCATTGTGAGCACGGTCAACTCAATCAACAAAGGTGGTCCCGGCCGCTTGACGCTGACGGGAGACAATACGTTTGCCGGCACGGTGAATGTCAATCAAGGCTTCGTCAACGTGCAACGGAGCACCGCCCTGGGTTCACCAGCCGGGCAAACGACGGTTCGCCAAGGCGCAACGCTCGAAATCGAACAAACGACCTTCGGCGCTGTGAACATCGGTTTGGAACAGATCAACCTGAGCGGCGTCGGCGTGAGTACCACCGGGCAATATGCCGATGCCGTGGGCGCGCTGCGCAATGTCGCCGGCACCAACAGTCTCGCGGGACGCATTGGCATTGGCGGCGATGTGATCGATCTTACGGGGCCGACGCTGCTCAACGGTTTCACTTCTTCGGGCGTGGGCATTGGCACGGCCGCGGTCTTTGTGAACGTTAACGCCGGTTCGCGATTCATTTCGAGCGGCGACGTGTTCAACGGCGGCGTGGAAATGATCAAGCGCGGCGCCGGTACGCTGGAATACACAGGCGTCTTTGCAAATACCTACGATCAAGTCACCCGCGTACTCGAAGGCACGCTCGACTTCAACAAAGATGTCGGCATCAATGCGGTGCAGAGCATCGTCTACATCGGTTCGGATCGAACCGGTGCGCCGGCTGCGACGTTGAAGCTGAGCAAGAACGAACAAATTCGCGACGGTCAGGGGACGTTCATTCATAGCTCGGGCTTGCTCGACATCGGCCAGACTGAAGGTTTCGGTGGAACGCTGACGTTGGTCGTTGCGGCCAACGGCGCTGCCGATATCACCATCGGCACCGGCGGCACGTTGACGACGAACGTCGACTTGACGCTGGTGACCGCAGGAACGGGGCATGCCACGGGCGCGACGATCACGGGCGGTACGGTGGCGTTGCAATATCCGGCCGTGGTGGCCGCAGCTGGTGTTCGTACCTGGCAGATCAACGACGGCGCTGTCGGGACCGATCTGACGGTCAGCTCTGCGATTGTCGACGGCACTGGTTTGCAGTCGGTGGGCATTACCAAGAACGGTTTCGGCGCTTTGGAACTCGGCGGCAACACGGCGAATACGTACACGGGCACGACGACCGTGAACGAAGGGATGATTCTGCTCAATAAGGGAAGCGGCGCTGGTGGCGTGTCGGCGATGGCCGGCCCCCTGACGGTGGGCGATGCGAACGTCACCTCGGGTTTTGCGGGCGCGGATGTTGTCCGCTGGTTGCAATCGAATCAGCTCGCCGATTTCTCGGCCCAAATCACGTTGACGCCGGCCGGCCGACTGGAGTTGAACGGCCGCAACGACACGATCGGTGGATCGGATACGCAAGTTGCGTTGGCGCTGCAGGCCGCCTCGGTGGTCGATCTCGGTGGCGGCACGTTGAAGGTGAATGGCAACATCAACAATTCGGCAGCCAACGGTGCTGGCTTGTGGACGCCGGTCGCACCGGGGCGAATTCTCAACGGCACACTCGATTTGGGAAGTGTGCCGCGGGTCTTCGAAAATGGCAGCGATCGGACCGAACTGCCGTACGAATTAGAAATCGGTGCCAATCTCATCGGCACTGCTGGTTTTGTGATGTCGGCCAGCACGACGCCCGTCAATCACAATGGGACGACTCTGTTTTCGGGCGATAACAGCGGCCTGTCGGGCGAAATCTTCCGCGGAGTCGGTAACCTGGCCGTCGGCAGCGATACTGCGTTTGGCACAGGGCTCGTCATCATGAATGGTGGTCATCTCACCACCTTCAACGGCCCGCGCTCGCTGGCGAATGAGTTTTTGTTCGTGGGTGGCGGTACGGGTCTCGCGTTTATCGGAGGCAATGGCTTTGCCGGCTCGGGTGCGATTGGCGGCGGTGGCAACAACCTGACGTTTACCGGGCCGGTGAATGTGACCGGCGGACAGTTTACTCCCGTGCAAGCAACGGCGGGCGTCGTGGAGTTTGCCGGCGGGTTGGGCGAAACGATCAATACCACCAGCATGCGCAAGCAGGGGCCGGGCACGATGGTCCTTTCGAGCCCGGTCACTTTGAGCAGCGGCGTGGAACTTGGTCAGGATCCGGGGGGCAACTCGCGCTTCAACGGCGGCACGCTGGTGATTCGTGGCCAGGGATCCTATCTCAACGGAACTTTTACGATCGGCACGGGAGGTACGCTCCAGATCGACAATAGCCAAGGGAACTTGACGCACCGGATCGGCGATACCGCGCAGATCGATTTGTTCGGCGGCACGCTGGCCTTGGTTAGCGGCGCGGGTGTGCAGGCGACGGAGTCGTTGGGGCTGCTCCGCGGCCGGAATACCTTCCGGGGCGAAGTCCACGTGCTCACGAGTCCTGCACCGGGAAGTAGTGCGACGTGGCGTTTTACTTCGCTGGGCCTCGAAGGTGCGAACAACGGCACGATCATCAAGTTTGTCGGTCGCGGCCAAAATATTTCTAACTCCGGCACGAGCCGAGTGGCTTTCAACGCGCTTCCCACGCATGTCGATGGCATCGTCACGTTTGCCATGCTGCAAGGTTCCGGCGGGTACGATTTTGCCAGCGTTGTCGCGACGGGCCCCACGCAGCCCTTTGATAACTTCCTCACACCGCTCACGAGCGGCGCTAATTTTGCCACGACTCTGACCGGCGCAACCGGCGCCGTCAACGTGAAACTGTCGGCCAGCCAGGTGCTGGCTGGGCCGATCACGGCCAACGCAGTGCTGTTGGCCGGAAGTGGCATCGTGGTGAGCGGCGCCGATCTGACCGTCGACACCGGGTTGATTATCTCGACGGGTACTGGCAATCAAATCACCACTCCGGTCCTCACGCCGGGCGCTAACGAAGGGGTGATGTATGTTGCCGAGCGCGGCTCGCTCGTGGTCTCCAGCAACATTCCGGTGGGGGCCAATGCGTTATCGCTCGCGAAGAGTGGCGCCGGCACGCTAACGCTTTCGGGCACGAATGCTTACGACGGCGCAACGCGCGTGACGGAAGGCGTACTGCGGGGGACGAGCAACACAGCCTTTGGTTCGACGATCAACGGCGTGAACGTGACCTACGGCGGTACGCTGGAACTGTTGGGTGGAATTACCGTGCCGGCCGAAACTTTGAACCTGGCCGGCCATGGCGAAGCTAACCTGGGCGCCGTGCCGCTGCGGAACGTAAGTGGTACGAACACGTGGCTCGGAAATGTGGTGCTGAACACGAACCGCACGGCCATCGACGTGGCCGCGGGGCAATTGAATATTGGCGATGCGAGCAATCCGGGCATCGTCAGCAGCCAAGGCTTTAACAAGTTCGGTCCGGGCACGCTGCGGTTTGCGGGCAACGCGAACAACACGTTTGTGCAAACCAGTCTGGTTTGGCAAGGAACACTGGAACTGAACAAGACTGCCGGAATCAATGCGATTCCGACAATGAATGACAACACCGAAATCTTCATCGGCAGCTTCTGGGGCAGCAACGACTCCGCGGTCCTTAGTTCGATGGCCAACGATCAATTGGGCGATGGCTCCTACCGGCTGCGGATCATGCAATCGGGGTTGTTCAACTTGAACGGCAATACCGAGTCGATTCGAGGCCGCATCGGCGCCGGCAACATTCACGATGTGCTCGGGCTGGAAATCGGCTCCGGTGGCAGCGGCGATGTCAATCTCGGCGGCGGCATTCTACGGCTCAGCAACGATGTCGCTGACAACGGCCGCATTCAAGTGCGGGTGTTTGCGGGTGGTTTTCCCGCTCCGGCCACGATTACTAACGGCACTTTGGAACTCACCGGTACGGTGAATCCAGCCAATGGTGTGCGGCGCATTCTGGTGGATGACAGCGCGGGCATCGAAGACCTGCTCATCTCGGCCACGATTGCTGATGGAGCCTTCACGGCAACTACGCTGATCAAGAGCAACTCGGGCCGGTTGGTCCTTGCTCCTTCGGCTGCAGGCGGCAACACCTACACTCTCCCCACGAGTATCGACGGTGGCGAACTCGTCGTGCGACATCCCAACGCGCTGGGCACGAACGGCGCACAGACCACCGTCAACAGTGGCTTTAGTTTGCTGGTCGACGGTGTGTCCCTTTCCGAGCCGCTGACAATCAACGGCGTTGGTTACGGCGGTCAAGGCGTCATTCGCAATCTGGCCGGCAACAACACGTTGACAGGCAACATCATCCTCGCGGGCAACGTGACGCTGGGTGCGAATGCCGGAACCACGCTCGATATCAACGCGTCGATTACCGAATCGGTGGCGGCCTCTGGCGTGAACAAATTACTGCCGGGCTCACTCACACTCTCGGGCACGGCTTCGAATACCTACACGGGAACTACGACGGTTTCCGAAGGAACGCTGATCTTGAACAAGACCGGGGGCGCGACTCCGTTCACGGGGCCGCTCACGATCGGCAACGATGCGGGCTCGGGCAGCAACCTCGACGTCGTGCAATTGAACGCCAGCGAACAGATTCCGAACGCGACGGTGTTTGCGATCACTTCGACCGGCCGGCTGAATATCGGTGCGAACACCGAAACGCTCGGCGCGATCACGATGACGACTTCCGGCACGTATTCGCCGATCATTTCAACCACCGGCGCGGGCGTGTTCAATCTCACGGGCAACGTGACGGTCAGTGCCGCGGCGGGAACTTTTACGACGAAGGCGCCGGGCGCCACGATTGCGGGCACACTCAATCTGCAAGATGGAGCGCGCACGTTCACGGTGAACGACGCGGGCCTAGGCGTGATGGAGTTGATCATCGATGCGGCGATCAACGGCGGGGGCACGAATGGCTCGATCATCTCGAATGGCGCCGGCTTGTTGGTGTTGACCAACAACAATCCGCTGCTCACCGGTGCTACGGCGATTACAGCAGGCGCAGGGTTGGTGCTGCGTAACAACGGCGCGCTCGGCACGGGGGCATTGAACGTCAATGCGGCGTCGAACTTGTTCTTTACCAATTACGGCGCACCGCTGACGACCGTCACGATTCCGAACACGATCAACTTGAATGCCGATCTGACGATTCGCGGCGACAACAACGTCGTGCTGTCGGGGCCGATCAATGGTCTGGGTGCGGCGAACCGCTCGCTGAACTTGAACGTCAACAACAATGCCAACCTGACGATCAGCGGCAACATTAATTTGTCGAACGACGGCACGGCGCGCACGTTCATTGTCAATACGAATACGTTCAATCATGTGTCGAATATCAGTGGCGCGCTGCGCAATGGTTCGGGCGCGACCACGCATGCCTTCCAAAAAGGTGGTGCCGGTACGCTGCTGCTCTCGGGCGACAGCAATAGCGGGGCGAACACCGACTTCATTGGTACGACGACGGTGGCAGGCGGTATCCTTCGACTGGGACATGCCAATGCGCTCGGCAATACGGTTGCGGAAGTGCAGCGATTTGGTGTCACCGGCGGTGGCGTGGGAAGCTCGTTTACGATTACCTACGGCCAAACGACCGCAGCGATTCCCTTCGATGCCGGCGGTTCGCCGCCAACTGCAGCGGTGGTGGCCGCTGCCTTGAACTTGCTTCCCTCCGTGGCGCGGACCGGTGGGGTGATCAGCGTGACGTCTCCCTCCACGGGCGTTTACGACGTGACCTTTGGCGGCGCGCTGTCGGGCATCAATGTTCCGCAACTCACAGCGACGGCGGGCGGGGCTCCAGTGCCCACGATTTCGCCGGCCCCCTCGACGCTCACCCAAGGTGCAGGCGGCACGACGGTTAACGGTGGCACAACCTTGCAAATCATTCCTGGCGTCAGTTCCCTAGAACCTCTCACGCTCAATGGCAACGGGTTGGGAAATCTTGGTGCAATTCGATTGATCGACGTCACTCCGGGTACCACCGAAACCTTGACCTGGAACGGCAACATTAACTTCAACGCCAATCAGACCTGGGTCGGCGTGGATGGCGGCGGCGCGAATCCTGATCGTCTGATCCTGGCTGGTGCGATTGTCAGCGGCGGTGGTGCGCTGACAGTGAAGACTGGAGCGGGCGAACTCGAATTCGGCGGTAACACGGACAACGCACAGACCATTTTCGATACGGTCAGTCCGTTCGACGATGGTTTGGAAATCCGCTCCGGTACGGTCTACTTCAACAAGTCTTCGACCTTCAATTCGATCATCGGTGCTGGCGGCGTCACGGTGGGTGACGGTGGTGGTGGCGCTGGCGGCGATCGCCTGATTCTTTTGGGCACCAGCGCCGATCAGATCGGTGGTACCGTGCCGGTTAATGTGGGACCGTCTGGTTTGTTGACCATGGCCGGTGCAGCGACCGAGGTGATTCCCGGCGTTATCACCCTGCAGCGGTGGATGAACGGCGCGGGTGTGATCGATACCACCGCGACGCGCGCTTTGAATCTCAATGCAGGCGTCAATGTGACCAATCTCGGCTTCACCGATGGTTCGACTCCGGCTGCGCAAATCATGGGCCAATTGAATACGTTGGCGACCACTCGCTCGTTCAACGTCGCTGATTCGCTCGTCTTGAATGCGGCGGAAGATTTGGTGATCTCCGCAGTCATTTCCAGTACGACGACCGCTGGCGGTTTCACCAAGGATGGTTTTGGAACGGTAGCGCTCACCGCGGCGAACATGTATCAAGGCACGACGTCGGTCAACGCCGGCAGCCAGGTCGACGGACTGATCACACGCATTGGCGGAACGTTAGTTGCTCGCGATGCCGGTGTGCTTGGTGCGGGCGTCGCGCCGGTGACTGTGCTGGTGAATGAAGGGGCTACGCTGACGTTGAACAACACGGCGTCGAATGTGAATCGCATCGGCGATGCGGCGACCTTGGACTTGCGCGGCGTGTTGAATCTGATCGGCAATGCTGCTGGTACGACCGAGTTGGTCGGCGCGACCACGGTGAACGTGGTGAATAACGGCGGCCCGACGCCGAAGATTAACGTCGACTCGACCGCGGGCGGCGTGACGGAATTGCAGTTGGCGAGTCTGACACGTGGCGTTTCCGCGACCATCGAATTCGAAGGAACCGGCGCGAACCTGGGTTCGACGACGAACAGCCGCATTCAGGTAATGGGTGGCACTTCGCCGTTTGTCAACAACGTGATGACGTGGGCAACGATGCGTGGCCCAGCCGGTTTGGATCTGGTGACCGATGCCGATGCAGGTGCGCCGGTCTATTTAGGTCGCGTGACGACGTACAACAACGACGTGAACTCCGGCGGCATTGTGCGTTTGACAGGTGGCTCCAACGCGTTGACGGCGAATCGCACGGTCGATGCTTTGCTGCTCGAAGGTGGCGCCACAATCACAGGCAACTTCAACTTGCAGGTGGGCACAGCCACGGCAGGTTTGGTTTATAACGCCGGCGGCACGAACAACATCAACATCGGCACCGGTTTTGGATTGACCTACGGCGGTCGAGAACCTTTGTTCCTGGTCAATCCTGCCAGCACATTGAATGTAAATACGCTGGTGAACTCGACGGCCGTATTGCGTTTGGAACGAGGCGGCACGCTCGTGCTGGCCGGCGACAACGATCAAGGGGCCGGCAACTTGTTCACGGGTGGCATCGTCGTGAACCAGGGGACGTTGCGAGCAACCCATGCGGAAGCATTGGGCACCTCAACAGCTCAAATCATTGTGCGAAACTTCGCCGCCCTCAGCCTCGAAGCGCCGATGACGATCGGCGCCCGCCAGTTGGATATCGCCGGTCCTGGCCCGACGAACAACGGCGCGCTGTTAGTCACGGCTGGCAACGCGGTGACTTGGGGCACTGGCACGACTGCGGTCAACTGGAATGCCAATCCGAACATCGTCAACGTCGCAGGTACTCTCACATTGAATGCTACCGTTGGCGGCGGCGCTCAACTGACCAAGATTGGTGGCGGCACGTTGGAATATGGTGGCACTGCAATCAACGGCAACGTGCAGCCAGTGAATGTGAACGAAGGTACTTTGATCTTGAATAAGACTGCCGCCGTGCAAGCGGTTCGCAGCACATTGACGATCAATGATCTGGGCAACTTCGATTTGCCGGGCTCGGGCATTGTGACCTACGGCGCTGCCGGTGGTACGAACAATGTCGATGACGGCGTGACGGTGACGATCAATGATCAAGGCCAGCTGCTGCTCAACGGCGCGAGCGACACCATCACCACGTTGAACGTCAATGGTTCGCGCATTGGTTCCGACAATGTGGCGACCGGCGCCGGCACGCTCACGCTTAACGGCAACCTGACGATGAGCGGCGGTACGACCAACGGCAATATCCGCTTGAATGCCGCGGGGAGCACCGTCAGCTACAGCAGCAATAATTTTGGCCCCGGTGGACAGGCGATTTTTGCAGGCGTGCTCGATCTCAATGCTGCGATCGCCACAAACTTTGTGCGTACGATTACGGTCAACGATAACTATGCCGTGAACGACCTGGTCGTCACCGGTACGTTGACGAATGGACGCGTCATCAAGAATGGTACTGGCGCCATCGCTTTGTCCAATGCTGGTAATTCGCTGACCGGTGTCAACGAAACACAAACGTTGACGATTCCGGGCGGAGTCAGCAGCTTTACGCTGACGTTCAACGGGGCCACGACGCCTTCGATCAGCACCATTACTGCGGTGGGAATTCAATTAGCGCTTGATAGTGTGCTGGGGGCTGGTAATACGTTGGTTGGGGGTACTGGTCCGTTCACGATCGAATTTATTGGTCAGTTAGCCGGTCTCGACGTTGCGCAGCTCACATCGGCGGCAGTGGGTGGCACGATCACTCACGCGACTTCCGCGAATGGCGCTGCTCCCTTCAATCTTAACGCCGGCTCGCTGGCGCTGAATTCGACGGCGCTCGGCGCTGCCACGCTGAATATCAGTGGCAACACGACGTTACGGCCAATCGCAGGTTCTGCGCTCAATTTTGCGAACCGCGTGGTGGTGAATCCGAATATCACGGCCATCATCGGTGGCCGCCGCGATTTTGGCGGCACCGATGCGGTGACGTTGTCGGGACCTGAGATCATGGTCGTGCCGTCGGTAGGCTTCAACACTACCTATCAAATCGACGATCCGCTGCTCAACGTGCAATTCACGGCGTCACTGGCCGGTGGCGCCAAGAATGTTGTGAACGCTAACATTCCGCTGGTGAAAACGGGCTTTGGCAAACTGGTTCTCTCCGGCAATGGCACTTACGTTGGGCATGCGCAAGTCAGCCAGGGGGTCTTGACTCTGCGCAGCAGCAACGCGCTCGGCGTTCCCACGCCGGCGAATGGTGCACCGGCTGGTGCTTTTGTGATCGTCACTGCGTTGTCAGCGTTGGAACTCGAAGGTGGCGTGACGATCAGCGATCGCTCGCTGATCTTGAGTCAAGCGAACACGATCGTGGGCTCGATCACCGGCTATCAAAACAACTACCTCGGCGCTTTGCGGAGCATCAGTGGCGCCAACGTCTGGCGCGGCGCGGTCGAGATGCGCAGCGACGCCACCGTGCGTCAATATTTCATCGGCGTGGATGCCGGCAGCTTGAATATCGAAGGCGGGATTAGCGGGACGAACGCGGGCACCTCGTTGCTGGCCAACAATCTGGTCAAAGTGGGCGCAGGCACGCTCGTGTTTGATGGCAGTGCTCCCAATATTTACACCGGCACTACCGCCTTAATCGAAGGGACATTGGTGCTGCAAAAGCCAGCCGGAGTGAATGCAATTTCGGGCCTGCTGGTGGTGGGAGATAACATCGGCGCCGACATCCTCGAGATTCGCAATGCCGAGCAGATTGTCAACACGGCCCAGTTGCAGGTGCAAAGCAGCGGTCGGGTGAACATCATCAATGCGCCAGCTGTAGCGACGCCGAATGAAGTGCAGACGATGACGTTCAACCCGGTGCTGGCGGCTCCTTGGACGCTGAATCTGCAAGGTACGCCGGCGATCACCAACATCCCTGCCAACATCACACCTTCTGCACTCGAGGCCCTGATTGCTCAAGCGCAGGGCGGGTTGAATGTGCGCGTTGGCGGTGTGGCCGGACAGACTTATACCTTCACCTATGGCGGCACGTTTGCCGGACAGGATGTGGGTAGTGCCGGGGCGAGTCCATCGCCGACATCCGTCGTGGAGCAAAACGGCGGCACCTCGAATGAAATCTTCGGCGGCGAAACCGTCAATACGCCGTTGCTGATTGTCGGCGCGACGAGCAGCGGAACGATCGACATCGGCAACACGGCGCTGATTCTCAATGGCGATGTCACCGTTTCTGCTCGCCCCGGCGTGTCGAGTGCAGTGCCAGCCCAGATCCTAGGTACCGGCGTCGTGGCGCTACTGCCAACCGTTTCTGCTCCGGCAGTCCGCACGTTCACGATTAACGACGGCGCAGGCGTGGTGGAGTTGAACATTGTTCCGAGCATGATCGACAAGTTCGGGTTGCTCAATTTTGCCGGTGTCACGAAGGCGGGGCCCGGCCGTTTGTCGCTGGCAGGGGATAACACTTTCGGCGGCACGGTTACGATCTCTGCCGGTGCTCTCCGCATTCAGCATCCTGATGCTTTGGGCGACAACGGCGCCATTCCATTTTTTGCTTTGCCAGGCGGGTCGGTCGTCGTGGGCGCCGCCGGATCGCTGGAATTTGATCTCGCTGGCAGCAACACCATCGATAACGAATTCTTCTCGGTGACCGGCAGCGGCATTGTCAACGATCCGATTACCGCGCTGTTCACGACGCAGCTGGGTACAGGTGCGATTCGCAATTTGCAGGGGACCAACACGATCACAGTGGGCGCGACCAATCCGGTCGTGACCATGCCCGGCAACACACTGTTTAACGTCGCAGCTGGCCGTCTCATCATTGACGGCATTCTCTCGCAGGTGGCGACGACCATTACAGGGCCGATCAAATCGGGGCTCGGCGATTTGGAGTTTGCCGGTAGTGCGAGCAATCAATACCAGGGTAACACGGTTGTCAACGAGGGCCGGCTCATTCTGAACAAGACGGGGACGGCCATTGCGGTTGGAGCGGGCATTGACGGCAACGGCAATCCAGTTGCTCCCGGCGGCGAACTCTTCATCGGCGATCAGATCGGCGGCGATAACAGCGCGACTGTCGAAATCGCCCCCGGTGGCAGCGGAGATCAAATCAACGACTCGCGCCCGATGCACATCACTCGCACGGGTCGGCTGAATTTGAACGGCCAGAATGAAACGATCAGCGGCAGTTTCTTCCTGGACGTTGGTCCGACGATGAGCGGCGACGTAGTTACCGGCAGCGGCACATTGACAATGACGACGAATACCTTCTTCGCCATCGCCCAGGCCGGCCTCAGCGCGACGAGCCCCGCAGCGACGTTGCAAGGCAATTACAACGGCAGCACTGCGGGCAATCGAATTTTCACCGCTCATGAAAGTCCGGCGAACATTGAGCTCGAAGTGTCGGCGGTGCTGTCCGGCATCGGACCCACCTGGACGAAGCAAGGTCGCGGCGCGGTGATCTTCAGCGGCGCAAACACGTACACCGGCACGACGTTGGTGAATACCGACGGCGGCACGTTGGTGATCAACTCGCCTCCTGCGGTGGTGGCCACCAACATCACGGTGAATCCAGGCGCGACGCTCGGTGGCAACGGCACGATTCGCGGGACGGTCACCGTAGCCAATCACGGCAGCAACTTGACGATCGGCGGCACGATCAATCCAGGTCAACCTGGAACTGCACCCGGCAACACGGGCATCCTCACGGTCGACAACAACGTCACCTTCGGCACGCGAGCCGAATTGTATGTGGATCTCAACGGCACCGTCCCTGGCACCGGCCACGATCAACTCCGGATCACTACCGGTTCGCTCACGATCAACAATACGACGAACAATGGTTCGAATCTCAATGGACGAACGGGTTCGGCGATTGTGGCCGGCACGGGCGTCAAAGTGATCGACAAGGTCTCGGCGGGCGGCTTCCTCGGCGCGCCGACGGTTGGCAATTTCTCGTTTGCTAATGCTCCCGGTTTGACGGGCAGCATTACGCTCGGCACCCGCAGTTACTCGTATGAGTACAACAATAACTCCGGCTTGCCGCTGGGCGATGGTAATGATTTTGTCTTGACGGCGATTCCTTCGACGGTGATCTGGGACGGCCGCGTCGACGGCGGTGCGATCACTGTGTCGAACAACTGGACGCTCGCCGCGAACTGGGTCGGCGATGCCGTGCCTTCGCCCGGCGATGCGATCATGTTCAATGACATCGGCATCGGCAACGGAAAAAACCTGCCCTTCAACGACTTCCCCGCGCTGTCGCAGTTCGGCGTGATCACTTTCGCCAACACCTCGGGTTCGTACACGGTCACCGGCAGCTCCATCACGCTCGCGTTGCCCGCTGCGGCGAACCTCGTGAGCGACAACACACTCAACATCGCCGTAAGCAATGCGCTGAACGTGGCGCTCGTCACGGCAACTTCGCCGCAGTCGATCATCGTCAAGGATGGCAGCACGCTCACGCTCGGTGGATCGGTCACGCTGGTGGCGGCCGCTCCGCTGACAGTCAACAACGGCGCTGCTGGGCCGGATGCGACGGGCAACATCGTCTTCGGCGGTACGGTGAATGGAGCAGCTGCGCTAAATATTGATCTCGCGGGCGATGCCACGTTTAACGCAGCCGTGGGTGGAACCACCGCGCTGACCACGATCACTATCACGAATGCCGATGATGTGACGTTCAACAGCACGGTCGCCACCACGGGGGACTTGTTGCAATCGGCGGGGACTGGCGCGACGACGATTTCGGGTGGCGCGATTGGCGGTGCGCTGACGATCAACAACGAATCGGTCGCACTGGCTGGCGGCACGACCACGGTCACTGGCAACACGACCTTCAACGCCACTGTCGCGGGGGTTTCGCAAACAGCGGGTGCCTTGATCACGCCTTCGTTGAGCCTCTCCGGTGTCGGTGTCTTCTCGCTGCCGCAAACGACTAACGATTTCAACACGTTGTCCGCCAATGTCGACGGTGCGGCCATCATCCGCGATACCGACGACCTGCTCCTCGGCGCTGCCGGCATCACCACCACCAATGACGACGTGTCGTTGCAAGCTGGTACCACGCTTGGTATCAACGGGCCGGTCAATCTCGGCACGGGCGATTTGACGCTCACGACTGGCGCGGCCACCACGCAAACGGCCGCAATCATCGCTGGCGGTTTGGAACTGAAGGGGGCTGGTCCGTTTACGCTCCTCTCGGCAACGAACAACGTTGCCACGCTGGCGATCAATACCACCGAAGCCGTTAGTTACAACGATGCCACGGGATTTGTGATCGGAGCCGTCAACGGCACAGGCACCGCTGGCATTACCACAACCGGCGACAACGTCACGCTCGGCGCCGGCGGCGCGGTAACACAAACCGCGCCGATTGTGGTCGCGACTTTGACGCTGACAGGGGCTGGGCCGTTCACGCTCACGGATGCGACGAACGATGCAACCTCGATCGCGGGCACAACCACCGGTGCAATTAACTTTACCGATGCTAATACTCTATCCGTCGGAGTGATCACAGCCGGTGCAGCCACGGTGACACTGACAGCGCTCACTGGATCGCTGACCGACGGCAATGCCGCAGCCAACAACGTAACAGCTGGTGCGTTCGTGGCATCCGCCGCGACTGGCATCGCCACGTTGGCCGATCCACTGGAAACGACGTTGGGAAGCCTTGAAGCAGTCGGCGGCAGTGGCGGCGTGTTCATCGTCAACACGGGCGCGCTTGTGATTGGCGGCGTGTCGGCAGTGAATGGTGTGAGCGCCACGGCTGGCAACATCAACATCTCGAGCACCGGCGGCATTTCGGTGGGCGAGCCGATCACATCCATCGGAACGGTCACGCTCAATGGAGGGACCGGCGCGATCACCACACCGACGGCAGCCGTCGACGTGGTCGCACCCGATTTGATTGTTACTGCCGCGACGGGCATCGATCTTGATACCGATGTGACAAATGTCACGCTGACCAACACCGGCGCAGGCAACGTTGTCATCGACGAAATCAATGCGCTGAATATCGCGGGCCTGAATGTCGCCAACGGTTCGGCGACGCTTAGCGCGGCAGGTGCACTTGGCAACAGCGCGGCAGCAACTCTGTTGGTTAGCGGCAATGCGAGCTTTGCCGGTTCAACCATTGCCCTCGGTAACCAGGCTGGCGACAATCTCTCCTTTGGTTCACTTACGTTCAATAGCGCCGGCGCGGTGATTATCGATCTGAACAACGCGACTGCCCTGTCCGGCACGAGCACGGCGGACACGTTGCTCTTCAACTCCACGGGCGCCATCAACAACCTGGCCGGCGCCAGCCTGAATGTGGCGGGCGACGTCACACTGAATGCGGCGAGCGTCGCGCTGGGAAGTCAGGCCGGCGATACGATCAACTTCGGCACCTTGAACTTCAGTAGTGCCGGCGCGGTAAACATCGCCGAAGACAGCAGCACCTCGATCATCGGCACGAACACTGCTGGCAGTGCAAATGTCGTTTCGACCGCCGCTCTTACCAATGCCGCGGGTTCAAGCATTGCGATCACGGGCTTGGGCACGTTTGGTGGCTCGACGGTGAACCTGGGGAATCAAGCTGGCGACACATTCGACGCAGGGAGCGTTGGTTTCACCAGCACCGGTGCGGTGAATATCACGGAAGACAGCAGCACGGATCTGGGTGGAACGAGCACAGCAGGCAGCCTGTTGCTGACTTCACCCGGCGCGATCACCAGTTCTGCCGCGGCGAATGTCGCCGTGGCTGGCAACGCCACGTTAAATGCCTCGGCGATCACGATCGGCAATCAAGCAGGTGACACGTTTAACTTCGGCAGCATTTCGTTCACTGCGACGACCGGCGGAGTGACGATTGAAGAAAATTCCGCGCTGCAAACGGCCGGCGCGAGCACCGCTCCGGGCGCGATTGTGCTTACCAGCCTTGATGCCCTTGGCACGGGGCAGGATTTGATCGTGCCGGCGGGCTCTTCGGTCGCTTCCGCGACGAGCAGTGTTACGCTCAACGCGGGTGACGATGCGACGATTGCTGGCAACATCACGAGCACGCTGGCCACGACGATAAACATCGACTTTGGCGATGCGGAATCACCAGCGGTCATTGAAGCAGTCGCAGCGACCGGCGGCCTGGTGCTCATCACGGGCGTCATCACCACGCCGAACTCCGGCGTTGGTGGCGGCGCGTTCCTCAACGGCAACGACGACTTCGACACGTTTACCTTCCAGCCACAAACGACCACGCAGTTTTTCGTCGACGGCAATGCACCGACGGGAACGCCCACCGGCGACGTGCTGCAACTCGACACCAGCGTGGCAACCAATCCGCTCCTCACGGCGCCCGGAACGGTTGCACCATACACGGGCGCGGGCTCGGGTTCGTGGACGTTCACCAGTGCTCACCAGACGGTGCTCTTCACCAACATTGAAGAGAACTCGCCGCCAACGCCTTTCCATCTGACCGTTGATAACAGCGTGGCGCTGATCGGCAATCTCGTGATCATGCGTGATCTGTCGCAAACCCGCGTGCAGATTCGAGCCAACACCAATTCCGGCCCGATTATCTTTCAGGGACTGCTCACCTCGGTCCTCTCAGTCCGCGTGCTCGGCAGTAGCAACGACGACATCGTCACGGTCGATGATATCAACACGCTCCCTGATTTCCTCCTCTCCGTGCCAGGTGTAAACGACAATCCGAATCTGGCCGGCGTCGGCGAAATCTTGTTCGACGGCATGGGAGGTAGCGATACGTTTGTCTTCAACCTGAATGGTCCTTCCGTGGCCCAGAACTACGCGATCGGCACGGGGGCAGCGCCAGGAACTCAGGCCGGCGAACTGCTCACCGTGGGCTCGGGCATTTCGCTGCCGACATACTTTCAGAACGTGGAACGGGTGCAACGAATCGGCACGAACGCCGCGCTCGGTGCTTCGACCGTCGATGGCGATGCCACAGCGAACCTATTCGCGATCGCGGCCAGTGGTGCGCTGACGCGAGTTACGGCGACTGGTTATGTTCCCTACGAAATCGACAACAGCAGTGTCGGTCAACTTGCGGTCAATGGCGGCATCGGCAGCGATACGCTCAACCTCGTGAGCCTGGGAAGTGGCGCTGGGAATCCAGCGATTAATCTAAACGGTGGCAACGATGTCGACACGCTGCAGGTAGAAAGCACCAACTCGCACACCGGCGTGGTGACGCTGAACGGTGGTTCGGGCAGCGACATCTTCCTACTGCACAGCGTTGCCAACCGCGTCGATCTGATTGCCGCGCCGGTGATTGTCGATGGCGCTGATGGGAACCTGGCCGGCAATAACGACCAACTGACGATTATCAACTCCGGTGCAGTGGGTCCGAACAACATCGTGGTGGGCGCGGTGAACCCCGGCAGCAGTGCTGATTATCGCGTCGACGGGCTGAACAGCACGCCGGGCAACGATTTCGTGCTCCGCAACATCGACAGCCTTTCGGTGACCGGATCGCAAGGCAACGATCTGATCGATGCTCAGCTGGTGAGTACCACTCCAGCCCACGACTTGTCGATCGTCACGATCAACGGCTGGCTGGGCGCTGATCATTTCCTGCTCTACACCTCTGATCAAGTCGGTGGCACGAGCCCCGCGCCCACGGGCATCACCAGCGGCATTGCCGCGATCAATCTGAACGGCGACGCGCCAGGGAATCCGAATCCGGGGGACGGCAACGATGTCTTCGGCGAAACCGCTCCGGGCATCGTGGGAACGGGTGGGGGCAACGCAGGGCTCTCGATTCCGCCGTCTCTGCGGTGGATTCGGCCGAGCGCGAGCACGGCGATCACGATCAATGGTGGCCGGCCCACGGGACCGGTGGCGCCAACCGGCGACACGATTGGCGATGTGCTTAATCTCGATCTGTCGGCACTTCCAGCAAACGCCCCGTTGATCCTGGCCACGGTCAGTGGCGTGGTGGCGACGACCGGAGTTCAGCCGCTGTCGTATTCCGAAATCGAAGACTTCAACCTCGCTCTCAGCAACCAACTGGTCAACGTGCAGATGGGCGACTTGCTCGTCCGCGGCACGAATGGGGCTGACCTGATTCAGTTCATGCGGAATCCGGTGCCGGGCGCTCCGGATCAAACGCGCATCCGTCTGAATACGCTGGTGGTCGATGTCACCACAACCGGCAAGACACTGACGTTTGCTGGTGCGTCGAATGACTATGTCACGATGGCGAATGTGAATTATCCCGGCGAAATCTACGGCGAAACAGGCGACGATTACATCTCGGGAGCGATGGCCAACGACTTCCTCGTCGGTGGTTTGGGGAACGACCAGATCAACGCCAGTGGCGGCGACAACATCGTGTGGGGTGACAATGCCTCGGCCCCGGTCGGCAATCCGTTGCCGCAGGACGATGTGATTGGCGGCGATGACATGCTCAGTGCCCTCGATGGCAACGATGTCTTCTACGGCGGCGGCGGCAAGGATCAGATCAGTCCCGGGGCCGGCAACGACTATCTCTACGGCGGCGAAGGTGACGATCTGCTTGATGGCGCTCAAGGAGACGATCGCATCTATGGCGGTGGCGGCAACGATGTGATGAGCGGTTCCAGCGGCAACGACCTGCTGGTCGGTGGTGCGGGGAGCGATCAGCTCATGGGCCGCGACGGCAACGACGTACTTATCGGCGGTGACGGCAGCGACATGATGAGTGGCGACGGCGGCGACGATCTGATCATCACCGGCCAGGTCTTTAACGAAGCCAGCTCGTGGGTCGGAGCGCCGACGACCACGACCTTCGACGCCGGCTCCTATGCCCGGCTGTCGGACAATGATGCCGCGCTGATGCTGCTATTGTCGCAATGGGCCAACTTGCACGACAAGAGTTCGCTCGGCACGGTGTTCGCGGACGGCGATCCTGATACGGTCACCACCGGCACCGGCAATGACGATTTGACCAATGCGACGACCTAGTATGCGTTAAAGTTGGAGTTCCGGCTTTAGCCGGCAACTTGGCTGTATTGCCGGCTAAAGCCAGGGCTCCAACGCTTACGCTACTTTGCGCAGCACCAGGCTCGTGTTGCTGCCCCCGAAGCCGAACGAATTGGAGACGACAACCCGCACGTCGGCATCTTGGCTGTGGTGCCGAATGTGGCAGAGTTCGTGTTCGGGGTCATCGAGGTTGATAGTAGCTGGCAGCGCTTGGCGCTGGATCGCCGTGATGCTGGCCAAGGCTTCGACCGAGGCTGCGGCGCTCAGCAGATGGCCCGTGATGCTCTTCGTTGAGCTGACCGGCGTGGTGGTGGTGTGCGAACCAAAGACGGTTTGCAGCGCGGCGGCTTCGGCGTCGTCGCCGACCGGTGTGCCTGGCGCGTGAGCGTTGACGTAGCTTACTTGCTCGGGTGTGATTTGAGCATCGGCCAGCGCCATGCGCATGGCTTGCACCGCGGACTGCGGGTCTTTGCTCGGAATAATCATATGAAAGGCATCGCTCGCAGCTCCAAAGCCGGCGATTTCGGCGAGTCCGTTTGCGCCGCGGCGGCGAGCCACATGATCGGCTTCCAGCACGAAGGCAGCTGCACCTTCTCCCATCACAAAGCCATCGCGATCGCGATCGAATGGACGCGAAGCCGCTTGGACGTCGCCGGTGCGGCGCGACAAAGCGCGCAAGTTGTGAAATGTCGAGCGGCAGATCGGCGTGACCACTTCCACGCCGCCGGCCACGCAGACGTCGACTAGCCCACGCTGAATCCAATTACGCGCGACGGCCAGCGAGTAGTTGCCGCTCGCACAGGCCGCGGCGACTGTGGTGCTCGGACCGCGCAAACCCAACCTTGTACGAGTCAGGCTTAGCAGTGATTCGGTTTCGCGCGACTCATACAGCTCGTTGCCGCCGGCAGCAAGATCATTTTCCCAGTGATTGACCCATTCGCCGCCGACGCCTAACACCAGTCCGATGCGCACATCGTCGCGCAACTCCCAACCAGCATTCGCGAGCGCCGCGGCGCAGCACCAGAGCGCTGCTTGTTGCGCGGGTGTCAATTTCCGGAAATCGCTTTCGACCCAGCCAGCGGGAACGGGAATGGGGGCGAGCAGACAACCAGGCGATCGAAAGTCGCCAGCTGGATGCGGATCAACAACAACCTGCACCGGCGAACGGCCGGCCATGAGGTTATCGCCAAACGTTTGCAGATCGAAGCCGAGCGACGATGTAATTCCGGCGCCGGTAATCCATACACGAGGCTGGGCCATGGTGAGTTTGCTTTCTTTGGCAACGTATTCTCAAAGCAACGTGTTCTTAAGCCACATTGCCAAGCACGGCGATGGGTTGGGTGAGTTCAATTTCCACTTGCGGTCCCCAAGCGAGCGGCCAACTCATTTGCAGCGGCGTTTGTTGCAGGTCGGCGGCTTGCATCCGTCGCACAATGTCTGCAGCGGTGATTTCGGCAGCAAGCGAATCAGCAAGAGGATTTGCCGAGCTGAAACACAAGGTCCCAGCCGAGCATCGATTGTTCACTGCGGTCGCTTGTACGGCGAGCGCAAAGGCAAAGCATTCGGGATCATTCAAGCAGTTGCCGTCGCGATCGATCAGCGGTTCGGGATCCCAACTGGTTCCCACCAGCCAAACGCCGGGGATGTTCGCCGTCGAAAACAACGTCAGTTGCGTGAGGAGCAGGTCGTCGAGCGCGCGGGGCCCGCCACCGACGCCTAAGTTCGGACCCTGGCAACCGAGAAGTACGCTGATGGCGCCCGAGACACTGTGCAGTGAATGTTGGGCGATGATATGCGGTGTGACGCCCTGAGCGCCGTCTTTGAGGTGGCGACGAATGACCGCGGCGGCTGCGTGCCGGCCGAGGAACCGCGGCGCCGCAAGCACGCCGAAGCCCGTTTGTGTTCGCGGCTCGAAACCATTTCGCTGGATAGCGTTGTCCACCGCCTGCACCGCGAGCATCGTTTGCTCGTCGGCATGTTTGAAGAAGTGCAGCGGCGTTCCCTCCACCGCCCACTTAGGCAGCGAACGGCGAAACGCGGCAAATTCTGCTCCGCGCAGGTGAGCGTAACCCCAGCCCGCAATGTTGACGTCGAGGTGCAAGGAATGTTCGCCGGTCGAGCCGAGGGAGGGAAGCATCGAGACCTCGTGCTGCGGTGTTCAGGTGAAGCAAATCAAAGAATCAACCAAGCCCATCAGGCCGCCCGTTTGCCGCCCGACTTGGCTGCTTGAGCTTCGATCTTGGTCTGCAAGAGATTCAGCAAATCGCCGAAGGTCTTGATGTTGTCGAAGTCATCGGAATTGATGGCGACACCGAACTTGCGCTCGGCGTGCAGGCCCATGCTGAGTAGGTCGACCGAGTCGATCTTGAGACCTGTGCGAAGATTTGTATTGTCCGTCACACCCTCCAGGGATTCGAACGTTTCGAGTTGCATGACTTCCAGCAACGAAGTGCGCAGCGTTTGGCGATCCACGGAAATCCATCTCCTGATTGGTGTTGCAAATGCCCGCCTCAGTGCGGAGCAGTCACCCTTCTCCGCCTGCATGCGGAGCGTACAACCGATAAGAGATAACAGATTTCGCCCGCAGCACCTAGGCGAGTTTTTTTGGTCAGCAGATCGGCCGCGAACTACGCCGCCGCCCGTTTCGATTCTTCGCTTGTAGGATAGGCTGCGCTCCGCCCATCTTGGCGAATGCGTTCGGCCCAGGCGTCAGCTAGCTCATTCATTCGCTGCAATTCACTTTCCAAAACCAATCTCCAATGATCCAAACCAGCGCGGTCGAGATCAGGCGGAATTGCAATGGGTTCGCTCAGAACTGCACAAACGGTGCTGCCGGGAACAGGAATCGCCAGGCGATCCCAGCTGTTCGCACGCCAGGCTCGCGCGAACCCCATGCCGAGCAGAACCACGGGAATGCCGGTGGTTGACGCGACCCACACTGCACCGGGCTGCATCTGTCGGCGAGGACCGCGCGGGCCATCGGGGGTGATGCCCAAATGTGACTGCTCGCCGCTGACGCCGATCATTTCCTGAATCGCGCCGCAGCCGCCGCGAGTCGTTGAGCCGCGAATGACACCCAGCCCCAGCCATTGGCAGATCTGCGCGATCCACTCGCCGTCCGCATGCTGGCTGATGAGCACCTTGATCTTGCCCGGATCGCACAACGGCCCGAGCACGCCTTCGTGCCAAAAAGCGTAAAGAAATTGCTGCTGGTTGGCGTCGGCCGGATGATGGCGGCCGTCCAAGCTGAAGCGTTTTAGCCGGAGCGTGCGCAGCCAGCACCAGGCGACAATGGCGATGCCTGCGGCGAGAAATCGAATCAGCCAACGACTGCGCAACTTCATGGGAAAACAAAGATCAAAAACGTTGGGTGGAAACTCAATCTGGGTGATTGAGGAATGCGTTTGTGATCGATCTGTGCGTTAGCAACAAGATCAGTTTCGATTCGGCTGCTAGCAAAAAAGGGCGGCCGAGTTTTACGTCGGCCGCCCTTGCGGTCAATTTCGATCAGCTGCGAAGCGGCTTATTCCTTGCCACCACCAAGCAACGTTTCGAGTGCGTTGCTGCCGGCCGGCTTGCTGCCAGGAGCTTGGGCACCGGTGTTGCCGTTGCCGTCGCCTTGAGCGAGCAGCGGGAAGGCCGATTCGAGAATCTTGTCCTTCTCCAGCGACATGGCTTGCAGCGCTTCCGGACGATAACGAACTTCCGAATCTTGGAATTGGCGGAAGCCGGTACCGGCAGGAATCAAGTGACCGAGGATCACGTTTTCCTTCAAGCCCACTAGGTGGTCGACCTTGCCGGCGAGAGCCGCTTCAGTGAGGACCTTTGTCGTTTCTTGGAAGCTCGCGGCCGAGATAAAGCTGCTGCTTTGCACGGCGGCCTTCGTGATGCCGAGCAACTGCGTGCTGGCCGTCGCACTCTTTGGCTTCACACCCTTGCAAGGCTTGCCGTGGAGGGCTTCGATGCCGGCATTGGTTTGCTCGACGGCTTCCTTCGGCACGATCGAACCTTCGGCGTATTCCGAATCGCCCTTGTCGGTGATCTTGAGGCACTTCGACAAATTCGTGTTGACCGAACGGAAGTCGAAACGGTCCATGACCAGGCCGGGGAGCAGGTTGGTGTCGCCCGAGGTTTCGATGCGAACCTTACGCAACATGCGAGCCACGATGATCTCGATGTGCTTGTCGTTGATTTCCACGCGTTGGCTGCGATACACGCCTTGGATTTCGTGCAACAGGTATTGTTGCAGGGCTTCTTCGCCCGAAATCCGCAGGATGTCGTGCGGCACTAGCGGACCATCGACGAGCGCCTGGCCGGCCTTCACATGGTCGCCCGCATGCACGAGGAATCGCTTGCCGTGCGGCACGAGGTGTTCGCGTTCGATGCCGCTTTCGCTGCGGACGATGATCGTTCGCTTGCCGCGCCGCTTTTCTTGCAGAATCTCGACCACGCCGTCGACTTCCGCCATCACGGCTGGATCCTTCGGCTTGCGAGCTTCGAAGATTTCCGTCACGCGCGGCAGACCACCCGTGATGTCGGCGATGCCGGTGGCTTCACGCGGCGTTTTGCCGAGGACCGAGCCGGCTTTCACCAGCTTGCCTTCTTCGGCCACGATGTGGGCCCGTTCCGGCAAGTAATAAACCTCGACCGGCTTGCCTTCGGCGTCCTCGATCACGATTTGTGGGTGGAGTTCACCCTTGTGATCCATGATCATCCGCCGCATGTTGCCGCTGGCGTCTTTTTCGACACGCAGCGTTTCGCCTTCGATCACATCTTCGTAACGGACCTTACCGGCGACTTCGGCGAGAATCGGAATCGAGTGCGGATCCCATTCGAGCAGCACCTGGCCAACCTTCACGGTGTCGTTTTCGGCGACCTTGAGGATGGCACCGTTCGGAACGTCGTACTTCTCGAGTTCGCGCCCCTTGGCATCGAGCAGCGTGATTTCGCCGTTTCGCGTGAGAACCACATCCTGACCATCTTCGTTCTTGGCCGAACGAATGCGGGTCAGCTTGACGATACCTTCGCGCTTCGACTTGGTTTCGTGCTCTTCGACCTGGCCCGTGTGTGTACCACCAATGTGGAACGTACGCATGGTCAGCTGGGTACCCGGTTCGCCGATCGATTGAGCGGCGATGATACCGACGGCCATCCCTTCTTCGACCATCGAGCCCGTTGAAAGATCCATGCCGTAGCAAAGGCGGCATACTCCCAGCGGCGCTTCGCACGTCATCGAGCTGCGGACTTGGATCTTTTCCAGACCCATTTCTTCGATGCGGCGAGCAACTTCCGGCGTGATCAGCTCGTTTTCCTTCACGATCGCTTCGTCGGTAATCGGATTGACGATGCTCTGGCGGCTGACGCGGCCGTGGATGGCGGCGGAAAGTTTCACTTCCACCTTTTCGCCGCGGTAAATCGTTCCCTTGGTGATGCCCTGAGTCGTCCCGCAGTCGTAGGTCGTGACGACCACGTTCTGCGCGACGTCGGCCAGCTTACGCGTGAGGTAACCCGAGTCAGCCGTCTTGAGGGCCGTATCGGCGAGACCCTTGCGGGCACCGTGCGTCGAGCTGAAGTACTCGAGCACCGTCAAACCTTCGCGGAAGTTCGACTTGATCGGCGTTTCGATGATTTCACCGGTCGGCTTGGCCATCAGACCACGCATGCCGGCCAGCTGACGAATCTGTTCGATACCACCGCGAGCGCCCGAGTCGGCCATCAAGTACACCGGGTTCACGTAACCGTGACCGCCGCGGTCGTCGGTACGCATCGCTTCCCGCATTTCGCTGGTGATGGCTTCGCGAGCGTGGGTCCAGGTATCGAGCACCTGGTTGTAGCGTTCCTTTTCGGTAATAACGCCGCGCTCGTAGAGCTTCTTGAACTTCATTACCTTCTTTTCGGCGTCGCTAATGTGGTTGACCTTGGTATCAGGGGTCACCAGATCGTCGGTGCCGAACGACAGACCACTGCGGGTCGCTTCGCGGAAGCCCAGCTGCATCATGTCGTCGAGCAGCTGAATCGTCGGCTTGCGACCGAGCGCTTGGTAGCAGTCGCTGATGCAGCTCGCCAGATCTGAGCCCTTCATCGCCTTGTTATAGAAATCCATGCCCTTGGGCAGGATGTTGTTAAACACCATGCGGCCGTAGGTCGTTTGGATGATAGCGCCAGGCTTTTGCTTGTCGTCCCCTTCGGTCTTCAGCTTCTGCCACTTCGGCAAGCGAACCTTGACCTTGGCGTGCAAGTGAATCTTGCCCATCGCAAAGGCCATTTCCGCTTCGCCAGCCGACGAGAAGGTCATGCCTTCGCCCTTCAGGCCTGGCAGTTCGACCGTCACGTAGTAGCAACCCATAACCATGTCCTGCGAAGGGCTCATGATGGGGCGGCCATTGGACGGCGCGAAAATGTTGTGCGGCGAGAGCAACAACGTGTGAGCTTCGACTTGCGCTTCGATCGACAGCGGCAAATGGACGGCCATTTGATCGCCGTCGAAGTCCGCGTTAAAGCCTTTGCACACCAGCGGATGCAAGTGAATGGCGTTGCCTTCCACGAGCACCGGTTCGAAGGCCATGATACCCATGCGGTGCAGCGTGGGAGCACGATTCAGCATCACCGGGTGATTCTGAATCGCCGATTCGAGGATATCCCAAACTTCCTCGTCCTTCCGTTCGAGCATTTTCTTCGCGCTCTTGATGGTATCGGCGTGGCCGAGTTCCTTGAGCTTGCGAATGATGAATGGCTGATAGAGTTCGAGCGCGATCTTCTTCGGCAGACCGCACTGATGCAGCCGCAGACGAGGACCGACCACGATCACCGAACGCGCTGAATAGTCAACGCGCTTACCGAGCAAGTTTTCGCGGAAACGACCTTGCTTGCCCTTGATCATGTCCGTGAGGGACTTGAGCGGACGGTTCGAAGAACCAAGCACGGGGCGTTTGCAGCGGTTATTGTCGAACAACGCATCGACCGACTGTTGCAGCATCCGCTTTTCATTGCGGATGATGACTTCAGGCGCGTTCAGATCGACGAGCTTCCGCAGACGATTGTTGCGGTTGATGATGCGGCGATACAGATCGTTGAGATCGCTCGTCGCAAAGTTGCCGCTGTCGAGCAACACCAGCGGCCGCAGATCCGGCGGAATGACCGGCACCACATCGAGCACCATCCACTCAGGGCGGTTTTCGCTGTCGCGGATCGATTCGACGATCTTCAGCCGATTGATCAAGTCCTTCTTCTTCTGCTTCGAATTGGTTTCGAACAGATTCTTACGCAGCTCATCCGAGAGTTTCACCAGGTCGAGTTGACCCAGCAGCTTGCGAACCGCTTCGGCGCCCATGTCGGCTTCGAACGAACCTTCGCCGAATTGCTGGCGGGCTTCGCGGTACTCCTCTTCGGTCAGGAGTTGTTCGCGTTCCAGGGTCGTGGAACCGGGGTTCACCACGACGTAGTCCTGGAAGTAAATGACCTTTTCCAGACTGCTGGTCTTCATATCCAGCAGATTGCCGAGGCGGCTCGGCATGGCCTTGAAGAACCAGATGTGCACAACTGGCGCGGCCAACTCGATGTGACCCATCCGCTTGCGGCGGACGCGGCTATGGGTGACTTTCACACCGCAGCGATCGCAGATCATACCCTTGTACTTCATACCGCGATACTTGCCGCAGGCGCATTCCCAGTCCTTTTCAGGTCCAAAGATGCGCTCGCAGAACAAGCCGTCCTTTTCGGGGCGGTACGTGCGGTAGTTGATCGTTTCCGGCTTCTTCACTTCGCCAAAGGACCAGCTGCGGATATCGTGCGGCCGGGCCAGGCTAATCTTGACCGAAGCGTAGTCATTAATGCGGTCGTAATTGGTATCGCCAATGTTCGCGTTCGACATATTGGTTCTAACTCCTGAGGGGGTGCACCGAGCGCTCGTCTCAGGAACGCTCGAGTGCAATTTGCTAACTGGCTCGTAAATGGAAAACTGGGTGGTCGGCGGAGGCTTGCATTTCGCATGCCTCCCCAGGACTGCGATTCATTGCTGATGAATGAATCAACATCACACGCGTCGTTTCTCCAATTGGATGTTCAGGGCCAGCCCGCGGATTTCGTTGCACAACACTTCAAAGCTGGCGGGCGTTCCAGCTTCCAGTGTGTTTTCGCCCTTCACCATCGATTCGTAAATCTTTGTGCGGCCTTCGACGTCGTCGCTCTTGACGGTGAGCAGTTCCTGCAGGATGTACGCAGCACCGTAAGCTTCGAGCGCCCACACTTCCATTTCGCCGAACCGTTGACCACCGAAGCGAGCCTTGCCACCCAGCGGTTGCTGCGTGATGAGCGAGTATGGACCCGTGCTGCGGGCATGTACCTTGTCGTCGACCAGGTGATGCAGCTTGAGCATGTAGATGTAACCGACCGTCGTTTCCTGCTGGAGCAGTTCGCCGGTCCGGCCATCTTGCAGCTGTTGCTTGCCGTGGGCTGGCAATTTGGCGTTGGCCAGGCACTTGTTGATGTCGGCTTCCGAGGCGCCATCGAACACCGGGGTCACTGCCTGGAAACCCAAAGCAGCGGCAGCCCAGCCCAAGTGCGTCTCGAGAATTTGACCCACATTCATACGCGAAGGCACGCCCAGCGGATTGAGCATGATCTGCAAGCTGGTGCCATCCGGCAGGAACGGCATGTCTTCCACAGGCAGAATCTTGGCGATCACACCCTTGTTACCGTGGCGTCCGGCCATCTTATCGCCGACCGAAATCACCCGCTTGGTTGCGATGTAAATCTTGACCATCTGCAGCACACCGCTGCGAAGTTCGTCGCCCCGCTTCATGCTGTTTAACTTGCGGTCGCGATTATCAATTGCCAATTCGACATTCGGCCAATGGACCTTAACGGCCTTCTCGGCGTCGGCAATTTTGTCTTCGCTACGCATCTTGCTGGTGTGCACCGACAAGCGAAAGTTTGCGGCTTTTTCGGCGATGAACTTAGGATCTTGATCCTTGGCCAGCGGAGTGCCGTCTTCATCGGTCAGCGTCTTGCCGATGATTCCTTCCAGCTCTTCGACGAGCGTGGTGAAGGCTTGAGCAACCCACTTGTTCCCTTCGGTTTCCGCGTCCTTGAGTTCCTTTTCGAACTTCTTGCGCTCATCTTCCGACAAGCTCATACGTCGCGAGAACTTTTGCGTGTCGATTACGATGCCTTCGATGCCCGACGGCACTTCCAGCGAATCGTTCTTCACATCTTCGCCAGCGCGGCCGAAGATTGCGTGCAGCAGCTTTTCTTCCGGCGTCAGTTCGGTCTTGCTCTTCGGCGAAACCTTGCCGACAAGAATGTCGCCCGGCTTCACGTAAGTGCCGACGCGGACGATGCCACCTTCGTCGAGATTGCGCAGAGCTTTCTCGCTGACATTCGGAATGTCGCGCGTGAACTCTTCTCGGCCCAGCTTGGTTTCGCGAATTTCGACATCAAACTCTTCGATGTGAATCGAAGTGTAGGTGTCATTTTGCACCAGCTCTTGGCTGATGATGATCGCATCTTCGTAGTTGTACCCGTCGAACGACATGAAGCCGACCAGCACGTTACGGCCGAGGGCCAGCTCGCCCTTGAACGTGGCAGGACCGTCGGCGATGACCTGATTCTTTTCAACCTTGTCGCCGATATTGACGATCGGCTTTTGGTTGAGGCAGGTCCGTTCGTTCAAGCCTTGGAACTTCCGCATGTGATAAACGTCGCTGCCGATTTCGATCCGCGTGGCGTCGCAATACGAAATCTTGCCAGCCCGCTTGGCTCGCACGACCATCGAGCTGTTGCGCGCGACATCGACTTCCATGCCCGTGCCGACGATCGGCGGCTCGGTAACGAGCAGCGGCACCGCTTGGCGTTGCATGTTCGAACCCATAAGCGCGCGGTTGGCGTCGTCATGTTCGAGGAACGGAATCAAACCGGCCGATACACCGACCATTTGGCTCGGCGCGACGTCGATGTAGGAGACTTGTTCCGGCGTCACGATTTCGAAGTCTGAACGGTGACGAGCAATCAGCGACGGGCCGGGGACAATCTTGTTGTCTTCCACCTTCGTATCGCACGGCGCCACGTAAGCGTCGGCTTCTTCGTCGGCACGCAGCCACAAGATTTCGTCGGTCAGCTTACCCTTAGCCACTTTGCGATAAGGCGACACGAGGAAGCCGTACTCATCAACGCTCGCGTAGATCGCCAGACTGCTGATGAGACCGATGTTCGTACCTTCAGGCGTTTCGATCGGGCAGATGCGGCCGTAGTGCGAAATGTGCACGTCGCGGACTTCGAAGCCGGCACGTTTACGATTCAAACCACCAGGGCCGAGAGCCGACAGACGACGCTCGTGCGTCAACTGCGACAGCGGATTCGTCTGATCGACGACTTGCGACAATTCACCGCGGCCGAAGAAGTATTCGATGGCTGCCGAAATGCTCTTCGGATTCACCAGGCTGCGAGGAGTCATGTCCTCAAGGTCCTTGAGGCTCATCCGCTCTTGCACGGTGCGGCGGAGCTTGAGGAAGCCCTTACGGAGTTCGTCAGCAGCCAGCTCGTCAATCGTGCGGAGACGACGGTTGCCCAGGTGATCGATGTCGTCGATCTGAGCTCGGTCGTTCCCTTCGAGCAGGTCAATCAGGTACTTCACCGCGGCGATTAGGTCTTCGGGCCGCAGCGTCATTTCCTTGTCGGCGACTTCTTGCTTGAGCTTGCGATTCAAGCGGAAGCGACCGACGCGACCGAGACGATAACGGTTGACGTCGAAGAACTTTTCATTGAACAGCGTGCGAGCTTTTTCCAGCTGCGGCGGATTGCCGGGGCGGAGCCGCTGATAGATGCGGAGCAATGCTTCTTCGTGGCTGCTGGTGGCATCTTCGGCCAAGCTGTTGAAAACGACCTGCACCTTGGGAACTGGGCAAACTTCGACCTTGGTCACGCCCGACGTGCAGATGATTTCGGCTTGCGTCTTGGTGATCTTGTGGCCAGCTTCGACGATGATCTCGCCAGCCCGATCAGAACCAACCGGATAACAGACGTCATCGACGGATATCTTTCCTTCGATTTTTACGACACTACGACCGTCGCTGATTTTTTCGACGGTTGTCTCGTAGAAGGCGCGGATCAAATCGGTGTCGGTGCTGTACTTCGGACTCATGGCGCGAAGCAGCGTCACCGCGCTGAACTTACCACTTTGATCGATGCGAACGTTGAGCGCGTCTTTCTTGGTGACGTTGACTTCGATCCAGCTGCCACGTTCCGGAATGATGCGGCAGCTCGGCAACTTGCGATCGCTGGTTCCCTCGAGCTCCATCACAAAGTCGACACCGGGGCTGCGGTGCAGCTGGCTGACAACCACGCGCTCGGCGCCGTTGATGATGAATTCACCACCGCCGAGCATTACCGGAATGTCACCGAGATAGACTTCTTCTTCGATCGGCTGTTCTTTGTTCAGCCGCAGCCAAACGCGGAACGGCTTGCCGTAGGTCAAACGGAGTTGACGACATTCCTCGGGCGTGTATCGCGGCTTGCCGAGTTCGTAGCGGAGATATTCCAGCTTGATCGACTTGTCGTAGCTTTCGACCGGGAAAATTTCGCGCAAGACAGATTCCAAACCGTGATCTTTGCGCTTCTCGGAAGCGAGATCTTCCTGTAAGAATGCCGCATAACTGTCGGTTTGAATCATGGTCAGATTCGGAATCGGGTGCTGCTCGCGACCGGAACCGAATTGACGAATTTCACGAGGAATAATGCGGCGCTGGGTAGGGATTGCCATAAGCCGGGAACACTCCCAATTGGAGAAAAAATACAGCTAGCCGCCGACTGTCATCCGTGAGTCATCAGCGAGAACGGAAGGTTGGCGCGGGCGCCGAACAGCAGCCCACACCGCAGATACGAGGTGACGATCTAAACAATGAACTACGAGCGGGAGTCGAATCGAAAAGTGCCGCGAGATCGGCGCGCAACGCAACCCCGCTCCTGTCCAGTAGCGAAAAACCGCTGGATGGGTTCGGGGTTCTAATCAATTCTGCCTGCCTGAGCCGCGATAGCAACAAACCACCTGCGGCGCCGAGGTTTAGAAACAACAGGTGAAGAAACAACATCCGCTGTGGTTAAGCGTACGCGTAAAACGATCGGGGGGCCAGTGGGGGCCCCCGCTTTTTTGCCAATTCGTGCTTGACGAAAAGTCAAGCCAGCGAACTACTTGAGTTCACTTACTTCAGCTCAACCGAGGCGCCAGCTGCTTCGAGGTCAGCCTTGGCCTTGTCGGCATCGGCCTTCGAAGCCTTTTCCTTGATCTTCGCCGGCGGGGCGTCTACCAGCTTCTTGGCATCCATCAGCGAAGCGCCGGTGATGGCCTTCACAACCTTCACGACTTCCAGCTTCTTGTCGCCGGCAGCGGTCAGAACCACATCGAATTCCGTTTGAACTGCAGCAGCGGCCGGAGCGGCATCGCCTGCAGGAGCAGCCATCATCACGCCACCGCCAGCGGCTGGCTCGATGCCATACTTCTCCTTGACGTAGTCGCTCAGTTCCTTCGCTTGCTTCAGCGTGAGGTTGGCGATTTGATCACCCAATGCATTGATATCAACGTCAGCCATGATTCAGAACCCTTTTCTCAAAACCCGCGGCCGGCAGGTGCCTGCTGCAAATCAGCACGCCACCAGCCACGTCCACCGCTGAAAACCAAAAATCACCAACAAGCCCAGCCACACGCGGCGGGCAACGCCATATTCATCAAAGGAGCCAACTAGCTTGCGGCTGGTTCGCCACCTTCTTTTTCCGAGATCTTCTTGACCTGGCTGAGCAACTTGCCACCAGGCGATTTGATTTGCGACAATAGGTTGGCCCCGGGCGACAAAATCTGCCCGAGCAACAAACTGATTTGGCCCTGACGGTTCGGCCACTTCGCCACTTCCTTGAGCTTTTCCGGCGAAAGCTTCTCACCGTCCATCACACCGCCACGCGATTCCACCTTTTCGTATTCAGGCTTCTTGTGGATCGCCACCATCTCTTTGACGAGCGAAATGAAGTCCTCGCCGCCATAGACACAGGCCACGCTACCCTCCGCGCCCTCGAAGGCCGGAGCCAAAGAGGTGCCCTCCGTTGCCCGCCGAGCCAGGCTCGACTTGACCACCAGCAGGCTCAACCCCTTCTTACGGAGTTCGGTGCGCAGTTTGTATGTATTCGACGAATCAAGGCCGATGACATTGACGAGCACGAGGTCCGTCACGCCAGTCAGGCGCTGCTTGATTTCGTCCGTGATCAGTCGCTTGAGTGTTTTGCTCATACCAGCACTTCAATCTCAGGATTCAAAGCTCAAATTTCAGATCAAACGACCATCGCAGCAATCACTTAGACTGCGATTCGCACCGAGGGACTCATCGTGGCACAGAGCGCGACGCTCTTCACATAAACGCCCTTCACCGAGTGGGGCTTGAGGCCAAGTACGTAGTTGACGAAGGCTTCGATGTTTTCTTTCAGCTTCGGAGCTTCAAAGCTCGCCTTGCCAACGATTGCATGCACAATGCCGCCGTTGTCGTTGCGGAATTCGACCTTACCGGCCTTGTATTCCTTGACAACCTTCGCGACATCCGGCGTCACGGTGCCGGCGCGCGGCGACGGCATCAAGCCACGAGGGCCAAGTACGCGACCGAGCGGACCCACCAGCCCCATCATGTCGGGAGCGGCGATGCAAACATCGAACTCTGTCCAGCCGTCCTTCACCTTGTTCGCCAGATCTTCCTGGCCGACAAAGTCAGCACCAGCGGCAGTTGCCGCAGCGGCCATATCGCCCTTGGCGAACACCAGCACGCGCTGCGCCTTGCCGATGCCGTGCGGCAGCACAACACTGCCGCGGACGATCTGATCCGCTTGCTTGGGGTCGACACCCAAACGCATGTGGATTTCGATCGCCTGGTCGAACTTAGTGTTGCCAAATTGCTTGAGGCGCTCGACAGCCTTTTCCAAGGAAATGGTTTCCTTAGTCGGCGGAGCGACCTTGAGCAGGGCACGAAAACGCTTCGATTGCTTGGGCATGGAACAGAGAGCCCCAGGCTCTCCTCGCAGAAAGGCAATTTAATGGGGAATCGAGTATCCTAGCGGCCTTGCAAAATGTGAGCAAGGCCTGCGAGGCACAAAATCGGCTAACCTTCGACAACAATTCCCATGCTGCGAGCGGTGCCTTCGATCATGCGGCCTGCACGAACCGGATCCATGCAATTCAGCACGTCTTCTTTCTTCTTCACGATCTCCAGGATCTGGGCTTTGGTCACTTTGCCCACTTTATCCTTGTTGGGCACTCCCGCGCCCTTCGCACAGCCGGCGGCCATCTTCAAAAGCGCCGAAGCTGGCGGACTTTTGGTGATGAACTCGAACGAGCGGTCATCGTAAACGGTCACGACCACAGGAATTGGAATCCCCATGAACTCGCGGGTTCGTTCGTTGAATTGCGAAACGAACTGCCCCAGGTTGATACCGAACTTACCGAGCGAAGTACCCACTGGCGGTGCGGGGGTCGCTTGACCTCCGGTGACCTGGAACTTTGCTTGACCTTTGACTTGCTTGACCTTTGCCATGACCGATTGCCTTCACAAAACGAACGGGAAATATTTAGGAGCGAGATCCAGAAGTGCGATCTGCAGCAAATCAGCTCGCGAGTTCAACTTGCCAATGCTGGAATTCGACCGGCGTCGAACGTCCGAAAATCACGATGAGCACGGTGACACGACCATTGGCCTGGTCGATTGCGGAAACATCCCCTTCCATGTTTTGGAAGTTTCCTTCCTTTACTCGCACTTTGTCCTTCACCTTGAACGGAATCGTCGACTTGACCGGAGCTTCTTCGTCCGGCAACACCTTGCTCTTCCGCAGGATTTGCTCGACGTCGCGTTGCAGCATGGGTGTGGGCTTGCCGCCGGAACCCGTAAAGTCGCCAATGCCCGCAGTTTCGCGGATCGCAAACCACGACTCGTCATTGACGGCCATGTTGATCAGTAAGTAGCCCGGATAGAGCTTCTTTTTGACCACCTTGCGTTTGCCGGTCTTGGTGAATTCAGCGACGTCTTCGGTGGGAACCACGACATCCTTGAAGTACCGCTCGACGCCGTTCATTTTGATGCGGCGGAGCAGCGCGTCGCGGATGGAGTCTTCGCGATTAACTTGAATTTTGAGGATGTACCAGTCGAATTGCAGGTTGCTGTCCGCCTGCGATTCGTCAATGAATTCGAGCGGCTCTCGGTCTGGATACTCAATCTCGGGCTCGTCTTCTTCGACGTCTTCCGGTTCGGCTGGAGCATCGCCTGTCTGACTGGCAGCGGCGAGCACTTCGGGAGCGGGGGTTGCTTCCGGCGCGGGCCTGTCGGAGGTGGCCGCGACGGGGTCCGTGGCAGGAACCGGATCACTCGACGTACCGGGGCCGACGGCATCCGCACCAGACAGTTCCGGGCCGGCTTGCTGCGGGCCAGGTTGTGCTTCGGGATTTTCGGGGCTATCGGGATACATGTTCAGGGCCTTCACCGGTAATCAATGCCAACGCAACACAGTTCACAAAACTAGCCTCGGGCTACGCCCAGTGTTTCGAGCAGGAACAGAAAGATCGTATCGAGCCCAAACAAGACCGCAGTCAGGCCCACAATAAGCACAATGACCACGACCGTGCTACGCGACAATTCTCGCCATGTCGGCCAGGAGACCTTGTTCATTTCCGCTTCGACGGCGATCAAAAAGTCTGCAAAGGGTGGATAGTTAACCAGTCGGTAGCCGATCCACATTCCGACAACTAGCACCGCAGCGGGCACACCATAGCGAACCGCGTTGTCGGTTCGATTCAGGACCTGGGTCGACAACCGCCAGCAACCAATCGCCACCACCAGCCAGATCACAATGCAAGTAACCTGACGAGCCAGACGCCCCTGGCTCCGCTTGTAGAGCGCAGCGCTGGTGAACTCCTGCAGCAGGACGCTACTCATCGTCGACGACGCTTTATCTTTTGACATTTGATTCTAATCCAGCAATCCCTGGCCTGTCCGAGCTGATGGGTGGCAACCATGCCTCAGCGATTGATTCGTTGTGACAGCAGGGGCGAAGGGAGTCGAACCCCCAACCGCTGGTTTTGGAGACCAGTGCTCTACCAATTGAGCTACACCCCTAAGCAAATACCCGGACCACGAGGGGTCCGGGCAGTGGCAGCAGCTTGAACTAGCAAGCTGCCTCAATCAACGCACTAATCTACTCATCTGCCTGCCGTCGCAACACCCCAAAATCGGGCGCGCAACAACCTGCGTACTCGCAGCAAAAGCGCTGGTAAATTATTCAACAACCTTGGTGACGACGCCCGAGCCGACAGTCTTGCCACCCTCGCGAATGGCGAAGCGCACGCCGTCGTCCATGGCGATCGGCTTGTGCAGGGTGACGACCACTTTGACATTGTCGCCAGGCATGCACATGTCGGCGCCGACCAGGTCAGCTGTGCCAGTCACGTCCGTCGTCCGGAAGTAGAACTGTGGACGATAACCGCTGAAGAACGGCGTGTGACGGCCGCCTTCGTCTTTCGACAAGCAGTAAACTTCGGCTTCGAACTTGGTGTGCGGAGTGATCGAGTTGGCCTTCGCGAGCACCTGGCCGCGTTCGATGTCTTCGCGACGAACACCGCGGAGCAAGCAACCGACGTTGTCCCCTGCACGACCTTCACCGAGTTCCTTGCGGAACATTTCGACGCCCGTGACCGTCGTCTTGGTCGGCTCTTTCGAGAGACCAATGATCATGACTTCGTCGCCAACCTTGACCACGCCACGTTCGATACGGCCAGTCGCAACAGTACCGCGACCTTCGATCGAGAACACGTCTTCGACAGCCATGAGGAACGGCTTGTCTTCTTCACGCTTCGGCTGCGGAATGTAGCTGTCGACCGCGTCGAGCAGGTCCTCAATGCACTTGCGGGCCACCGGATCCGAAGGATTCTGGTAGGCCGGCAAGGCCGAGCCGCGGACAATTGGAATCTCATCGCCTGGGAAGCCGTTCTTTGTGAGCAGTTCCCGAATTTCCATTTCGACGAGTTCGAGCAAGTCCGGGTCGTCAACAAGGTCGATCTTGTTGAGGAACACGACGAGCGCGGGAACGTCCACCTGGCGAGCCAGCAGCACGTGTTCGCGGGTTTGCGGCATCGGGCCGTCAGCGGCCGAAACCACCAGGATCGCGCCGTCCATCTGGGCAGCGCCGGTGATCATGTTCTTGATAAAGTCGGCGTGGCCGGGGCAGTCGATGTGGGCGTAGTGCCGTTTTTCCGATTCGTATTCCACGTGAGCCACGGCAATAGTCACCGTCTTCGTGGCATCGCGGACCGTACCACCCTTGGCGATTTCCGAATAATCCTTCTTTTGTGCCAGACCCTTCGCAGCGCTCACCGAGAGGAGGGCCGCAGTGGTCGTTGTCTTGCCGTGGTCAATGTGGCCGATCGTGCCGACGTTGCAGTGCGGCTTGGTCCGCTGAAAAGTTTCCTTGGCCATTGCTTTCTACACCTACATTACCTTGTGAATCGATGCCAAAACCAGATTTTGCTTTCATCAGGATACGGACTTTGCGGCCTGTTGACCACGTACCATACCACTAGAGCTGCTGTCGGGACTTGAACCCGAGACCTCTTCCTTACCAAGGAAGTGCTCTACCAACTGAGCTACAGCAGCTTATCAAACCCTGTGCAACAATCCCTGCGCAATTCAAACCAGAGCGGGTGAAGGGAATCGAACCCTCGTCATCAGCTTGGAAGGCTGTTGCTCTACCATTGAGCTACACCCGCGTGACCGAGAGAGGAAGCGACGAAGAAATAAAGGCAAGAAGAGCATTCTCGCTCTTGCTTCCTTCATCTCCTCCTCGCTTCATCTCTTTTTCTGACCCGCCCGAACCCACCGTTCCAACCAGTGGGGAGTGAAGGATTCGAACCTTCGAAGACCGAAGCCAACAGATTTACAGTCTGTCCCCTTTGACCGCTTGGGTAACTCCCCGAATCAACAATCTCTCAAACCGCTTTCAACGCGAATCAAAGGTCGCAGGAACTGCGAACGACTTGGCAAAAATAGCAGAGCCAGCGGAGGGACTTGAACCCACAACCTACGGTTTACAAAACCGTTGCTCTGCCAATTGAGCTACGCTGGCCTTCTTCGGTGTCGTGATGATAACGCTACCGACTGTGCCCGGACGCTTGATTCAATGTCGAAACCAGTAAATATAGTGACCTAGCCGGGCTACGCAAGACGACTTACGGCAATTCTGCGTCGACACAGCAACTAAACTGCCCCGTCGATCGGGTGTTGGCATTCCGATTAGAAAAGTAGTCACTCCGACGTCCGCCAAGGTTCGCACCTACTCATCGAACCGATTGGCCTTCAGCGTCACCATTTCGACTTGCAGCGGTGCGATCGCCTCTTCCGCGACAAGCGCGTCATCCAGCACCTCTTCACCACCCGCAATTCCCAGCAGCACGCACAAATCCAGCAACGTTTCGGAGGCAAACCGGCCCGGCCCCAGCACCATGTGCAGGTCAAGCAGGCCACGATTGAAATCGTCTGAAAGCTTCGTCGGGTCGTTCATTCCCCCGCCACAATAGCCCAGATTATCGATATTCGGCTCAGGTCGAAAGAAAAACGCCAGGCCGGAGTAGATCAGGATGACTCCGGCAATCACCGCGGCCGACTGCACCGCCGGAATCAATTGCCGTAACGCAGGATAGGCAATTCCAACGGCCACGGCGACCATGGCTGCGAGGCCGAGCAGCTTCAGCAGCACCAGCCAGGCGGGCTTGCGGCGGGTTACGTACTGATCGTTGATTTCGATCGTACCCACCTCGTCGCGGGAAGCGTGCTCGTGGGCGTATTCATAGGGTCCGGTGAACCACATGTTCAAGCTCCGCGTTCATTCTGGTTCCTTCTCCTCTGTGTTGTGGGTACTGAGGAGAGGGTGTGGGCATTCAGAAACCTACTTCAAAATTTCCCCCACCTTCTGCCGGTGTCGTTTTTAGCGATTGCGACGATTCTCGCTTGCAAGGGAGCTGCCAGAACCACACAATTCATTCGCCTACCCTGATCTGTTCCCTCCCGGAAAAAATTCTCGCCTGGAGCCTCCGTCATGAAACGGTTGTGGTCCGCTTCGTTTACTTCATTTGCGCTCGGCCTGTGTGTTGCTGCGAATGCCTTTGCTCAAGTTCCGTACGCCGTCGGCGACTGGCCGCAGTGGCGGGGGCCCAACCGTGATGGCATCAGCCTCGATAAAGGCCTGCTTAAAGACTGGCCCAAAGAGGGCCCGCCGCTGCTGTGGCAAGTCGACACCGTGGGCGCAGGCTACTCGTCGCTGGCGTTGAAAGACGGTCGTATCTACACGCAAGGCGACATTGAAGGCGTGGAGCACATCCTGTGTCTCGATGCGAAAGATGGTCGCACATTGTGGAAAGTGCAGCCCGCGCCGGTCGCCGCGCTGCTAACCACCAAACTCGAAAACGAAGTGAAGCAGCTCGATAAGAACAAAGACGGTAAGATCGACGAACTCGAAGCCATCGCACGGTTCGGCTGGGATTGGAACAAATACGACAAACCCGCGAGTGCCGATCTGGAAGGGACGGCGGCCAAGCGAACCGCCGTGGTTATCAAAGCCCTCGATAAAGACGGTGATGGCAAATTAACGTTCGCAGAAGCGGGGAATGTGCTGCGCGACGCTTTTGAACGCGCTGATACCCAAGACAAATCGGCCGATGAGAAAGTGTTGGCAGCGTCGCGAACTGCCGCTCATTTGAAAGAACTCGACAAGGACGGCGACGGTCGACTTGCGAAGACGGAAGTTAAAGGGAGCGCCCTAGAACGCCACTTCGGCCGGATCGAAGTGAAGGAAAAAGGGGCCGACAAAGGGGATGATCTCCTTTCGTCCGATGAGCTGAATGCGGCCTTCATCAAGTTCGAAGCCGGCCGCGACGGCGTGGTTGCTGCCGCAGAATTGATTGCCTTCTACATCAAGAACAAGAACGCCGGCGATGGTGAACTATCGGCCGAAGAACTTCGCGGCGCAATTGGAGGCTATCGCAACGGCATGGGCGATGGCCCCCGCGGCACTCCCACCGTTGATGGTGACCGAGTCTATGTCGAGGGTGGCAATGGCGACGTGGCCTGTCTCGAAGCAGCGACCGGCAAGACGATTTGGCACGTGAATCTCCGCAGCGAATTCGGCGGTGGCACGCCGGGCTGGGGTTACAGCGAGTCACCGCTAATCGTCGATGAGATGGTCATCGTCACGCCCGGCGGCAAAGGTGGCACGTTGCTCGCGCTCAACAAATTCAATGGCAAGCCGATCTGGCAAAGTGCCGGCGTGACTGAAGGCGCGCATTATTCTTCGCCGGAAGTCGCCACCATCGACGGCGTGCGACAGATTGTGCAGTTCGCCAACAAGAGCGTCTTCGGCGTGACGTTGAACGATGGTAAACCGCTGTGGAGCTATGCTGCTCCGGCCAACGGCACCGCCAACTGTTGCTCGCCGATTATCGAGGGCAATCTGGTGTTCGCTTCGAGTGCTTATGGCACCGGTGGCGGCTTGACGAAGATCACCGCGGCGGGCAGCGCTCAGCAAGCCGAAGAGGTGTACTTCGAAAAGAAGATGGCCTGCCATCATGGCGGCATCGTCAAGGTGGGCGATTACATGTACAGCAACGGCGGTGGCGCGTTGATTTGCATGGAATTCGCGACGGGCGAAATCAAGTGGCAGAACCGGGCCAGCGGCAAAGGCTCGCTCTGCGTGGCCGACGGCATGC
>CAYMWL010000054.1:0-48655 GCA_964394305.1 uncultured Pirellulaceae bacterium
CGGCGGCACCCAGCGAGCCAAAGCCCATCAGCGGTCCTGTTACCCATTCCGACCTACCAGCTGGGACCAGGCCAGTACCTGCTCCGGTCGTCATCACGAGCCCGACGCCCGCAGATCCGGCGCGGCCTGAGTACAATGCCCCGGTCAAGAAGCTGCCCGCCAGCAAGAATGCTAACGATCTGGCTCCTGCCGCAGTTCCATTTGCTCAACCCGCGACCGCCGGCACGACGGTGCAGTTGCCACAAGGTCTAACGCCGCAAACGCCCGACAAATATTACTACGAGTCGGCGGGCAAAGGGGTGAAGAATCTCGATGAATTGTCGAAGCTGCAAGGCGAACAAACAGCAGCGGTCGACTCCACGCTGCAGAAGGCTAGTGAAAGCGAAGTGCGCCAAAAGTTCAACCGTGTGGTCACCCTCACCGAAGAACTGAACCGCGCCAAGCAATCGGGTCAGCAGCAAGTTCGCCTCGAGCAAGAAAAGCTTGCGGAGCTCAACGAAGCGATTCAAGAAGTACGCGAAGCCGAACAGAAGTATCGCCATGTCGCCCAGCCCGGAGGCGAGCAATATGCCCGCATCGTTGAGAATCAGTTCCTCTCGCCGAATGTCGAAGAGCATGCTCTCTCGACGTTCGCCATCGATGTCGACACCGCGTCGTACGCCAACGTCCGTCGCTTTTTGAACAACGGCCAACTGCCGCCGCCGGATGCGGTGCGGTTGGAAGAGCTCGTCAATTACTTCAAGTACAAGTATCCGCAGCCGAAAGGGGACGATCCGTTCTCGGTGAATCTCGAGATGGCCGATTGCCCGTGGCATCCTGGTCACAAGCTGCTGCGAGTCGGTCTGCAAGGCAAGGAAATTCACCGTGCCGAGCGGCCGGCGAGCAACATTGTCTTCCTGATCGACACTTCCGGTTCGATGACCGACGAAAACAAACTGCCGCTGCTCAAGCAAGCCTTCACCATGCTCACTTCCGAGCTGGGTGAAAACGACAAGGTGACCATCGTCACGTACGCTGGCAACGCAGGCTTGAAGCTCGAACCGACGCGAGGCGATCAAAAGGACAAGATCATCGCCGCAATCGACAGTCTGCAATCAGGCGGTTCGACGCACGGCAGTGCGGGGATCACGCTCGCTTATGAACAAGCGACGGCTTCGTTCATCAAGGGTGGCACGAACAAGGTGATTCTCGCGACTGATGGCGACCTGAACGTCGGCATCACCGACGATGCAGCCCTGGTCGAGCTAATCACCAAGAAGAAAGAGTCAGGCGTGTTCCTCACCGTTCTGGGTGTCGGCACGGGCAATCTAAAGGACGCCAAGATGGAGCGCCTCGCCAACAACGGCAACGGCGTGTATGCCTATCTCGACAGCGTCCGCGAAGCCCGCAAAGTGCTCGTCGAAGAAATGTCCGGCAGCCTGGTGACGATTGCTCAGGATGTCAAAATCCAAGTCGAGTTTAACCCGGCCCAGATCCAGTCTTATCGTCTGCTCGGTTACGAGAATCGCGTGATGGCCAATCAAGACTTCCGCAACGATGCAAAAGACGCGGGTGAAATCGGGGCTGGCCACAGTGTGACTGCGATGTATGAAGTGGTCCTCGCCGGTTCGCCGGAAGAGAAGTCTTCGCCCGCCGCTGTTGCGATCGATAAGAAGCTCCGCTATCAACGCGTTCCGGAAGTCGAGAAACCGGCCAAGGAATTGACCGAGGCGGCGAAGAGCGGCGAACTCCTGACCGTCATGTTGCGTTATAAGAAACCCGAAGCCAAGGATACCGACGCTGCCAAGGAAATCGCCTTCCCGTTGAAGGAAAAGGGTGGCAGCTTCAACAGTGCTTCGCAGGACTTCCAGTTTGCCTCGGCTGTCGTCGCCTTTGGCCTATCGCTGCGAAATTCGGAATTCCGCGGCGGCGCGAATCTCTCGGCCGTCGCTGAGATCGCCACTTCAACCATCGGCGAAGACGCCGGCGGCCATCGGGCCGAGTTCCTCGACCTGGTGCGGCGAGCCAAGACGCTGCGTGGGGAATAACTAGTCGTAGGCCAGATCAAGCGGTACCCCGCGCCGGTCCGGCATGAATCGCAAAAAATGTCTCTCTGCAAAACCATGCCGGATCGGCGCGAGGACGCTTGATCCGGCCTACTGTTTTCGTGGCAGCACGATCAACTTGTTCCCGCGCTGCTCCACACGCAGGCGATGATGCCAGAGAAAAATCCCGAGTGTGTCGCGACGCGTGCGGCGAAAGACAAAATGCGGCAGTCCTGGGATTTCCGAAGAGTTCGGCAACTTCGGCAAATCCGGCTGCATTTCGGCTCGAAAACAGATTCCACTCGCATCGATCTCAATTCCTGTGTCCGCAAAGAATTGCTGCAGTCGCTGAGCAGGTGACGCTACGTCTTGATCCATGCAGGCAACGGTCTCCAGCCAGGCTGCGGCGGCAGTTGTGCCTGCTGCGAATTGAACTGCGAGCGCGCCAGTGGGATCGCCGGGCGCTGCAGTCTCGGCATTGATCGGCGCCATACACAACACGCCAAACCGGCATTGCAACGTTTGGTTTTGCGCATGTGCCCACGATAATAACTCGTGAATCAGCGGTCCATTGGGAGGCGTGCTGGACGGCGAAAGGAAGTACTCGTTGTGCTTTCGAAACGGAGGGAGCCCGTCCAGCGGATCCGCGCTGGGGCTGTCGACGAGCAACGGCGCACCGACATAAAAAGTTGCCTCGCCCAGGTACGAAGTGACCTTCTGATTGGTTAGCAAGGCAAGTTGCGCCCAGAAATCGCGGTGCTCCTGTGGCAGCAAATTCAACAGTTCCTGGCTGACCTCGGCGACAGGTCGATCATTCCAGCGCACTGGCTGAAAGCCGATGTTCCCCTGGCGGAAATAGTCGTCCGATTCCAGCAGCTTGCCGTTATTCGTCCACCATTCGCGACGCAGGTGCTGACCGTTGTCCGTGACTCTGGTTACCGCCACGAGCGAGCGTTCGCGATTAACGTGATAGTCGCGATGCAGTGTCTCGCCGCGCTCCGGAAATTCGAGCGTTTCATGCACCAACTGGCCCTGCGAGTTGAAACTCCGTTGACGCCGCAGCACGTCTTCTTCATAGAGCGATTCAGATTTTCGCTCGCCCGTTTGCGCGTCGATAACTGATTGCGGGCCATGCTTCAGCGACGCACCAGTCCAGCCGCGATGATAGGTCGTGGTTTGCGTCGTGCCCGGATTTCCGTGGCGGAACACTCGCACTTCCCACGGCCAGCGAAAGACGGCGAGAGCCACGGCGACGAGGGCCGTCAGTAATAAGAGCATTCGCAGGCTGAATTGCAGGCGAAATTGACGCTGCGCCGGCGAAGATTTCAGGGTCATGGCTCACTCGCTGATCAGCCCCTCGTCCCAACCCTCTCCCCGGAATACCGCGGAGAGGGAGTGCGACTTATTTCGCGCTGACTCCCGAACCACGACCGCCTTACGCGTACTCGCGATCCTTGAGAATCCCTGGCATCGGAATTGGGTACTTGCCGTTCGCGTCGGCCTTGAGGGGCGCTTCGCCGTCGATCACGAGCTTATCGACGTTGGGCGCGAATTCATGTTCGCAGTTGAGCATGTCTTCGTACGTCACGACTTGGCCCGTATGAGCAGCCATACGGCCCATCGAGGTGACCAGGCTCGCTTCGGCGCCGCGCTTCACTTCGTTGTGCGGCTTGTCGTTGCGGATGGCGTCGATCAGGTGATCCCATTCCAACTGATAGGGATTCGGCTCCGGCTGCGGATAGCTCCACAGCAGGTTGTCCTTGACCATGTTCTGGCCGCTGTAGATTTTGCAGCGGGCCGGGGAATGGCCCGATTGCGAAATCACGCCGATCCCCTTGCTGCCGTGAGCAAAGCTGGCGAACTCTTCGTGACAGCCCGGAATGGTCCGGCCGTTCATGAACAGTTTCGCGCCGTCGGCAAACGTGTATTCGACCGAGTAGCTGTCGAAGTTCTGATCGATCTTGTCGCCGCGATAATTGCGGCCCCCGCTGGCTTGGGCTTTGATCGGCCAGGCGTTCTTCATCCAGCAGCATTCGTCAATGTTGTGAATGTAGAAGTCGCTGTACAAACCGCCGCTGGCCCACAGGAAGCTGTGGAAGCGTTGAATCTGATAGGCGAGCTCGTTCATGCCTTCTGGCTTCTTATCGCTGAACGCACTGCCGACGGGCGGATGCATCCGATAGCAACGGAGCGCGATCAAGTCGCCGAGTTCGCCACCTTGAATGCGGTCGAACAGTTCGCCGCGGGCTTTGCAATGGCGGCACATCAGGCCGACGCCGACCTTGAGCCCCTTCTTTACCGATAGTTCGCCGAGGGCCAGCATTTTCTTCGTGGTGGGACCGTCGGTGGTGATCGGCTTTTCCATGAAGACATTGATCCCCTTTTCAATCGCGTATTGAAAATGGACCCAGCGGAACGCGACCGGCGTGGCGAAGATGGCGACGTCGCCCGGCTTGAGCGCGTCGATGGCGTGCTTGTAGCCGTCGTAGCCGATGAACTTGCGATCGTCGGGGACATCGACGGTTTCTTTGTTTTGATTTTTCAAGCTCTGGTAGCTTTGCTTCAGCCGATTGTCAAACACATCGGCCATCGCGACGAGCTTCATCGGGGCGCTCTTCACCGCGAGTGCATTCGCTGCGGCACCCGTGCCGCGGCCGCCGCAGCCGACGAGGGCGATCTGCACCGTGTCACTCCCTTGAGCATGCACCTTGGGAACCACCACGCCAGCCAGCGCAGTCGCGGCAGCGAGGGTGCCCGTGCTTTTCAGGAACGTGCGGCGGGAAGGAGAGAGGGAGTTTTCGTCGCTCATTGTTGGAACCTAAAAGAGAGGTTGTGCGTGAGTGCAGCGGGACGGTTAAGCAGGCGTAAGCCACGATTATTGCTAGCCGCTGCGCGCGGAACAAGCAGACGCGGCGAGCACTTCCACTTGGGCCTAACGATCGTATCCAGATCGCTTCCATTCAAAGCGCAGCAATGCCAAGGTCGCGCGACGCTTCAGCAAGGAAGAAACAAGTAGCAGCGCAATTAGCGATCAGGCTCGCTAAGCTGAATCAGCGTGCACCAGGCGCGGTTCCCACGCAGGTGTTTTGACCTGCCCGAAAGTCCGCGGCAAACGGCTCATGCCATTGCCCGTCGCAGCCTGGCCGAGCGAGTTCTTCAACTGGGCGACCTGGCCCGGTTCCATTTGCACCTTCGACTGCGTAAACCAACCCACGCCTTCGCCATACGACTGCTGACGCAGTTCAAGGCTGCTCCCTTCGGCAGTTTGCACGAGCACGACGACCAGACGCTCCTTGTCCGAGAGCGCGGGAATGGCGCTCAAAATCGTTTCAGTGGATTGCATGGGAGGTGGGGCAAATAAAGGTGGGATTCTGCGGTCTGTTCCAAACGTGTCCGTGATCTTGAGATTTAGTCTCAGCTGCGTTTCATTCTAAGAATTGGCGCGGCGATGTCAATCGGATTTTTCGGAAAAAGGGGTTGGGGCTAGGGGCTGGGGACTGGGGAAAAACAGGAATACAATTCTCCGCAGTTCCCAGCCCCCAGCCCCCAGCTCCTTCCTCACTATGCCCGCTAATCTCACTCCCCAATACCACAAAGCCGAAGAAGAGTACCGCCGGGCCCAGTCGCCCGAGGATGAGCTCCGTTGCCTGGAACTGATGCTGCGAGAAATTCCCAAGCACAAAGGGACCGACAAGCTGCAGGCCGAGTTGAAAGCCAAGATCAGCCGGGCGAAGCAGGATGTCGAGACGGCGAAGAAGGCGAAAAAGGGTGGCCCCAGCCTAAAGTTGCCGCGACAAGGGGCCGGCCGCGTGATCCTGATTGGCGGGCCGAATGCCGGGAAGAGTTCGCTGCTGAAAGCCGTGACCCGCGCGACGCCGGAGGTTGCTCCCTACCCCTTCACCACCCGCGAACCGCAGCTCGGCATGATGCCCTGGGAAGACATCAGCGTGCAGCTGATCGACACGCCGCCGATCACGGCCGATGTGTTTGACACCAACTTGCTGGGCCTGATCCGCGGCAGCGACCTGGTGCTGCTGATGGTCGATCTGGGCGCCGACGAAGGGACCGAGCAACTGCAGGCCGTGCTCGATCAGTTGCAAGGTTCAAAAACGCGGTTGGCCAAAGAATCGTATCTGGATGAAGACGACATCGGCTTGTCGTTCACCCGCACACTGCTCGTCCTCAACAAGATCGATCTGCCCGAAGCGGCCGACCGCTTGGCACTCATGCGTGAGTTCATTTCGCTTGATTTCGAAGAACATCAGATTGCCACTGAGCATGGCATCGGCTTGGCTGAACTGAAGAACGCCATCTTTCGCGCGCTCGATGTCGTCCGCGTTTACACCAAGCTCCCGAACAAGAAGGACGCGGATTACGACAAGCCCTTCACGCTTCGCCGCGGCGGCACGTTGATGGACGTCGCCGAACTAATCCACAAAGACGTCGCCGACAATTTCAAACACGCCCGCGTCTGGGGCACGAACATCAACCCGGGCAGCACGGTGAAGGGGGATTACGTGGTGAGTGATAAGGATGTGGTGGAGATCCATTCGTAAGGTCGATTACCCACAACAACCCTTCTTCACCGAGGGCGGCAAATCATTCGCCGGGTTCTGTGCGAAGAATCCGCTCGGCTTGAGCAAGAAGCCGATGTACGCCGTCGGCATCACGGGATAATCTTCGGGCCGTGGAATGTGCGTGTGGCCCATCGTGTACCACAAGACAATGTCGCGATTTGCAATCGGCCGATCCGCAGCAGTCCAGCGAATCAAGCCATCGCCGCCACTGCTTTGATTGGGAAAATCGCCCGCGCCGTATTTTTCTTCTTCGGCAAACGGCGTAACCCAGACGTGGCTCTCGACGAAACCGGCCCGCTTCCGCCACCAGGCATTTTTCGACGCCAACGGAAAGGCATTGTCTCCGGGAAAGAACTTGTAACCCACCGGTTCGCCCACCGTGTTCAACGATTGCTCGTTGACAATCCGCCACGTGCGGCCGGTTTGCAAGTTGAGATGCCCTCGCGCTTGCTGCTCCGTTTGCAGCTTCGTGGCTTGTGCGTAGAAGGCATTTTCGAACGGGTTGTCTTCGCCCAGTTCATCCGCCACGGCATCGATCTGGTACGCCGTGTTCGGCATTCCATCGAGATCGAAATCCAACCGTACGTTGAAAAAGTGCTGATGATTCGGCGCGTACAACTGCGGCGCGATGAGATTGCCGTACTTCGGTTTTTCGCCAGGCTGAGCTGCGCCGAGCGAGAGAATGCCCGTGAGTTTTACTTCGAGTTGAATGTTGCCGTCTTGATACAGATACCAAAAAAATCCGTACTCATAATTCTCGACCGTCGAGAAAGACGAGATGACAAGCCGCCGCGAACGGCGCACTTCTGGCTCATTGGGCAGTCGGCGGTCGGTGTGTTTCCAAATGATGCCGTAGTCCTCTTCGTGCATGCAGATGGCATTTTTGATCGTCAATGATTCGCCACGACTTGTGCAAAGGTGGGCATCGAAGTACTTGATCACGCCGAGGCAATCGCAGCCCAGCTCCAAACTATTGGCACACATGCCCATGCCATATTCACCAACATCGAACGCGTTTTTCCGCCGCTGCGTTGGTCCGGGATCGCCGTAGGGGACAACCATTTCGGTGAGCGAGGCGCGATAGAGAATTGAACGCTCACGGCCATCATCGTTGTAGCGTAGATGATGCAGCGTGAGTCCTTCGCGGGCATTGAAGCCGACGACGAAGTTCCACTTCTGCCAGCTCACCTGATTGCCGTGAACATCAAAACTCACCCCCTCGGGCTGCGTGATTTCGATCGGCCGGACGTCGCGCCGCTGGTTCAGCACTCGCGAGGCAGCATAGTTCGCGGCGCCGCGCGGCAACGGCCACTGGCCATGCTCTTCGACGCGCAGAACCTGCATTGTGTTCAAATCAACAACGGGCCGCAGCCCTTCGATGGGCCGCACATAACCGTTCTCGCCGGGTTCACTGCGGACGAAACACAACGGCCGCGCGAGTCGCTTGGTGCGATCTTCTTCGCTGCCATAGTTGCCGGCACTCCAGATATCGACCATCACCAGGCTGGTGTCTTGCAAACCATAGTGTTTCTCAATGGCTGCGCGAAATTCTTCACTGGCCAGGACGGCTTGTTCGCATTCGATCTGCTCATCAATGGTCATCGTCGGCTGCACGCCGGGAACATGGCGATACGAAAGCAATTGATTGGCGGTCAATGACAGGGCCGCTTCGTAACACGAGTTCGTCGCATTATCAAACAGCACCACAGAGGCTTCACGCGGCGGTGTTTGACTATGATGAACCGTATCCTTCGCCGGTTCCTGCAAACTGACCGAAACAAACCGCGTCGTTGGCGTGACCTTTCCTTGTTGCTTCAACAGCGCCACGGCCTGCGCGATTTCATCGGCAGTCAAAGGCTCGAGCGGATGCCGCGACAGATGGCCGTAGGACGAGGTTTTCGCGGACCCGATCTGCATGAGCGTGGACATAGGGCGACCCTTGTGCGTTAGTACGCTGAAGAAATCAATTCTCGAAGCCGCCTGACTGGCAATATATTGTGGTGAAGTACGAGAGGCGAGAGGCTTGGAAGGAGGGACGAGGAAATCCCCCTTGCCAAGGTCAAACCAGATGCAGCAACAGTTGTTTAGAAGGTTGCCGCTTGAAAAGTATCCTGACGATTGAGTTCTAATTGCCACATCGAACTAACGCACAATTCTCTCCCCACGAATCCGCGCCGAAAAGTTCGGGTCATCGCGATACTTGTGAACCAGGTCATTCACCCGCGCTCGGCGTTTGACTTCTTCAAATGGCAAACTCGTGTCGATCAGCTTCAAATCGTAGGCCAGTTGATCGGAGAAGCCAGGCAGCAGCACTCGATAGTCCTGCGGCACTTTGCCCGGCACGAGGCGATTGATGTGCTGCACAATGTTCGTGGTGCAGTTGTTGCTGATGGAGTCGTAGAGTTCGGGTTTGTCGCGCAGTTGATTGACGCGGCGGAGCATGTCGATCAGCAGTTGCTGACTTTGCTGCGGCGTTGCCGTACTGCGATAGGCATACACGTCGCACTGGCGGTGTTCGGTCCGGACACGAATTAAATCCTTCTCGCTGGCCACCACATAGATCAATTCGAACTGCCCCAGCAGTCCGGTAGCCGGATGATACTCTTCGCCGCGTTCGAGCCGCACTTCAACCGACACGCCCAGGCGATCGCCGTCGGCAAAACCGAAACTAAGCATCGTATGAGCGAGGGCTCGCTGTTCGTTGAACGGCACGACCACAAAGTCAACGCTTTGCACATCGCTGATAGCGAACGTCTTGTCGTAGTAATCGACTAGGCAATCGCGATAGGTAAAAAACTCGGCGTCGCGGATGTTATGAATGGTGACTTGCTCACCTTTCATTTCCGCCGAAGCGAGCACTTTATGTTCGACAATCCAATCACGATCGTTCGATGGCACGCTCGTCGGCGGCAGCACTTCCTGCCAGGCCTGCTGATTACTCAGCCCGCCGCGGCATCCGGGCAACAGCACCGCGGCCAGCAGCAGCGCAGCAACAGCCATCATCCGCAGCGCGGAAGTTGACAACCGCCGAACTAGGCTGCTGCGCCTTCGCATATTGTCCCACCATGAAGCCGACCGATTTCGCTGCTGGCGAAATAGTCCAAATCGGCAATCGAGGCAAGATCAACCGGCCGCCCCACCTGTCGGACGGGGCTGTTCTGCCGGCAAAACGAGCCGCCACGAACATCCCAGCCGCTTTACGTGTCCCGCTATCACCGGAATAATGCGATTTGCTTGTGGGCGAGCACAACCTATTACAGCGCTCGCGATTCTCATGCCCCTATAGCTCAGCTGGATAGAGCAGCCGCCTTCTAAGCGGCAGGTCGCAGGTTCGAATCCTGCTGGGGGTGCTATAATTTAAGTACAGCCGGAAACGCAACTTGCGTTCAACTGCTCTGCAAAGAGTTATGCGGCACCCAAGGCTTCTCTGCGGTAGCACTACCGCAGTGTTCCCATCACTTGAGGTACCCGTATGGCTCGTAACAACACCGGCATTCCCCCATATCCGTCGAAACCGCACTCAACAGGTCAGGCGCGGATCACAATCAAACGCAAGGATTTCTATCTCGGGCCATTCGGTTCCGAGAAAAGTATTCAAAAATACGCGCAGGTTATTGCGCAAATTTTCCCCGATGGCCCGCCGCCTGTTGCCAAGGGTGCTGTCGTTTCGGTCGAGGATCTCATCGCGCAATTCATGGGCTTCGCGAATCAGCGCTATGTCAAAAACGGCAAGCCGACTTCGGAAATTCATGCTTTCAAATGTGCGTTAAGTCCGGCGCTCGATTTCTATGGCGATGACGCTGCGAATGATTTCGGGCCGCTGGCACTTGCAGCTTGTCGCGACGAACTCAATCGCCGGGTGCCACTGGCGTCCTTCGCCAGTGTTTTCGTGGGCGAGCAGAGTTCGACGTCTTTGGTTCCGGTGGATACCTGGCTTTTGACACGAAGCAGCGATTCCATCAACGGTTGGCTCGGTGCGTTCCCTGGCGTGCAGCATCGCGTTGTGCCAAAAGTCGCGTTGGATGCAGTGGAGCTGAAGTGAACCTGCACTCGCCGGTCGGCACTGGCAGGAGTGGTCGCGAGATCGACAAACCGTCGCGACGGCCCGGCGCGGCGAAGGCGTCGACGGTGCGGCCGTACTCGGGAACGTAGCGTTTGATTTGTTCGTTGACATGCACGCAATAGCGCCAATGGCGAAACTGCACCCAGAGCCACAGGAGCGTGAAGTCGAGCGCGATGGCGGTGAGCGGCACGAACACGCCCAGCGCCGGTTCTTAGTGATACATGATCGCGAAGACACCGAGCAGGCCGATCTGCATCGCGGAGAAATAGTTCAGCCGATCGTGGAACAGCCGCTCTTCGTGCATGCCGTGCTGCCAGAGGCGGTTGAGTTCATCGGGAGGCAGCGGCGCTGGTTGGGGATCAGTCACATTCACCGTCCGGTCACTCCGCAGCCAAGGCGGCCATCGCCGCGAGTTTGGCGATGGTGTTTAGATTGCGGGCGGTGCCGTCTTTCGCCGCAGGGACTTTTAATTTGGATTTGCCCATGCCGTTGCCATAACTGACATAGATCTCACGCACGCCGAGCGCGACTTCTTCGTCGTCCTGACCACGAATCGATTTCAACATGTCGGCCGATGTTTCGCCATCCAGAAAGATCGCCACGGTGTGATTCTTGGCCGCGTTGGGAAAAGGATTGTTTTCGAGCACCTGCTGCATTTCTTCCGGCGAACGTAAGACCACGCCAACTGTCTTCCCTGCATAGACCGCGAGTTCTTGTTCGAGAGCCTTCTTCACTGCTGAGGCTGTCTTTTTGTTGCGAAAGACAACGTTGCCGCTGGCGATGTAGGTCCGCACATTTTCGCAGCCAATCCGCTCGCACATCGCCTGCAGTTCGGTCATGGGCAGCTTGCCGGTGCCGCCGACATTGACGGCACGCAGCAAAGCGATGTAGGTGGGCATGGTAGAAGATCGCTGGATGAATTCACTCGCGAGGCACTTTCCAAAGTCGCGTTACTCCCATCATATCGTTGGTGACATCACCTGCTGAAACAGTTTCCCGAATTGTGCGCTCAGAGTGCAGGAGGCCCGATCAAGGAAGTTGGGATTGCTTTGACACACTGTTCGAAGGGACAAACGATGAGCGGCGTCACGATGTTGGATACGAGCGTTTTCGGCGCGTTGAACCGCGCGAATACGGCACGCCAGGTTGCCCAGGACTTGTTGCAGCTGAAAGCCAGCGGCGAAGTTCTGATGATCGGCAACTCGGCCTATCAGGAAATTCTGAACACCAAAAACGTCACCTTGCGCAACACGCAGATCCGCCAGATTTACGACTTCCAAGTTGAGATCCAGCCACCCTCCACGATGGCGGAGCGGACGGGCGCCATTGCCGATGATTACATCAATGCCAGCGTCGATAAGACGGGCGCCAATTACACGCCCAAGCGCTCGCCGCTGGAACTCAAGGATGTGCGGCTCGCCTCGGATGTCAAAGTCGAGATGGCGCGACTTCCCAAGCGCGACGTGAAGTTCTTCACTGTCGAGCGGATGGCAAACAATCAAAAATCGATCACCAACGCGTACGGCATTAAGTTTTCCGAGCGGTCGCGCGTCCTCAATAACATGGGAGACCAGATTCCTTACAATCCCGAGTCGCTGGGCGTCAAACCCGTGAAGGAGATGCCCCGCAGTCCACCGCGAGGCGGGGCCAGCGGCAACGGACCCAACAACGCTGCGGCGAAAGCTGGGGCAAAACCGACGACGAATGTGCCGGTGCGACCTGGCTCGGGAACATCGATTCACACCGCCCCCAGCAAAATGAAACTCCGCTTCACTGCAGCTAAGAGCGCATTCAAGACCGGCTTCGTCGGCGCGTTCAGCGCTGCCAATCTCGCTTCGATGATTCCCGACCTGATCCTCGCGATTGCCGACAAAGCCGCGGTCCGCGACGCCATGCGCAACATCCAGACCAAGTTCCTGAAGGAGGGCTTTGGCAAAGGAGTAGCCGCTGCGTTGATGGGCATGTCACAGGACGAGGTCGATCAAGAGCTGAAGAATCGCGTCACGAACTATCGCGTCCAAGGCATGGGCGACGCGGGGGGCCAGCTGAAGCTCACCTACATGCTGGCGTTGGCCGAGAACTGCGAAAACTATGGTGTCGACATCGGCTACTACTGGGCCTCGATCCAGCCCGAAGAGTGGCGGCAAAAGCTGTTGGCCGAGGGGATGTCGATCCTGGCGAAGCAGAATTACGTCTTCAACGAGCGCGAGCTGTTTGAATATCGCTTCATCAACACGCTGGCCTACGTCATCCGCCACAAGACCGACGCCATTGTTGGGCCGGCGATCAAGTTCAACTGACGCCCGCCAACCGGCAAAGCACCTCTGCCGGTGCCGCTGCAGAACCCAAAATTTGGTTCCACCAAATCTTCCGTACCCGCCGTTCGATGCGAAGGAAGCCGAGTATATTCCGAAAACGACCAGCGCTAATAAGTGAACCAACCTGGCCTATTTTGCTTTCGCGCGGCAAGCGACTGGTTTGCGTCCGCAATGGTTCGTTGCCGTCAATCCACAGCGTGGCATCGCGGCGAGCATGCATTCCGTGATTTCGAAATCGTCCGTTTCCAAAGCAGGCGCCGCAGCGGAAATCACTGGCATCGAAACATCGATGATCGTGGCGAAAGTGAAGGTCGTGGTGGTGATGATGCTGGTGCCCATGGTTGCTCCAGTCTGCATTTGGGGCAGTGAACAAGGTAACGGCTCCGTGAATTGCAGACCGCGTGCCGCCAACAAGCAAACGCCGCGAATCTTGCCCAAGGCCGCAAAATTCGTGAACAATCCCGCATTTTCTGCAGTTGCGCAGCCCACGAGTTCTGCTCATCCCCCCTCCAACCGGCATCCTGATTCTTGTTTCGATACTTCGTCCTGAAATGAGACTGGAAGCCACCTTCCCCTGCATCGCCAGCCGCCTGACTGTCAATCTGATGGAGGCAAGCGTGCCACCGCGGCCAGGCCAATCGACGTAAGTCGGTGACGGGCGTGACCGCGAAACCATCCTGTTTGGTGAATTAATCGAGTCTGAATAAGATCAGAGACAGCGTCAAACAAGCAAACGGCGCGCTTAACAGCGTTAAATTATTCAACACGTGGTTTTTTCACGGTTCGCGAACTTACGTCGATTTCGCAGCCGCATTTCGTTGGTATCTGGCAACCATTTTGTCAATGATCCGCGAGTGAGTAGACATGCATCGGTTGACACCTCGGGTCAAAGACTTTACTCGCTGGTGAACATTAACGCCGGAGAACACTTGCCCTGAGAGGGCGTGGCGTCGTCAAAGCGGACTTTGATCAACCCCACGGGCGTGAGCTCGACGAACTCGGCCTTGTGCAGTTTACCCATGTCGATGACTTCGAGCCGGTCTCCTGGCCGAATAGCAGGCCGCTGTGCGGGGGGACCTGCGTTGGGCTGAGCGATGGCCGTTGCCGCTCAGAATGCCACACAAACAACCTTGACTCGCGGCAGGTCAGCGATGTTGGGCCCAGATTAGGACAGTTGGGCAGCGAAGTTATGCTCAGCCACAACGATACAACAAGAACCAAAGCAGGTCGCCAATCGTCTTCCTTGCTGTGAGCAATTACCTTCACCTTGAGGCTGTGAAATGAAATCCTGGAATCGGAAGCGGCGTTGCTGGACGGGTTGCGTGTTGGGCGGGCTGGCACTCGTGCTGACCGCCTGTTCGTGGACGGCATCGGCTGCCGATCCCCTGCCCCAAGAAGCGATGGGAATCGATCGCGGCGATGAGCAGCGGTTCGTCTTCGTAGCCCGTGATAAGGCGACCTGGGAAGCCGTCAAAAAAGCCGTCGATCGGCCACAAATGCTTCCCATCGGCTTTGCCAAAGGGACGGAGCTTCAAACGCTGGACAAAACGGATTTCGAAAAGCACATGATCGTCGCCGTGTTTTGGGGCGAGATGAGCTTTGTTGGACGGGGCGAAAAGTGCTGGATCGAAAGCGTCACTGTCGGGGACAAGGAAGTCACGGTTGATTGTCGCGCACTCCTCTGGGGCGGCCGAGCCTCCGCTGCCTATCGAGCCTGGCCGTATCACGCGAAAGTCGTCCCCCGCAGCGAACTCCCCGTCAAGTTCACGCAGACGACCGAATGGAAAGCCATGCCCGATCGGAGCGAAAAAGAGAAGCTCCTCGGAACCATTCAACCCGGCGCTTGGCAACTGGAAATCCAACCGGGCAAATAAGCAACTCGCTGGTGACATCGGCGATTGGCACACGACGGGGATGAAGCGGACCCCGTTTTTCGGACCACGGGGAGCCGTTTCTTAGATGGTCTTCAACCGCGGGACGCTCTGTCGTCCGTTGAATGGACGTCCGTTCGCGGGTAAAATCCCTTCTTCGCCGTCCTGGTGGAATTGGCAGACACGCAGGTCTTAGGAGCCTGTGACGAAAGTCGTGTGGGTTCAAGTCCCACGGACGGCACTTGGGAACAAAGTGGGAACAACGTGTTGCAAACGCCGTTCAGGGCGTTGCTTTATCCAGCGGTGTTGTCGCCGAAAACTCCGCGTTGATTTGCTTGACGTGCCGCAGCAACTCGCTGCCGCTGGGGCGGTCGGCGGAGCCCGTTTTCGCGACGTAGGCAAATCGCAGATTGCCGCCCTTGTCGATGATGAACGAGGCCGGACGCGCCAAATGATCGCGGAGATCAAGTTGCTCGACGGCCCGCAATTGCAAATCGAGTAGCACAGGAAATGGCGAGCGATTCTCCACTTTCGGCAGGGCGCTTTGAAAAGTCGTCGCGTCTTGATTCTCGCTCTGCTGCGTGACCGGAAAGACCATTACCACCTTGGCCTGTTGCTCGGTGAACTGGGGCAGATAATTGGCAATGCCAGAGGCCTGCGAAGTGCAGTAAGGGCAAACGTTCGGCAACTGCGGCAGCTGCGGACCTTTGTTGGCTGTTGTCACGGTGGCCAGCGAACCACGGGTGAAGACGATTACCAGATGCTGTTGCCCTTGCATTTCGCGCAGCGAAACTGGGTTCCCTTGGTCGTCGACCAATCGCAAATCGAGCAACTGCTCGGCAGTGATGTTGGCGCGATTTGACTCCCGCTGTTCATCGGAGATCTCGAACAAGTACTGCTCCGGCTGCAACTGCTGATAGATGTACCAGCCCGCGAAACAGAGCGCCGCCAACGAGACGCAGAGCAGAACTGCATTTTTGAGTGGCGAATTGGTGGAACTCGTGGTCGGCATTACTCTGCTCCCGGTTGCGAATGAACAGAGTTAATATACCGCTTCGGGAAGCGCAACAAAAAACCCCAGCCGTTGCCGACTGGGGTTTAAGTTTCAATGCGAAAGGCAGACATGCACGCTACTGCGGAACCGGTGGCGAGAATTTGATCTTCTCGACTAGTTTCACAATCTGACCATCAGGGGTTCGTTCGCCGGACACTGCCGTAATCGCTTCGATGACGTGCTCGTAGTTCAAGTTGTAGTCACACACCAGTTCGACCTCGGCCGACGCTGCCAGGCTGCCATCGCCGACGATGCCCGCAATGTGGCTGTGCAGACGACGCCAGCGATCTTCGCCGCTGAACTGCGAGTCGTTCATCACCACCTGCGAGCAATTGCCGCTGGCATCGGCTTTCAAAAACAACTTCATCGGAGGAAGCTGATTCGGGTCAGGTGGGCCTGCGCGCGGTGCAGCCAGGGGCATGCGAATATTGAAATCGCCTTCCGCTGTCGCAATCTTCAGCGTCATGACAAAGAAAGTCAGCAATTGGAACACAATATCGATCATGGGAGTCATGTCGATTGCGATCTTGCTGGAGGCAGTTTTTTTTATTTTTACGCCCATAAACGTGATTTACTCGACGTGTTCCTAGTATCCGGTTTCTTCGTTGGCGCGGAGCGTAAATTTTTCAAAGCCGACTTCTTGGCAAACCTTGATGAGATCCTGCACATCACCGGTTTTGCAGTATTGATGAGCTCGGATGATGATGGTTGCGCTGGAAGCGGTTTTATTCTGCGACTCCAGCACGAATTTCTCATTCTTCAAATTAGGAATCAACGCTTTGCGGTCTGCAAAGGGCTGACCAGCCAAGATGGGCTCGCCATTCCTGGTCATCTGGATCGTGATCGGCGTTTCAAACGGCGCTTCGGGGGGCTTGGCCAGCGCGCTACTTGGAAGCACGATGCGTGCGTCCTGATCGGCGGCTTCGAAATTGATCAAGATCATGAAGAACGCGATCAACTGAAATGTCATGTCGATCATCGGCGTCATGTCGATTTCGTAGGCCTCGACATCACTCTTTTTTAATTTTAAGCCCATGACAAACTCAGTCCCAAGTCTGGCCGATCACCAAAACAAATCGTCGTTCGGTTGCTGCGAACCGTTTGCCCGCTGGATTACTTCTTGCCCATGGATTCGAATCGGCCCATCAACTTGTTGGCCGCATGCCCCGCTTCCATCGTGAGGCGCGAAATGCGGTTCTTGAACAAGTTAAAGGCCAAGATCGCGGGAATGGCCAGCACGAGACCAACCAGCGTCGTAATCAAAGCCATCGAGATACCCTCGGCCAGGTCGGACGCTTTGGGGGTGGTACCGGAAACGGCGATCACCTGGAACGACGCCACCATTCCGTCCACTGTACCGAGCAACCCGACCATGGGGCTCAAGCTGGCAATCAACGAAATGTAGCTAAGGCGGTGTTCGATCTTCATGCCCTCGTCTTCGGCAGTTTCGGCCATGGCTTCGACGGCTTTGTCGTAGCCAGCTTGCAGGTTCGCCATGCCCGAGGCGAGCATTTGACCGAGGAACGATTCGTCATTTTTGGCCAGATCAAAGGCTTCTTGGAAGCGCTTTTCGTTGAGGTGGGCCTCGAAGGCGTCGACCAAATGACGCGGCACGTACGAATCCCGGCGGCAGGTCAAAAAGTTCATGACGAGCACCGCGACGAACGTAAAAGAAAGCGCTAGGAACGCGATGGTATAGCGGATGCCCAGCGCGTTAAAAAACCAAGCTAGGTAACTTTGCTTCGGCGGCGGCGGAGCGTCACCTTCCGCAGCAGCGGGAGCTGCTTCGGGTTCTTGCGCGACGGCTGTCGGTCCAGCGAAGGAGCCGCCCAGCGAACGAGCCGATTCGACGCTCAGCACGAGCGCGAGCAGCATGAGCACCACCAGACCCCAAGGCTTCGACATTTGCGTACTCGCAACAATTCGGTCCGACAACCACCGCATGTCACATCCCCTATACCCGAAGACAACTGAGTTTCGAATGAATTAGCTTTGAACTTCCCGCAGGACAGCGTTTACACGACAACGGCGGAGATAGCTTCCACCATAGTTGCCAGTGAAGATTCTTTCTACACGTGTGTTTTTATTCCCGCTGCTGATTGGAAACTTTCGCACTGAGGTGGTTCGCTGGCCGAAATCCTTCGGCTGGCGAACCGTGCGGTTGGCAAAGGTTGAAGAAGATCTGGCTTCAAACTTCGGCGATCAGCAGTGAACCGAATTTCGCCCGGCTGGGCGAGTGGATCAACATTCTAATTACCAGTACCGGCCCGCGTAAAGCAGCGAAATGTGGCTTTTCTCGCCATTTTGCTGACTTCACGCGGCAAGACCGAATTCGCCTATTCCTTAGCGTTCCAAACGCTCCCCGCATAACGATCCTTTAAGGTGCTGCGGGCAGCGGTGGCGCGGTCGGCCTTGTTCATGGCCGTCCAGAGCTTGACCAGGTGGTAGAGCGCCTCGGCGTGGGCTTCGCCATCCGAATAAAACAGCACGTCGGTGTGCAAAAAGGCCAGCAAGGCGTCTTTGTCGCGGCCTGCCTTCAGGTGGCAGGAACCAAGGGCGTTGTAGGTGCGGGCAAAGAGCTTGGCGTCTTGCGGGTCGTTCTTGGCGATCACATCTTCCAGCATCTTGACCCCTTCGTCGGGTTTACCGGTCTCGCCCAGGCATTGAGCCTTGCCGACGGTGGCCAGCATCTTTTGGTTCGTGGCTTCGTTGGTGGACAGGCCTGAGGCTAGAACCGCTTCGTAATTGGTTAGGGCCTTGGCATATTCCTTTTGGGCGACGAGGGCACGGGCCACCGCGTTGTTGGCCTTCATCTGCGTGTCTTCCGACGGAGCCTTTGTCAGCGGTGTGTAGAACTTCACCGCCGCATCGTATTTGCCGCCCGACATCGCCAGATCGCCCAGCATTTCAGCTGCTTCGTAGAAGTGGTAATTGTTGGGATTGGTGCGGACGAAGTTCAGCATGTCCGTTTCCGCTTTCGCCCGGTCCAGGCCTTCGGTCATTGCCAGCTTGATCTGGCACAGCGCCATGTAGTACTGCGCGTCTTGCAGCATGTGGGGGCGGACGAGCGAACCGGCTGGGATCTTTTTCAATTCCTCGATCGCCGAGCCGTAGTTTTTGGCGTTCACCGAGTTGCGTGCATTCGCCAACTCTTGCGGTTCGTCGCCGAAAGTGATGCGCGAGATTTCGCTAATCGGAAACACCCGCGGAACACCGGCCATGTCGAGCGTGACGCTGTCCTTGGTCATGGCGTCAGTGATGGTCCCCTTGCTCGGCGCGCCACCCTTGGTGGTGTAAACCGAGTCGAGCGATTGGGCCTGAGCGAGCAAAGCCGAGCAGCCGACGAAGGCGGCTGCTGCAGCGAACTGGAGCGAACGGAGAAGCATTGCAAATTCCTTGGTGGATGATTGGTTGTTTTTTAATTCGTTGGATCTTGATTAACTCTTCGCCGGAGCAACCGTCTTTGTCGTTGCCGGCGTCGCCTTTGCAGGCGTGGCAGCGGGCGTCGTGCCGGTCTTGGTCGGGGTCGTGCCACTGGCTGGTGGCGGTTCCGCTTGCTTCAGAGCAGTCAGACCAACGGGGCGTTCACCCAGGCCGATCTGAATATTCTTCAGCAGGGCTTCGTACTGGGCTTTCCACTTGTCGCCGCCCAAGTCCGGATAAAAGCCGTACATCACAGCGATGTCGCGCTTGGCATAACCCAGTTGCGTCTTTTGCTCCGCGCCGGCCAACTTCATGGCATAGGCATAGCGAGCGAGGGCCAGATTAAAGCGAGCTTCGTGGAAGATTTCCTTGTATTCCGCTTTCGAAGCCACCACTTTCGCGATCTGGGCCCAACCCCAGATGTTGTTCTTTTTCTGCTTCGTTTTGGGGTCAACAATCTCGCGGGCACCGAAGATGGCCCGTTGATAGTTGATTTCCATCTTGTCCCCCTTCAACGCGCCCCAGTCCTGATAGGTCTTGGCCGCTTCGATCTGCACGGGGAGCAGCATGTTCTGCGTTTTGAGGATCTCGTCGAACAGGTCCATCGCTTCCTTGTACTTGCCTGTCGCGCGATTGGTGCGGGCAATCTGCAGCTTGAGTGAAGTGGCCATGGCGGGGGCCATCAGCTTCGGATCCTTCTTGTACATTTCCAGGATTCGCAGATAAGTGGCCACGGCTTCGTTGAAGTACTTCTGCGCTTCGGGAGTCATGCTTTTCGTCGCGGGACCGAAGCTTTCACCCATGCCGCGATAGGTTTCCGCCACCCAGTTGAGAATCTTGATGTCGGTCGACTTCTTCGACATCTGCGCGAGAAACGCTTCGAAGCCCTTGCCCAGCGCGACCTTCGAGGCAGCGTCGGCAAGTTCCATTTGCTTTTGCAGATCCTTCGCCAGGCTGACGTAAATCCCGATCAGCTTGGCTTGCCCCTTCGGATCTTCTTTGAACATCTCGTCCATCGAGGCCATGATTCCTTCGGCCTTCTTGATCACATCGTCGGGGTTAGCACCAGCCGCACTCAGCGAAGAAATGTACGCCCGTAGCGCGGTCTTGTACGTTTCTTCCTGGAAACCATCGCGCTGGGTCGTCGGATCGTTCTTGCGAACCAGAGTCAACGTGCCGATCTTTGGATCTTCGAGCAACGCCGCGGCTTTGGCGGGTTCGTTCGTATCGACATAGATCTGGGCCAGCGACAATACGGCGGTGACCGTGATCGGGCTCACTTCGCCCGAGGCTTGCATCCGGCTCACGCCATCGATGAGGATGGTCTTGGCCTTGGTTTTGAGGGCTTCAAGCTCGGCCTTTTTCTTCACCGGATCGAAACCTTCCGGTTTGATTTCGGCATTATCGTAATCACGGAGTTCTCTCGAACCCTCGTAAAATGCCGCCCACAGCGACTGACCAATCTTCAGTTCCGAAGGGCCGCGCGTGGGCGCGTCTTTCGGAATCTGATCGAGATAAGCCTGGGCATCGGCCAGTCGCTTTTCTTTGATCATGAAGGGAATCAGCGTGTTGATGGCTTCGGCCGCTTCGGGCGAATCGGCCCATTTTTCGCTGATGTATTTGCAGATCGCGATGATCTGCTTGGCTTCGAATTCTTTGCTCTCGTCGGGGTTCTTGGGATCCTTTTCGCTATACATCTTGATGTACGACGCCATGGTGATCTTGCCGCATTGGCGAGCCCCTTGGCTATCGGGATAGCGACGAGCAATGAAATCGCCAAGGACTGCAGCCTCGTGATAGTTGCCGTTTGCATAGGCTAAGTAGCACAGCAGATAGCGAACGAGATTGATTTCGCCGACGTCCGTTTCGGGCGTGGCAAAGGCGAGGGCCATCTTCAGATAGCGAACGGCGTCGTCCTTGGCTGCAACCGACGACTTCTGCGCGTCTTCCAGCTGCTTTTGAACTTCGGTTCGTTCGGCAGCGTCCTTGATAGTCTTCATCCGCTCCGGCAATTGCTTGATCATTTCATTGGCGGCCTGCATTTCGTCGATGGCCTCTTTGCCAGCTTTGCGAGCTTCCGCGAAGTCCTTGGGATCGGGCTTGGCTTCGTCACCGCCAGAAGTGTCGCCAAAGTCGCCGAGCATTTTCATGGCAGCTTCTTTGTGCTCGCCCGGAAACTTCGAGACGTATTTGACGAGTTTGCCACCTTCCTGCATGGTCTTGCGGATGTTGGCGTCCTTGGGATCTTTGGCTTTCAGTTCATCGGCGTAGAGCTTCATCGCCTTGGCAATGCCCAGGCGGATCGCCATGAATTCGTCGCTCTTGTCTTCCGCCGGCCGGGCCGACTCGACCAGTTGCATCGCCCGCTTGTCCTTGTTTTTGTCGATCACCTCCAGATAGAGCTTCTGGTCAATCCAACTGGCGATGGCGAGTTCGGTAACCTTGACGCGGAGTACACGGAAAGGTGGTTCGTTATCCGGGTTCGTCAGCAATTCGGTGAAGTAACCGAGTGCGTCCTTGTGCTTGCCGAGTTTTTGCAGGCAGCGGCCCTGATACATGCGGGCGTACAAACCGGCCAGACGGGTGCGATACTTTTCATAGATTTCGCCATATTCCTTCGCCGCGGCTTCGAGCGCCGTGTTGCGATCCTTGACGCCTGCTTCGTAGGTCTCGGCCATTTCTTCGCGCGTGGCGGCCGTCAACAGTTCGGCTTGCAAGTAGTCCTTGCGGAATTGTTCGCGCTCTTCGTGTTTCTTGGCTTCTTTCTTTTCATCAATGGCGGCAGGATAGGCTTTTAACTTCGTCGCGATTTCTTTGGATAGCTCTTCGAACACCTTCAAAGCTTGCCCATAAAAACCGCGGGCTTCGGTCCATAGCTGCGTCTTGGCGGCGCCGTTCAATTTTTCGGACTTCTTCATCCGTGAACGAGCACGCTCGACCACGACGTTGCCCAGTTGGCTGCGGGCCGAAATGATCAACATGCTTTGCGGGTTTGAACTGATGAACTTCTCGAGCGTCGACTGGCCTTCGTCCAGCTGCTTTTCGCGCAAAATCGGATCGCGATTGGCCTTGGCCCCTTCGACCAGCGTCACGCCCCGTTCGTACAGAATGGTCTGCTTGAACTCGACCGGAACGGCTGGATTCTTAGCAGCAACGTCCAGATAGTCGATGGCCACGTCGTAGAGCTTTTTGTCCCGCAGGCCGTTGAGAAACGCGGCGGCGGGTTCAACTGCCGTAGCGACACCGGCTTGCATGAGTACCGCGCCTGCGAGCAACCAACCTGCTACCGCCGGACGGGAACAGCGCCTGTTCATAACGTTCAATCCTTCCGATGCCTGTGAATTATCTGCTGATGGTTGGGGAGACCGAGTGCGACGACTGCCGGCGGCAAGCGATTGCCAAAGCAGCCTCGCGAGAGGAATGTGTGCGGACCCAACCCGTGAAAAGCATTTCGAGACAAACCGTAAATTATAATCCCCGCCGCTCAACTTCAACCGTTTCCGCGCGAAACCGCTTGCCCTGGCGAGATTTTCCCGCATCCCGGTCAAATTGGCGAGCCAATCTGACTCCGTTGTCGCATCCCATCGCTCCGCTCGCCATCACCGCGCTTTTTCCATTTGGTCTAGCAAGGTGAGCAAGCGGCGCAAATCAGGTTCCTGACGAAGCGTCATGCTCCAGGGGCGAATGGCCGTGCGAATCGTCGCCGCGTTGTTGCGGCCTTGGGTTGTCAGCAATTCCGCCCGCCGCAGCGCCTCGCGCGAACCGCGCAGCTGCTCGGCGATTTCGGCAGCGACCGCGGCCGTCTGCAAACTGGCCGGCGTTTCGCCAAACGACGCCGCAAAATGGCTGCGCAAGATCGCCGTTTTGCGTTCCTGGCGAGCACCGCTGTGCGGATCTTTCCACGTCACGCTGACCTGACCGAGGTCGCTGGCCGGCGCGTTCTTTTTGAGCCAGATTTCCAGCAATGCGCTCGACGCTTCCTCGGGCAGCAGTTGAGCATCGACCGAGGCTGGCACCACCGCCGCGAGCAAGTTCGGTTCATGCCCCAGCAAGCGATACGCAGCGACCGTGTCTTTGTTGAACCGAATCGTCAGCCTGGCTTCGGCAGCCACCGCCGGGCTGTGTCCGGCCAGGCTTTCGACCAGCGAGGCAAACAGCTGCTGCCGCGAACGAATGACGCGGTAACTGCCGCCGAGATCTTGCGAGAAGCCAGCCAGCAGCGAATCGGGCAGCGAACGACCGGAAACATCCAAGACGTCGAAGCTCACACCGTTATCCCGGATCAGCGCCATGACTTCGCTGACCTTGGTGGTCGTGTCGTCCGGCATGGCGGCCCGGCTGTCGGTGATCAAAACCAGCCGCGTGCGATAGTCTTGAATCGAAGCTGGCCGTGACAGCGCAACCGAGGCCGCCGACTGCAATCCCGCAGCCAGGTTCGTGCCGCCGCGGGGCAGGAGCTCGAGCAACTGCTCGCGCAGTTCCTGCTCTTGATTCACGCGCAAATGTTCCACGCGACAGACCACGCCCTCCTCAAATGCCACCAGCGAAAGCGCGTCTTTGGCCGACAGTTGCCGCAAGGTTTGTTGCACCGCCGAGCGAACCATATCCATCCGTCCGCCCCGGGCCATGCTCGCTGAAACATCGACAGCAATCACGAGGTGTGAGGGCTGCTTCGCCTGCTGCCGCAACTTGCCGGCCTGCACACCCAGTTGCAACAAATAAGCGTCGCTCGTACCAAAGGGCGAAGGACTTCCTTGCACATGCAACTGCAGTTGGCCACGCGGGGCAGCTGGAAAGCGCGAATCGAGCCCCGCGAGAAAATGTTCGACGCGCACTTCGTCACGGTCGGGCAACTTACCGAGCGCAAGGGCCGCCGCAGCCGCCTCGAGCGAAGCCGTGGAAGTATTCAGCGGAATCTCGAGTCGTTGCAGCTTCGCGTTGGCGTCGGGTGCGATCGGCGGATTGATTCCTTCTTTCAGCCAAAAGCGGCGGTCATAACCACGGACGAGCGGCAACTCCAAGCCGGACCGTTTTTGTTCGGGCAGCCGAATCAACTCAGGCAGCTCATCTTCGGAATATTGCGGCGCACCCAGCAAGCCCCAACGCATCAGCACGACATCGTCCATCGGCCGCATGCCGGACCGCAGCAACGCTTGCCATTCGGCAACAGGCCCGGTGAATGCCACGGGCGTGGTCAGCGCTTCGTCCCAGTTGTCGAGCAACATCTCCTCCGCGGGTGGCGCGGTTAGCGCGATCAGATCCTCCGTAACTGGCTTGACCTTATCGGACTCGCGGTCGCTAACCGGTACGGGAATCGACACAAACTCGGCCTGCATATTCGCTGGCTCGGATTGAACGACCACCCACTGCGGGTCTTCGGCCGGCGGATAAACCGACGACAGATACGCGGCCGTCGAAGTTCCCAACGTGACCGTGATCGCAATGAACCAGCAAGCGGCGGTCACCATTTGCACCACCTCGCGGCGGGTCCGTTGCCAACTTTCTGCCGGGGTTGCCAACTGCAACTCACTTCGCAACGAGAACGGCGGCTGCACGTCGAGCAGTTCGCCTGCGATCAATTCATCGTCGGGAATCGCCTGCAGCTGCATGGACAAGTGCTCGGGCATCGCCACGCCACAGAGCAGTTGATCGAGTTCGTCGTCCGACGGGTTCGTGATTTCCTTGAGACGCGCAGCGAGCGACGCCGGCGCCGCGACATCGCGGAGCTGGGCATCGAGCCGGTCATCAGGAATCTCGTTCATGGCAGTGTCGCCTTTCGCTTGGCGAAAGAACGCGTCTTCTTTCTCGTGTTTGGTTGGTGCTTGGTGCTTTGTTACAGACTCAATCGGTTCGACGCTCGCAGACGCACCCTTTCGCGGAGCGAAAGACGACGTCACGCTCGCGCCGCGATCAACACTTCTCGCAGCTTCCGCCTGGCCCGACTGACCCGCGACAACACGGTGCCGAGGGGAACGTCGAGCAAGTCGGCTACTTCTTGATGTGTCAATTCACCCACGACGACTAGCAGCAGCGTTTCTTTCAGCTCGGTAGGGAGCTGCGACAACGCGAACTGCATCTCGTCGGTGTAATCGCCTGCCAGCGGATCAGCGGCCGGCACACCAACATCCAGTGGTTGGTCGCCCGCCATGGTGGGAGGGGGAGCTTTCCGCCGCCAGCGATCGACAATCCGCCGGCGCAAGATCGAAGCCAGCCACGCGCGGTCCCCGAGCCCTTCGAGGTAAGCCTCTCGGCTTTTCCACGCTGAGCGGAAGGTCTCTTGAACCATATCCTCCGCCTCATGCCGGTCACCCATCATGCGAAAGGCGATGCGGTACAGTGCGGGGCTATGTTCATCGACCAGCGCGTTAAACTGCCCAATCGACAACGCCAACGTCCGTTCTCCGGTGCGAACACTGCGTACTCGCAGCCACGAAGCTGGAGCCAGCATTTTCAGCTCTCGGGCTGAAACCGCTTGGCTGGAAAGGGATTCGAGGCCAGCGATCCATCTTATTCCCGCCCCGGAGCCGCCGGAAAGTCTTTTCCCGCCGGCATTTAGCTAGCGGTCATTGCCACCGCCAGCCCAGGCTCTTCATCAACAACGCCGGAATGTAAAAATCGGCTCCCTTGGTGTTTCTGGGCCGGCAACACTGCACCCCGACTTCAAAAAAACAACACCCCTAAAAACAGCAAGTCATTTATTTTCAATTACTTACAACAAATTGCCTGGGGAATGGATGGCCAAAAGTGTTGCTTTCTGTTGCTTTCTGTTGCTTTCTGCACACCCAACTGTTGCCTGCTAAACCGAAAAAGTTGCCCGTCTCCCGCGTACTGAACAGTCGTGCTTAGGGTGAAGGATCGCACCTTAGACAGCAACCCTCGATACCGCTCGGGCCAACACTCCAGGCCAATTCACGCGAAGCGGTGCGCAAAGGATTGGGAGCTCCCGACCCCAACGCCAAACAGCGCCCAACCATCCCAAGAAATGCCAACCCAACGGCCTGGCAACACCCACCAACCGTTTCGTCAACCAAGATGCCAAGGAGCAAAGGAAAGGCGAATCAAATTGAATTATATACAAATGTTCACTTTCATCAACTTGGGTGCTGGGCGATTGGACTCGTACGATCCGCGACAGGCCGCGGGCTATACTACGACGGCTCGGCCGCGACGATTGGCGCGACGATGACTTGCGCGGGGAGCGCGCCGAAAAGCAACAGATCCAGTGACTACGGACTGGCGACTTCGGCTTTAGGGTTGTCTGTTGTGAATGATTCGTGCCCAACAGTAGGAAACAAACGAAACCATGCCGGGACTTTGTTTACATCGCGTTCTGGCGGTTGAACTTCTCTCGGCGAGTGGCTTGGTGGCAAGCGGCTTGGAACTGCAGCGCGCCGAGAATTGGGAACGGTTCTTAGCCGGGTCGGCGGGGCCCGATATGGGCGTTTTTCCTGGCGGTGCGGCGCTCCTTTCCGATTTGGCCCATTACGAGCGTGCTGGCGATCTGGCCCGCGCAATTGTGGCAGAAGCGCGATCAGCGGAAGAACGTGCCTACGCTTGGGGCTGGGCGGCGCACTGTCTCGCCGATCAGATCTTGCATCCGTTAGTGAATCGCGGCGTGGGCGAGTTGCTGGCCGGCGATTTTGCCCGCGAGATTCCCTACGGCGACAATCCGTGCGCACATGTGCGGGTGGAATTGGGACTCGACGCCTATTGGATCGCGCGCGTGCCACCCGCGCAGCAGATCTCGAGTCCCACGAACATGAATGCCGATTTTATGGCCCGAGCCTTTGCCGCGATCTATGGGATTGATGTTCACCAACGCCTGAAAGCTTCGTTGCAAGCCGTGCAGCGCTGGACCGGAACGTGGATCAAACTGGCGCGCACCCATGCGGCGCGGCACGGATGGCAGGAGCCCGCGCGCGGCCGAGGCGGGGCTCTCGTCGCGGAGCTGCTGCTCACGCCGGGAAGAATCGCGACACTCGGCTGCCAGGCGAACTCGGGCCTGCGCGGTTTGTTCCGGGCGGTTCCGCCTTCGCCACGTTTGCTGGGGGAGTGCAGACCGCTCATGAACCGGTTTCTGGAAGAGTTTCAGACGCAGTTCGCGGCCGCAACTCCCACGCTGCCGAATTGCAATCTCGATACAGGTTACTGCGACGATCCCGCAGCGCCGTATCCCTTGGCAGCAGTAACGCGCGACCGCTGGCAGCGCGAACTTACCTGCGCGACACTTCCCAAAAGACCAAGGCGACAGGAATGAAGTAGATCAACAAGGCGACTCCGCTGCGCAGATTCAGGAATGCGCGCGAGAGGAACGAAGTCGTGCTCCACGAACGTTCCCATTGGGATGTGAGCCTGCGGCGACGACGCTTTTCATCACAAGCGCGCTGAAATGCCCCCTCGTAGAAATGACTCAGAATGCCGATCCAGAATAAAGCGCTAAGGCCGACCACCGCGGACGTCAACAATTCATATCGCCAGCCTTGGTCCGAAAGCGTCGGCTTGGTCACGATCGATTCATAAAGAATCAAGATCGACAACCACAACAACAAGTTGATATAGCGCTGAGAGTGTCGAAAACAGAGCTTAAAAAACCGCGCGAACTCCCGATCAACATCGGCGTCGGGCAAGCGTTGATTGACCAGCACGGCGTTGAGTGCCGCGCGTTCCTCCCATAACCGCCGTCGATCAGAAACGATGGCGAAAAAGCAGAGCGTAACCACCAGTGCGCCATAAACGTTGTAATTCACCAGGCAGTACGGCAGGTACCATTGAAAGGGACGGCGGTGATAATCAGCTCCTAGCGCCGCCTCCTTCGCCAACTCCTCGCGGACTCCGCGAATTTCTGCGTCGAAACGATCGAGTTCTTTGGCGCGGTGAGGATTGGCCAGGTAATCTCTGGCCCACACCGACTCACCGCTCGGCGAGCCGACCAGCACATGATCGTAAACGGTCCAAAACACGAAGCAGCCGACAATCAGTCCCACGCCCCGCCCGATGGCCACGTTCGGTCGCCGCCAGGAAAGTGGCTTCCAATCGAGCAGTAGCCTGCCGAACTCTTCTCGAAACAGGGCTTCAAACAAATAGATGCAGACGATCAACAATAACAGGCTGCGCGAGAACTCAAGGTAGGGGCCCAGTCGCCCGAATTTGGGCCCATAGGCATACGCGTAGTGAACTTCCCAAGTCGTCGTGGTCTGGCTGGGATGATAGGCCAGCGCGAGCGAAATCGCGCTCACCAGGAGCAAGCCGAGCGCTGCCATCCCCATCAGCCATTGCCGCGACCGGCTGGTTTGCTCCGGCGGCGTGCGATCGAGAAAATCGACAAAGATGCGATGGAGCGCCGTCATCGCGGCTTCTGGTTCGAGTTGATTTTTCTGCTCGGCAGCCAGTGCGCCGCGGAGCGACTCCATCAAGGGCTCGATCTCCGCCGGCCATTGCATTTGGTCGACCGGCGGAACTGATTCGAGCTTCGCCAGGACACCGGCCGCGGCGGCGTGATAGATGCGCAAGCACGCGTCCCATTGCCGCGCTGCATGCAGCGAGTGCGTCACTTCGATGGCGGCTTCCAACACGCTATCGAGCGGCGAGCAGCGCAATGGTCCCTCGTAGTGCTGCAGCTCTGCCAGTCGCCAGTCAATTTCCCGGAGCGCATTCTCGATCGCTTCCGGGTCCGCGTGGGGGCCCTGCGCGATGTTTCGCGTTCCCGCTGCCAGGCCCGCCGGCGTTTGCACGGCGATTAACAGCAGTTCCAAATACTCGGCAAAAGGCCGCTCGAACGCATCGAACCACTGCGAGTTCGAGAGATAGTATTCCAAGTCGCCAGTCGGCTGAATGTCTTCCAAGCGGACGGTCAAGATGCGAATCTTGCGCGAGGTGGCGCGGTTGATTTCACGCCCCACGTCCTGCGACGCGTTGGAATTCGCAGAGAGCAACAGCACCACGGTTTCGCTGTCGTTGATCGCGCTCACAATCGCGCTGGCCCAGCTTTCGCCGTGGCGGATGTCGCGCGGCGCGATCCAGCATTCAATCCCAGCTGCTTCGAAAGCCGAGACCACCGCATTCGCCTGTTCGACATCCTTGGTCGAGTAGCTAATGAAAACGCGGTGGGCCATGCACGACGCTCTTCGTCTGAGGGGCGAATCTTACGCCGCTGAGTTCACCATCTAGGAGCGCTTCATTCTAACACTGATCCTTGATTATCATAAATGAAATTCAGTTAGCAAGGATCGAGGAATTCACCGTGGGGCTACTCTTTCGGCTCTTGTTCATCATCGGCGCAGGACTCTCGATTTATGGCGGCTTCGAATCGTATCTGTTCACCTGCGCCACGACGAAGCCGCAGGAGATCACCGTTTCACAACTGGGCAAGCCTGGGCCGATTGCCAATCGGCATGTGACCATTACGGAGTTCACCATTCCCAACCAGTACTTGATTGAAGAAAAGAATGGCCAGTGGCTAATGGTCTGGGTGCCGCTGTTCAATCCCGCGGGCTCGTTTACCGAGCGCCCGGTGATGGCCTATGTGCGGCATGTGAAGGATGAGCATGATCTGGCCCAGCGGCTCGATCATCCACAGCTGACGGGAATCATCACCAACCATTCGCAAGGCTTCGGCCAAAAGCAACAACAAGAGGCCGCGCCGATGTTCCCCGGCGTCGATCTCTCCAATGTCATCGCCTTCGAAGTAGGCCGCGCGTTCCCTTCGCCGTACATCACGATTCCACTGATCGTGCTCGGCCTGGTGATGCTCGTGATCGGCGTAGGTGGTTCGTTTGGGATGTTCTCAGCGGGGGCCGATGACGTTGTCATTCAGCCGTCCCAACCGGAAACCAAGCCATGAGTCGCCGCCGCCTGGCCTAAGGTGCTGCCCCCACGACTTCTCCGCCACAACGAGTGACCAGGGCAGCGAACGTCAGCAGTGGCACATTTTCGCGAATGAAACTGAGATGACCATCGGCAAACAGATGGTTTGCTCCGCCGCTATGAAATGAGTAGGGCTCATTGAAATTGGTGGCGTTTAGTGCATGCGGCGAAATCGTTGGTCCTTGTCCTTGGAGCAGTCCATCGTGCGTTGAGCCATCAAGACTGAAGGCTCCTTCGTTATCGACCCAACTCTGCCCCTGGTCGTTGACGTGGGCCGGCGACATTCGGCCGCGGAAGTAAACACGGGGACGAGCGGCACACTCCACCACCATGATGGTCTGCGATGTACCATCGGCGATGCCCGCCATTTTGGTCGAGGAATTGCGGAACATCACGGATCGATTGGCAGCCGCAGTTGCATACAAGTTCGAATCGACGATTGCCTGGACACCCATGATGGCTTCGTAGTCGGTGGGACCCAAGGGCTGCGGAAAAGTCATTGCAGGGCGTGGTGCATGGGCAACAGCCGATACCACGAGCGGGCGAAAGGGAGTGGTGGGACATTGATAGATCTTGACCGTTTGCGCACCAATCTGAAGATTCGCGGGCGACCACCAGTCTTCGTCGAATCTATAGGCAGCTTGCAAATTGGCCTGTTCAAGAAAGGGCAAGATGACAGCCCGCCAGCCGACGTGTTTGCCGGCCGGATTGGTGATCTCGGCTTGCGTCCAACTGGCAGCTGGAAACACGCCATAAGCGTCATGAAACTGATGGAGTGCCAGCCCAATTTGGCGCATGTTATTGGCGCACTGGACGCGAGCAACTGCTGCGCGTGCTTGCTGGACTGCGGGAAGCAAGAGGGCGACCAGCAGCCCGATCATTGCCACCGTGACGAGCAATTCCATCAACGTAAACGCAGCCTGGCGCATGGATCACTCTCCGGGCCAAACTTCCATCAGAGTTGCTGCGGCGGCGACTACGGGGGCACGGTGCCGCGAAACGCGATGTCGCGTACTTCTCGCTGCCAGACTTCCTTTTGGTTTTTCAGATCGACCGCGCGGATTTTGGTAGGCTCCTGGCGCAGTTCACCATCGACCGTGCGGATTGCGCCGAGAGTTTCATAAATGGCAAGCGAGCGATCGTCGGATTTAGCGACAAAGAAAGGAACAAGAGCCGAGTGACTCAAAAACGAGCCGAGTTTCTCCGGCTGCTCCCCTTCCTTACCAGGCAATTGATAGACCGTCAATTCGTACTTGTAATCGGTCGCTGCTGCGTCGTCCCGACGTTTGCTGGTCATCAAATGCCGGCCATTTGCTGACAGAAATTGAGGTCCCGAGATCTCCTTGATTCGGACCTTCGGCGGGGCAGAACGGGCAACCGCCGTCTTGGGAATCATTGCCACAACATCTTCCGTGGGGCTGGCCGCGCCCGTTTGCAGATTGAATCGAAACGCGCCACGTCGCTCGGTATTGGACTTTATCGTCGCAGCGGGCACAGGCACGCCTTCTTTGGGCGGCAAAACGCTCTTCGTACCAGGAGCGACCGCTCGCTTGGGACGTTCGACGAATTGCCAGGAGACAACCGCTTCGCTATTGGCTGCCGAAGCCGTGGCCAAAAATTCTCCTTCGATCGTGGCTTGGACAGCTGGAACAACGCCAGGAGGCAATTCAACCGCGGCATCTGACTTTTGGGCGCCGGTCTTGGCATCAAGAGCCACCACTTTCAAATTGCCGATGCCTTTTTCTGGCTCTACTTGACCAACCAACTGTCCACCGATCAGTCCCAGCGGTTTTGCCGCCGCTTTGGTTGCCCAGATTTCAGCGCCGGTGGCAGCGCTGACGGCTTGCAGGCCCCCTCGGGGATTCATGAGAAAGATGGATTGTGTGTCGGCCCCGACCAAAATGCCGGGGCGAAACTCAAAGAATCGCTCTTGCGGTACGTCATCCATATCAGCCCCGTCTGCAACCGCGGATGCCACCGTTGTCACGGGCGGAGGCGCCACTGCAACGCCCATGGCAGCTTGACGCAGAACCCAAACGCCCCGCCCCAGCGTGCCCGCCACAAAGACCTTGTCCATGGCGTCGAAGGCGTTGTATTCCAGATAGTATACGGGAGCCTGCGGCAAGCCAGTGCCGAATTTGGACCAACTGTTATACGTTGGTCCTTTCGCAATGAAGACACCCGCGTCCGTGCCAACGACGAGGGCATCTTGTGGGCTCGTATTGACATAGGCAAGAGAGCGTAGGGTGGCTGAGGTCTGAGTACCGAGGTTGCCGGAAATGTTTACAAACGACGCGCCGCCGTCAGGCGTCGTAAATACCTGCCGTTGATCAATAACAAAGGCTCGCTTGGCATCGCTCGAATGCAGTGCGATGCCATTGACAAAGCTACCGGTGTAGGCCGTTGCTTCATTTAAAGTGTCCCCCTCTTCTAGCCGTACATAAATTTTGGATCCAGCTCCCACATATAGCGCGGCTTCGTTACCTTGCGTCCCATAAGCAATCGGGTTAGGGCCCGTTCCGTTCACGCGAATACCGGGTCCAATTTCCATCAGTGAATCGCCCTGGTCAATCGACTCATATAAGGAATTGGCAGCCCCAAAAACCAAACGGAGGCCGTTGACTCGGTTGACGCGAATGGGGGTATAGAACTGAGGATCGATAGGGTTCCCACTATCCAGCACGATCATCGTGGGATTTTCGGACGCGATCAAAGTTCCAGTATTGTCGAACGTTTGACGTCGCAGATCGGCGAGGTTGTAGTAACTGGAATAACGAATCGAGCGATTGGCAGAGCTGATGTAATCGACCGCAACGACACCACCGTCTCCCTTCGAAACGCTCCCCCAGCGCGGAACGCCCTTTTTCTTCTGCTGCGGCGTGCCTGTATCTTGAGCGCCTCCGATCGCAATCTTCGCGCGCGGGTCCCAAGCTACGGCGTGAAACTCCGTAACTTGTAAGTTGCCATTCAGCGAGAACCAATCGCCCAAGGCCGACGTGGGGTCGGTCCGTTTGTAGACTCCACCGTCATCGACTTCGATCAGCACTCCGTTTGCCGCAACGGCCATCCCTCGCGAGTCAGCATGGGGCGCGGAGCGATTCTTGGTGCCACTGTTGGCTGCGGATGGCAAGGGCTTGTGAGTGATATGCACCCATTGCTTCGCGGGCATTAGCGAGGCGTCGCCGCGAAAGATAATGCCAGAATAGTCGAATGCACCGATCGAGTTGGGTAAGCCGTCTTGGCGATCACCGCCGATATAAACGATGTTGGCATTCGCTGGATCAGCAGCTAGCGACAAGTGAATGCCCCCCTGCCCGCCCGGATGGATCCCGCCTTCTGCAATGGTCGGGAGGGCCATTTCCGTCCAGGTGTCGCCGCCATCAGCAGAACGAAAAACACTCGATAAACGCTGGGTTGAAGCCGCGACAATGGCCACGAAGACATTGTTGTGATGGCCGACCGCAATCTTGGCGTTGGCCGCGGCGAACAGCTTATTCTTGAGCGACATGTTCGCTTTATTCACCCAGGTAGCGCCCGAGTCATCACTGCGAAACAGTCCCGAAGTGGCCAGGTTGTTGCCACTGATCGTGAAGAGTCGTTTGGGTTCTTTGGGGTCAGCAGCCAATACAGGCGAAGCACCCTTTAGACCCGTTCCCATGGCTCCCGAAAGGTGCGTCCAAGTTGCCCCTTGGTCTGTGCTGCGCCAGATTCCTGCTCGATTGGGATTGTCGGCGCGATTCACTGAAATCACCAAAACGTCGCCACGCGGGGCTACTCCCGAAACATTCAAGCCGCGTAATTGGCCGCCGCCATCTAGCACCTTCCAAGTAGCGCCGCCGTCGGTGGTGTATAGGAGTCCAGCCAGAGAACCGCCCAGGTTACTTAGACTACTGAAGCGGCCGGCCCCTGCGAGCAGTGTATTAGCACTTGCATCGGTCGGATCCAACGCCAAGGCGCCGATTGAAAGCGAAGGAACGTCATCCGTCAGGCTCTTCCAGGTTGGGCTTGCTGCCATGGCGTCTGTGGTTTTCCACACACCGCCATTCACCGATCCGATGTACATAATGTTGCTGTCGGTCGGATGCGGCACAGCTACATTAATCGCGCCGGATACTTCGCCATCCTTAATTCCTTCCACCTGGCCTTCAGTGGTAGGAGCTGGACCAACTTGTGTCCAAAGATTTCCTTGTGCATTCGCGTTCGTGGCACAAACCATGAACACGCAAAGAAGAGCAGGCAATCGCGACATTGAACACATGAACTTGTACTCCTGAGCGATTGACAACTTTCACATCGAATGACAACGACCGCAAGCTACTCCCACTCGACGAGGAAGACAAGTAGCTATTTCTGAGGAATGCTACTTGGCCTTCTAATTCATTTGATATTTAGTCGACGGGAAGGAGATTTTCATTCGCACACCTAAAGCATGATTTATATGGGTGATGCTGTTGGCCCAAAAAAATCGCCGGTCATAAGACCGGCGACGCTCGAGTTCTCTTCGTTCGTAAACTTGCGATTCAATCCCCTGTCGTTACTTACTCAGCACCCAGCATGCCATTGATTTGACCCTTGAAATGTTCCAGGATCTTGGTGAAGTTCACTTGATAATCAACCGAGAGGATTTCTTCGTCGGTCGACGATTTCAGTGCCTTCAGCGCTTGCTTCAACTCGGTAGGGTTGTTTTCATCTTGCAGCGCGGCTTGCAGGCCGAGGTCGATCAACGCCTTCAGTTGGTCGGCGGTTGCGGCATCGGTGCAGTCGAGGTTCGCGGCCAGCGTCAGGTTCTTCTTGTCCGTGACGGCCGTGAAGGTTGCGGTTGTGAGCTTGGCCAAGGTGGCCGGTGTCAGCGGAATGCCGGCCGGGATCTGGCCAGCGACTTGCTTGGTCAGTTTGTCGAGCGTGGCCACGACATAGATGTGTTGTTCGCCGTCGATGTTTTCCCAAGCGCTGGTCAGCGTTTCCGAAACGGTGGCTTCGTCGTCACGCTTCAGCACTTCGGTCAGTGACTTGGTCGGGCCGACAGCAATCGTGTTTTCGTCGACGAGGCACAGGGCCTGGCCGTTTTCCAAGGCATACAGCGTGTAGTCGCCGATCTGGGTGGCCTTTGCTTGTTGTGCTTCGCTCAGCACTTCGTCGATTTGGGTTTCATCGTTCAAATTGAAGACGATGACGAAGTCTTGCCTGGTGGTGTTGGCAGCAAAGAAAATCGACGAGAAGTTACGCGGCGTGAGCTTGGTGTTTTTGTCGAGCGGCTGATCGAGATTCTTCGACAGGTCGGGGAACTCGCTGGCGATTTGTTTGAAGGCCGGGCTGTCGATGATCTGGCCCACTTCGATCAAGCCGAGCACATCGGGATCATTGGGAGCCAGTTCAAAGCCTTGCTCAGTGTCTTTCTCTGCAGCACCGGCGAAACCAACGACCAGCAACAAGCAGCAAGCGGTCGCTGCGAGGAACAGACGCGACAAGGACAGACGCGACAGAAACATGCGAAACTCCAGGAAGGCGGGATTTGCCCAGGCTCGGCAGGCAGGCGGGAAACGGTCGGAACGGAGCCTTTTTGGATATAGCCCGCGGTTGGCCCAGCGGCGGCCGATTGCAGCGGTTGCAACGAAGGGCGGCAACGGCGATTTTGTTTGCGGTGGGGATAAAGCGATTGTGCGAACGGCGGCGATGGTGGGCAGCAGCCAGTGAATCGCGAACCTTGATTTCGCCTTTGTTGTCCCTTGGAGCACCACGGTTTCGTAACTTCGATTGGCAGGCACCCGAGCGTCGCGGAGTCCGCTAGTTCCGCCGTCGTTGGCAGTCCGCACCCAATGGGTTGTGGTGACGAAACTGCCCACTTCTGCACGAATTGCCACGTGCTAGAATCAGGCTGCCGACGCAGCGTTGGCACGATTTGGATAGGTGGCCGAGTGGTTTAAGGCAGCAGTCTTGAAAACTGCCGTACTCGTAAGGGTACCGGGGGTTCGAATCCCTCCCTATCCGCTTTTTCTTGCGGCCGAGCGCTGCGGCTGCTGGCTGCGTTGATCTAGGCCGAATGATAGCAATTTGCTATAGGCTGCCACTCCTTGGGCGGCATTTCTTGGCGGGCCGCTGCGGTCGTTCCTCGTTGACAGCGGAGCTGGCAGTGCCCCCGATCACAGGATTGCTAATCACTGGATTTCGTTATCGCCCCGAGATCGACGGGCTGCGCGCGTTGGCGGTGTTGAGCGTGGTGTTGTTTCACGCGCGGCTCGGCTTTCCCGGCGGCTTCGTTGGCGTTGACGTCTTCTTTGTCATTTCGGGCTTCTTGATTACGTCGCTCACTTGGAAGGACCTGGAGAGCAACACGTTCTCACTGGCTTCGTTTTGGGAACGGCGCGCGCGGCGGATTGCACCCGCTTTGGTTGCGATGACGTTGGCCACGCTCATCGCCGGTTGGTTCATTCTGCTGCCCGACGATTATCGCTCGCTCGGCAAAGCCGCCCGCGCGCAGGCGCTGTTCGTGGCCAATCATCATTACTGTAGCCATACCGATTACTTTGCGAATGCCGCGGATGAGATGCCGCTGCTGCATACCTGGTCGCTGGCGGTGGAGGAGCAATTTTATCTGCTCATGCCGTCGGCCCTTGCGCTGTTGTTTCGCTTTCGTGCCTTGCGGCAACGAAGCGTGGTGATCGCCATGTTGGCCGCGGGAATTGTTGTCAGCCTGGGTTGGAGTATTTACGGCGTATCGAATCCACCGCACGCGACGCTCAATCCGTCGAATACGTTTTTCTTGTTGCCAGGGCGCGCGTGGGAACTGTTGTTGGGATCGCTCGTGGCCTTTGCTCCGGCGGCGCCTCGGCTGCTTGCCCAGCGAACCATGCGTGAGACGATTTCGCTCGCCGGCCTGGCGATGATTTTGTTCCCGCTGTTCGCCTATGATTCGAGCACGCCATTTCCGGGACTGGCTGCGTTGCCGCCGTGCTTGGGCGCGGCGTTGTTCATCTGGATTAACGGCGGCGCAGCGGAGAGTGCGGCAACTTATTCCAGCCGACTCTTTGCGTGGCGGCCGCTGGTGTTTATCGGGTTGATTTCGTATTCGCTCTATCTGTGGCATTGGCCGCTGTTGGCGTTCGGCAAGTACCTGAGTCTCGGCGAAGTCGCGCTCCTGCCGCGGTTGTTGCTCGTTGGTTTGGGGTTTGTGCTGGCTGCACTTTCCTGGAAGTTTGTCGAGCTTCCTTTTCGCGATCGTGTGTGGGGTGCGACACGGCGCTCGATGTACGCTTTCGCCGGTTCCGGCATGGCAGCGATTTTGATTGCGGGATTGATTTGCCGACACTTCGATGGTTTTCCGAGTCGCGTTGCTCCGGAGCAACGTCGCTTTGTCGACGCTCGGCACGATGTGGCGTTCCAGCGCGAAATTTCCACGCAGCAGGTATTGCGCGGCGAGCTCGTTTCCCTGGGTGCGACTTCGTCAACTGAAACACCTGCGCTGCTGGTTTGGGGCGACAGCCACGCGATGGCCGCTCTGCCGGCGATCGATGCGTTCTTAAAGGAGCGAAATCGAACGGGGGTCGCCGCGACACACTCGGCAACCGTGCCGCTGTTGAACTGGTACAAGGAGAATCGCCGCGGCTTGGGGAAAGAATCGATTGCGTTCAACCAGGCAGTCTTTGAGCACATTCAAGCACGAAAAATTGCGGATGTCCTGTTGATCGCGCGCTGGGACTATTACTTTCCCGCCGGCATCGCCACCGATGAAGCGGCCACCGCGCAGCAAGCGTTGCTTGCGATGATCGAACGCCTGGTGGCTGCCGGGGCGCGACCGGCGCTGATGCTTGAAGTCCCCGAGCACGGCTTTGATATTCCGCGTGTACTCGCCCGGCCGGTGGCCGCAGATGCCAACTTGGAAGCATTATGCGGGCGGCCCGCGGATCACGCCTTTTGGAACCCTGCCTTTAGGGCTCAGCTCGCGGCGGCAGGCTGCCGGATCATTGATCCCAAGCCGGCCTTTCTCGCTCCCGCGGGGAACCGCTATGTGTATGAAAGGGACGGAGTTGTCCTGTATCGTGATCACAATCATCTGACCGCCACGGGGGCCAAACACCTGCTGCTCCCCCTCTTCCGCGAGCAACTGGCCGCGCTGCCGGGCCGCAACACGCAGCGGCGATGACCTTATGACCTTCTTTCGGTGACAACCGCTATAACCCAAGCCGCCCGCCCCTGTGGTGGGGGCGACCCGCTTGACTGCTGCTCGCGTTTGTCCTTCGCCGGCGTAACATCGTCGTAAAAAGATTGACATTCGTAGGCAAACGTCGATAGATTAGATCGTGGAACAGAGTTTTGAGATGCCTCGGGAAGCAGCTCGGTTGGGGTCTGGCTTATCTTTTCGACCTTTCCAACGACCGGACGTTTGTTCACAGCATTTCAAAACACGCTCGGCAATTTGTTACGAAGTCGTTTCGACCCAAGTACAATCGACGCCGTAAGTTGCCCGTTTTCAACCTGACAAGAGCGCTCGCTCTGCGTGAGAGGACTGACCCATGGCAAGAAGTGCTGGGGTGTGGGGAATCGATATCGGCCGTTGTGCTCTGAAGGCCTTGCGCTGCCGCCTGGATGGCGACGTCGTCGTCGCCGACAGCTTCGATTACATCGAATATCCCAAGCTGCTTACGCAGCAAGACGCCGATCCGGCGCAGCTAGTGAAAGAAGCGCTGCAGCAGTTTCTTTCGCGCAACAATCTCCGCGGCGACAAAGTCGCCATCTCGGTTCCCGGCGAATCAGGTCTGGCGCGTTATTTCAAACCGCCGCCGGTGGACGTGAAGAAAATCGCGGACATCGTCAAGTTCGAAGCGCGGCAGCAAATCCCCTTCGCACTGGCCGATGTGATTTGGGATTATCAGCGGATGCCGGGCGGCCAGGAGGTCGATGGCTTTGCGCTCGAATCGGAAATTGGTCTGTTCGCGATGAAGCGCGAACAAGTGGCCAAGGCCCTCAAGCCGTTTCAAGAAGCGGAAATCGAAGTCGACTACATTCAACTCGCGCCGATTTCGATCTACAACTTCTTTGCCCACGACATGGTCAAACCCCTGGCCGAAGGCGAAACGTACGACCCTGAGAAGCCGCCACCGTCGACCGTCGTGTTGTCGATCGGCACCGAAACCACCGACCTGGTGGTGACGAATGGTTATCGCTTGTGGCAGCGCAACATTCCGCTCGGCGGCAATCACTTCACCAAGCAGTTGTCGAAGGACCTGAAGCTCACCTTTGCCAAGGCCGAGCATCTGAAGCGGAACCCGCGGCAGGCGGAAGATCCCAAGGCGATCTTTCAGGCGATGCGGCCGGTCTTCGGCGACATGGTGACCGAAATTCAACGCTCGATCGGCTTCTTTAACAGCCTCGATCGCAAAGCCAAGATCGTCAACATCGTGATGCTCGGCAACACGGTGAAGCTGCCGGGTTTGACGCAGTATCTCGGCAAGCACTTGGGTTATGAAATCACCGAGATCGATGCTTATCGCCGCCTCACCGGCGCCGCGGTCGTCACTTCGCCGTCGTTTAAAGACAACCTGCTCGCGTTCGGCAGCTGCTACGGCCTGTGCGTGCAGGGACTCGAAAGGAGCAAGCTCAAGACGAACCTGCTGCCGCGGGAATTGATCACGCAGCGGCTCATCAAGGCGAAAAAGCCATGGGCAGTCGCTGGCGTCGCGGCGATCATGCTGGCGTGTGCGCTGAACTTCATCTTTCACTACATGACCTGGGAGCAGGTCAATGAGTTGCATGAAGTGGAAGGGGTGGCTTGGAAGGATTCGATTATTAAAGCCCAACAAGTCAGCACGACCAGTCAGCAGTTTGTGAAGTCGGACGAAGACCAGCAAAAGCTGCTCACGCAGATGCGGAGCATCGGCGACGAAGTGGTGGGTGCTGCCGACCGCCGCGTGCTGTGGCTGGAAGTGATGAAGGCAATTAACGAATCGCTGCCGCCGATGGCGCCGAAAGGTCGGATTCCGGCGGGCCAGATTCCCGATCACAAGCAGTTGCCGTTTACGCAGCGTCAGGACTTGAAGATCGAGTATCTCGAAACGCAGCGCTTCCCCGATCTGAAGGCGTGGTTTACCGACACCGTAAAGCGGCGGTACATCGAACAGAATCCCGAAGTATTGGCCGCGGCCACTACCAATCCCGCCGACCCGAACGCCACGCCAGCCCCGGCGCCAGTTCCCGCGCCAGCACCGGCTCCCGGATACGGCGTGGAAGGTGGAGGTTATGGTCCGCAGGCTCAGGGCTCCAGCAACGTTGGTCTGCTCGATGTTTCGAATTTGAATATTCCGAGCCCCAGCGGTCCGGGCTGGGTGTTTGAAATCAAGGGTTATCACTTCTACAACGATCCGTCGAACACGGCCAATGGCGGTTCGGCTCACGTGAAGAAGACGCTGCTCAAGGCGCTTGAGAATGGGGTCGTGACGCTGCCCAATGGTCCCGGCGGCGGAACGGACAAGTTCACATTCAAGGAACTGGGGCTGGGCTTTGCGATTCTCGCGAAGGACTTTCCGATTAACCGCAACTTCCGCCTCGAAAATCCGAACTATGCCGGCACGGGAACGAATCCCGGTGGCGGGATCGGCCCTGGCGAAGGTTTTGGTCTCGGCCCAGGCCCGGGTGCAGGTTTGGGGCAACCCATGCCAGTTGGCGACGACAAAGACAATCCGCCGTTCTTTATCGTGCCCCGGTGCGATTTCATTGTGCAGTTTTGCTGGCAGGAAAAACCACTGACCGTGCGCCTGGAAGAGCGCAAAGCAAAAGCCAAGGCCGATGCCGAGAAGGCACAAGCGGCAGCGGCTGCCGCAGCCGCGGGTGTGCAGGCCCCAGGTTTGACGAATCCGCCGGCGGCAGTGCCGGGTGTGAACCCAGCTCCCGCCGTGCCGCCCGTCGCCGCACCGGTTCAACCCGCCGTGCCGCCTGTCGCTGCCCCGCCGCTGGCCGTACCTCCCGCGGCAGCACCGGTGGTTCCGCCGGCTGCACCGGTTCCGCCCGCCGCGCCTCCGATGGCGAACCCTGCCGTTGTTCCGCCCGCAGCAGCGCCGATGCCTGCGGTTCCACCGGTGAATCCCGATCCGGCAGCTGTACCTGCGGCCGCGCCGCCGGCAGCGGCTCCGGCAGTTCCGCCTGCTGCACCAGGCTAATGGTCAGTTGCAGCCACGCGGTTCGGTTTGAAATGGTCAGGGGCTTGTGATTGAAGTGAAGGTGATGCGATGGATCAACTCAAAGAACAACTCGTCAAGATCAAGCCGTACGCCTTTTGGATCGCATGTAGCGTGATCCTGATCGGCAGCCTGGTGACCTGGTGGATGGCCACCGGCAAACTGAGCGATGAGACGACGGCCAATTCTGGCAAGATTAAGTCTGCCTTTAGTGGCTTGCAGGCGATTACGCCCAAGTTGGCCAAGCACCCGAATCCCGGCACGAATGCCGAGATGACCAAGATGACCTTGGCGTACGGTGAAGAAGTCGCCCGTGGCTGGGAGCTGCAATACAAAAAGCAAGAAGATGTGCTCGTGTGGCCGGAGTCGTTTGATCAGGATTTTCACGAAGCGGTAAAGGATCTGCGGCCCATCGAAAAAGTCCCCGTCAAAACGACTGACATCAAGCTCACGCTTGCCGATAGTTTCCGCCGCCGCTATCGCGACTTTATCGAAGACGAACTCCCCAAGCTGGCGCAGACCATCGGCGGTAAGTGGTACGCCAATCGCGATGCGACAGCCGACGCGTTCAGTCAACCTCCGCCCGGCGGCTTGGGCTTGGATGGCCGGCCCGCCGTCGAAGTCGATCGTTCGATGGTCCTCTGGGATCCGGCAAACCAGCGCGAATTGCTGGCCACGCACTTCGGCTTCACGGCCATGGCAAACGATCCGAGCACGCTCGACGTTCTCTATGCCCAAGAAGATCTGTGGGTACTGCAGAACTTGATGGAAATCATCAAACGGACCAACGAGGGTTACGAAGGGCGGCACGATGCAGCTGTGAAGCAAATCGAATATTTACGCATCGGCCGTGCTGCCCTTGGTCAGTCGGGCGCGGTGATGGCAGTCGGCGCTGGTGGCGGCACGGGTAATCCTGGTGAAGCTGGCTTTGCCCCACAGGGCCCGGGTGGTCCCGGCATGGAAGGGCAAGCGATGCCAGTAACTCCGGGAGCCCAGCCAGCGGCAGGGGCTCCGGTGAACCCCACGACGGATCCTCTGTTTGAACCAGCGGATCCTGGCAACTGGCGTTATGTCGATAAGGCCAACACGCCCCTCGCGGGCTTTCAGTTGCGGCAAGCGATCGCGCCGCCAGCTCCGGGGGCTGCCGTAACGCCGAACCCCGAAACTGCACTGTTGACGGTCGCCAAGCGCATGCCGGTTCGCATTCGTCTGGAAATCGATCAACGCCGTCTGAACAAACTGCTGACCGAGTTTGGCAATGCCGCGTTGCCCGTGGAAGTTCGCCAATTGCGGATCAACCGCGCTGCCGCGGCGGCCGGCAATCCTGGCAACTTTTTTGCCGCCGCGGGTGGCGGCGGACCAGGTCCTGGTGGCAGTGGTATCGAAGGTGGTTATGCACCGCAGTTTAGCGAAGGTGGCATGCCGAGCCCCGGTGGCGCCGGAAGCCTGACCCGCGATGCGACCGTCGATACAAACTTGATTAAGTTGGAACTGTATGGGATCGTCTACCTCTACAATCCGGTGAATCGCACGGTCTTGGGGCTGCCAGCCGCTGGCCCAGCAGCCACGGCCATGGCCACTCCGCCCGCCGGCGCAGTGGGCGGTGGTTAAGCCGTTGGTTGGTTTGCTGAGTTGGTCGGAGCAGATTGGGGCAGGGGCTGATGGGGACGTACGGGAGATAGTCACATGAAGAAACCGAAGATCAGTTTCGATCCTGCCAAGCTGCAGCAAATGCTGATGTTGCACGTCGAGAAGATTGTGCTCGGCCTGGTGCTGGTCGCCGTTGCCTGGTTTATCTATCAAGGCGTGAGCCTGCCGAAGCTCGAAGAATCGAAGTCGCCGAACAAACTGAGTGCGGAAGCGGCCCGCATGACGACTCAAATCGGCGATCCCTCGCACTGGGCTTTGCTGCTTCCCGATCGCAAGCCGATCGTCGAACACGATGTGCCCGGCCTCGTCAAACAAGGGCAGCTCGCCAACGCTTCCACGCCGTATGGCCTGCCTCAACCCTGGTTGCCGCCGAATTTTCCCAAAGCCATCTCGCGGCCCGATCCACGCTTGTTTGCGCCGCTCAATATCAAAGTGGTCGTCTTGCACGGTCCGATGGCCATGCTGCCGACGCGTAACGATGTCGATCCGCTGCTGGCTGCCGCACAGGCTGCCACGCCCACACCAGAAGTCGGCCCGGTTCGGCCCAATCAGCCTCAATCCATCCGCCCGCCGGGCGGCGAAGGGAAGCGCCAACCGCCGGGCACTCGTCCGAAACGTGGGCTGCTCGAAGGCGGCGAAGGGATGGGAATGGAAGGCATGGGGCCCGGCCCTGGTCCAGGCATGATGGGCATGCAGCCGGGTGGCACACCCGGCACGCGAGCCTTGCCTCCCGAAGCCATTGTGGGCTACCACGCGGGTGGCGAGACAATCGCCAAAGAAGCCCGCGCGGTGGTCGTGATGGCAGCGGTTCCACTGGAAAAGCAATTCGAGGAATACGAAAAGGCCTTCAAGGAAGCTCTCGACTACGATCCCATTCGCGACGTGCCGCGGTATGTGCTCTATGTCGTCGAGCGCGCCGATGTGACGGCTGATCCGGCGCAAGATCCTGCTCAGGCTCAGTGGGCCGCGCTGTCGATTGGCCGAGCCCTGGGCGAGATGAACCTCTGGGGCCCTTCGCCGCGCGAATTGGTCGAGTTGACTGCCATCGACCCAATCCTGACGAATCGCATCCCACCGTTCATGCAGCGGGAAATTTACGAAACGCTGCTGCACCCGGATATCCCCATCGCCAAGATGCAGACTGCTGAGCAACTGGCAGCCGAGAATCAAGCGCTCCGCCCGGGTGATGCCGCGGCGGCAGGTCCGGCCATCAAAGAAGACGACCTGACCAATCCCAATGCTGCACCGGTCGTCGGCGCGAATGCGGGCGGCCCAGGCGGCGAGGGCATGCGAATGATGCAGCAAGGGCCCGGTGGTTATCCTGCCATGCGACCCGGAGGTCCTGGTGGCTATGGCGAAGGAATGGGAATGATGGCCGGCGCCCCCGGCTCCCAGATGGCGATGGCCAAATATCGCCTGCTGCGATTCACCGACACCACGATTCAGCCCAACAAGAAGTATCGCTATCGCGTGAAGCTGATTCTCGAAGATCCCAATAATCCGTTCGATGGCATGGCTCCGCGGTGGGATCCTAGCCGCAGCACGCCGCTCCGCAAGCCTTCGATTCAATCGATGAGCAATGCAGCGCTCACGCGGGTTCGCAGCGCCGACGCGGCCAAAGCCAAAGATCCCAACGCCCGTCCGTTCCTGCTCTACACCGACCCTAGCGAACCGAGCGAGATTGTGGAACTCCCACCGGTCAATCGCTACTTCGCCGGCAAGGCCACCGCGGGTAACGGCAATGCGTTGGCCATTGGCACACCGCCGAACGTCACCATGACCCCACCGGTTCTGTCGACGCAGCCCTCGACCAATTTGCTGACGGTCGGCTTCGATTCGGCGTTGGCCGTCGATGTTCCTGCTGAGAAAGAAGTCTTTCGCGGCTCGACGCTGAACTTTGAAAAGGAAGTCGAAGTCATTCACCCGTCGCTGCTATCGATCCTGCCGATTGGCAAGTACACGTTCAAGAACAATTCGATGGTCATCGACTTTGTCGGCGGCAACGATATTCCTAACGTCGATACGAAGCGCTCCGACAAGGTGCAAGAACCCTCGGAGGTGCTGATCTTCGACGGCGAAGGGAATTTGCAACTGCTCGATGAAACCGACGACATCGAGGGTTTCCGGCGTTATCTGCCGCCGAAAATCGAGGAGCCCAAGAACACGCCAACGCCGGGTGGAATCGAGCAACCCTTCCCAGGAGGCATTCTGGAAGGTGGCCCCGGGCGGAATCCTCGGCAGCCCCGTCGACCCGGCGGCGAGCGTTAAGTCGCCCCGTTATTCGCCGGCAAACATCCGCCGCACGTCATCTGCGTAGCGGCGGAGAATTACCGTCCGCCGCAACGTCAACTTGGGCGTGAGTTCCTCGCGCTCCGCGGTCCAAGGTTCTGGCAGCAGCCACACGCGGCGAATTTGTTCATGCGCTGAAACTGCCGATTGCGCGACCGCCAGATGATTCAGAATATGCTGCCGATTTTCTGCTGAATTCAAATCGGACGCCTCCCGTTGCCGTGGAACGATCAGCGCGCCCAGGGCTGCCTCTCCTTCGCCCACGAGCATGATCTGCTCGATGAGCGGATCGCCAGCAAAGAGTGATTCAATCGCCGCGGGCCAGATCTTCTTGCCGCTGGCGAGCGCGATGAACTCTTTCTTGCGCCCGTGCAGAAACAGAAAACGGTTCGGATCGACGGTGCCCAGATCGCCCGTGTGTAACCAACCGTCACGGAGCACTTCGCGCGTCGCCGCTTCGTCTTGCCAATAACCGGCCATCACTTGCGGTCCGCGAATCAGCAATTCACCGTCGTCAGCGGTACGTGCCTCCAGATTCGGCAACAGTCTGCCAACCGAGTTTCGCGGGGCAGCGTTTGGCTGGTCGACAGCGCGAATGTCAGTCGCCGACACAACCGGCGCTGCTTCGGTCAGGCCATAGCCTTCGCAGACCGGCGTCCCTTGTGAAGTAAAATAATCCCGCAGATCGTCAGCGAGCGCCGCGCCGCCGCAGATAAATCCGCGCAGTCGTCCGCCGAGCAACTTCTGCAGAGCAGCCTGATCTGCCGCGCCGAACTGCGCGACCGCCGCTTGTCGCAGGCGGGCCAGCAGCAGCGGCACCACGACCATCAGCGTGGGGCGCACTTGCTGCGCATCGGCCAGCAGCGATTCTCGCGAGCGGGCCAAGGCCAGGCGGGTCTGGCCCGCGATCGACACAAGCAGATCGCTCATCCGCCCAAAGGCATGGCTGAACGGCAGAGCGTTCAGCCGGCAGTCGTCAGGACTACCGTGAAAGGCACGGAGGGTGCCGAGCGCGTTTTCGGCCAAATTGCGCTGCGTGAGCATCACACCCCGCGGTTCACCGCTCGTGCCGGAGGTGTAGACAATGCTGGCGAGCGTCGTTGGCGTTACAGTTCGCAGCGTCTTCTGCCACCGCTCGTGCCCCGCAGCTTCATTCCCCGCAGCGATCAAATCGGACCACAGCGGCAACGGTTGACGAATGCGCGGATCGCCCGCTGGAGTGAGGACCACGACCTGCAACTCTGCGTCCAAGTCACCGAGCTTGTCAACGATGGCTGCGCCAGCCGCAATCAACAATCGGCTGCCGCTGTGTTTGATTTGCCAGGCGAGTTGAGGCCCAGCCAGCGATCCATGCAGCGGCACGAGCACGCAGCCCAGTATTTGGACCGCGAGCTCTGCAACGATCCAATCCAGCGAATTGGTAGCGACAATCGCCACGCGATCGCCAGGCTGAAGCTCATGTCGAGCCAGTGAATCTGCCACACGGCAAGCGAGGCTGCCGACCTCGGCCCAGCTCCATTTGCGAGGAGTGCTGTTGCCGCGTGCTGCGTCACCGGGGACCACAACTCCACCCTGCGCCGACCGCGAAGCCACGTAGACAATCTGCGCGATCGATTCGCTCGCTGCCGCTTCAAATCCCTCCACGTCGCCAACCACGCGCTTTCCAAAAAATAGGGCCGCCCGGACTTGAACCGGGAACCAACAAATTATGAGTTTGCTGCTCTAACCGATTGAGCTACAGCCCCGTTGTATTGTTTCGATGCATGAATTGCGGCGTAAATCGCACATTCTTGCCTCTTGTGCATTTCCTCGATTTCACCACTAGGACCCCCGAAGGACCCCCGGTAGAATGACACCCACGAAAATGACCCCTGCGGCGGCAACCGCGGGGGTCGCAGGACCCCTGACCAGCTTTAACAGAAAGGTAGTCCCGTGACTCATTCTAAGTCAGCACAGCGCCCCGAAAAGCCCTACGAAGATTTCCCGCTCTTCGCGGCCGCCAACGGCCAATGGGCCAAGAAGATCAAAGGGCAAAAGGCCTATTTCGGATCCTGGAGCGAGGACCCCAAGGGAACGGCAGCACTCGCCAAGTATCACGACGAGATTGCCGGCCGGCCGGCGGTGGCCGTGGGCCTGAGCATCGGCGAACTGTGCAACCGGTTTCTGAATGTCAAAGAAGACCTGGCCGACGCCGGCGAGCTCGTGCGGCGAACCTTCAAGGCCTACAAAGGTGTGACCGACGTGCTGGTCGAGCACTTCGGCAAGCCGCGGGTTGTCGACACCCTGACGACGCGCGACTTCGAGGACCTGAGAAAGAAGGCCAGCGAGTCGATGGGGCCTGTGTCGACGGGCAACTTCGTGAACATCACGCGAATGGTTTTCAAATATGCCTTTGAGGCGAACCTGATTGACCGGCCTGTCCGCTTTGGCCCAACGTTCAAACGGGCGCCGCGAAAGCTGCTGCGGAAGGCCCGGGCGAAGAAAGGCGCGATGATGTTCGCGGCCAACGAGATCCACCAATTGCTGGATGCGGCCGATGTGCAGATGCGGGCCATGATCTTGCTGGGGGCGAACTGCGGCTTCGGCAATGCCGACGTGGGACAGCTGCCAATCTCGGCGATCGACTTTAAAAAGGGCTGGGTGCAGTTCCCGCGGCCGAAGACCGGCATCGATCGTCGCTGCCCTCTCTGGCCCGAAACCCTCGAGGCGATCCGTGCCGCGATCGACAAGCGGAAGCCGGCCCACAATGTCGAGCACGAAGCGTTGGTTTTCATCACGAAGTACGGCGACAGCTGGCACAAAGAAACCAGCGACAACCCCGTCTGCCAGCAGTTCAAGAAGCTGCTGCAGGACCTAAAGCTCTATCGGAAAGGGCTGGGGTTCTACTCGCTGCGGCGCGGTTTCGAGACGATCGGCGGCGACAGTGCCGACCAGGTGGCCGTCGATTACATCATGGGCCACGCTGAAGATGCCCGCGACATGGCCGCGGTGTATCGGCAGTCGATCTTCGATCAGCGGCTGCAGAAGGTGGCCGATCACGTGCACGCCTGGCTTTACCCGCCGAAGAAACAGCGACCTGTAAAGAACCGGGCGCAAGCGAAATAACCGGCATCTTTGTCGCCACAAACGGGCATTTTCCGCAGCCGCTATCTGAATTCGAACAGCCAAAAGCGCTCTCGCTCGACCGCGGGCCCGGTTGCGGATCGCCGTGGGTATCAGTGACACAAATTGTCACCGATTTACTTCTTAATTTACCCTGTCATTATAATGCGACTCACCACCATAAAGGATGGGCAATGGCCAGGGCAATCGCATCTTAATCGCCGGAAAATCCGCAGAGGATTCGTTCGAGGAA
>CAYMWL010000055.1:0-48505 GCA_964394305.1 uncultured Pirellulaceae bacterium
CAGCAGGGGGCTCATCCGGGTGATTGTAATGGCTACGTTACAAGAATGCCGCAAGCAAAGAAGCGGAACGGCCACCACCACGGCCGCCCGCGCCTGATTCAAACCGAATCGGGCCTTTGCACATTACCGGGAACGTCTGCGAGGGCCAAGCAGAGCGCGGGGCGCTGTTGGTGAGTCCTGGCAGGGCTGCACCTGTCAGCCTATTTTGCCATCGTCTCGGCGTCAGAACTTGACCGACAAACCCAGCCGACGGGCCGCGCATCGAACTTCATCAACCCGGAACTCTCCGAAGTCGGGCGGCCACAGCGCGCGATCAGCGACCATTGCCAGGCCATCGGCAATCGTGACGCAGCCGGCATCTTCCAGGGCGTTGGTCGACCGCGACGGCAAACCCAGCTCATGCAGTGGCCTGGCGAGCCATTCGGCTGGGGTTCGTCGACCGGCGGCCAATTGCTCGCGAACAAGCTCCTGCCACTCCGTCGCGGCGGTTCGGATCGTCCGCAGGGCGATCGACCAATTGCCCGCCTGCACGTGGATCTGCACCCGCGCCAGAATCATTTCTGCAAACTCGGCGCTGGGCGGGCTGTCCGCAGTGGCCCGGTTTCCACCTTCCGCGGGCTTGCCGGTGGGCAGGGGAGGGGTGATTTGTTCGGCTGTCTCACAGTCCATTTGCAACCCTTCCGCGTTAGTCCTGGCGATCTTGGAACCGCTTCGATTTGACGTACCGGCGCAGGTTTCGCGAAAACGCGTCACCCTCGGTCAGAAACAACAGGTACCCGCAGTCGACTTCGCCAACCGCTTCCCCCTGGTGTCGACCGTATGGGAGCGGTTGCGCCTCAAAGTTGCGGGCCTGACGATCATCAAACGGCGCGAACGGATCGGCCGCCACTCGTTTCGCCGGCAGCTGCTTGGCGCAGTGCTCGGCCAGCAGCTCCCAAAACCGCTGCGGCTTGTCGCCGATGAATGCGATCAGCTCTTCGGCATCCTCACGGGCGGCGATGTTGGCTGCGATGTTCATGCCTTACCCGCGGCAGCGGCAGTTGGCGAAGCAACGAGGAAATGACTTTCGGGGTCGGCTTTCCATGCCGAGAGAGCGGCGTCGTATCGATCGCAGATGGTTGTCTTGGCGGCGGCCGAGAGCAACTCAGGATCCGCTTTCAGCGCGATAGCGAGGGTGAGCACTGTTTCGGGGGTCGGGACCCTGAAACCGATCTCAAGTTGCGTGATGAAACCTGGTGATTTGTAGATGATCACTGCCAGCTCTCGTATGCTTAAGCCAGCTGCCAGCCTCAGTCGTTTGATTTCCGAACCGATCATTGGAACTCCGCATCGCGCTTACCGAACAAAAAGCCTGAAATCACCCTAAAAACGATCCGCACACCGGCAGGAAGCTTGACGTAAACCACTACGCAAAAGGCGGTTAGCACATAAGCCGCATCGGCATACTTACTTGGAAATTGACCCAGCTTGCATGAAAAAGTGTGCCGATAAGGCTTTCGCCCACTGCGTAGCGACGCGGGAAGGACCCAGCATGGGGGGGTGGGTCACCTTCACCGGCCTGCTGACCGCTGTTGTGCGAGCTCCTGCTGCAGCTTGACGATGCGAGTGGTTTGCTCCGCAATCCAAGCGCTGAGGGCCTCTTGAACCGTGGCGCCAATCTCCAGCTGACTGAGGAGAAAATCACCATCGGCACCAGTACAAGCCGCCCTCAGCTGGGCCACCGTTGCTGGTGTCTTCGCTGGTGGTGCTGCTGCGGTGCTCGGCTGATCAACACCAGTTGCCGACGATCGCTGCTGCACCGTTGCACGTTCGGACTTGGGTTTCTTCATACGCATCGCCATCGGCTTTCATCGAAGACCGGTGTACCAGTGCGGCACGTCTGCTGTAGACGTTCGCGGCTGTTGTGCGGAAAAAGCCGGAGGTGCACAACACTTGCGCCCGTCTCACGGGGGACCGCCACCGCGACAACTCAACAAATAGCGGGGGACTCGACAACAGGCCGGCCGATCGGCAGCACGTCGACGGTGATCGAGACATCGACGCCGGCCACGTTGGGCGGCACGCTGTGCACCACATCGAGGCCGCTGGGCAATTCGAGTTGGCCGAGCAGCTCCGCGACGCCGGCCGTTTGATTGGGATCGTGGAACACGGGAAAACTCCTGCAGACAAAGGTTAAGCGACTCGCGATCGGCCCCGGCAACGTTACCGGCGGGCGCGACGTTCGGGCGTTTGTTCGTTGTAGGCCTGAACGTAGGCCTCTCTCAGCTGCGGTTGCGCACGTGCCACCTTCGCAGTGGCCTCACTCTTGGAAATTGGACGGCCGATGCGTGCGGCAGCTTCCTGTTCCGCAGTGACGGCGGCATTCCAGGCGGCGATCGGATCTTGGGACATGGCAGACATTCCTTTCTGACAGGGACTCGGAAAAACAGTTGGATCGGTGGCAGCCTCATGCGACAACGCCGGCGGTGGGGCAGCGGTGGTTTGCTCGACAGCCCTGGCCGAGCTGCCCGCGGACGGCGCGGGTTTCTTCACGTGCTCGACAAACTGCGCGAATGTCAGGTCAAGCGATTGCACGCCATCGATCAGCCCGGCCCGCACAGCGGCCGCGGCGAGATACGTGCGACCATCGGCCAACGCCCGGGCCCGCTCGAGCGGCAGCTTCCGCCCCGCGGCCACAGCGGCGACAAAAGTCTCCTTCAGCGTGTTGACCTCGCGCTGCAGCTCGGCCAGGAACTTGTCGCTCACCACCGTGCCGGGCGTCCCGGCCCCTTTGAACTCGCCAGCCTTGACGACATGCACCTTCACACCGGCATTCTCGGCCGCCTTCGCTGATTTGCAAAAACCTTCGCCGCCTGACATGCGCACCAGTAACCAGCCGAGCAGCACAGATCCTTCCGCAAAGGACCAAACCGGTTTCACCTTCGCAGCCTCCGCGATGTCGTTGGCTAACTCGTTGGTTCCCGCCACCGTGCCGCCGGGCGTTTCCCAAATCATCTTCCGCCGCGCCAACACGGTCGAACTACTCGACCAAAACGGATGGGCTTGTTTCAACATCGGTCCCGAAATGCCGATGATCGCAAGGCCGTCCCGAATCATCAGCGCCGGCCCGGCATTGTCGACGGCCACGCTCGCATCAGGCAGCGCCATGTGCACCGTCACGCGCTGACTCAATTGCCGATGCGAGTGAAAACTATGCTCCAGCATCGCCCACGGCCCGCGATCGGTGGCAAATTCATTCGACGGTAGCGTTGCTGTTGTCATGCGGTCACTTTCAACAAAGGGGGCGAGATCTCCTGCAGCATCGCAGCGAGTTGCTGAATCTGCACAGTCATGGTTCGCAATTCACCGGCCAGCGCAGTGATTTCGGCCGGATCCGCGGCGAGAATCACAGTTAATTGTTGCATCAATCGTTCCACCGCAGAGACAGAGGCGGCAGAAACTTGCTCGACAATCTTCACCTTCTCACGCCGGCGGTACTGCTCGGGGATCGGCTGCCCTATTAGTCGCGCCGTCGCAACTTCGAAGCGCAGCCGCACACGAACGGCCGCCGCGGTTAAATTCACCTGGTGCAACCACTCCGTGAGGGAGCGGATTTCCTCGACGAGACCGTACAGCACCGGCGGCGAGAAACCGCCCTGCTTGATGGCGCACTCGACCGCCGCGGCAGTCAGCTTGGCCAGGTGCTCGGTTGTTGTGATCGTGTGAGGCATCCGGTCCCTTAGTTGATTGGTTGCAGCGCTTCTGCCTGCATCGGGCCGTGCCGCATAGCCTTCATCGCAGCGGCTGTGGCCTTCATTGAGTCGGCAGCCTCCTTCTGTGCGTGGGCTGCCTCGATCTGCAACCTGGCAGCCGACTCTTCCTCACGTTTCTCTTCCTCACGTTTCTTTTGGCGAGAGAGAGCGCCTGAAACATCGATCGTTCCGCGGGAAATTTCTCCCACTCGCGTTGCGGTGGCGGGACTAGCCCCCAGTTTCGTGGCAACATAAGCGCCGGTTGCTGAAGTGAATCGACTTAACCAGTTCGTCCCGCGCTGTAGGTTCTTTGCATCGAGATTATCGAGGGCTGCGTTCTTTTCCGCCTGCGGAATTCCTAGCGCCCGCTCTTCGGCAACAGTCTTTGCGTTCTCCGCCGTTATCATCTTGACCGCAGCCATTTGCGTTGGGCTGGCACGCGTTTCCGCCTCCATCAGAGCGATCTGGCTTTGCCCTGTGCCAGATAACCGCCTTGCCTCGTCAACAGCCGCAACCCGATCACGTATCCGGCCCTTCGCCTGAATTGCGTACGCGTAGTAAGCATTGGCGCCCTGGTCGCGGCCTAACACATCCGCGCGATCTTCCACCGAAGCTGCCTGCAGTTCGTCCACGGCCTGCATCACAGTTAATTCGCGATCGCGAAACCGTTCATGCTGTCCGAGTTTGCTCATGAATTCTGTCGAGCGCGCGGCAGCCCGTTCGGCACCACCGAACTTTTCACCCATCACGCTCAGCAGCCCCAGTGTTTCTGTGCTGGTCGCGCCGAAGATGGGGGCCCCTTCGGACGCTGCAGAAACGCTGCGGGCAACATCGGCGTAGGACAAGTTACCTTGCCGCGCGGCGGCAGCTGCCATGTTCATCAGCTGCTCACCAGTCAGATCCGGCTCGGTATCCTGGTATACGCCGCGGGCTTTGCTGATCATTTGGGCGCTTGATAAGGCATCAGCACCCCATTTATCCGCCTCGATCACCTTCTCGAATTCGTTCTCAGCTCCGGCTCCGATTAGCGTGTTGAGCACCGTTTGCGACTCAAGTTGATTAGCAGTGCCACTAGCTGCGGCATCGTTCGCACGGTCGATGAGTTTTTGCCCCTGTCCTGCCCCAGCAACTTGCATCGTCTCGCCACGAACCTCGAACAGGCTTTTCATCGTGTCCGTGGCCCGCTGGGCCTGCTGATCGGCACGCTGCCAAGCCTGTTTTAGTAGATCGACAGCCTTAGTTGCGGCTCCTGTGGCCGTCGTTACCACGCCCATCGACTCAGCCATTTGCAGTGCGCTTTGTGCGCCAAAGCGGCCTGTTTTGTCCGTCGCCGCACCCAGCTTCTGCGTGGCGTTTGTCGCGCGGTCCAACTCCGCGCGGTGCATCGCGATGGCCCGCGTTTGTTGCTCAACCGTGATCTTTCCGGCCTTTGCCAGCTTGTCGAGCTGGGCGAGTTCCTTGTTGTATTTCTCCAAGGGCGTCGCCGTCATTTTCTTCACGGTGTCAGCCATCCGGTCGAGTTCCTTCTCGGCCTGCGCGCTTTGCCGTTTCGTCCTGTCGACTTCGCTGGTGAACTGCTTCTGCGATCCCGCGGCCTTCAACATGCCGGCCGTGAACCTCAGATCGTTCAAGATCATTTCGAGGGTGATGCCGCCGTCTGACATGATGGATTACTCCTGCAATAGTGAACGTGATTCGAGCCGGGATACGTGACGGTGAGCTAGTTGCCATCCCAGGCGATGATGTGCCGTGTGACAAAAAAGCCGGCCCGCCGCAGCTCCTGCGTCACCTGCAAGTGCAGCTCATGGCTGACCTTCATCCGCACGCCTCGCAGCGGATACAACGTGCGAGACTTTCCCTGCAGACAGGCGTCCTCGATTCGCAGCTGGCAGATCCGCAGCAAGCGCGACAACTCCACAGGCCCGGCAGCCTCCGCCAGTTGTCGCGCGTCGTTTGCAGTGATCATTGTCAGCCCTCGATTTCTGGGGACGTTCAACTCCGCCGGTACAATCAGCGTGCCGGGTGTTTCTCTCGACCGGTTCTGACCACCGGGCCCCATTTCGCGTCGTAAGCAGCGATGAACGCCTTGTGCAGCGTTGGGTTGGAGAGGACGAGTTCGCGCGTGGCCTGCGGCTTCGACATGCCGCCGGCCATCAGCGTGGCAACTGCCGCGTTCCACTCCGCGATGGCATCGCCGGCATACTCAGCCTGCGCGAACTCGGTGCGCTGCTCGGCCACTGGCGCCGGATGCTGCATTGCTGGCGGTTGAGCAACTGCCGGCCGCTGCTCCTGCCGTCGACCGCCACGCGGTTGCGAGTTGACCTCGGCCAGATACTGCGCATGCAACGTTTTGTTGGTAATCGCCAGCTCGCGCGTGGCCTGCGCTTTACTAAAACCACGCTGATTCATCAGCGCGGCAACGGCATTTTCCCAAACTACGATCGCGGACATTTTCAGACCTCACTAAAAAGTTGCGGCGATGGCGGATCATTCGGCGGGGACGCCGGCCGCCTCGCCGTATTTTTCAAGCAGCCAGATCACCCCCCGCTCGACATTTGTGACCAGTTGACCGTCGCAGAGTTTCTCGCCCCGCTGCTGCAGCATTTTGGTCAATCGATGCAATGTCAGCCGAGCGCGCGGCTTGCGAATGAGCAGGCACTCAAAGCGATCCTTCGCAAATCCGCCACAGGGCTGATCGAGATTCGGCAGCGTGAGGGTGATTTCTCCGCCGCTCAGATTCGGCGTCACAAGCTCGGCCACTGGCTTCATCGCTGCCGAATCACTGTTGCCTATTGCCGGTTCAGCAGGTACGCCACTTCGCAGCGGCGGTGGCAACAGGGTTTCGAGTTCCGCGGCCTGCACCGCCGTGGATGGCTCTGCAACCGGCGCCGCGTAGTCGCGCAGATGCTGGGCCGGGTCTTTTGTCTCCTGCGCCGCTTCGATCAGCCGCAAGAGCTGGCGTTGTTCCTCGGGGTTATGAAAATCCTGGTGAATATTCAGCTCCCGGGCGAGCCTCACCAGTTCACCGCGGGGCGTCACGTTTGATTTTTTGGCCATCGATCAATGCTTCCGTCGTTCAATTTCGAGATGATCATTCCCGCCGCGCATCGGTCTAGCTGACGATGCTGCCTGTAAAATCCTTGCCTTCTTCAGCTTGGAATTTCACGTGCAAGCAATCGAATATCGCCTTTGGCAGGTTCACGGCGGTGCCAGGTTGCACGGCGAACTTCACGACGTTTCCCACTTGATCAACCAGCGGCAGATAGACCCCGCCCACTTCGCCGGATGAGAGGACGGTCAGAGTTTGCGCTTGCACCGGTGGCGGCGGTGGCTGTTTCGCAGTGTCTTGCCAGCCATGCGCGCGGATGTTGGGGGTTGGCATCAACAGCGGAACGTGCAACTGTGCGCTGCGTAAGCCACCGACTGAGTAACCATGACTTCGTTTCCGATCGGCAGGAAGAGTTGGTTGCACGTGGCGCACTTCGCAAGGCGAGCTACACACCACCGACTGGCCATACGACTTGTTTTCACCCCGCAAGATGAGCGAAACAATAAACTCGCTCGAATCACTGACGAGTTGCACTAGGGGACAGTCGAAAATCGCCGCGGGCAGATAGGTGGCGACTCCCGGAGCGATGCGGAAGGCAACTTGCTTCCCACCATCGAAAAACGGCAGGATAGTACCAATGTGCTCTGAGGAGCAAGTGAAGACGCGAACCGTCTGCGGTTCGATGTCGGTCGGGGTGTGAAGAATGGCCGAGCGACAGATGCCAGCGGGGAAAAAATCATCGGGCACAACCTTCGCCGTCGTGGGCTTCACTTTGTAAGCCGGGATGCCCACCGCACCGAATTTCGGAATCTCAATGTTCAAAGCCACTTTCAAAACTCCTGCAAACGTGAGGGAAAACTACAAAACAAGCCGGCGAGCTCAGGACGGTGGATCGACAAACGCCGTCCCTCGCCCGCCGGCCGGTGACTTCAGCGCGGCAGCGACCGCCTGCAGATCTCCCGCGGCGAGATAACCCACGCCATCGACGCGACGGACGAACTGCACTCCGCAACCCTGCATAGCCGCGTATAGATCCGCGGGCAGGACTTGCAGAAACTGGCAGCAATAGCCAACGCTGAAAACCTGCTCGACAGCCTGGGGCTGCAGCTGCGGCACTTCGTTGAATGTCAGATCGATCATGGTGGCGTTCCTCATTTCGGGAGCGAATTCTAGGGCCGATGCCGGGCGGATTGAGCCACTTTGTGGCGTGGCTTTTCTCGTCACTCAATCACGACTGCGAACCGTTGGTTGCAAACGCTGCAGCGCCGCATTTGCACGGATAGCTGCTCCGTTCGCTCGCTCCGTTGTGGGCGGCCGGTCGCGATCGCCTGGCAATGCGGGCAGCGGATCCGCGGCACGTGCACCACCGTGTAGCCGGCGGTCCGCATCGTGATGAACCGCTGCGTGGCATCCGCCAGCGCGGCCTCGGTGGCTGGGGTTTCGGCTTTCATCCGCGTGGCCCCTTCTGCAGTTGTCGGTCGACATACTCGCGCACGTCCGCCGGCCGGTATCGCACCTGGCTGCCGATCTTCAGCGCCGGCAACTCCCCCTTGCTTGTCAGAGTGAATAGCGTGCGTGTGCTGACACCCAAGAACTCCGCGGTACGTTTCGAGTCCCACAGACAGTCATCTGCGGGCGCAGTTGAATTGGTTTGCATGGCCGATCCTTTTTCCTTCCGTGAAATGTCGCTCTAGGGTTTCCACTCGTTGTCTGGCTCGCCGAATTCAAAGCGACCGCCATTCCAAGAGAGTTCATCCTCACCCGTTGCGCCGGCCCTGAACTTGGCCACGATCAGCGTGCGGCGGGTATCGTCGGTCTCGTTTTCCTGATGGATGAACAGCACGGTGTCGGCATCCTCTTCGATCGACCCGCATTCCCGAATCATCGCGAGCGTCGGCCGGTCGCTTGTTGCCTCGCGATTCAGTTGCGCCAACACAAACAGCGGGATGTCGAGTTCCTTCGCGAGTCGCTTCAGACCGCGCGAGACTTCTGCCAGGTGATCGCGCCGCTGTCCCCTGAATTTTGGTGGTTCAGCGACAAGGCCGATGTAGTCGATCGCCAGTGCCCTGATATTCAGCTTCGCTTTGGCGTGCATCGCGAATGCTCGAATGTCGGCAAAGGTGGCCTGCGCTGGTGACCACGTGTAGAACGGAAAGCCGGTGAACGAACGACCGCAGTTGTCCATGCGGTCGATCTGCTCGCCTGACAAATCGCCGCTGCGAATCAGCCGATTGTCGATGCCTGTTGATCGCGTGAGTTCGCGGCCGACAATGTCGTCGTCGCTCATCTCGAGGGAAATCAGCAACGTCGGTCGATCGTGCATTGCTGCATTTCGCAGAATGCCGGTGACGAACGAAGTCTTACCCATCGACGTGCGAGCGGCGACAACGCACATTTCGCCGGCACACACGGGGCCGAGTTTTTCATCGAGCCGCGGAATGCCGAACATCACGCGATTCGGCGTTGATTTGCCGGTCTTGGATTCGCGGAGTTTTGCAACCAGGTTGCGGGCCGCTTCCGCCAGCGCGATGGGCAGGCCCAGGCCGGTCATCTTCGACGCGATTCTGTTCGTCGCACCTTCGACCAGGGAAACCAACTCTGGCGCCGGTGTGCAATCGTCGTATGCCGTCTTGAGAAGGCCTGTGAGTTCGATGATGATCCGCCGCGACAAAGCCTTTTCGGCCACGATGTCGGCGTAGTATTCAAGGTTCGCCGCGTTGGGAACGGCGTTGATCACTTTCGCGAGGTGAGCGGATCCGCCGACGGATTCGTAATCGCCGACGAACTTGAGGCGATCGACCAACAGCGTGGGATCAAGCGGACGGTTGTTTGCCGCCAGCCAGAGCATCGCCGCGAAAATCTTGCCGTGCCCCTCATCGTAGAAATCATCCTGACCAACTACCGCCGCGATCTGCGGGAAGAGCTTCGGCAGCAAAAACAAACTGCCGATCACTCCCGCCTCGGCCTGCAGGTCGAATGGTGGGTGGCGTTCGATGAAGGTTGGAACTCTGTTTGGTGCGTTCATGCGTTCTCTCGCTTTCCTGAAATCAGTTGCCGCGTCGTTTAAATGCCCAGGGTGTCGGTGATGTGCCTGATGCCGATTTCGTATGCCACGTGGTTGCAAATCGCAGCGGGTGCGTGGGTGGCGAAGCGACCGACGCGCCGGCTGAGCTGGCGTTTGCAGATGCTGTAGAGCCGCCACTGGTTGGCTTCGGTGAGCTTTGGTTTCATGTCCGCCAGCAGGTCATCGATCTCGCTGAGCGTCGCATCAATCGCCAACAGCTCCTGCCAGGTCCTCGGCGGAATTGCCGGTCGCGGGTTGCGCAGGGCCGGCGGTAACAGGCGGTCTTTCATGTGGATTCCTTTCGCAGTGGTGGAAGTTGCTTTCGTCGTGGCTGCGATGCCTGTTTCGAAGCGGCTGCCACATTGCCGCCAAGTTTTTGTTGAGCGCGTTCAAGCCACACTCCCGCAAACCAGCCGGCCATCCGGACGTGGGTTTTGCGTTTGCTGGGATTCAGCTTCAGCCAGTTGATGGCTTTCCGACCTTCGTTCTCGATGTCGAGGTGCGGATAGATTTCGTGCAGTTGCGCCCGGTACTCGTCGGTGAGAGTCCAGAGCCATGGCCCTTTGATCTTGCCTGGCAAGCAGGGGAAGTCGGGGTAATTCACCGACTGCGGATCAATTTGGGGCTGGGTCTGCAGCGATGGGCGTTTCACGCCCTCGCTGCAAGAAGTATTTGTATTAGGGTTAGGTATAGGGCTAGGGTAAGAAAGCTTACCGCTATTCTTGTCGAATTCTTTCCGCGATTCCTCCCGAATTCTTTCCCCATTGGGAAAGAATGCTGGCTCATTCGTTCCCGAATTCTTTCCCGTAGGGGAAAGAATCGATGTCTCACCGGTTTCCTCAATCGGGGCATCAGTGAGGTCGAAAAACCGCTCGGGAATCGTCACAAAGTACTCACCGACGGCTCGGGTGCCACGTCGTTCGTAGTTGAGCCAGCCAGCTTCGCAGGCCCGATGTCGGGCGTTGTTCAGTTGTTTGGGAGTCGTGAAGCCCATCGTTTCCTCGAGCTGCGAATTCCAAAAGCGGACGGGACCGGAATAGCGGGCAGCATCTTCGGTGTGCGAAATGAAGCACAGCAGCAGAACCGCATCCCGGCCGATGTCTTGCGCCGCGCAGCTCTTTTGCAGAACACGCACAAAGCGGTGGGCGAAGTGGCTATCTCGTCTCGGGTAAATCACGACTCGAATTGCTCCTATCCGCCGAACTGCAGCGTGCGCTGCACCGGTGGTGTGGTGGGTGTCTCGGTGGGGTACGGCAGCGCTGTTCGCATAAGTCGCTCGGCTCGGCGGCCGCTGCGAGTCCGGCCATCGCTGTCGACGACTCGCACGGCGGCGACCGCGATCAGCTCGTGAACGCGCGGCGTGATGGACGCCTGCGACACACCCAGCGCTACGGCAATCGCCTCGCGAGTGATCGGACCATGCGCGGCGATGTGGTCATAAACCGCGCGGCGCTGTGTTGGCGCATGCGGAGCGATCGCGGCAGCTGCAGCGCGACTTGTCGCAGACCCGGCAGCGGAAGGTGGGGGCGCGAAGTGTTTACTTGACATCGGCGTTACCTCCGCTGGCAGCGTCGGGCGTCGATGGGGCTGCCACTTGTCGCTCGATAGCGGCACGCTCCGCTAAGACCTGTGCTACAGCTGCGGGCGCGAATAGATAGCGTTTACCGGCCCGAAGGCAGGGAACACGGCCCTGGTCAGCCTCACTTCGAAGCCATGCCACAGTGACGCGGAGGCTGCGCGCCATTTGTGAAAGCGGGAGCAGATTTGGCGGCGATGTGTCCATGCCCCAATAGTTGCACTAAGCAAGAATTCTAGTGCGAATCTAAGGGACAATTTGCGCGCAATTAGCGCCCAGCGATCGGGAGAGCTTTTACGAGTTCAATCCCTTTGGATGTCAGCCCCACGCCTCGCCGCTCACCTTCTGGACGATGAAGAATTCCGCATTCCACCAGCCGGTTGACCCGTTTGCCAGCGGTGTGACGTGAGACAGGAGCCCCTGCCTCAATGTCGGACAGCAGTTGTAGGGCCGGGCGTCGCTCATTCAAGTAGATCAGGATTGTCAGATCCTCTTCCGTAAGATCGGGCGCGTCTGCCTTTCCGGTCGATGGTTCGCTTTCATCGCGGCACGTTGGTTGTGTGACGGTTTGTTCTTGGCCGCCGACTGCGTAAGTATCCCGCAGCAGTTTCTCGATCGCCCGCGCCGCGAGGCCGAATGCGTTGGATGGGGGCCGCGGCCAGAGAGGATTATCGTCGGCTAGGGACCAAGTGAGTATCTCGCCGGCCGGGGCACCACGAGTTGGCGAGAACTCTGTGCGAGGTGGGCGCCGCAGTGTTGGTGCCAACTGCACCCCAGCAGCCTCAAGCAATGGCAGGAGAGCGGCACACTCAGCACGGAACTGAGCATCGGCCGAGGACCATTGCTCGCGATCATAATCGCTGTAGGGAGGCATGATCGAGGGAAACCCTCGTGTCGTGCGGGAGAGTCGCGGAGCGTACCGCGGAAAGGATTTCGCCCAGCCGTCAAATCGTTCAACCGCCGCGCGCAGATCCTCGCGGAGTGCCATCAGAAGTTTCCTTTGACGCCGGGCTGCCGCCGGGCGGATCGGCAAAGGAAAGAAACCGATTCGCCCGGCGGACGCTTCGGACAAGCGCGGTAGCTATTCCACGATTGTCACCCAGCTGGGTGAATTATATCAAAATCGCCTCTTCAAAAAAACTGAGTCTGCAGCGATGGGCGTTCACGCCCTCGCTGCAAGAATTAGTATTAGGGTTAGGTATAGGTATAGGGTAAGAAAGCTTACCGCTATTCTTGTCGAATTCTTACCGTGATTCCTCCCGAATTCTTTCCCCTACGGGAAAGAATCCTGACTCATTCTTTCCCTGATTCTTTCCCGTAGGGGAAAGAATCGGTCGACTGGTTTACTCGGCGAAGGGCCTGCGTTAGAGTGATTGTCCCTAAACCATCTGGCGGCTGGAGCAATCTGGCCGCTGGAAAACTGAGGTTCACCTCAGAAGTTGAAAGTAGTTCGATGTTGCGTTTATCAGAACAGCCCGTTGGCTCGGATGCTTGTGCACTAACCGAAGCTTTGATCCACATAGGTGGGGAGCGATTTAGGCGTGCAAGGCGGCTTCAACTCCGCCTAGGAACATGCGTCCGAGCCAGCGGGCTTTTTGTGCGCGCACATTGGACTGCCGCGCCGGCGAGGATGCCGGCGTAAGCTGGCGTTCGCGTACGGCGCGATTGTCTGGCGTGCGTGCCAGGCAGGGAGCAAATGGAATCTCAAAGCACACTGGCGGTCGATCAATTTCGCGTGATCGGAAACGACGGCGCGAGTCTAGGGCAATTTGCCGATCTTTCGGCCGCCCTGGAAACGTTCAACAGCAGCGACCAGGCCGCGGCGGTTTCGCTCGGCGACTATGTGGTCGCTCGGCGGCGCGCGGACGAACCGCAGCCCCTCAATCTCAAGGCAATGCCGACGGCGTGGGCGAAGTTGCTGGGGATCGACCCGCAAAGCGTCTATCGGGGCCGGGGCGTGCCGACGTGGCTCACGCGGCCCCACCTGGTGGCCTCGATCAACCGGGCCCGCGAGCTGCAGGAGCTCGTCGGCGAGCAGTTCGTGGTCGAGTACCTGCCCGACATCATGCTCGAAGATGACACCGCGGCATTCGGGCATCTGTTCACCGCCACCATCGCGCCGGCGCAATTCGACAGCCTGACCGATGCCACGCTGGACGATCGCGAGCCCGATCTGGCCGGGCAGCTGCAGGAGTGGCTGCTCCGCTCGGCCGCTGCGTTTCAGGCCGCTGCCGAGCGTATTGCCGCGAGTCGAGCGCCGCCACCAGATCGAACCGACGATCACTGCAATACCTGCGACAGCAATTTCGAAGGGCTGCACTGTCCATCATGCGGCAGACTTAAGCAATGCCCAACTCCCAACCCCGTGGCGAACCATTTGCTGGTTGTAACCCGCCGGCCGCAGGAGTCGATCGAGATTGGCGGGGACGTGAAAGTAACCGTCCAGCGGGTGAAGGGGCAGCAAGTGCGGATCGGCATCGAAGCGCCGCAAGCAACGCCCATTCGTCGGAGCGAGCTGCCCACCCCAAGATCCGCTGCCGTTTAGGCGCTGACCTCCCCACAAGATCCGGCACGCGGACCTAAGTTGTCCGCGGCCGAATGACAGTGCCACGCGCGGCGCGGCATTACAATCTCTCGCCCCATGCGCCGCTTTTCCTGGCGGCGCTCTTTTTCACAAAGGACTAGACCGATGAATCGATTACGACACGTGAACTTCAGGAACGACGCAACCTTCCACGCTTACGCGTGGATCGTGAGCAGCGGTGAAGTGGATTGGCAGGACATGGTAGAGGCCGCATTCGACCGCGCAGACGTGGGCCCAGATTTGAAGGCGGTCGAGGGGGAACCTCTGTTTGATGTCGAATTACACCTGGCAAACCTCTTGAGGCACAAATTCGATAGCGAGTACTGGCCGGAATTGTGCGGTGAAAACGGCCGTCCTGAAGCGCCAATGGATTATGTACCGGGTGATTTGTCGTTGTGCTTGGGCGATCCCGACGTACTCCGCGGTTTGTTGTTTCCGCTCGTCGCATTCGCCGCGATGTCGATCGACTGGGGAGCGATCGGAGAAGCCTTGCTGCGCGACGCTGGAAAGTGGAACCCAGAGGACTAACATGGCCAGGAATCGCTTTCCGAGCGGACGTTGTTTCTCAAACGCGTGGCGCTGGGCGTGCAACTTTGGTTCGCGCTACGCTTCATTGCGCATCGTGCACGGGTATCCCCGAAACGTTGTCGGTGGTGATTTCAATGGGCATGCGTGGCTTGAGTGGCGTGGTTGGGCGTTTGATCCAACCACCAACGAAAAACTGCGACCGCAGGTTTATTACAGCCGCTATTCCATCGATCCGCAGCACTGCCGCCGCTACACCGTGAAGGAAGCCGCGGCTTTGTTGCTGGAGACTAAGCATTTCGGCCCCTGGCACGACTGGCCGTCCTCCTAATTTGCACGCCACACCGTGGCTCAATCCGCGATTCGACCGCGATACAACAACCCGCTGCAGCTAAGCGGAACTCTCACCAAAGGAACTACGATGGCCAGTCTCTCCACCGATTCGGCAGGCAACCGCCGGATCATCTTTCAGCGTCCCGATGGCAAGCGCAAGCAGATCCGGCTGGGCAGCTGCTCGAAGCGCGATGCCGAAGGTATTCAGCGGATTGTTGAGCAGTTACTCGAGGCGATGTACTTCAACCGGCCGATGCCGGCGGATGTCGCCCAGCGAGTGAACGGGCTGGACGATCGACTCGCGAAGAAGTTGGCCGCGGTCGGCTTAATCCCCAGCCGAGCTGAGACCGTAAAAACAACGCTCGGCGGATTTCTGGACGCCTGGCTCGCTTCGCGAAAGTCCGACCACAAACCGGGCAGCATTATTTCGTGGGGCCAGGTGATCAAAGCGATCAAGGGGTTTTTCGGCGAGGGGCGTCTCTTGACCGACGTGACGCCGGCCGATGCTGAGGCCTTCCGGCAGTCGCTGGTCGACAATCTCCGCGCGACGACTATCAACAAGAGGCTGCAGCACGCCCGGATGTTCTTTAATCATGCGGTTCGTCAGAAGCTGATCGAGGACAACCCGTTCAAGTATGTCAGCCACCGCCCTGGTGATCAGTCCGAACGACGGGCCTACGTTCCGGCGGCGGACGTGCTGCGGGCGATCGACCACGCTCCCAGCGTCACCTGGAAGCTGCTGATTGCGCTCTCGCGGTTTGCTGGGCTCCGGATGCCCAGCGAGGGGTTTAGTTTGCGGTGGGTCGATGTGGATTGGGAACGCGGCCGGTTGACGGTCCCCTCGCCGAAGACTGAGCACATTCCCGGCAAGGCCTATCGCGTGATCCCGTTGTTCCCGCAGATCCGCCCCTACCTGGAGCAGGCGTTCGAGGCCGCTCCGGACGGCGCCGAGTATGTCGTGCCCGAAGAGATCCGCAAACGAGCGCAGGGGCCCGGTGGGTGGGCCAATGCGAATCTGCGGACGCAATTTCAAAAGATCATCCGCCGCGCTGGCCTGGAAGCTTGGCCGCGGCTGTGGCATTCGTTGCGGGCCAGCTGCGAAACAGACCTCTCCCGCGAGTACCCGCTGGCGGTGGCGGCGAAGTGGCTGGGCAACACCAAGGAAATCGCGATGCGGCACTACGTCGATGTGACGGACGCGGATTTTGAGCGGGCTGCCAAAAGTAAACAACCAGCCACTACAGAAAAAGCGGCGCGCAAACAGGCGCAGAATGCGTCAGAAACGGCCGGAAAACCACAGAATGAGGTTGAGCCAAGAAATGAGAAAAGCCCAGGATTACCGGGCTTTTCTGACGATTTCAGCACTTTGCTGGGTGGAAAAGTGGAGGATAACGGACTTGAACCGATGACCTTCTGCATGCCATTCTGGCAACCACTCGCAAAAACCGCGTATTCCCCGAGAAAAACTGCGATTCTCGGGATGGTATCATACCTCAAAAATCCACCATTTCAACCAAATTTGGTGTCACTTTGGTGTCACTCGCCGCAGCCCGATTATGCACCCCAGCGAATCCGTCAGCCACTCACGTACACCGGCAAATGCGGCAGCCAAGGTAGGTGCCTCGGCGATCACTTGCGGCAGTTCATTCTCGGGGCAAATCAGCAGTTCAACCGGGCCGTCAAACGTAGCCACGGTTTCTACGTTCTCCATTCGGTCTTGGTAAAAAGATCGCTCGGCATCTTTCTCCAAATCCTTGCCGGTTACCAACACTTCACCGCGGTCAAGATTGGGGTCTAATTCAATCGTGATCGCGGCTAACGGCTCTTGGCGCAACGGCCGCACGTGATCGACTTGCAGACACCGGCGCTCAAGCCGCCGTCGCGCTCCTTTGTAGTTCGCGGCCGGGTAATCGAATCGGATAATTGATCCCTTCGCAAAAGCCCTCTCAGTCATGGCTGCATTCCCTCGAAGCTGAGGCGTTGCGCTGACCGGGCAACGGTCGGGTTTCCGCGGCACTCTGCCGCTTCGGTACTTCAATGCGGGTAGTGTACACAAAGCCACTTCAAAGAAAAGCGAATTCCGCTAGCTGGCAACGCTTTTCTGAGGGGGTGTTTTGTAACTCCAAGCCGTTTAAACGGTTCGGCTGAAAAGATTTTTCCTGCGATCGTAGGCGCTCGCTGGCGATGCGATCTGCGGCAGGGTCTATTGAGTCGCACAAGCCCTGCGGAACGCTCTGGCGCAACGCTGGCGAGGTCGTTTTTCGGCGGAACGTTGCAAAGTGTCGCGCGGCTGACCACAATGCTGCGATGTCGTGGAAAACCGATCCTGCCACTGATAAACAACTCGAATTGATTCGCGACCTTGGCTATTTCTTGACTCCTCCGAAAACCAAGGGCGATGCGTCGACGTTGATCGACGCGTTGAAGGCTGGGCGCGGCAATGAGGTCGCGCAGGATCGGATGTTTCGTTTCCAAGCTGGCATTCCGCTTGAACCGTTGCCGGTAGCGGAGTCGTCTGGCTACGCTGGAAAGTTTGCCCTTGGCTGTATGCTGCTGATCGCACTGGCCATCGGCGTTTTTGTGCTGGCTGTGATCGGAATTCTGATGACGACCGCCTGAAGATTGCAATTTGCCCTGCGAACACTCAGAATGGGCGTGCCCCCTCTTCTCTTCAGGAACAGGCCCCATGCGTCGTGCGTTTACCGTTGTCGAACTTCTTGTAGTTATCGCCATCATCGGCGTATTGACGGCTCTCATTCTGCCAGCGGTACAGATGGCGCGAGAATCTGCCCGCATGGGAACATGCCGCAATAACCTGAAACAGATCGCGATGGCAGCCCAGGCTCACTTGGAAGCATTCGAATACTACCCCAACGCAGGCGGCTTGGATGGTCGGCCGCGTAGTAAGGCTACCAGCGGAGTGCCGAAGCGATCAGTTGAGCAAGATTGGGGCTGGGCATATCAGATTCTCCCCTATATAGAGAAGCAAAACGTATACGAAAACCAGAATGATGCCGAAGTTGCTGGACTGAAGTTCAAAGGGTATTTTTGCCCAACGCGTCGGCAGCCAGTATCGGTTAGTGGAAGTACGGCAAACGGACTCGCAGCTTCAGTACAGCGCGGGGCGATTGACTATGCTGGCAGCGGCGGCTCGTCTGTTTTCACATTCCCAGCAAACCAGTCCTACGGAAGCCAGACCGGGGCAATCATTCCGCGGCCAGGCGTGACGGCTGGTATGTCCAGCAGCGGAAACACAAAAATCGACTCTGCTGCAATCATCGACGGTACCAGTAACGTCGTGATGTTCGGCGAGAGAAATTACAACCGCAAGCCTCAAGGCAATCAGATTGATGAGGACAACGGATACTTCAACGGTTGGTCATGGGATACGATTCGATGGAGCAACAGCGGACGTCCTGTGCATGACCGGCCAGTTCCAGATGCGGCGGGAGTTTTGGTAACTAACACAACGTTTGATCGTCGATTTGGCGGGCCGCACTCGGGTGTTTGCTTGCTTGCCATGTGCGATGGATCGGTCAGGCCGTTTCGATATGCCAGCACACTTGACGATACCGCATTTCGCCAACTCACTCACCGCAGCGACAATGTTAAACCAGCATCGGGAGCACCCATCCCCAACCCACAACTCGATTAGTCGCCTTCGCGCCGGCATTCTGCTGACGATGGCAATCGCCACGGTCTATGCGGGAATGATCTGCATGGTTGCGGCAAGATACCGACTCGGCGAGTACTGGCAGGGAGTTCCGCAAGGGCTGCCGTTGTCTGCCCACATTCAAGGAATCCCCGTTCACGTCCTCTCATTCATTTATCCTGAAGTTGGGATGTACGTTTCGGTTATGGTTTCGCTTGCAGTGTGGTTCTGCTTCGCGAAGCCAGGTCAATCGCCAGCATCACAAGTGACCCCGGAATGTCCAGCGGATCAAGTTGCAACGCCAACCCGGTAAGCGCACTGCGACCCACCGCCTCAGCTTTTGTCTGCCAACTCGTTTTGGCCTGCGACTCAACCAACCAACCGCGGATCTCGTCAAAGTGCTCACGGCAACCTTCAACGCCCCAGCGATCCATCTGAATCACCCGTTCGTCGCAGGCGCGGCAGTCGCCAACCGAAATGCCCATGCTTGCCAGTAACTTTTTCAGTTCGGTGCCAGGCCTACCTAGATGCTGCGCATTTGCGGGCGTTACAGGCTCGCTCGCCTCAGTTGTGTAGTGCCGGCCGCATCGGCACCAAAATGGGAACGTCTTGACCTTCGTCGATTGAAAGCCGCATTCGCATTTCATGGCAAATCAACCGTGATGTCGATGAATCGCAGGTCGCACGGTTCGGCAACTTGACCGCTGCCGAGGTTGATAACTGCCCAGTCCCAGAATTCTTGTTGCGCAGATTCGGCGTTACCAAATGTCAGCGGGAATAGCTCAGAGCAAACCGGCTTAGTCGCACCAAGATTCTTATTCCACTGGTAGAGGATCGCGGCAAACGTGATGTTGAGCTGTGCCCAATAGTTGGCGCCATCAAAAGAAACTATCAGGCTAATTTCCGTCGCAACAGTTCCGTTGTCAGACTGATCGCCGTTGCAAACTGCCTGATAGCCAGGTGCATCAAACACACCGCTCCAACCGCAGCTTGTTGGCGACCCCGTTCCCAGCGCTATCGAGTAAGTGCCACCAACCAAAGCGCATCCGTAGCAAAAGCAAGCCGGATCGCCGCCGCAACCCATGCCACCAACCATCAGTGGATTGCCGAATGCAGCCGATCCATCAATGTCGACCAATAAAGTGCCGGCCGCACTTCCGCTACAGCCACCGCACACACAGGGCGGGCAACATCGGCTCGGGCCAAGGGCAATTTTGCCGCCGCGTATTAGAGTAAAACCAGGGAATCGAATGAGCGCCGTTTCGCCAGCCATTACGGGCACTCCGCTTCACCAGTGTGCCAGGCTTCCCAGTCGTTAAGATCAGTGGTGCATCGTTCCAAGTAGCAATCGGCCGTTCGATATCTGAATTCAAGGCCAAGGAGATCGAGTGCAACGATTGGTTTCACCAGTACTCGCGTGACGCCAATTACTTCCCACGTCATTGAATTACTGATGCGCCGCAGGGTGACAGTACTGCCAGAGACTCCAGCAACTCCATTTGGGTTTGTTGCAGACGTTGGGGCTGTCGGAGGACTGCCGACGAATTCACCGCACGGCTTGGCAACAAAATCCGTGATGCTTGCCGATGATCCGCACATAGCCGCAGAGAGAGTGGCCTCGGCGAAGATGACAATGCGCTGACACCGCAGAATTTCGTACCGACGATCCTTGTTGTTGTAATAGGCAACGCCCTTCGCACCTTCAAAGACATCAGGAAACACACCATCAGGGTCGTGTACAGTTACGCTGCTGCCAGGATCGCGGCCCTGCCAATCGTACCAACCGACTGTCGCCGGTATGCCGCCCTCCCCTGATGCGGCCGTTGTGGTAAAGCGGATGAGCTGCGCCGGCCGCTCCATCCAAATGATTTCGTAAACCGGTCGCAGAACATCGTCTTCCGGGTCTTCTTCATCTTCACCGGGATCGGTGTACTGGGTCGGGCGATACTCTGCCAAGCCTCGATAACCGGCCAGGCCGTTCCACCTGCCGGGGAACCAATCGTAGACCTCGATCTCAACTCCCTCGCCGCCAGCCCACGCGCTACCATTCCAGGTAAGAATCTTGGCCTTAGCGTGGCCTGAGCCTGTACCGGTTAGCTTCAGCTCTTGAAGCAGCTCGAAATGCACTAACGTCTTGTCGAGCAGCTCAACCATCCACACGCCAGCGCGACGAGTCACTTTGACAAGAGCGCTGGGTGGAATGTCGTGCAACGCCACCGCTGATTTGCCGATATCGGCAGATTCGAAGTTATGACTGTGGATCAGCGCAACAGTGCCGGTCGCATTCTTCGCGATCGGACTGGCACTTACGCCAAGGAATGAGCGCTCATCGCAAATCGCCACATACAGCGGCCGTTCGTTTTCGCCTTCGCCCCAGGTTTGGCCGGTGTCTTTTGCGAAGTAATTTTCGCCGTGCACTGCGAGCACCTGGCCGTCATCATTCGGGTAACCGTCATGCCCATCGGCGAACTGCAGCCAAACCTCTTCGCCGATCGTATAGGTCGCGGTTCCATTGGGCATGCGAATCCGGCCTTGGTGATAGCCGTTTGCGTTGGCTTCGACAACCTGCCCGTTGGCGGCCGGGCTTGGGTGGTGGACTTCGACAAGCTCAACCCTATCGCCGTCCTCATCCATAATCTGCACGTGGCAGCGGCGTTCCCCGGGAACGCTACCTGACGGCTTGTGCAAAATCTTCACCGGGCCACGCTCAGCCGAGGTCAGCGTTGTCGATCCGGCCTTCCGCGTGGCGTACTTGTGATCGTTGTTCGTGATCTGCACATTCGCAATACAGCCGCCGACAAGCAGCACCGGGCCAATCTCGGGTGAACTCGCGTTGTGTGCAAGCGGTTCAAGCGTGATGCCCCAGCCAACGTGCGTAAGATCGACGGCAACGCCGGTCAGCCAGAGCGTGTCGTTTTCAGCGATCGACAGCGGATTGCCGTTGAACTCGATCACATCGCCAGCGCGAAGCGAAGCGCCAGACATGTTGCGGACCTGAATGACCGAATGCCAATTGCGCGTCCAGTTCGGCCGGTAGGGGCGGCCGTTGCCAGGCAAGCTTGTAACGCGCTGCGCGGTTCGCCGAAGGTGATCGTCGCGAGCGTCGATCACCGAATTCCAAACGTCTGGATTTAGTGGCCCCTGAAATGGATCGCCGCCCGGGCCAAGTTTGCCGCCGCTCATGCTAACCACCTATTCCCAGCGCAGCGGCTAGATTGGTTCGTTGATAGACGCGGCAGACGTCGATCTGTCGCGGCTTAGTGACCGGAAGTCCGGCGGGGTCCACGTCGTTCTTGAACTCTACCCATGCGTAATCGTGCCCTTCTTTTTGCGCGACAGTGATCCCGCCAACCAAGAGACCTTGTAAGTTCTCTTCGACCGCGAACGAGAGCGTTACAGCGGCAGGTGCATCAGTGCCGTCAGACATTTGCCCGTCCAGCAGCAGCATTTCGCCAGCAGGAAAACCAAAGATTGACGTGCTGTTCACGCGGCTCGTCAGCGATCGAATGAAGCGGAAATATGCGGGGGTGACAACTCCTTGCGGATGCTCAACTCGCACATTGAACTTGCCGGCCGCGATCGCGATATCAACGCCGTCAATCGTTCCGTCGATTTGTCGGCCGATTGCGCCTTTGTGATCCTTCGCAGCCTCACCAGCCGCTACATAACTGGCCAAGTGCTGACGACTGGCTTTGATGTTGAACGTTCCGCCGCCGGTGCTGCCGTCCCAGGTCCACTTCGACTTGTCGCGAGGAGCATAGGGCGCTTGCACGTAATAGAGGCCAAAGCCTTGCTTGACCAACTTCACATCTTGCCGGAAGAGAATGCCCGCCGGCGATGCGATCGCGTTTGGCGTGTGCAAAAGTGCTTGGCCGTGCACAATGAAAGAATCGTCGATGCCCTCGGCCACCCACTCCAATTCCTGCGCAGGCGGATTAGAACTTGTGCTAAGCGGGCTGCGCGGCGATGGCAAAAACGTAAACACTAGCGGTTGCCTCCCATCACAAGCTTTAGCCGATCGACAGCGCCGGCCAGAAATGTGATCGCGCCGACTTCCTTGTCCTGCATCGCAAGTTGCTTCTCTGCCACCTGCAGGTGCTTCTTGGCAATGCCGCCATCGTTGCCCATCCCAAGCAGCGCCATGCCGCTGAACGTTCCCGTCGACGCGCGGATTGCAGCCCCGGCCGCGATGTCGCCACCACGCGGGACAGCGCCAGCGGGAATGTCGCCAGCGCCGGCAACTCGCACGGCAGCGCGTGCCGCCTTCGCCTCGGCCGCTTGGTTGTTGAGTTGTTCGCGAAGCTCGGCGACAACTTCGGCTTGTGCCTCTCGCCACAAATTCGCATCGGCTTCGCGATCGTTACGCATCCGCACGCGATCGTCGCCTACACGCTTCATCGCCTCAGCGCCAGCCAGCAACGCCTTGTCGAGAGCGCCCATTGCATCGGGAGCGGCTTGCCGGGCCTGATTGATGCCCATCGCAGCAGTAGCCTTGGCAACGGCCGGAACCGCAATCGCGACATCCTGCACCGTGCCCCATATCGCGGTGCGAACTGCGTTCATTGCCGCCACCAACGCGCGAACATAAGCCATCACGTAATCGAGCGCGGCGACCGCGGCGACCTGAAACGCTGCCCAACCAGCAGACAGTATCGCCCCGAAGTCGAATCCAGTAATTGCGGTGAAGACTGAGTTAAACAACGATCCGACGAACGCCAGAGCGCCCGCAGCGGCAGTCATGATCGAATCCCAAACGCCCAGCACTCGGTTGCGAAGGTCAAGCCAACCGCCGACGATCGCAGTTCGCGCCATTTCAAACGCGAGGCGAAGGGCTGTCATCGCAATTTCGCCAGCCTTGCCGATCTGCCCCGACATCAGCGCATCTACAATGCCGCCGATCGTCGTTTTGACAATGTCGACATAGGGAGCAATCGCCGCAACGATGCCGGCCAGCGTGTTTTTTGCCGTCGTCGAAACCGCATTCCAGACGGCTTGATTGCGGAGCAGCAGCGCCGTCAGGCCGCCAACGGCAACAACGATCAGGCCAAGCGGAACTAAGATCGGCGACAGGATCGCACCAACGGCCGAAGCGATCGAGATAATCGAGCCGATGACGCTGACAATGCCGGTGATCGCAGCCGAAACCATACCGACGACAGTTCCAACGCCAAAGATCGTAGCGCCGACGGCAGTGATCGCAGCGCCAACGGCCGCCACAATCGACCCGATTTTAAAAATCGTGCGGACGACTTCGCCGTTTTCGCGAGCCCATTTGGCAACGCTGCTTGTGATGCGAATGAAAGCTTCGCCGATCGGGAACAACACCGGGGCGACAGCAGAGCCGATTTCAAAAATGGTAGCGGTCACAACCGACAAGCCGCGCTTGATCTGCCGGCCGAGGTTCGCGGCATCGGCAACGGCTTTTTCGCTCGGGGCCAAGCCGAGGTCGCGAGCTTCCTTCCGCAACGCCCCCAGCTGGCCGATCATCGGCAGTAGGTTGGTTCCTCCAAGCAGCTGGGTAGCGAGTGCGGCTTGCTGTGCGGGATCTTTGATTCCGTTCAGGCGATCCGCGATCGTCTGCAACTGCTGCTCTGGCAGCTGCTGTTTCAGGCCCTCGGCAGTCAGGCCAAGGCGAGAGAGTGCCACTGCAGCCCCCTGACCACCCATCGCGGCATCGGCGATCGCTTTTGTCGCTGACTTGCTCGCACCTTCGATGTCGCCCAGGCTTGCGCCTGTTTGTTCGGCGGCATGCTTGAATTCGGCAAGTGCGGCAACACCAACGCCAGTGCGGCGCGAAATGTTCTGCAGTTCCGTGCCCATCGCGACAAACTGGTTCACGGCAACACCGATCGGCGCTGTGATCGCAGTGCCAACCGCCCCGATCATGCCGCCGACTTTCATCACGGACGTGCCCAGGCCCTGCAGTTCCTTCTTGATCTGCCCCAGCCCCTTCAGCAGCGGCGAATTCTTGATGTAGGCCGTCACAAACGCGCGGCCAGCTTCGATGTCACCTTTGCCCGCCATATTGCTTGTCTAACTCCTTTCCGATCATTTCGCGGGCCAATGCGTTGTAGGGTGCGACAACTTCGCGGGGCTGTTCAAGTCGCCCGGTGTCGATGTACTTCATCAGGTCAGCGGCCGAATGCTTTCCGCCAAACGACAGCCAGACCAAAGAAGCTTGGTCAACGATCATGGCGCGGCAGTGGCGGGCAATTCCTTGGTAGCGGTTCCAGAGTTCTCGATAGGTGAATCGTTCAGGATCGAGTCTAAGGACGCCTGCAAATCCTCGAATGGTTTCGTGAGCATCCGGTCGACCTTCGCCGATACTCGATCCGGTAGCGTTCTCAGGGCTTCGCTGCTCTCCACCTTCGCCCTGACCTTGGCCAGCGTTGCCGAGTTGATGAGGTTCAACGCCCCCAGTGCCGCCGCTTGATCCGGGCGCTGGAGTTGGTGGAAAAAATCTTGCCACTCGCGCCGGAAAGCTTCATCGGCGGCAATCAAGCAATCTCCTGACATCCGCCGACCGAACTCTGCAGCCGTGATGCCGGAAACGCTCGGGATCGCCTGGGCATTGCCGCGCCGGCGAAGCTCGCCAGCCGAGGGCATGACGATCGCGGCCTGCGGCTTCACGATGTACCAAAGCAGTTCCCAAAACAGCGACAAGTCTTCATCCAGCCGCTTGCCGAGTTCATCCTTTTGCGGTTCGGCAAGGTCGAACTTGCCCTGCGATTCTTCCTTGATGCGGACAACCTCGCCATACGGCAGGTCGACCTCCCACTCCTGCCCTTCGCGATCTTTGAACGTCTGCACGATCTTTACCCCAGGATTTTTGACGAAACGGACGAAAAACTACGGCGTGCGATCTTCCAGGCTGATGATCTGCAGCACAGCCGGCAGTGTGGTGTTAGCCTGGCTGACAACGCCAGTAACAACCGGATCGCCGGCAAGCGGGTTATCGGCCCCGCCTTCGACGTTGAAAATCTGCCCGGCATTCGCGACCAAGTTGATGTCACCATCGCCGCTGCCAGCGACAGCTGGCGAAGCATCCTTGAAGCAAACGCGGCCCTTCGTGGTCGCGCCGGGAATCTTCAGTTGAATGCCAAACAGCTTGATCGTGTCCGGCAAGATCGTCGGCAGGAACGGCACCTGCTTGCCGACGATCAGGTCAGTGTTGACCACCGGCAGATTGCTGCCAGTGCCGACGTTGATGCTGATCGTTGTCGAGTCTGCCGCAGTGATGTCAACGTCTTTGCGCAGCAGTTCGCCGGTTGTCGCATCGTATAAATCGACAAAGTCAGCCGTGGTAATGCCGTGATCCGCGACAAGTGTAATGATGCCGGTGTCGTCATCCGTGCGCGTCGTGAGTTCGCCAACCAGGGCAACAGGAATGTCGACCTGCAGCGGGTTTGCGGTGTCCGCGGTGACAACGGTGTTTTCAGAAATCGAATTCTCCCCGGCCGAGAGAATCAAGTTGTATGTGGCCTGCATTTTCAGTCTCGCAAATTGGCGTGAATGGGGCTTTGAATCGGGACGCAGGTTACACGTAGAACTGCGGGCGGCGATTGCCTGCGCGGCTTGCACTCACCGTCCAGTCAATGACTTGTTCGCCAGTCAAGCTGCGCGTGAAGTTGTGCTTAATGATCGCGTCGCCGTTGTAGCCCTTGCCGTTCTTGTGATCTTTCGTGCGGAAAGCGAAGGGCGTGCCAGCATACGAAGCGGCAAGCAGCGCAGCGATGACTGCGTTATCGGGAACGTTCAGCGTTTGAAACGTGAAGCCCCATTTCAACTTGGTCTTCGCGCCCGTTTCGATTGGAATCAACGGGTTACCCGAACCGTCGTATTCCCGAACTGTCGTATCGCCGTTGTCGTGATCAAACGTTTCGGCCATGTCGCGAGTTTCGGGGATCGGTGTCGTTGCCTCGACTCCAACAGTGGCACCGTAGTACGAGCATCCCTCGAAGCCCATTTTCTGAGATTGGGTCATTGCGATTCACTCCTAAATTGAGCCGGCGAAGGATTCGCCAAAGCGTGAAAGGTTGCGTTCTAGCGCGGGTTCCATGAAATCCCGCTCGGGGAAGTCGGTATTGCCCAACTGCTCCCCATGTTCGTGGGCAGCGCCGGCATCGCCCACAACGCTTTCGCGTGGGCCAACGATGGCAATGTCATTTGCCTTATCAACGTCGAACACGATCGCACGCGCCAACTTGCCGTCGCGGCTGTTCGGCGGCGTGCCTGGCTTCGACGGTTCGGCGCTGATGTCGATCGACGCCTGAGCATCCTTTCGGATCGTGGCGACCGCGTGCCCCAAATTCTTAAACGACGCATCCTTGGCCGCGGTGGCGACCAGCTTGGAAGTGTCGATGAATTGAAAATCGAGCCCGATCATGTTTCCACCGGCGTGATAAGCTTCGGCGCGTCGAAGATGACCTTCAGCGCCCCGAAAAACTGCTGTTTGTCCTTCAAGTGCGGCCGGCTGCAGGCAACCAGGATGGTGCTGCTATTCCAGGTAATCAGTTCATCCGGTGCGAGCCGTGGCCGCTTGTTTGTCTTGAACATCACGTCGAGTTGTTCGACGAAAATCACCAAGCGATCGACGATGGCTTGGCGAACCTTGTTGCCTTGGTCCAGGTCGTTTGTCCCGAACTTTTCACGAACGTAAATCTCGACCGATGGTTGGTAGCCAATGCGTTCGCGCGAGAGCAAATCCGTTCGCTCGTAGCGCGACGGAACGCAGTCGACCTGCAGGCCGTTGGCTTCCTTCAGTTCCTCAGTCCAGGCCGCATAGGATCGCTTCGCCTTGAACTCCAGGCCAACGAATAACCCGGCGACCGCAGCTGCGTTGATTTGCGCAACAGCAACCTCGGCCGAGTTGATCAGTTGGGATGTAAGTTCGTCCGACACGTTTAAACGTCCTGCGAATGGGTAACGATCATCACGCCGTGCGCGTCATGCGGTTCGTTCACTGGCCGGCCAGGTGCGACCGATTGCACGGAAAACTTCTTGCCATCGGACTGCCGTTGAACCACATCGCCGGGGAGCAATTCGCAAAACCCCGGAAATGCCGCGCAGGCCGTCCGCAACTTCGCGACGATGAAAATCCAGTCGAATGACTTGATCTTCACCGGAATGCCGGTTGCTTCGTCCGCAACCGTGTGCTGGCTTGTCGCCGGCACTGCTTTGATCGCCAAGCTTGTGCGTGCCCCGCGCAGAATCAGCACGTCGATTCCGGCCGCTCTTTCGAGCGCGGCGGCGTGTGCGGATACGGCGCGGGACAGCATAGTCATGGCTTAGAGCAACGCTTCAAAGGTTGCCGAAACGGCGGCGGCATTTCCGGTCGACGCGCCCGATGTGACTTGAATTCCGACGTATCGTTTCACATCAACAGGCAAGCGAACGACCTTTTCGGCAGCAGCAGCACCGGCGCTGCTCGCTCCGACTTGCACAATGCAGTCCTCGTAAACCACCGACGACGACGAAAGATCGGCGCTGTCGCTGTGGATCACTTCGTAGGTAAACGTGCGAGTGTCGGGGGCCATCGTCGCATTGACGGCCGGCGCGCTCACCTTGAACTCGACTGGCTGAACAAAATCGCCACGGCTACTCAGGCCAAGATCGATCGAATCGCTTTTGACCGTAGAACTGGCCGAAGATGGCAGCGCGCGAGTGACTTTGACCAGCGCGTCTTTTAATGCGTAACCCATTTGCTTGATTCCTTGTGGTTTGGTCGAAAGTTCGGCCCTCTACTGCCGCAAGCCAGCCCTGGGCAAGAGGGCTGGCTTGTCACGATCCTGGGGAAATCGCTCGGCAGGGCTAGTGATCGCTTACAGCGTCAGCGCTTCGGTATCGAGAATGGAATCGGTGACCTGAATCGGAATGCCGTACGCTTCCGTTGGGATCGGAGCCGGCGCGCCGGTGGCGTTCGTCGCCGTGCGGCTCTGCTGCAACTGCTTGAGCGAGCGCCGCGACATAAAGAACGCATTCGGCTTGAAGCCGACAGGGAACTTCGACAATAGATCGGACAGCTTGTCATCGTCCAGGCCGCAGCCCGAATCAGCGGTCAGCTTCTTGATCCGCGCGACCGAATTGATGCTCGACACCTGCAGGCCAGGACGGCAAAGCATGTGCTGGCAGTAGGCCGTGAGAACCTTCGTCGCGTCGTTCGGATCAGGAATCCGCTGTTCAACGGCATCGCTGACTGCAACTTCGCCGTTGTTGCCGAAAACCCACGTCACAGCCTGGGGGCCGTAGCAAACCGCCCACACGCTCGATCCGGTGCCGGCCGTCGAACCGTTGGCATCGACAACCATGTTCGTGGCGTCATACGCCTGAATCAGGCCGGGGTGACCTTTCGCGTCGCCACCGGCGCCAGCACCGTAATAGAACTGGCTACCAAGCGTGATGAAGGCGGCCTTCGTCATGCCGACAGCTTCGATCGCGATGTAGGCCGCCGCGCCGTCTTCGTAGGCATCGGCAATGGCTTTGTCCGCTTCCCACTGCGGATTCATAATGAAGCATTCCACAAGCCGCTTTTCGAATCGCGACTTCGTGACGGGAGTACCTTCGTTCGCATTGCGGAAGCCGACTGTCGGCAGCGCCACGCGAACCGTGGTGTTGAAGTTCAGGCCCTTGATCGTCCGCGCGGGAACAACGGCGATTTCGGGAACGAATGGCACCACTTCCTCGATCAGCCCGACTTCTTTGTCGGAGTTATTCAAGGTTACGATGTCCAACAGGGTTGGCATTGCAACAGGCATAGTCAAAAATCCTTGTCAAAAAAGTGGAAGGGATTCGAGCCACACAGCCCGCCCCGTTGAACAACTCAAAAAATGAACTACCGGCGAATCTTGATGTTGGCCGCAAACTTCGCAGCGCCTGAGGTCAGTCCGTTGAACTGCTTGGATTTGCCACCCTTGCCGCCGCGCTCCTCGGCCGGCGTGGCGCTCAGAGGCTCGTCTTCGCCGCGCATTTCGGCCAACTGAGTCGACAGCTTGCCGACTTTCTTTTTCAGCTTGGCGTTTTCGTCGCGGATCGACTTGTTGAATCGTGTTTGCGCTTGGTCGAAGCTCAGGCCCTCGGCATACCAAACGCCACCCTGCGCACCGAATGCAGTGATGAACCGCTGGGCTTCCTTCTGCGCCGCCGACAGCTTGGCCTTATTAGGCTTCTTGGCCGAGTGCTTACCCTTCGCCGATTGTTCACCTTCGTCGGATTCCATTTCCTCGACAGGCCCTTCTTCGGCGTCTTCTTCTTCGTCGCACTCGCAGTCTTCCTCGCCCTCACAATCGCAGTCGCCTTCGGTTTCGGTGCCGTCTTCCGGTTCGGCTTCGCCTTCGTCGTCAGCTTCCATTTCCTCCGCTTCAAGCTCTTCCTCTTCTTCGTCGTCGTCTTCATCGCCTTCATCGGCGGCGAACTTCGACGGCTTTGCAGGCTTAGACACCGGCTTCGCAGCGGCCAACTTCCCCTTGGGTTTCGCCGCGGGCTTGGCAGCCAGGGCAGCAGCCTTGCGGCGATCGTGACGGTTTGGGCTCAACTTGCCCTTGGTAATTTTCTTGGCCATAGCAACGGACCCTTTCGAAACAAATGAAACGGCGATTTCGTCGCCTTGGTTAGAAAACTGGGCGCTAGTGTTCGGGTCATACCCGTAAGGGCAAATCGCCGCGCCGCGAAGCATCCAGTCGCGGAAGATAACGCCAGGGCCTTCGAACATGCCGCCGTTGACCGGCGATGTCATGCCCTCGGGCACGTACTCCAAAATCAGTTCGTCGATGTCGAAGTAGATCGAGCCCTGCCACTCAAAACCGGCCGCGGCCTTGGTGACAACTTCATCGACTCGATCCTTCTTCTTGAACGGGATCAGCACGCCGTGCATTACCAAGCCATCGCTGACATCCTGGCTGTCGCTGTAGCCCAGCACTTCGGTATCAAGGTGGCAATAGTCAAACGGCAGTTTCGCCGATGCGGGCCGCATGCCGGCAAAGTCGTGAACGCATCGGCCAAAGTACCAATGGTTCAGAACGTTGCCGCTGCGAGCGCGAAGCGAAATCGGGATCGTGCCGCTTGTCTTTGAGTCTTTGATTTCTACGTCGGCATCGAACCGCAGCGCCGTGCGCGGAATCTTCAGCGATCCGTTGTCGATCTGCGACGGCTCAAAGCGATTTGCCTTTGGGAGCTTGCTCATTTGTTCCCCTGCTGCGGCTCGGGTTGGTCATTCAAAACGACAATCGGGGAAACGTTGAACTTCAGGCCACGATCGGCGGCCGACTTCTCTTCAGCCTGCAGTTCATCGAGCAAATCCTCGTTGTCGCCGTCGCCAGACTCGCGCAGGATGCGACCGCGGGAAGTCAGGCCAGCGGCAAGCAGCGCCAGTTTCGCCTGCGCTTCCTTCAGCGGATCAATCCACGGCAAACCGTTCGGCACCCACTCCCACCGCAGGTCATCGGGAGCCACGCCAGGCAGGCAGCCGTCTTGAATCCACAGCATGCAACGCCACCAAGTCAGATGATCCTGCAGTTCTTGCAGGTCCATCCGCTTGATCTTGGCCGAGTTTTCATACTGCAGCAGGGCCTGACGAGCGCCCGAATAGTTGCTGAAGTTTTCGGAGTAGAACGAATAAGGGATGTCCAGCGCTTTCAGCACAAGCTGAATGATTACCTGCCAGAACGCTTGCGCTTCCGTCGTCGGGTTGTGCGACTCGATAAACTTCATGTCGTCGCCCTGGTCAAGGTCGACCTGCACAGTGCCGCCACCCCACTCGATCTTGCCGTAGCGCGGTTCGCCGGTGTCTTCCTCTTCTTCGTCGTCTTCCTCGGCCTCGGAAAGCGGATCGGCTTCGTCGAGGGCCTTGCGCGTGAAGACAACGCCCAGCAGCTGGGCGATCTTCTGGCGAGCTAGCGCGTAATCGAATGATTCGTAGGCATCGGCGGCCGAGTTCATCGCGGCGGCCAGGGGGCTGATTCCTCGCACCTGGTCGAAGCGATCGAGGTAGCCGAACATCAGCATGTTGCGGGCGGGAATGATCCGCTCGAACTGAAACTGCGATGATCCGCCCCCAGCATCGTTGAACTTGCCGCGCTTGCAGACAGAGTATTCAAGATGCTTGCCGAAATCGTTGGTTCGCACGCCGTGAATGAAGTCGGCCGGCGTATAGCCGTCAGGCAGGCCACCGTAGGGCGTGCGGACTCGATCACCTTCGATTGCCTGTACTTTGCCCTTGCGAAGCTTCAGAACGCCAACGTCGCCGTTCAGCGTCCGCTGAAGCTCTGCCATGCGAACAAACTTCTGCCGGCTGAATCGATCGCTCACTTCGAAGTTGCCGGGCTTCGACCAACCACGAACAAGCCATTCGAGCCGCTTGTTCAGTTCGCGGTTACCGGTCTTCGCTTGGAAGGTGAACGTCGAAACGTAATCCAGATGACGCGCGACCATCCAACGGACCAAAGCGAAGTTGCGATAAAGCAACTGCGAGGACGCCAGCATTTTCTTGCGGTCGGTTATCCGCAGCTGATCGTCTTCGCTGCGCAGAATTGGCGGCGCGGTTCGTCGCTTGTTCGTGCCGCGAACTGCGTCATAGCCGCTGCCGACGCTGTCGATGCCAGCGCCGGCGAATTGAACGGTTGAAAGGTTGGGAGGCGCGATCATCATTACCGAAAGCCTCCCATCTTCATGCGCTTGACGCGGGGATTCGCGCCACTCAGGCGACTGACTTCTGATTCGTATTGCTTCCGCAATGCGATCAAGTCAACCATCGTTGTCTGCGTTCCGTTCACGGCAACAGATTGCACACCGGCGTTATCCAGTTCGATTTGTCGCAACAGGGTTACCATTGCTTGAGCGTGTGCTAGTGCTTCGCCGGCCATAGAAGTAATGATGCCGTTTTGGCGAAAACGGCCAATACTCTGCAGCTACATTTTTCTAGATAATAAGCATGTGCTGCTTATTTTCTTTCGCGTTCAAGCCAAACTTTGCTGCAGTGGTTGCATTGGCATCGTCGAATCACGAAACCAACCACGTCGCGAGTGTTGAGAATGTTGCGATCTGTGCAATTGCAAGCCGGGCATCTGCGCGGCTCGACATCAACGACTGTTGCGATGTTGGCCGATCCTTTCGGCCGTCCCTTTCGTTTACTCACGAGTAGAAAACCCTTCGCTGTGGCTTTTTCTTCACCTTCTTTGGTGGCGACGGAACCGCAACTGAAACTGCGGTTGTCTTGGGGGCCTCATCCTTCTTGGGTTCGGTCAGATTGATTCGTGTCGCGAGCTTCACACCGCGCATCGCAGCTGCAGGGCCGCTGTAGGCCGATGCGTCCAGGTAGTGCTGGTTCTCTGCGAACGTGTGCCATTCGCGCCGCATGCCGCCGCGATATGGCTTCTCGACCTCGCGTTCGTTGACGATGTGCGTGGCGTAGTTGAAGTGCTTTTTCTGGTCGACCGTCAGTTGGCCGATCTTCTCTAAGTACGGATCGTGCTCGCCGTAAAGCGTCATCTGGCCGACTCGGCCGTCGCCGGTCATCCAGCGATCGTGTTCCCACGCCTTCCAGTGATCTGCGTTTGACTCGACCAACCAAATGCCGCCCTCTCGCTTCACGAATCGATAGCCGTCGTAATTCTTCACGCGGTCGGTCGACTTGTTGAGTTCGCGGTAACTGGTCCGCACGCAGCCGCAACTCTTGCCCAGGCCCATGATCGGCAGCACGGCCTGGCGAGTGCGGCGGCGAGCTTCGCGGCATGCCTCATACACAACCTTGGTTTGCCAGCCAGCATCGAACAGCGAAACCGTTTTGGTCCGCGGGATCATTTCGCCATCGGTGCCGTGAATGATGTAGTCGGTTTCGTCGAACTCGATCATGCGCGCGACGATTGCGTTGAACACGGCAGCTTCGACGCCATCTTCTTTGCCGCGCTCGGTGCCGATCAGCGAGTGAATGCCATAGTCGATCGTTGTCCCGGTGCCATCCATTCGCCACGCGCGAACAACCCAGTGCAGGGCAATTTTGCGAACGTCGGCAGTGTGAGTGAGAACCGTATAGCCGGGCGGAATGAGCTTGCGAGCGTAGCCGCTGATTTGCTTTTGAATGCGTTGCTTTGTGATGCCCGATTCAATGAAGCCGGTTTCCTCGGCCGGGTTGTTGTCCAGTTCGGTCAGAACGAACTGTTCACCCATGCGGGCCATCTCGGCGTAATAGAATTCCAGCGCCGTTGACTCGGTTTTCGTGAATCGGTTTTCGTTCGCGACGATCGCGCCTGCATTCATTTCGTCGAAGTTGTCCAGGTACAGCTGATGCGCTTTGTTCGTTTCGTCCAGCTGATCCTGCTGCGCGAGGATGATGTATTCCTCCCACTTCGCGAGGTTGTCCGGCTTTTTCTCCAAGAACGAAAACCGTTCGCCGCGGAAGTAGGGTTTCAGCTTGCGATCGGTGTACTTGTAGCTGGCCGAAATGCGAGAGCGCACGGTTGTGATCATCACGCGGGCCGCGCGGCGAGTTTGGCCGCCCAGCTGCCCTAGCGCCCCTTCCAAGTTCCCTTCGAGCTTGTCGGCCAGGTGCTGGCTGCGCGCGGTTTCGAGCGTATCGGGATCGTCGATCAAGATCAGGTCAGGCCGCCGACCCTTTTTCTTCAGGCCAAGGATCGCAGCATCAAGCCCGCGCGTCGCGATGATCGAGAGTGCCGAGGGAGAGCCCGGCACGTTGGGCATAATCACTTCATCGCCGCACCACGTGAACCTGCTGTTCGCTTCGTGGTAAGGCTCTCCGTTGTCGTGACGGTAGCCGCTGACGATCTGCGTGTGAGCTTTCTGCGGCGTGCTTTCCAGCGCCCGCACCGGAATGCAGATTTCAGGGTAATCGAGCGCCAGCCGTTCGTTGCTCTCGATCTGATCTTTCATTTCGTCCAGCGAGTTGCTGGCCGCGCCGCCGGTTGCCGCCAACAACACCGCGAAGTAAATCGCAATCTCGGGGAACGCGTTGCCCTGCATGATGTACTTCATTGCGAGGCGCTCGCAGATTGTCGTTTTGCCTTCGCCGCGGCTTGCGGCAATGGCTTTGTCGCGGCCGTCGCGGATGGCCTGGCCAACAGTCTCGATAATTCGTCGCTGCTGCTTGACGAATTTGTACGTGAAGGGATTGCGGGGGCAGGCGTCAGGGTGGAAGTAGTAATACAGCCACTCTTCATCGTCCTGTTCGAGCGCGCGACGGCGGGCAAGGTCGGCACACTTCGGGATGATGACGAGCCGTTCACTTTTGCGCTTCTCACGTTTTCGGTCTGCATCGCTCACAATCGCCCTTAGCTGCTGTGGCTCGCGCTGCGAACCTTGGCGACAAGATCGGAGTACCAAGTTCCGACAGCCACGCCAGACTTCTCGGCCCTGGCCTTCAAGCGGTACGTTTGGTTCTTGGTCAAGCTCAGGTCAGCCGGAAGCCGGCCGAGGTATTCGCCACTACTGGCGGCCACATAGGTAAGGGCGATCGAATCGGCGCCAACAACAACGCTGCCGTCTGAATCGTCCTCATTGATCTGCCGCAACGTTGCTGTGCACGTGGCATCGTTAGTAAATGTGCCGCCAACTTTCAGGCCAACAATACGAACATCGATCGTGTTTTCCAGCAGCAGTTCCGCAACTAGTTCGCCTTCGCACGTCATGACACCAATCTCCAAAGCACCGGCCATTGTCGGCGCGACCAGAAACGAAGCTTGAATCGTTGCGGCAATTTCGACCGCTGCGAACATTGACGGCGCGGAAGCAACCACGCCGGCCATTGTCGGCGCAACCTCGCACGCGCCTTGTATCGCAACCCCCACTTCAAGGCAGCCGCGGAATGTGCCGGTCGCAATGAAACTCTCGACGGTCAGCACCAGCCAACTTGGCGCGGCGGCATCAAGTATCAATTGGTCATTCGCGGTTGGATCAAGAATCAGCACTTGCCACCTACGATGATGCGATGTCGCCGCGGGTGCGAAGGTAGGTCAATAGCGCCACGAGCGCAGTACGGCATTCCGAATCTTCGGTCATGCCTCCCGATGGGTCGGGAATGTGGTTTCCCTTCGGAGCGCCACTGCCTCCGTACATCGAGATATAGCCAGTTGAGTTAGGCATGATGTTGACGTAGTTACTGCTGGCGTGGCCAATGTTGATCGTGCCTGCAATTAAGTCCGTGCCGCCGGAGCCGCCGCTGCTGCCGATCGTGATTGAATTTCCGCCGTAGGTCACATACGTAACGGTCGCTGAATCGGAAACGTCGATGATCGATTTGCCAAAAGCAGATAGCGTGAAATTGTTACTGCCACAGTCAATTGCGGTCGCGCCGGTCGCATCTTCGATATCGTTGACAGCCACGCCGACAGTCAGCGTTTCCCAGGCAACTGCGTAATCACTTCCGCTGGTTTTGGTCAAAACCTGGCCGTCGCTACCTCCAGACGGAATGTCAATAACGCGAGTCAGGTGTACTTCGTCGCCGTCGACCTCTGGCCCAGCAACAATCCATTGCTCGCCTGCGTGCGTCCCGCTGTGCACAAAGAAATCCGCGCCGTCGGCATTGAAGCCAGCTGTGAAATCCGCGGGCCGAACCCACGTCCCGCTGCCCATGAAAACCCAAATCCCGTTCTCGATTGGGTCGGTTTGACCGCGGAACGCGTAGCGGAAGGCAGTTAGCGGGGTGTTGCCGTCAACGTCTTGATCGTCTTCAAGATCATAGTTCGTATCGTGCAGTGCATGGACCGGATTCAGCCGCTTCGCATTGAGTGACGAACCGCCGCCGCCAGGCAGGGTATCCCCGCTCGGCAACTCTTGAGTTACCCCACCGACAACGACAAGCGGACGGCGTTCTGCCATGATGGCATCCCCAGAAACTTAAGCGAGCGTGATTGGCTCTTGCGGCTGAAACAGCAACTCAGTGGCCGAGATAGCGCGGCCAATCCGTTGCACCACGTTGCCGCTACCGCTGGGGGCCGTTGTGGTAATGCCACCGGCCGTCGTGCTGAGGAAGTACAGCGCGCCGAGTGTTAGCGATGACAGGCCAGTGATAACCTGCTCGAAGTAAACCGTGGCGTTCGCACCGCTGGTGACCGACGCGAGAACATAGCCGTTCGCTTCCTTGCCGGCCGTGGTGGCATCGGCTTTGCGGACCTTGACCGTGCCGCTATCGTTCCACACGTTCACCAGATCGCCGCCGGCCAAGTTCTCACTGGCGGCAATCGATTTGGTGTCGGAGCCGATGCCGCTCGGCATCATGCTGTTATCGATCTTGCCCGACGCGTCGAGCGCGACGACTTTGCCAGCATCGCCAGCGCCGGCCGAACTGACTTTGGCCTCCACTTGGGTGACGACACCGGCGATAAGTTGCAATGGTTTGTCGGCCACGATCTATCTCCTACAAAACGAAAACGGGCTGGGGGTCGATGAAAATTTGGGTCGCGGTATCGGCTACTGCGATCTGCTGCAGCCATCCGCTGGTTGGTACGGATTGGGTCAGCGCACCTGCGGTGCCAACGTAGATCGGCAGGCCAGGCGTCCAGGCCCAGGACGGTTCACGCATCGGGCCATAGACCTGCACGCGGGCAACATCGCCGTCATTCGCCGCGCCGGTTGTGACGCCGCGGACCAATCCGCGATGGATTGGCGTTCCCTTGTCAGCGTGAACGGCTTCGCCTGCGACAACGGCAACGGCCTTGTGACCGCTCAGGTTTTCACCGGCAGCAACTTCGATGATCGGGCCAGCTAGTCGCGTGTCGCTCACTTTGCACCTTGAAAAAATTAGCCCCGCCAGTCCGGCGGCCGGCATCTTTCGAATTCGGATCGCCGGGGGGCGGGGCCACATATAGCCGCAATCGCGGCGGGGGTTGTTATCCTTGCAGTGACGCCGAGGCGTCGAAGGTTGCAACCGCAATACTCTGATATTGATCGCTGTTCATGTAGCAACATCGCCGACGTCGAAACGGCCGCCAGCGGCAGGCGACATCTTCGCTGAGGTTGCCCGCGGGCAATTGGCCGGCATCATCGACCGGAACGCTGTACGTCGGCTTGTCGATCGAAGCCCCGGCAGTTTTCGCGAGAAACAGCGGAACAGCCAGAACGAACGCAATGAAAGCAAACGACAGGTAAACCAAACCACGCATTTTCGAGACCTCCTAAAACAGGAACTGAAAGAAACTGAGCGAGAAATTTCGTCCTCTACTGCCGCAAGCCAGTCCATTGCTGGACTGGCTCGAAACAGGCCCGAGGTTTTGTGCACACCGAACTTCGGGCGCTCTCGCAACGGTTATGTGAAAACCCAGCGCCAACGCGGCTGCCACGTTGGTTGCCGATCCTGGCATCAGTCGCGCGGCCCTGGGCGTAGTGACTTGGCAATTTCGATTGGCAGACAAACCTTGTCGGGCTTGCCGTACACTAGGACAGCTCGCCGGGTTGGTATCATCAGGCTCCCGGCTAGTCCTAGCTCAGCAGCATTACCTAGCGAGGCGTCAATGCGGAGGTTGATTTGGTCTGAATCAGCACTGAGCACCTCTCCGAATAGCTCGACTGTGATCGAGTGCAATTGCTCAAGGCGATCAACTTTGGCCCTCAGCGCCGCTTGCTCCAACTGGCAGTTGTGATGGTCGGTGCGGACTTTCGAGATTTCGACGGCGTGAAGCTCTCGGGTGGCTTTGAGTTCCGCTTTCAGTTCGTCGACATCGTCAACAAGGCGTTCGATGAACTTCTCGTAGCCCTCGGCCGCCATCTTGGCTTGAACCTGCTTGTTTTTCGTCGTCCAGTTCAGCAGTCGCATTACCAGCGGGCCGCCTTTGACAAGCAGCACAGTCAGCACCGCAGTCAAGAGCGAGCTAACACCGGCGGCGACTGCAGCGATTGTTGCGGGGGTCCATTCCATTTTCCGAAGTCCTGATCAACCAAGGGAGAGCGTTTAAACGGGCTGCGAACTATGCGGCCTTGTTGGGTGTTAGTGCGCCGCGCACAAGCCGCTTCGCCAGGTTGAGGGCCATGCCTTCAGCCTTCGGTTCGATCAAATCAGGGATCGGCCAATTGACGGGAATCACAAAGTCAGCCCACAGATCGTCAAGGGCCGCCTCGGCAGCGTCGATGAATTCGGGAGTAGCGACTTGATCACGCGCGGCAGCAACGATCGATTCGACGATATTGCGAAGGATCGACAGTAAGCCGGCAGTGCCGCCAGCATCGACCAGCGATTGCGGCGCGGCGTGATACGTTTGCAGCTGATGCGTTGCGGCAGCAACAATCTGATCTTTGAGCGATGGGGCTTTCTCTTTTGCGGCCATAACCGGGAACCTCGAAAGGGCTGAGTGCGAACTACGATGCGTCAGTCGGAAATGTACCGAGGTCGCAATTTTCATGAGCCAGATTCTGGACGGTTTCTTTCTTGGCGTAAGAAACTTCGATGTGCACGCGCTCGCCGCAGTCATCGCAGTGAGCGCGCCGAATCTTCGTTTCGTCGTCGATCGCGATTGTTTTGTCAGCCAGCAGCCGGGATGAACCGCAGTTCGGACACCGCGGCAAAACCAGTCGCAAAATGTGCGGCTGTTCGCGGCGAACCGCGGGCGATATTTGAGCGTTCACGGCCCTTGATCCTTCAAGCAATTTCTGCCGTCAACTGGCGTGCAACTTTCCCGCGCAAATCCATGGCGAGAATTCGATTAACAAAACTGGCGAACAAACTTTCAACAAAAAACGACGGACGGACTGTGTACCGGCTATCGGATGCCGGTGGTAAACAATCATCACGTACCCGCCCCGTTCCGGAGTACCTTTTGGAACACTTTTGGAACACTGGAACACAGCGGAACAGTTTTCTGGGTTGATGCCTCACGCGTGCGCGCATAGGCGTTCATGCCCAAAAAGCGTTCAAGTGTTCCGTCGAAATCGCGAAGGGCTTTTGGCATAACGACTTAAGTGTTCCGGTCATGTTCCGTTAGAAAAACCGTGAATCAGAATCTCTTACGGGCGAATCCGACGCCCTTAGTGCAATTCCTTCGTACCAAACGCCGTTGCTTTTGGTCTTCGTAAATCCGCGTTCTGAAACCGCCGATCCGAAGCGCGTCAAGCTGATTCCGGAATCCGTCCAGTCTCGGTAGGCGTCAAACAATTGCTTCGCTCGCACCTTCACACCGGGCGCGACGATGCACATTTCGTCGATGAACTGGCCAAGCAAATCCATGTCGCCGCGATACTGCGCGCCGGCTTGCTTCACGATGTCGGGCTCTTGCAGGCCGATTTCGCGCCACTTGCGGTAGCCCTCGATTGCCCAATTCAGAATGCCGGGCAATTCGGCCGCGAGTTTTTCCGGCATCTGCCGATCTTTGCTAGCGTCGTCAAATTTGACCGTGAACGGGATGAGCTTGATCCGCCGCCAAATGCCGTCGTCCGTGCCTTTGATCGTTGGTTGGTGGTTGGCAGCCAGCCAAATCTTGTGGGTCGGCTTGAACTCCCAGAAGTCTTCCCGCATGCGGCGCGCTCGAATCGAATCGCCGCCAGTCATTTCCTTGACCATCGATTCGGCCAGGCGTTTGCCATCGTCGGCTTCAATGCACGCGACAAATCGCTTACCGCAAAGATCGGTCATGCCAGTCGGGTGCGAGTTGCCGTTGCTCAGCAGCAGCAGTTCGCTTGATGCCTTGCACGCGTAATCTGGCCCCAGCAGCTGCAGCAGCAGATTGAGAAACGTTGACTTGCCGTTGCTGCCGTTGCCGTAGCAGAAAAACAAAGCGTGTTCGGAAACGTCGCCACACAACGACAAACCAACGGCGCGGTGGATGAACTCGACCAGATCAGCATTGCCCGCGAAAATGCTTTCGACGAATCGCTCCCACGTAGGGCACTTCGCATCGGGCGAATAAGTCACCGGGCAAAGTTGCGTCAACCAGTCGTCGCGATCGTGAACATGCAATTGCATCGTCCGCAGATCAAGCGTGCCGTTGTTCACGTTCAGATAGTGCGGATATTGATCGAGCAAGTCAGGCAAAATCGGAATGCCCGATTCGCTCCGCACCCGATCGATCATGCCGCGAATTCCGCGAGCCGATCCGCTTGCGCGGATGAAGGTTATTCCGCGCTTGATATCTTCGTTCGAGAGGTTGCCTTGGCGCTTCCAAAAATCACGCCACAGCGATTCGTACACACTTCGCGCGTACGCGTCGACCGCCAGGGATTTATCAGGCGACCAGCGCCGCCGATCCCAAACCAGAAATTTGCCCCACGGATCACACCAACGAAATTGATCGCCGAAACGCAGGCGCATGCGCAGGCCGTTGGCAACGTCGGTTTGGCCCTCGGCCGCGGTGACATCCGGCCAGCCGTCAAGCTCGACATCGGCAGGCTTCGGGCGCTGCTCAGGCTCTTTAACTTTTGTCGTGGGCTCTTTTTTCTCGGGCTCGCGCTTCGCGACATTGGCCAGCACCTGCAATCGCTCGATCGCCCAATAGCCGCTAAGAATTTCCGGCTTCCCGCCGCCCTGCAGCAGATCATCGATTCCCTTGCCGTTGGCCTGGTCCCAAGTTTCCAACTGCACTTCGAAGCCGGCCGCCGTCAGGCCAGCATGAGCGTCAAGCAGCTGCCGCGCGACCTTATCGTTTGTGATCGCGTCGACATCGAATGAGAGCAAAACGAGCTTAGCGCCAAGCTCTTTCAGCGGCTCGATCACGTGCCGCCAGGTGTTGACCCCAGCGCTGGCGATCGTCGCGACAAACGACAGCTGCGTTGCAACCTCGGCTTTAAGTTCACCCTCGGTCACGCGCACAGTTGTGCGACTCGGCAGCAGTTTGACAGCCAATGGAACATGGCAAGGCGTGCCGCATGAAGCGCCGCGTTTCTTGCTGCTGACATAGCCATACTTGCGGCCATCCTCGGCCGGCGAATCATAGCGAACCTTCAGCGCGACAACTTGGCCCGCGGTGTTGCGAACCGGAATGAGAATGCCGCTCTGCGTAAATAGAACGCTATCGCCGACGCCGGGAACGCCCTCGATCGCATCGCCCACAGCCAACTTCGCCGCGATCACTGCCGCGGCCTCTTCGGCGCTGCCCTTAACGAACGATCGATACTGCGATTGCTCGATTGCGGCCGAGGTCAACCCGCGAGCCAGCAGCTGCGTGCGATGCTCGGCAGACAACTGCAGCTTGAACAAGATCGCGAGATAGGCGCGATGCAGCACCGCGGGAATCGCCAGCGGGATTTGTTCGGCCGCGGGCTTGGCTTTTTCGGGCGGAATCGGCGGCTGATGTTTCGAGCGCTCGGCAGGCTCCGCGTCGACAGCCAGGCCGAGGTATCGGGCACATTCATTCAGCGCCGTGCGAAAGTCCCAGCCTTGGTTGCGCATGATTGCTGCGAGCGCGTCGCCGTTGTCATGCGTGAAACAGTTGCTGCAGTACACAGCGCCGGCATCGACATCGATCAGCCGAAACCGCGTGCTGCCACCACACCAAGGGCAGGGATGCTCTTTGCGATCGTCGAGAATCGCGGGATCGAACCCGCCCACGTTAACAAGGAATTCGCGCGCACGGCCACGCATAGCATCCTTGATGTCGTCTTTGCTCCAACCGGCCATCCCGCCGCCGCCTTTCGTTCCATCGGATCGCAGATCAAGAGAGAGTTGCTACGAAATTTGCCAACTCCGAAACAGAAAGGAAGCGACCGTTTACCACGATCCCTTTGCGCTTTCTGTCGACAGTGATGTCGTTCGGTTCCGATACCGCAGCCTTTGCCCGCTGGCTTTCCGCACGTTCTCGAAAGTAGCCGATTTGCTCAGCATCGGTCCTTAAACGCTTGCCACGAAAAACCTGCTTTCGCTCGTTTGTCGTCATGTCGATCGGGCGAACCATTCGGCAATCGCCGCCGGCTTGCATCACTTTCAAAGGCTCGCCATCTGCAATCTTTTCTTGCAGAGGCATCGGCAGCTGCCGGACCTTTTCAAGCAGAGCAGGCTCGCCGCAAAGGGCGCTGAAGCACTTCGCGGACAACTGACCGTGGCCAATCAGTCGATAGTAAGGAAGCATCGCATCATCAATGGTCACATCAGCGCCAAGCTCGTCAAGGCGACGAACTATCGCAGCGATTTCAGCGACGTTGTGAAGTATCGCGGCGCTTCGGCAACGAAGCGCATCACACAAGCGCTGCACATCATCGCACTTAACAATCTCAGTTAGTTCCATGATTTACCCCAGTTTCTTGAGTGTTTGTTGAACCCGCAAAGCCGCATCGGCCCGCTTGAACCCATGCCGCTCCTCGCTGGTTTTTCGCGAGATATAAGTTCTCAACTTGCGCAGACGTTCTTCAAATTTAGAAACATCATCATTGAGGATGACTTCAAGGTGATTCCTGAATTCCTCAGCCAGGTGCTTGCTGCACGAAGTATTAATGGTCTTTTGCTGGCCAGAGACCGGGCACTTGTACCTGAGCAAATGCGACTTGGTTCCGCGGCGTTCGATGGCGTAAACAGGAATGAAATGCAAGCTGGCGTCTAACTCTTGCAGGAACTCAGCTTGGCATTTTGGGCATTGCATCCAGAGCCCTCCGCCCTCGCGTTTGATCCGCATAATTTCCAGCATTCTCACTGCCGTTTCGCGGTCTCTCGAAAGCTTCTTCTGAATTAGCTTTCCGTTCGTCCAAAATCTCGCGTAGAAGACTTTGCCGCGTAGATACAGGCCAGGAATCTTGGTCATTGCACGGCCTCCGCATCAGCAACCAGCGCCCGAATCTCTCGATAGCGGCGGCGCGCTGCGGTGTAAAGAATTCGCGCGGTGTAATGCCCGGCGCGCTCGTGATCGTCGGCCATCACGATCGTGATCCCATCAGCGATCCAACCAAGCAAGCTGCCAACGGCGCAAGCCTTGGTGATTTTCGACCGCGGATTTTCCAGCAGCCATTGTTCGCTTTCAAACCAAGCCCAATTCGATTCGATGACCAGCACGCGAATCGGGTAGGCCAGCATCCGCTGAACTTCCTTGTCGAATCGCTCGCGATCGCCACCGATGCAGCCGATCATGTCCATGCCGCTCTTGCGCTCGACCGTGATGTAATGCTGCAGGCCCTTAACGCTGTAGTCGCCGGTTGCGAGCGTGCCGGCTTCGACCTTCAGCGGGGCAAGGTTCAGCGGCAATTGCTCGCGCGTGTCGATGATCGCGGTTATCGCCTCTGGCTTGATGTCGGCAGGAATTTTCACGCGATTTACTCTCCCAACATCCATTGCGAGGGACTGACACCAGCTGCGGCGGCTTCTTGCTCGATCGCAGCACGAATTTTTTCAAGTGCCCGGAATTCGATCTGCCGAATTCGCTGCCAACAAACGCCGAACTTCTTGGCGAGTTCCTTGTATGGCTCGGGATCATCGGCCAACGCTCGCGACTTCTCGGCGCGCTCGCCAGTTGGAATGAAAACACTCATTCGCCCGGTTCCTTGTTCGCGAGTTCAAGCAAAACGTCGGCATGGCAGGGCTGATCGAGCGGGCAGAAACAGGCCAGGTTGAAGCCACGCAGCTGCGGCAACCGCTTCAGCAGGATTTGCCGCTCGCGCTCAAAGCCGTGGGCGTATCGCTCGTTGTTCGTCAGCCACTCACGGAAGATTCGCACAGCAAAGGCGCGAAGCTCGGTGTCAGTTCCGAGGTAGCCAGCTTCGCGAGCACCCTGCCACTTGAACGGATTGCCGAACGGACCTGGCCGCGTAACGCAGCAGGTAACCGGCGGGAGCTTCGAGCCTTTTTTGCGGCTGCGCTGAACTCGCTTTGGCATGCTATGCAGCCCCTTCACGCATCACGGTTGCCACTCGCTCCGCAGCTGCCGCGCCGTCATTCAAAGCGGCATGAACAGCATCAACAGCCGAGGGACCGCGACCGATCAGCGAACAAGTCCACTCGCCAGCCTTCACCCGCAAAGCGACCTGGCGGCCGTCCTGCGTAATCGAATCGCACAGCTGATCAAGTTCAGTTGCAGGTGGGCCGCCGCGCTCATAGATCGCGTAACCGAATTGCGCCCAATGTGGCGCGTGCTGCAGGCTTTCGACTCGGCCAAGCAGCAACCCCAATCCTGAGTAACAAGCAAACATCGAAATCCCCTCAATTCGGCCACTAGAATTTGAAACTAGGCAAGCAGAACCAAAATCTGCTGTGCTAGAACGGGTTGGCTTCGCCGATCGGCGGCAAAGCGGGCGCGTCGGGGGCCGGGCGACCTTCAAGCTTCTCGTGTGCCTTGAAGTAGCCGGCCTTGATGTCGATCAGCCCCATCTGCGTCACTTTTTCCCAGGAGTGACAGCCGAAGATTTCAAACACCAATGCAGCCTTGGCCTGTTTGTCGGCCGCCGTTTGCGATGGGTAATGCTTCACGGCCAGGCCCTGGAATTCGGCCAAGTAAGCGTCCTTTTGCTCGCGCTCGTAGCGCCACGAATTGTCATCACGCGGGAACGTTCCCTGGCTGGTTTCGCTGGTGTCAACACCAAGGTGAGCGCCACCGAGGTTCAGGCGATTGATGTGGGGCAGGAAGTTCGCAAAGTCAGGATCGTTGAAGCACTTGCCGTCGATGTCCTGGCCGCGATCTTTGAGGATGTAAGCCGTGCGCCACTGGCGACTGACCGAAGTGCCGTCAAGCTCTTGGTGTCGTTCCATCAGCACCAACAAATTCGGCTCGTAACCAGTTTCGGTTTCGGCCTTCATCTTGACGCCGGATTTCTCGATTTTCTTTTTGCCGTTGTCGTCCTCGTACATGTCGTATTCGTAGCCCTGGCGGCCATTCATCACACAGTGGTATGGCCCGTTCACATAGGAATCGGTGAACTCTTGCCAGCGGCTCTTGATGACATTCCAGTCGGCGAATTCGAGCTTGCGGCGGTTCTTTTCTTTCGCGTAGGCTTCGCAGAGTTCGCGCCAGAAATGCGTGATGCTGTCGATCAGCAACAACCCGTTCAGCTTCGCGACTTCCTTGCAGCCGCGGACCAGCGCGGGGAACGCGCGTGTCTTATCGGCCAGCAAGCGGATGCCGGCTTGCTCGAACAACGGCCGCAGCCAGGTTGATCCGGTTTCGCTGTCGATGAAGTGCACTGGCAGCTTCGGATCAATGACCTGTTTCGCGGCAAGATGCTTGTGCAGGCCAATCAGCAGCTTGGCCGCTGTCATCGTTTTGCCGCTGCCCTGCAGGCCGAGAATCCCGGCCTTTAGATACGCTTGATCGTTCACAACTTCAGTAAAACCCACGGCGCAACTCCTTAGTGAATGTCCTGCATGTCAACCGTTCGCCGCGATTTGCTGTCGATCAAGTCGCACGGCCACGCCTTGAACTTTTCGCCGCAGATCATCGAACGTCCGCAGCTGCTGACAATCTCGTCGACTTCCGCTTGTGTGAACCGCTTCGCATCGTCGATCCACTGCGTGTAGCCGCCGCGGATGGCCCAGAACATCGGCGAGTTGCCGAGGTAACCTGCGTCACGATTCTGCAAGTAAAACATCGCCTGTCCCCTAACCTGGCCAGCCCAAATCAACCCAGTCCGACCAGTCTTCCGGCTTTAACGGCGGTGTCGGCGCTGGCTTCTCTTCCCGTTCCTGGTCGCAATCGTCGTTTTTGATTCGCTGTTTCATGTGCCGGCCTCCGGTGGCGTTGGCAACTTCGGCAACTCGCCACGCAGAACGCGAACGTCCTTCGGCGCTTCAATGCCAACGCGAACCTGTTGCCCCTTGATCCGCAGAATCGTGACAGTGATGTCGTCGCCGATCGTGATCTTTTCTTGCAGCTTCCGAGTAAGAACCAACATCCAAGTCGCTCCTGTATAAGACTCCAATGCAAACCAACGACGCGGGCGGGGTTTGAACCCGCTACCTCCCCGGTGGAACGGGGCGCTCTACCTAGTGAGCTACACGCGTCAACAGCACCCGGCGGCCCGCATCCGATGCAAACCGCCAAGGCCCGTCGCGATGGCCGAGTAATTTGTTCGCGACGTACTGCTATTGCCCGACAGGGCTTTCCCGACTCGGCACCGGGTGTACGGTTACTTCTTGGCTGCAGCTGGCAGCGCGGCAATCAAATCACAGAGCGCGTTTTGCGCGTCCGTCGCCTTCGCCTTCAGCTTCTCGTCATCAGCGGCATCGTTCACCGAAATGACGAGGTCCAGCGTTTCCGACAGCTTCTTGTGTTCCGAAGCCATGATTTGCAAAGTACGTTTTCCACCACTAATCGCGATCTTTGGCATAACTCCCCCAGGACAGTTGAGAAACAAAACAAACAAATGCGGGGGCGGGATTCGAACCCACAACCTCGGCGTTATGAGCGCCGCGAGCTGCCGTTGCTCTACCCCGCGATGGATCACAACCCCATCGTGGTGATTGCTTCCGACAAACGATCGCCATCCGTGCGATCCTGAAAACTGGCCCAATCCAGCAACTCGTTGACGTTGGCGAGAATCGGATTGCCGAGATACATCAGCTCCGGTTCGCACTTGTCGAACATCACGACAGCGCCCTTCTTGCCCTGGCCGATGGCGTAACCGAATTCCCATGAAGCGGATCGGCCAGACGGGAGCACCAGAACACACGCGTCACACTGCCGCAGTGCGTGCATGTCGTGACGGAATCCCTCCTTCGCGATCGGATGGTTCAACGCCGCGCGATATTGCCGCGGGGTCCACTGTTCCCAATTGGCGTCGATCTCCCGCCAGTTGAAGCCGGTGTTGCCGGGCGCTGGATTGCGGAAGTCATAGACTTCGTGGCCTGAGCGCCGAAGCATTGTCACAACGGCCGGCTGCAGAAGATTCCGCCACGATGATGCGACGTAGATTTTCATTCTCGTTTTCCCCAGTTGGCATTGCTGCCAGTCGTAAATTTGGCTGTATTCCCCAATCGCAAACGTCCGCTCATCCCCGCGCACGTTGTCGATAACCGTCACAGTTCCCGCACTGCGACGGAACAGCAGGCCGAATCGCCGCAACGGGCCGCGTGTCGGTTCGCCGAATCGCTCGATCTGCAGCGCCTGCGATTCTTTGCGGGCGAGTTCGCCCTCTTGCTCTTCGCGGTCAAGTTCCGTGATGAACATCACAGCGTTTCCGTGCGGGTTTCGTTGAACGGTGTCATTGGCGAAAACTTGCTGCACTCAAAGTCAATGCCGTCCACAGTGACGCGGTATTTTTCCCACGATGTATCGCGTACCACGGTTGCCAGCACGCCAGGCAACAGCCGTCGCATCGCGTCGATGTGCCGAATACTCACCCAGGGCCGCCCTTTCTCTGGGCTGAAGCCAATGAAGCTCACAAAGGAAAACGCGGCATGTTCGGCAATCCAGGTCACCGCCATATGCAACGCCTCGCTGGCAACCTCATCACTCGCCGCAACCTGATCCGCTACTGCTGCACTCATGCGATCATCCTTAGAAACATGGTTAAAAATCCTCAGCCACTGCGTAACAATCCGCGGTGTGTGCCCGATGAAGCTCCGCAAGCTCCAAAGTCAGGTTGTCCGCGACGTTGTTGGTTTTGATGTGGTCCTTGTGGTGCACATCGGTGTTGCCACTCAGATCGCGAACGATGTCGCGCCAGCGATCGGCGTTGGCCGCGACGGCGATCTTCTTGACCATCAGGAGCCGATGAACGAACACGGTCATACGCTCGCGACGACGGCCACTGCGATCTCGCTTCCGCACCGTCTTTGACTCGCGGTTAAGCTTGAATCGTTCGTAGCCGTCTTCATCCAAGTGCGTCTTCAGCCGCTTCATTCGTCCCCTGGCCGTGCTGAACACGCGGCCGGTTGTCAGGCAAACGTCAAGCGTTCCGTCGCGCAGGCAGCGAACCATCAGGCTTTCGCCAGAGCGGTGAATCTTCTTCAGGCCCCACCCGCCGAATCGTCGCTGGTTGCCGGAACGCGTCACGTTTAAACGCTCCCAACCTGGACAGGTGCAGCCGCGAGTAGTTCAATGAGCTTGCCGGCGATCTTCACCCACGCCGCCGACTCCGCCGCCGACCACGCCGCCGACTCCGCCGCCGACTCCGCCGACCGCGCCGCCGACCACGCCGCCGACTCCGCCG
>CAYMWL010000056.1:0-48333 GCA_964394305.1 uncultured Pirellulaceae bacterium
TCTTACCGAGACCGGCACCGCCGAACAGACCGGCCTTACCACCGCGGACGAACGGCGTGAGGAGGTCGATAACCTTGATACCGGTTTCGAAGAGCTCGGTGCTCGACGAAAGATCGGCCAGCTTTGGCGGATCGCGGTGAATCGACCAACGTTCGGTGGCCTTCACTTCGCCGCGCCCGTCGATCGGCTTGCCGAGCAGGTTGAACACGCGGCCGAGGGTGCCTTCGCCGACAGGGACCGTTACCGGGCTGCCCGTGTCGTGCACTTCCATGCCGCGATACAAACCTTCGGTGCTACCGAGAGCGACGCAGCGAACGCGACCGCCACCGATCTGCTGCTGGATTTCGCCGGTCAGGTCGATTTCGAGACCTTTGTGCTTCGACTTCACCGTGACGGCATTGTAAATCGGCGGCAGGTGATCTTCGGGAAATTCGACGTCGAACGTGGCGCCGACGACTTGCGTGATCTTGCCGACGTTGGTGGTGGTTGCGGTTGCCATGGTTGAACTCTAATAAGTGCGAGTTAGTTGAATTAGTTGTCTTGTTGTAAGGGTGCGAAGCAACTATTTATTAAGAGCTTCGACGCCGCCGATGATTTCCATGATTTCGCCCGTGATCTGCGATTGGCGGGCGCGGTTGTACGTGGTCGACAGCGACTTGATCATGTCCGACGCGTTTTCGGTGGCGCTCTTCATGGCGACCATCCGCGCGATCTGTTCGCTGACCGCGGCATCGAGGAAGCACTTGAAGAGCTTTGCCCGGAAGCTGGCTGGCACTACTTCTTCCAGAATGCTTTCGGCCGACGGCATGAATTCATACATCACATCGCCGGCGGCTTTCGCAGTAGCGCCTTTGGCTCCCGCTGCAGCGTCGACGCCGCCGATCGAATCGAGCGGCAAGAGCGTCTCGACGGTGGCCACCTGGCGAGAGCTGCTGATGAATTTCACATAGGCCACATCGAGGCGATCGATCTTGCCGGTGACGTACATCTCGAGGAAGCGATTGGCGATGGCTTCGACGTCTTCGAACTTCGGTTGATCTTCGAACTTCGTATAGCTCTCGTCGACGGCGATCTTGCGAAACTTGAAATTTGCCAGGCCACGCTTGCCGCTGACTTCGACCCGCACGTTCGGCACGGTTCGCTTGAGTTCTTCCAAGCGTGCCACACCGGCCCGCAGCACGCTGCCGTTGTAGCCGCCGCAGAGACCGCGATTGGCCGTGAGAATCAGCAACGTCGCGTTCTTGGTTTCCGGATGCGACTCGAGCAGCGGATGGCTGACCTTGAGACCCGCCTTGGCGAGACCGGCAACCACTTCCGTGATCTTCTTCGTATAAGCCGTAGCCGCGGTGGCGCGGTCCATGGCTTTTTTGAACTTGGCCGTAGCAATCAATTCCATCGTCCGCGTGATCTTGCGGATGTTGCGAATTGACTTTCGGCGTTTATCGAGTGCCCGCGCTTTGGCCATGGCTGATTAAGTCTCTATGGAGTGGAGCGACGGAAACTAAGCCTTCTTGAACGTCTTCTTGAAATCAGCGATCGCGGCATTCAGCGCGTCTTTGACTTCGGCAGTCAGTTCCTTCTTGTCGGCCAGCAGGTTGCGGGCAGCGGACTTCACGTCCTTCATGTACGCGAGGAACTCGTTTTCGAAACGGCGGACCTGGTTGATCGGCACATCGTCCATACCGCCCGTGTTGGCACAGTAAATGACGGTGATCTGATCGATGACGTCCATCGGCTGATATTGCGGCTGCTTGAGCAATTCGACCATGCGGTAACCGCGATCGAGCTTGCTTTGCGTGGCGGCGTCGAGATCCGTACCGAGTTGAGCGAACGCTTCGAGTTCGCGGAACGCAGCGAGAGCCAGACGCAAACCACCGGCCACTTCGCGAGCCTTCATGGCCTTGATCTGGGCAGAACCACCCACGCGCGACACCGAGATACCGACGTTCATCGCCGGGCGAACACCCTTGAAGAACAAGTCGGGCTGCAGGTAGATCTGGCCGTCGGTGATCGAGATCACGTTGGTCGGAATGTACGCCGAAACTTCGCCTTCCAGCGTTTCGATAATCGGCAGCGAAGTGAGCGATCCGCCGCCCAGTTCCTTCGACATCTTCGACGAACGTTCGAGCAACCGGCTGTGGTTGTAGAACACGTCACCCGGATAAGCTTCGCGACCCGGCGGACGACGCACGAGGAGCGAAATCTGACGATAAGCTTGAGCTTGCTTCGACAAGTCGTCGTACACGATCAAAGCGTGTTCACCCTTGTACATGAAATACTCGGCCATCGCAGTGCCGGCCGCAGCGGCATACACTTGCAACGCAGCGGGCGAACTGGCGCCGGCGAGCACGACCGTCGTGTATTCCATCGCGCCCTTTTCTTCGAGCACGCGGACGCTGTTCGCAACGGACGATTCCTTCTGGCCGATCGCCACGTAGAAGCACTTAACGCCCTTCCCCTTTTGATTGAGGATGGTGTCGATGGCGATCGTGGTCTTGCCGGTCTTGCGGTCGCCAATGATCAGTTCGCGCTGACCACGGCCAATCGGCGTCATCGCGTCGATGGCTTTGATACCCGTTTGCAGCGGTTCTTTCACCGGCTGACGTTCGGCCACGCCGGGCGCGGTTCCTTCGACGTTGCGAAACTCAGTCGTGACAATCGGGCCCTTGCCATCGAGCGGATTGCCGAGCGGATCGACCACGCGGCCGATGACCGCATCGCCGACCGGCACGGAGAGCAACTTGCCCAGCGACTTGACTTCGTCACCTTCGTTGATGCCGAGGTAATCGCCGAGCACGGCGATGCTGACGCTGTTTTCTTCGAGGTTGAACACCACGCCGCGAACACCCGAGGGGAACTCGACCATTTCGCCGCTCATCGCACTCGACAGGCCGTAGACGCGGGCCATGCCGTCGCCCACTTCCAGCACCGTGCCGACTTCACGCACGTCGATCTGGCTTTCGTAGTGCTCGATCTCGCGTTGAATGACTGAGGCAATTTCATCAGCGTTGAATTTCATGACAAACCTGCGTCTTGCTATTTCGTATTTGGATGCTTGTTAAAAAGCAGTCGTTGTTAGGTGGCCGTAAAGCGGTTAAGCGAATCGCGAATGGCTTGTGACGTTTGCTCCAAAGCAACTGTCTTCATTCGTTGCAACTGGGCAGCCAGGCTGCCGTCATACAACGTATCGCCGATCCGCACGACCAGGCCGCCGAGCAAATCAGGATCGATTTCGACGTTGAGCTGCACTTTTTTCTTCAGCACTTCGCTGAGCTTGGCCGCGATCCGATCCTTGAGCGGATTGCTCAGCGGATAAGCCGCCCGCACCGTCACTTCAACCTTGCCAGCAGCTTCGTTGACCAGCGAGCGATAGCTCCGCAGCACATCGGGCAAACAGCTGAGCCGATCGTGCCCGGCAGTTACCTTCAAAAAGTTCAGCAGCACGCCGCTCATCTTGCCGGCGAAGGCTTTGTCGAGCAGCGCGAGCTTTTCGTCCTGCGAAACGCGGGGCGATGTCAGCGTCAATCGCAGAGCCGGCATCTTTTGCAAGACGTCGTTCTCAAGCGATTCAAGCTCTTCCAGCACGGATTCGACCTTGCCGGCTTGCTGGGCAGCGCCCAACAAGGCCTTGGCATAGACCGTGCCCAGGTGCTGGCGGCCTGCGTCGAATTTGCCTGCGGATTGTGTATCGGCCATGGGGATTGTTGGTGCCTAATTGAGCTTCGAGAACTTGCTGAGCGCGTCGGTCACGAGTGCGTCGTGATCTTCGGGCTTCACTTCCCGCCGTACGATGCTGCTGGCAAGGCTGATCGCCGTGCTCACGCTCTTCTCGGCAATCTGCTGCAGGGCAGCATTCTTGGCCGCTTCGATTTCATCTTTGTTGCGTTGCAACAATTTCTCATTCTCGGCCTTGGTGGCAGCCAGCTCCCGCTCGCGAGTCGCATCAGCGTCCAGGCGAGCCTGTGCTACCAGTGCGCGAGCCTCTTCGGTTGCGGCCGCTAATTTGGCTTCGTAGGAACGGAGTTGAGCCTCGGCTTGTTCCTGAGCAAGCCGTGCTTGATCGATCATCGCGGCAATGCTGGCTTCGCGCTTGTCGAGTCCCTCGGTGATGGGCCCCCATGCGAACTTGGCCAGTATGATGCTTAGCAATAGAAAGATGACGAACGTGGCGATCGAGAGATCGAACCGCATTTCCTGCGGACCCGTCAATAGAGCCGTCGCATTCTTGTGCGTGTTGTCCGTTTCATCGTGAGCATGATCGCCACCGGCGTGGCGGTGATCAGCTCCTTCGTGACCATGATCGGCCGGCTTGGCGTCGGCAGATTTGGTCTCGGCGGGTTTGGCAGCTTCTGCCTTCGTTTCGGCAGGCGCTTCTGGCTGGGCCTCTGCTGCCGGAGCAGCCTTGGTCTCAGCTTTCGGCTCGGTTTCCTGAGCCCACAGCCCGCTGCCGGCGCACAGCAGCGCGCATGCAGCCAACATCGACAAACGGATCATACGTACCATGGCCATCCAATCCTTCGCGCACCAGGAAGCGCAACTCAACCTCACCGCTACCAGCCGACAACTCCTACTTGAGGAAGCAAACGACGAGTGCGAAGAAGGTGAAACCTTCGATAAGAGCGGCGGCGATGATCATCGCGGTTTGGATGCTGCCGGCGACTTCAGGCTGACGAGCCATGCTTTCGAGAGCCGAGCTGGCCAACTTGCCGATGCCGTAAGCGGCGCCAATGGTGGTGAGGGCCGCACCGAGGTAGCGGTCGAAGGCCACGAACGAGCCAGCGGTGGTACCAGTTTGGGCAAACACAGGGGTGGCGCACAGCACGAGGGCGAAAAACAAAGCGGTCAGGATCGCGGTCTTCTTCACAACAAAACTCCTTGAACAGAAACGAATATGCGTTACCAGGAAAGGGAAATCGAAATCAGCCTTAGTGCTTATGAATCGCCGCACCGATAAACAGCGCCGACAACAGCGTAAACACATAGGCCTGCAAAAATGCCACAAACAATTCGAGCAAGCTGAGCAGTGCACACCCAACGACGGCAGCCGTCGCGGCCACCCACCACATCACACCCACCGTGCCATCGGGCGCGGTGAAGTTCATCGCGGCCTGTGCACCGAAGGCCACGCTCATAATCGCCAGCAGCACCAAGTGCCCGGCCACCATGTTGGCCAGAAGACGCACCGAAAGGACCGCGTGCTTGATGAGCAAGCCGCCAAACTCGATCAGAAAAATCGCCGGCTTGAGCACGATGGCCAAATACCAGGGCATGTCCATCGTCGGAATTTGATTCGCAAAAAAGCCCAGAAAACCAAACTGAATCATGCCGGAGATGAACACGGTTCCCAGCGTGACCAGCGCCATCGCGGCAGTCACACCCCAAGCGCTCGTGGGAGCACCGAGCCACGGCAACATGCCGGCGAGATTGCAACCGAGCACAAAGAAGAAAATGGTGCACAGCAACGGAGTGAACTTCGCTGCCGGACTGACATGAACGGCGTGCTTGGCGGGCTTTTTGTGGCCATGGTCGTGACCATGATGATCGTGGCCGTGGTCATGAGTTGCTGCATGGGCGACTGCGTGTCCAGCCGCATCGACCTTGTGGCCATGTGCGGGATGGGCCTCGTCGTGATGTTCGTCATGGTGACCGCCACCGATCGCTGGCTCAGCAATCTCTTTGCGGATGAAGACCACAAAAGTCTCGAGCAAATTCCACAAGCGACCTTTGGGAGCGGCACCAGAAACAACGCGCCGCGCGAGCCAACTGAATAAAATGGCGAGAATCAGCGCAACGCCGATTTCGATCAGCGTGTATTTGGAAATCGTCAGCCCCGACTCGCGTTCGTGCAGGTTACGCAAGCGGCCAAGTGGCTGCGGAATGATGATCTTGCCGGCCAGGTTGTTGCTATAACCAGCCAACTTGGCTTCACTCCACTGATCGGCTGGATCTTTCGACTCGACAAATTTCTCCACGCCTTTTTCGGCGATCGCCGTTTTGGCCTGAGCCCATTCGCCGAGAAACTTCGCATCTTGCGCGGCCTTAACAACAAAGGGATGATAAGGGCCCGGATTCGGATCTTCTTTCAAGTAAGCAGCAAACGAGTAATCGGACGCGTCGCGCGTTTCTTCTGCTGTTTTGGCAGCAGCGACTTTTTTGGCCTTGGCCGCATCGAACTTGGCCTTGGCGGCGTCGTATTCCGAGTTCAAGAACTCATCGAATGGCTTGCCGTGGTTGGCATGATCGGCATGTTGCCAATGATGCCAGTCGTCGTGAGCTTTCTCTTCGGCCGGCAGCTGGACTTTAAAGTCGTCGACCAACGCATGATGCTGCTTATGAAACTCATAATCCTGGTACTGATCATCCAACTCAACCCAAACCGGGCTGACTTTGTACACATCTTCCTTCGTCTCAAACTTCCGCGGCCAAAGGGCCTTCGGAACTTCGAAGAAGAACGCGTCTTTGATGTGGAGAATGGGATCGGCCATGGATATTGATTCGTGTTCTATTTGCGGCGAACTCGCCAGGACTCAAGCTTTCGGCGAGGAGGCGACCTCTGCCGCGGGCTTGCCGACTGGCAGAAACGTAGTGCCGGCGAGCAGATGCACTGCCAACCCCGTTTCGGCAATCAAGGCGAGAAGGTAGTTACCGAGCAAGAATTCGACTAATTTCGTCTCGCCCCAAACGGGCGATTGATCAACCAACATCAAAGCTGCAGCGAGCGGCAAACCCATTCGCACGCCCATGGCCAGCAGCACGGCACCCACGCCCTGACCGAGCATGCGACCGACAAAGACCATGAACAGGGCAACCAGCGCTGCAAACCAGCACAGGCCCCAAGCAGCCAAGGCGGAAGGAAAGAAGCGAGTGCCGTTCCAGAGATAGGCAGCACCCAAAGTGGCAGCCAAGGCGAAGAGGACGACGGCCGTGAAAATTGCGCACGCGCTGCCCCAACCTCGCATCGGCGAAATTGGCTGAGCTGCAGCTTCACGTGCCTGCGTCACGATCGCGATCCTTGTTGTCCGTCGACTTTGCCCGTTTGCGGGCCAATGCCAACAGCTGAATCAACCCCACCACCATTCCCAGGCCGATGCCGATTAGCAGGCAAAACTGCGTTCCGAAGCGAGAATCGAGATATCCACCGATTATCCCTGGTATTGCCATCCCGGTTACGATGGAACTGGCTTGAATCGCCAGCTGCATCATCTCGCCGTAGGAGTTTTGAGCATCAGGAGGACGCACAAGACACCGCTTGGGAGGAGGACAGCGGAGAAAATAGGGGCATCACATGGGCCGTGGGCGGCAACGTTCGACGCTTGGTGTTTTTGCCTTGCGAATAACAATTCCGTTAACGCTGGGAAAGAGGGTAATGTACCGACGCCATTAGCAACGGTCAATCGACTGGGGCCAAAATTCGTGCTTTTTTTCACAAAGTCCCGGTCCAGAATCGCAACCATTGCAATAGTAAAGACTTTTGATCCGCCGAGAGGTTCGCCAGATCTGTCGGTTTGGGCAAGAAAATGTACCGTGCCAAATCCCGGCGAGGAAAGTGATTTCGGCAGGCAAACTTTTCCGCAATTGCGTCGAAATGTCGCATTCAGCGGTGTAAACCTCCAGCGAGGGAACTTTATCCGCCCCAAAGCCACTTCTGAGGCAATCCGGGAGATTGCAGTCGTCAAACTCTTTAATTACACTGCTGAAAGCGACCACGACTGCTGGCGATGGAACTCAGCAGCTTGTCAGTCGACAGCGTTAGTGCATAGCACGTCAGTCTTTGCGTAATGTTGGGGCGGTTGAAAACTAGTCACGGAGGGCGCTGTTACCAATCCAGGCACCCAAGCCATCGAGCTGCCGGTGTCGCGTCTGTGGATCTAAGGTGAGCGTCGTGATTACTACAGCTTCGTCGTTGAAAAACCAGTCCCTCAAAGACCTCACCCGTCTGGCCAAGAAGAGCGGCGTCAATGTCGGCAATTCGATGCGCAAGGATGACCTGGTAAAGGCTCTGTTGCGCGCCAATAAACCCAAAAAGGCCAAGCCGAAACCGCCGGCTGCCAAACCAGTTGCAGCAAAAGCCAAGGCCGCTAAGCCCGCTGCCAAACCAGCAACGCCGAAACGGCCCGTCGCCAAGGCTCCCGCCCGCCCTTCGGCCAAGGTGCACGCTTCGCATGCCAACGGCACCCACAGCAAGCCGCATGGGAAGACCGAAAAGCCCGCCTCGACCAAGGCTCAGGACAAAATCAGCGCCAAGATTCACGTCGCTCATGCAATGCGGGAACGGCTGAAGGACCTTTCGACTGCCTATACCAAGGCCGGCACCGTTCCAAAGAAGGGAAGCGACAAGGACCGCATCGTCCTGATGGTCCGCGATCCTTATTGGTTGCAAGTTTCGTGGCAAGTGACCCGTACCAGTGTGAAACGAGCCGAAGCGGCCCTTGCCGAGCACTGGCACACCGCCCGCCCGATTCTCCGCCTCATGGAAGTCGACGGCGGTTCGACCACCAGCACTGCGGAACGCGTGGTTCGCGAAATCGATGTCCATGGCGGCGTGACCAATTGGTACATCGACGTGCCGAATCCTCCGCACAGCTACCGAGCCGATCTGGGCTACATCGCGGCCAATGGCAAGTTCTTCTCGATCTGCCGCAGTAATTCGGTTTCGACGCCTGCACCCGACACTGCCGATGCCATCGACGAAAACTGGACCGACATCGCCGAGAACTACGAAAAAGTCTACGCCATGAGCGGCGGCTATTCAGAAGAAAGCAGTAGCGGCGATCTGCAGGAACTCTTCGAAGAACGACTGCAACGGCCGATGGTTTCCCCTTCGGGAAACCAATTCGGCGCGGGTGCTGACCGCGTGCTCAACAAGCATCGTGACTTCCGCTTTAACGTCGATGCCGAAATGATCGTCTTTGGCGCCACCAAGCCCGACGCCCGCGTCACACTGGCCGGCGAACCCGTGAAGCTGCGGGCCGACGGCAGCTTTACGATCCGCTTGAGCATGCCCGACAAGCGGCAAGTGCTGCCGATCGTTTCGAGCAGTGCGGATGGAGTCGAGCAGCGGACTGTCGTGATCGCGGTGGAGCGGAACACGAAAGTTCTCGAACCGATGGTCCGCGAACAGAACGACTAAGACCGCTCCTACCCGCCAAAGAGCCCGCTGCGTAAGCGAGGGTGAGGCGGGCTAGTGAAGCGCGCCCTCGCCTTCGCCGCGGCCAGCCAATCCGTTAGCATGGCTATACGCCCACTCGTTATCAGTCGCAATCGCAGCGCGTGATCCACGCCAGGCGGCTGCGGTTGAAACATCTGCCCTTGATGAGCGCTTGGCAGCTTGTACCGTTCCCTGCCCGCTGGCGTTTGGCCCGCGTATTCACGTTCAGGATCGACTTATGTCCGTGGCTCCCTCATCCACCCTCTCGGCCGAATTGCCACGGCAGCATTGGCGCAAGCGATTTCCCCCACTAAGCACCTGCTTGCTCGCCACTTTTTTCGTGTCGCTTGTCGTGATCGCTCAAGTGTTCGGCGAACAACTCGAACCGAACCTGCCGCTCTTCGACGGCGCGGTGGTGAATATCGTCAGCCTCGTGTTTTCATTCTCTGCTTTTTTAACTTTGTATATCTGGTTCGTCTGGCTTAGCCCTTATTCGTTTCAAACTCAGCGGACGATCTTTGCGGTTCCGCTGGGGCTGGTGGCGCTCGCCTTTGCGACGCTTCGCTACGAAGGGGTCGACGGCTATATGAAGCCGATCTTCGTGCCACGTTGGTATCCGCGGCACGAAGCAGTGCTCGCCCGCAATTCTGCACCAGCCGTAGTCGAGCCCAAAGCGGAAGCAGGGAGCAGCGAAACTCCATCACCAACACCCGCCGCTCGCACCGTCGATTTGAAAACGGAATCGCCAAACGACTTTCCCCAGTTCCTCGGCCCGCAGCGAAACAATCAGCTCCCTGATACGCAACTCGCCGGCGATTGGAACGAAACCCCGCCGCGGGAAGTTTGGAAGCGTGACATCGGTCCAGGCTGGTCAGGCTTCGCCGCCCGCAACGGCTTTGCTGTGACGCTCGAACAGCGTGGTGACGATGAATGGGTCACATGCTACGACATGGCGACCGGCGAATTGGTGTGGCATCACGCCGCGCCAGGGCGCCACACCGAAGCCATCGGTGGGGTGGGACCACGTTCCACGCCGACTATCGATAGCGGCCTGGTTTTTGTGCAGGGCGCCACCGGTTTGGTCCGCTGCATCGATGGCGCGTCAGGACAACTCGTCTGGCAAGACGACTTACTCAAACGCTACGACATGACGCAAGCCGATAGCGAAGCCGCGGTGAAATGGGGCCGCTCGGGTTCGCCAGTGATTGCAAGTGATCTGGTGATCTATCCCGCCGGCGGCAAGGGCGCGAATGTCCGCTCGCTGATTGCTTACGACAAACAATCGGGGCAAGTGGCGTGGGAAGCTGGCGATGACCAAATCAGTTACGCTTCGCCCGTTCTTACCACCATCAGCGGCGTGCAACAGATCGTTTATGTCAGTGAGAAGAAGATCGCCGGATATGAGTTGAACGACGGCAAGCAACTCTGGCAACACGAGTGGCCCAGTCATAGCAACGCCGACGCCAACTGTTCGCAGGGCATTCCGCAACCGGACGAACGGGTGCTGGTCAGTAAAGGCTATGGCATCGGCGCGACGCTGCTGCAATTGAAAAAGACCGGCGAGCAATTCGCGGCCGAGCCGATCTGGGAAAGTCGCCGTGTGCTGAAGACGAAGTACACCAATGTGACGGTCATCGCTGGTTTTGCTTATGGCCTCAGCGACGGTGTGCTCGAATGCGTCGAGGTGGAATCCGGCAAACAAAAGTGGCGCGGTGGGCGGTACGGCCACGGCCAATTACTGGGCGTGGGAGACAAACTGCTGGTCCTCGGCGAAGATGGCGACCTGATGTTGGTGGCTGCGGACCCGCAGAAGTTTCGGCAGCTCGGCAAGATTGAAGCGCTCAAGGGAATCAGTTGGAATAATCTCTGCCTTTCCGGCAAAACCCTGCTGATTCGCAACGGGAAACAAGCGGCCTGCTATGAACTCCCTTGATCTCACCGGCCAGTCCGCGCTTGTCACCGGCGCGAGTGGCGGCATTGGCCGCGCGATCGCGCTCGCACTAGCCACGGCCGGAGCCAATGTCATTTTGCACGGCTGTAGCAATCGAGAATCGCTGAACCAACTCGCGCAGCAAATCGAACCGCTGGGTCGCCGAGTTTTGATCCTGCAAGCCGACCTCGCTGACCCTGCCGCGCTTAAAAAGCTGGCCAGCAAGGCCTGGCAATGGCAGGGCGGCCTTGATCTGCTGGTCAACAACGCAGGCGCCGATGTGCTCACCGGCAAGGCAGCGAAGTGGTCCTTCGAAAAGAAGTTGGTCCGGCTGTGGGAAGTCGATGTGCTCGGCTGCATTGCCTTGTCGCGGCTCCTGGGGCCACGGATGCGAAAACAGGAAGGTGGCAGCATCATCAACATCGGTTGGGACCAGGCCGCCCGCGGCATGGCCGGCGACGCCGGCGAAATGTTCGGCACGATCAAAGGGGCCGTGATGTCGTTCACGCGCAGCCTCGCGCAGTCGCTCGCGCCGCACGTGCGCGTGAATTGCCTCGCCCTCGGCTGGATCCGCACTGCCTGGGGCGAGCAGAGTAGCGACTATTGGCAACAGCGCGCGAAGCAAGAATCGCTCGTCGAACGCTGGGGCACACCTGAAGATGTCGCCGCGGCGGTGCGCTTCCTGGCTTCACCCGCAGCCGACTTCATCACGGGACAAGTGATCGACGTTAACGGTGGCTTTCGGTTCGGCAGTCCATCGCGCTAATTGCTCTTCAATTCCAGCACCGCTCTCTTCTCTTTCAGCGGCACTTCGATCATCAACGGTGTCAGGTCCGCGCGCGTGTATTTCATGGGCACGAGCGAACTCGGTGTCATCGGCTTGGCTGTGGCAGCAGCGCGCATGGCTTCATCGGCTGAGGCGAACTGTTGGGGCGGCGCCGTGGCCATCGCGGTGATCACCACTTTGTAAGTTCCGGCCATCACCCCGTCGCGCGGTTCGTTGGTCGACATCACGAAGTTGCCCTGCGCGTCGGTCGCCCCGGTGGCGTCACGACCGGTCCCTTGCGGCACGAATTGAATCGAAGCGTTGGGGAGCGGATTGCCGTCGAGCAGCACCTGGCCTGCGACCGGCAAAGTACCCGATGAATTGCAGCCGCAAAGGCAAAGAATCAAACCAAACCCGGCGGCATATCGGAAAATCATGCTGATGCTCATGGGTGCTACGGAACCGACACGGCATTGCCGTCGTCGCGGCAACCCAGGTATTGATACGTCCGCATATCGATGTTTTGCGTAATGAACCGCGCCGAGCCATCGACGAACGCGAAGTTCACGCCGTTCGGATGATTCGATTTAAAGCCCCAGGTGACAGCCCAATTCATGATGCACCGCGCGGGATCGCCAGACGGATTCGTGCCCGCATTGCAACCGCAGGATGAAAACATGCCTGGATCTGCGGCCATCTTGTCGATCTTCCAGTTAATCGGCTGAATCGTTTGTCCCTGAGCCAGAAAATTGTCACCGCCGGCCCAACCATGGCTGGTGCCGTTGTAACGCATGAACTCGCAAAACTCGGGCAACGTCTCGCCGAGCAGAATCGTGTTCGACGTGCCGTCGGTTACGTCGGACAAGCGGATCAGCGCGCCATGCCGCGTAAACATGCCGACGCTTTCGGAAGTCACAGCCGTGCCGCCCCAAGACATGCTCGGCCCAAATCCCGGATGCGTCGGTGGACTGAGTGCCGGCGGAATCGTATTGTTGCTGCCGACTTGCCCGTTGCAGTGAATCTGAAACGGCGCGGGGCAACCCGAAGGGGGGTTATTGCAAGTCGGCCCCGTGCTTCCGACGTAGTTCGAGTAGCGGGCATTCTTCAGATCAAACACATCGCTCGGGCAACGTAAGATCGAAAACTTCGCCGGCAGAATTCCCTGCGCCGCGGCATTCGCCAGGCTGCCAGCGCCCACCACACGATCGTAAAGATTTCCCTGTTCCATGAACCCCAGCGTGACAAACATCCAACTGGTGTTGCCGCCCAGCGGAAACGTCCCGCTGGAGTAATTCCCTTTCGGGATCTGCTTGTACGTCGATTCAAAATTATGAATGCCCAACGCGTACTGCTTGACGTGATTCAAGCATTGCGAGCGGCGGGCAGCTTCGCGAGCCGCCTGAACGGCTGGCAGGAGGAGGGCGACGAGCACCCCGATAATCGCGATGACCACGAGAAGTTCAACGAGCGTGAAACCACGCTGAAATCTGCGATTCTGGCTAGGCATCATGTCACCACCTGCGGCAGCGGATCGATACGCCTATTTGTTACTGGCCAATTGGATAAAAGTCAAACTCAAGATTTGCCCGGATGGTATGCTGGAAGCACACTTTCGTCGTCTTGCTGGAAACCGATCGCTCGTCATGCCTCGCGAACATCTGCACTTTGTCACCGGCCGCCTGGCGGAGTTCGCGCTGCGGGCCGTCGTGACAAAGCTGGCGGCTGAGCGAGACTTTGCGTATACGATCGATGTGCTGCCGATCACCGTCGCCGCCCTCATGTCGCCGGCCTGGATCGCGCGACACATTCAAGTCGTCTCCGAGGCGACGCGTGTAATTCTGCCCGGTTATTGTCACGGTGATCTTTCGCCCTTGTCGGCTGTCGTTACCGTGCCGATTCAGATCGGGCCGCGCGATTTGCAACAGCTGCCCGAGTTTCTCGGTGGCAGGAGTCAGCGGCCGGCCGAATATGGCCGCTACGACATTCAAATCATCGCCGAAATCAATCACGCGCCGCGGCAGTCCTTGCCGGAGATCATTCGACAAGCGAAAGGGCTCACGGCCGATGGCGCCGATCTCATCGATGTCGGTTGCGATCCGGGCGGACCTTGGCCGGGAGTTGCTGACTGCGTGAAAGCGCTTCGCGACGAAGGGCTGCGCGTTTCGATCGATAGCCTCGATCCCCGCGAAATCGCGCCGGCTGTGCGCGCAGGTGCGGAGTTAGTCTTGTCGGTGAACAGCAGCAACCGCGCCGCGGCGTGCGACTGGGGCTGCGAAGTCGTGGTTATTCCGGATGATTTTCCGACGCTCGTGGGATTGGAAGGGACGATCGAAGTTCTCGCCGCAGCCAAGGTGCCACTGCGCGTCGATGCGGTGCTCGAACCGATCGGCTTTGGGTTTGCGGCGAGTCTCGGCCGATATTTGGAAGTTCGCCGGCGTTATCCCGATGTTGAAATGATGATGGGCATTGGCAACCTGACCGAACTCACCGACGCCGATTCCGCGGGCATCAACACGCTGTTGCTCGGCTTCTGCCAGGAGCTCGGCATCCGCAGCGTCCTGACGACGCAAGTCATCAACTGGGCGCGCACGAGCGTGCGCGAGTGCGATCTCGCGCGGCGGCTCGTTTATCACGCAGTGCAGCAGCGCGTGCCCCCGAAAAGACTCGAACCGCGACTCGTTACTCTCCGCGATTCCAAAGTGATCGAAACGAGCGACGAAACTCTCGAGCAACTGGCCGGCGCCATCAAGGACAACAACTACCGCATCTTCGCTGAGCGGGGCGAAGTGCACGTCGTCAGCGCGGGGCTGCATCTCTCGTCGCCGGATCCTTTTTTATTGATAGAGCGGCTGCTGCGTCCCGGATTCGGCGGCGCGCTAGATTCGCATCCGCCCGCGCAGCTCGACGCATCGCACGCGTTCTACTTGGGCTTTGAAATGTGCAAAGCAGCAACGGCGCTCGCACTTAGCAAACAATATCGCCAGGATGAAGCGCTCGACTGGGGCTATCTCACGGTCGAAGAAGAAAGTCATCGGCTGCGAAAGAGCAACTTGAAAGCAAATCGTCCCAGCGCGGAGGGGGCCGACGCATGAGCGGATCGCGACTCCCGATCGTCGCAGAATGGTCGGCGCCGTTGCCGCCGGCGGAAGCATTTCAGCGGCTTGCGAGCTTGCCGCAGGTGCTATTTCTTGACTCGGCGATGCAGCAGCCGACGCTCGGACGATATTCGTTTATTGCGGCGGATCCGTTTGAGTTCTTGACGTTGCCCGCGGATGGAAGTGATGGCGTGGCGTTTCTTGAAGAAAAGCTACGTCCGTTCTCCGCCCCGACGATGCCTGATCTGCCACCGTTTCAAGGCGGTGCTGCTGGATTGCTTAGTTACGATCTCGGCCGCAGTCTCGAGCGCGTGCCATTGCCGCAGTTTGATGAGTTTCAATTTCCTGCGCTGGCGATTGGTTTGTACGACATCGTACTGGCTTACGATCATGCACTGCAGCGGGCCTGGCTGATTTCGCACGGCTATCCCGCCATCACGCCTGCCGCGCGGCAACAGCGCGCGTGCGACCGCATTGCTCAGTTTCAGCAAACGCTGGCCAGTGAAGTCAAGTTGCAGCCCCAAAAACATACGGAACGACTATCATCAGCGCAACTCGCGCCGAGCTTCCCGGTTCCGCGGCATCGCAATCTGCTCAGCAGTTTTTCCGCGGACGCTTATCTGGCCGCAGTCACCTGCGCCATTGAATACATTCACGCCGGCGATGTGTTTCAGGTGAACCTCGCACAGCGGTTGCTCTATCCAGCAACCACGGACTCACTCTCGCTCTATTTGCGGCTGCGCGAACGCAATCCAGCAACCTTCGCTGCTTACTTCGATCTGGGCGAAACGCAAATCGTGAGCGCTTCGCCGGAACGGTTTTTGAAAGTGCTGCAAGGTCGCGTCGAAGCCCGCCCGATTAAAGGAACTCGCCCCCGAACCGCCCGCGCGGAAGCGGATCTGTTTGCAGGCAGCGAATTGCAGGAAAACGAAAAAGACCGGGCCGAGAATGTGATGATTGTCGACTTGCTGCGGAACGATCTCGCGCGGGTCTGCAGCCCCGACTCCGTGCGCGTCACGCAATTGTGCGGCCTCGAATCGTATCAATTCGTGCAGCACCTGGTTTCGGTTGTCGAGGGCGAGCTCGAAGCCGGCCGCACGCCGCTGGATCTGGTGCGCGCTGCATTTCCAGGCGGGTCGATCACTGGCGCACCAAAGGTGCGGGCGATGGAAATCATCAGCGAACTCGAACCTACGGCCCGCGGTCCGTATTGCGGCGGCATCGGTTATCTTGGCTTTGATGGGACGCTCGATCTGAACATACTCATCCGCACCATCACGGCGAGCCGGGGCTGGTGGCAGTTCCCCGTCGGCGGCGGCATCGTGGCCCAGTCTTCGCCGCAGCGCGAATACGAAGAGACCTGGCATAAGGCGGCAGGATTGCTCAAGGCATTGGTGGATTAAGCGCGGATGATTTTGCTCATTGATAACTACGACAGCTTCGTGCATAACCTGGCACGGTATTTGCGCCGGCTCGGGGCCGAAACGTTGGTCGTGCGCAACGACGCTGTCGATGTCGCCGCGATTCGCCGGTTGCGACCGCAGGCGATCGTCCTCTCTCCAGGACCGTGCACACCGACCGAAGCCGGTTGCTCGCTTGCAGTGGTGCGTGAATTGGGAAGCGGAATTCCGCTGCTGGGCGTCTGCCTCGGTCATCAAACGATCGGAGCGGGGTTCGGCGGCGAGATTGTGCGCGCTGCGTTACCGATGCACGGCAGATCAAGTTCGATCGAGCATCGCGGTGATGGTCTGTTCGCAAACTTGCCCTCGCCATTGACCGTCGGTCGTTATCATTCGCTGGTGATTGATCCGCAATCGTTGCCTGCCGACTTGCAAGTGACCGCGACAACCGCCGATGGCACGATCATGGCTGTTGCTCACGAAACCTGGCCCGTGTGGGGTGTGCAGTTTCATCCAGAGTCGATTCTGACCGAAGGTGGTTACACATTGCTCGCCAATTTTCTGCGATTGGCAGGGATGGAACCGGTCGAACCGCTGCCGCAAACGGCGGATGAGCGACCGGCAGTGGCGGCTGATTACGTCATCCCTTCGCGGCCCGTCACTTTTTGAAAGGCGATTTGTGAGCGACACGAGCGATCGGCTGATTGTCGAGGGCCTGGTCATCACCGCCGGTGAAGATGGCACGCCGCATCTCGCGCCCATGGGGCCGCATGTCGATCGGGACCTGAGGTCGTTCACGTTGCGACCCTTCAGTTCGTCGACCACGTTTGCCAACCTAAAGCGTACCGGCATGGCGGTGTTTCATGTCACTGATGATGTCGAACTACTCGCGCGAGCGGCGATTGGCCGAATTGAAAAATCGCCGAAATATGTGCGTATCGAAACGAGCCCCGGTTACGCGCTGGCCGATTGTTGCCGCTGGTTCGCGCTGCGAACAACGGAGTCCGTAATCGATCCACCGCGGGCCACGTTTCACTGCGAAGTAGTGCGGTCACAAAGCATCCGCGATTGTTTCGGCTTTAATCGTGCCAAGCACGCGATTGTGGAGGCCGCGATTTTGGCAACACGGATTGGCATTTTGCCAGACGATGAAATTCGCATTGAATTCGCCCGCTTAAAAATCCCAGTACAAAAGACGGCGGGGGAACAAGAGAAAAATGCCTGGAACTTGCTTCTCGAATTCCTGGAGGAAAAGATTGGTGGGATGGCTGACGTATCGTGCAGCGTTCGCGAAACGTAAACAAATAATCTTTCGACTCCCGGCTCCCGCGCTCACTCATCCCCCTGCAATCCATACTGATCCATCTTCTTCCGCAACGTCGTGCGATGGATTCCCAGCCAGCGTGATGCGCCTAAGCATTCGCCTTTACTTTTTTCCAGCGCGGCGGCGAACAGCGGCGGTTCGATTTGTTGCAGCAGCTCGTCGTACAGCGCCTTCGGATCCTGACCCGGTTGCAGGCGTTCGCTGGCCCATTCACGGATGAGGCTGCGGAGACGCACTTCGACGGGTTCATTTGTTCCGCCCGCTTTGGCAATTGGCTGCATTGGCTCCGGCCAATGTTCGGGCAGGATCGGTCCCTGGCGAGCGACGATCAGTGCATGTTCGACGGCGTTTCGCAGTTCGCGCACGTTGCCGTGCCACGGGCGAGCTTGCGCCGCGGCGATTGCTGAGGCGGTGAAGTTCCCTTGGCCTTCGCCCGCCGATAGCAGGTGATAGAAATGGGAGATCAGCAGCGGAATGTCTTCTTTGCGCTCGCGCAGCGGCGGCAAATTGATTTGAAATGTGCAGAGGCGAAAGTAGAGATCGTGGCGAAATGCTCCTTCGCGGACTTTCGCGAGCAAATCCTGATGCGTCGCCGACACCAGGCGGAAGTTGGTGCGGACGGGTTTGCTCGAGCCCACCGGCAGCACTTCGCCATGCTCCAGCGCGCGGAGCAACTTCACTTGGACTGGCAGCGGAATGTCGGCCACTTCGTCGAGAAACAGCGTGCCGCCGTCGGCATCGACGAGCAATCCAGAGCGAGGTTGATCGGCGCCGGTGAACGAACCGCGAACGTGGCCGAAGAGTTCACTTTCCGCCAACGTGGCACTGAGCGCAGCGACATTCACGGCAACAAACGGATTCGCCGCGCGATCGCTGTATTGATGAATGGCCCGCGCGACGAGTTCCTTGCCCGAACCACTTTCGCCGGAAATGAATACGCAGGCATCGCTGGCTGAAACTAGCGCAATCCGCTTGAACACTTCCTGCATCGCCGCGGTCTTGCCGATCAAGGGATGTGACGCTTGTGGTGGTGGCTGTAGTACGCTGGCTGCCAGTGGCGCCGGCGTCAGCGCGCGTTCGATGACACGTTCGATCGTGCGCGTATCAAATGGCTTGACGATGTATTCAAACGCACCCTGCCGAACGGCGTCGACGGCCGTGCTCAAATCGCCGTGCGCAGTCATGATGACGATCTTTGCCGCGGGCAGATGAAGTTTCAGCTCCGCCATCGCGGCCAGACCGTCGATGCCGGGCAAACGGACATCGAGCAAGATGATGTCCGCGGAAAAATCGCGAGCGATTTTCAACGCTTGTTCGGCCGACGACGCGGTTTGTGTTGTGTGCCCCAGTTGCCGCGCCAGTTCTGCGAGTCCCCAACAAATCGTCGGTTCGTCGTCAACGATGAGAATCCCAGCCATGCCAGTCAGCTAACTCCACCCAGAAACACGTTAGGCCATTTTCGTGTCGCCAAAAGACATCGCCTTGGTGCAGACGCGCAGTTTGCCGAGCCACGCTCAGGCCGAGGCCGGTGCCGCCGGGTTTATTGGATTGAAAAGGTTGAAATAGTTTGTCGGCCACGTGGTCTGGCAGCCCGGGGCCATTGTCAGTGATTGCAATTATCAGCGTAGAGCCTGCAAGCTTCGCTTCCAAGGTGACACGGGGCGGCGGATGACCAGAATCTGTCGCCAGTTGGCTGGTTCCCTCGGGCGCCGTCGCTTGAATGGCATTGATCAATAAATTGACCAGCATCTGCTGCAGCGCCTCGCCATCACCTTCGCCGGCGGCATTCGGCCAGTCGGTCGGCGTTTGCAATTGAACGCCCAAGTGCGCCGCTGTCGGCCGCACCAGGTCGAGGGTATCTTCGAGCAACGCGGCCAGTTCGATCCGCTCGTGCACCGCTTCGTTCGGTTTGCCGAGCGTCAGCAGTCGCTGCACATGCGTTTCGATCAGCGACAACTGTCGCTTGGCAACGAGCAGTCGCTCGTCTGCCTTGACGATTCCCTGTTGAGCCAACTCGCGCTCATGCAAGTCGATGGCAATGCGGCAGCCCGTCGCAGCATTGCGCACTTGATGCGCAATCCCGCTCCCTAATTGAGCTAGCGTGCGCAACCGTTCGTTGCCGCGAACCTCTTCTTCATACCGGGTCAGGCGCGCGGCGAGCTGATTTACGGTTGCCGCCAAATCGCGGACTTCATCGTCACGCCGCGGCAACGGAAAGGCTTGATAGTTGCCGTCCGTCAGCGTTTCAACTTGTTGCTGCAATCGCTGCACGGGCCTGGTCACCGATGCCGCAACCCACCACGCAGCTGCACTGACCAGCGCGAGTGAAACAATGCCGATCAGCAGGGGGCCGACTGCCGCCTGTTGCGTCGCCTGCCGCCAACTGGTTTCCGGATAGAAAATGTACAAGTCGACCAGGCCACCGCCGACCGGACGACGATCGAGCTTTACGGCGGTATAAAAGAATCCTTCGCCTTCGAGTTCATAGGTGTCGCGCAGCTTGAGTTGCCGCCAATCGCTGGCCATCAATAAATCTTTTGCCGCCACCGTGCCGGGAAAACTGCCCGCCACGGTTTCACCCTGGCCGTCGACAATCAGCAAATCGGCGCCGCATAAACCGCTGGTTTGCTTGAGCACATTCGATTCGAGCGGAAAGTTTGTCGCCTCCAACGTGCGGGCCACGTTGCTCAGCTGCGCTTCGACATCGGTCCGCACGCGCGCCGCTGCGATCCAGGCATTCAGTGCGCTAACACTCCCCACGGTCACCAGCAGGATGATGGCCATCGGCGTCAAGATTTGCAGCCGAAGTGGCCAACGCATAGGTCGAGAGAAAGTGAAACGACGAGGAACTTGCCCGCGGATAGTATAGTTCAAGTCAGCATCGATTGGCCCGTCACAGTTTCTTCGCAGACTTGCTGATTTTCCGCACAGAATCTTGGAATCGCTCGACCAGCTGACTTTGGAAGCGATATGGATTCCACACGAGCAGAATTCGCCGAAACGGCGGTGGACTAGGCAGCGAGCGATAGGCACGGCGATCGCTGGTATCGCGGGCCATTTGCGGTTGGCAAGTGCTGAACTGACACCGGAGCGGCCAGGATGGCCAAATCGACTTCACTCTGCTGGCAGCGGTCTCCTCGTAGGCGACGACTTTCGCCTGGGGATATTGATTGTGAAGGGCCTACAGCAATCGCGGCAGAAAAAAGGGAGCGATCATCGGGATCGCGCCGATGCGAATTCGCCCAGATGTCATCCGCGAGTGCGATAATCTGCTCGGCGTGCACTTGGAGCAGCTTTCCGGCACTCGTTAGTTCGATGCTGCGGCTCTGCAATGCCTAAAAAGTTGTGCATCCTGGGCACGCAGAATGCAGCTGGCGTTGATGTCCGCGCCCATTGGTCATTAACCAGGGGCTTACAACTCAGGAGGTCGTTATGCTGCGAAAAAAATGGTGTGGTTGGGCGTTTCAATTTATTGCTGCAGCGCTCATCGCCACGACGGCCGCTGCTCAAAACGCGCCCACGAAGTCGCCTACGGGCTTAAATTCAGATTTCGATGCCCTTGTTTCGAAGTTAGCAAAAGCCAAGCCCGAATTCGCCGCTCGGCACAAAAAACTACTAACCGAGCGTTACGATCTTGCGGACAAACCCGCGCCTGGCGTGCGCATGTCGGGTGGCGGCAAAGCAGGAGGCAAGGCAGTGCAAGCCGGCGTACGCGTCAAGTTGCCGGCGGGCATGACCTGGGAAAAGCTCGCGTCGATGTCGCCGGCTGAAATCAAGCAGACCGACTCGTGGCCGGCGGGGTTTTATCCACTGCCGCATCCGCACCATGAAACGGGAGGGATGGTCTTTCCGAAAAAACAAATCGAAGAAGTAAAGGCACAAACCGGCCGCGACCTGACGCGGTTCGATCTCGATCACGATTTCGACGACCAACTCGAACACCTCACGCCCCAATTCCCGCCGCCGATTTATCTCACCACGCGGCCCGACCTGGGTGATGTTTCGCAGGGACAATTGGTGACCACGGCGAACTTTCACGCGCTCTTCAAGGACATTCTCAATCCCAAACAACTCGAAGGGCTGCGACTGCTGCTGACCCCATTCCCGCAACGGCAATTCAACGCCACGCTCGATCGCCGTTCCTTCCACGCGAGCCAAGGAGTGGCCTGTTTCGATTGCCATAACAATGGCCACACCAATGCGGCGACGCATACTGTCGGCGACATTCGCCCGAACGAACATCGTCATCGCATCGATACGCCCACGCTGCGCGGCTTGAATGTGCAGCGGCTGTTCGGTTCGCAGCGGGCCTTGAAAACCGTGGAAGACTTTACCGAGTTCGAACAACGGGCCGCGTATTTCGACGGCGAGCCGGACACCGCGACGCGACTTGGTTTAAACCCGCTGGAGCGCGGCAGTCAGGTCCACTTTATGGCCGAGTTTCAGTCACTTCTCGACTTCCCACCGGCGCCGAAACTGGATGTCTTTGGCAAACTCGATCCTGAAAAAGCGACGCCTGCTGAACTCCGCGGCCAGACCGTCTTTTTCGGCAAGGGAAAATGCGCCGAGTGCCATAGCGGTCCCTACTATACCGACAATTCAATGCACAACTTGAAGGTCGAACGCTTCTTTGAAGAGAAAATGATCAACGGCCGCAAAGCCTCGGCGGACGGACCGATCAAGACATTCCCATTGCGCGGCATTAAGGATTCGCCGCCGTACTTGCACGACGATCGCTTGCTGACGCTGGAAGACACCGTCGAGTTTTTCAACGTTGTGCTCGGCACGAAACTCACAACGGAAGAGAAAGCAGACCTGGTAGCGTTTCTGCGTTGCTTGTAACGCGATGGTTTCATGTCGGTCATGCACGGAGCTCCGTGCATGACTGCAGAAACATGAACGAGGCGTGTGACGCCGGAATTACTTCAGCTTTTTCAGCTGAATGTCCTTGAACTGCACCGTCATCGGCGGGCCGGCGTGCAGTTGCAGGGCGAGAATGCCAGCCGCTTTCGCTTTGCCTTCCTGATTGTCGGTTACGTCGATCGTCGTCGAGCCGTTGATCTTCTGCACCAGGTGCGGTCCCTTGGCGATCACTTCCATCGTGTTCCAGTCTTCTTTTTTCACGCTGGCGAGGAACTTCTTGTTGTCAACGGTCGGTTCGCTGGCCACAGTCTTCTTGCCGTCGCTGGCGATTTCGACTTTTTGACCTCGTTGGGCGAGTATGCCGCGGCCACCCTCTTCGTACAGGATGCCGATGTAGGTTTCGCCGGCTTCGATATCGGCCTGGTAACCGTTCACGACGTGGTTCCCCTTGTCGACGCTGCGATACTGAATGCCGCTGTTGCCGCCGATAATCTTGAATTGCAACTTCAGTTCAAAATCGCTGATCTCGCCACCTTGCCAAATGAGAAACGTGTTCCCCTTCGTCGGGTTTTCCTTGGTCGTGGTGCCGGTAATCGCGCCATCCTTTACGGACCAAAATGCGTCGTTCCCTTTCCAACCCTCGAGCGTCTTGCCGTCGAAGATCGAATCCTGGGCCGAGGCGATGGCGCCAGTGAGCGCGAGGATGAGTGCGAACAGGGAGAGTTTCATGGAGGGCCTTTCGAGTGCGGAATTCGGAGTGCGGATTGCGGAATGAAATCGCGAATGCAGATTTGAACTGACCAATTCGTCGCCTGCAATCTGCTATCTGCCCTAAACTACTCAACCGTTTTCAAATATTCCAGCAGATCCGCCATCGCTGCCCGATCAATTTGCTTTTCCATGCCCACCGGCATCAGCGATTGGCCGGTGCTCTTCAAGCTTTCGATATCGACCCGCAGCACCGTTTCGCTGGCGTTCTCTTGCTTCCGCAGTGTAACGCTGGTCGCAGTTTCGGCACTGAGCACTCCGCTGAGCGAGCGGCCGTCGGTGGTCAGCAGCAAATAGTTGAGATACTGCGGATTCACTTCGCGGTTCGGATCGAGCACGTTCACCAAAATCGCTTCGGCGCCGCGAGCTTTCATCGCGGCGAGGTTGGGACCAAGTTCATGCCCAATGCCCTGCAACTTGTGGCAGGCAGCGCAGTTCTTTTTGAAGATTTCTTTGCCGCGCTCTTTGTCGCCGGCGGTTTCGAGTGCGGGCCGGTAAGCGGTCAAGACTTCGAGGCGATCGGCCGGTGAGTTCGCCTTCGCGAGAGCCGCCGCGCGCGATTTGACCAGCGCGTGCGAACTTTCGCTCATTAACTTCCAACGGGCAGTATCGATGTCAACGGCAGCGATCGCCTTGTTTTCCACCGCCTGCAGCAGCAACAAGGACCAGTTTGCGCGAGAGCAGAGCGCGTCAAGCGCGCGACTCTTCGTCGCCGGAGTGAATTGTTCGAACTGGGCAATCAGCACTTCGGCTGCCTCGTTCGCTTCGAAACTAGCCAACAGCGTAATCGCCGCGGCTTGTACTTCGGCGGGTTGGATCGGCGACAACAGCCGCTTGGCGGTGGGAATCACACTCGTCAATTTGGCAAGTCGCAACTTGCGAATCGCTTCCACGCGCTCTTTCACATCGCCGGTTTCACTGTTCGCCGACGTCAGCGCGCTCCCCACGATCATCTGCAAACGGAGCATCGCTTTGCCGCCGGTCGCTTTATCGATCTGTTCCATCAGCGGAGAATTCTGTCCAAGTTCCAAGTCGACGATGGTTTGAAAAAAGAGATACGAGTTCTCGCTCGACCATCGTTTCAAAACGTCGACGAGCAGTGCCACATCGTCAGCGTTGTTTTGCTTGGCGATTTGTTTTGCTAAGGCAACGGCTAACTCACGCCCAGCCTGATTTTTTAGATTGCGCTCATCGGCGGCCAGTGCTTCCAGCATGGCGCCGGCATGCGTACCCAGCGATGAGAGTATGGCCGCACGCATATCGGCATTCGCAGCGTCGCGCAACCATAATTTCAAAATCTCCGCGCGCTGCTGTTCAGAATCGGATCGCAAGGCCAGCGCTAGTTGAAATCGAACTCGCAAATCTTCGTCGGCAGTCATTTTCAGTAGCTGCGTGAGGACTTCGGGTGATTTCGCTGCCAGCGGCACTGCTAACCGCACTGCATGTTCGCGAACGCGGGGATGTTCGTCGCGCAGCCGCGGCAGGACGTCCTGCGTGTGTAGGGCGACCAAACTGGCCGTGGCGTACATCTCTCCGATTCGCCCCAGGGGACCTGGAAGCGGCTTCCCTGCGACTCCTGATCCCGGTTGTCTTAGAATTTCTGCTCTCCGTTCCACCAGCAATCGCGCAGCCGTCTCGCGGTGCCAACCGTTCGGATGATCGAGCAAGGTCCATAATTGAGAAAAAGTTACAGTACTCAGTTTCGGCAGTTTGTTCCGCAGCATCGATTTCTCATGCACCACGCGATAAATCCGCCCGCGATCTCGGCCGCTGGTTAGATCGAGGTGCTTCTTCAAAATCGGCGGAATGCTCAGCGGGTGCTCGATCGTTTCTCGATACATGTCGCAGATGTAAAGACAGCCATCCGGAGCGTTGGCGAATTGTACGGGGCGGAACCAAGTGTCGCGTGAAGCGATAAATTCCTTCTTCTCGTCGATTCGTTCCGCGGCGAAGCTCACGCCATTCGCCTTTAGTCGTTTGCGATGGACGATGTTGCTGCCGACATCGCCGACAAACGCGGTGCCGACAAACTCCGGGGGCCAGGCATCACCGGTGTAAATGGTCACGCCCGTGGCGCTCGTAAAATATCCAGCCGGCCGCCCGCCACCTTCGACAATGCCCGGCACGATTTTGTTCACTCGCAACCGCGTACGCACGATTCGCCAGGGTTCCAGCGGACTGATCCGAAAGACATCAGCCTGCGGACCGTCGGCGGCAATGCTGCGGCGAGCGTTGCTCAGGGCGAGATAGGGATTGCGTGCGAGAAAGCGATCTTCAAACACGCAGTGCTGAATGTGATCGCTGTTGCTGCAGACAAAGCGGTTGCCCCACTGGTCGGCCGTGGCGCCATGCTGAGCACCGCCAGTGATCGGCGTGAGCTGCAATGTCTCCGGATCAAAGGCCACATCGCGTCCGCGGATGGTCAGCGGTTTGCTGTTCGGATCATTGGGATTCGTCAGCACCGCGCCGCTGCTGCTGATCGCCATGTTGATCTTGTTGTCGAGCGACCACTGAAAAGTATTGACGAGCCCTTGGACGTTACTCGTGCCGAAACCCGTGAGAACAACTTTTTTTTCATCGGCGACGCCATCGTTATTGGAGTCTTTCAGATAGAGCAAGTCCGGCGCATCGGCGACAAACACGCCACCTTTCCAGCAATGAATTGCCGTCGGCCAGTTGAGTTGATCAGCGAACGTGGTCGCTTTGTCGAACTTGCCGTCATCGTTCGTATCTTCTAGCAGCTTGATGCGACTGATTTTATCGGCCTGATTTTCCGAATAACCGCGCATTTCGACGACAAACATCCGGCTGTTTTCGTCGAAGCAAATCGCAATCGGATCGGCGACGAGTGGCTCCGCGGCAACTTGTTCCAATTGAAAGCCCGGAACGATTTCGAACGATTTCAGCGCGTCGGCGGGTGACAGCGGTTCAATCCGCGGCAGTTCGGCGGAGTAGTCTTTGTCGACGGAATCGGGAGCGGCCGGTGTGGTTTGCTGGCCCGTCGCCGCGTTCGAGAGATAGATTCCCCACAGCATCCAAACAACGAGCCAGCGGTAGTTATAATTCAGCGGCATTGGCAGAAGGTCCTTGGTGGGAAGTTGCGCGGCGAGCGCATCATCGCAAGCTGCCGGGCAGATTTCAACAACGAAGCGGAGAACACGTTGCACGCACTGGTGACTGGAGCCAATGGCTTTCTGGGGCGGTATATCGTCGAGCAGTTGCTCGCGCGGGGCGACCGGGTGCGAGCGCTAGTGCGGCGCGATGCGCCGGAACTTTCAGCACTCGGCGCAGAGATCGCCCGTGGCGATGTGCGCGACTTGCCCGCGTTGTTCAAAGCAACCGAAAGAATCGACGCCGTTTTTCACGTGGCCGCCGTCGCCGGCATCTGGGGGCCGTGGAGGCATTATTTCGAAATCAACTTTCGCGGCACGGTGCATGTGCTCGAAGCGTGTCTGAAGCACAAAGTGCCGAAACTGGTTTTCACCAGCAGCCCGAGCGTGACTTTTGCCGGCGGCGATCAATGCGGCGTGGATGAAAGCGTGCCTTATCCGGAAAAGTACCTCTGTTACTATCCGCGGACGAAGGCGATGGCCGAGGAACTAGTCCTCAGCTCTAATTCCGACGAATTGATGACTTGTGCGCTGCGGCCGCATTTGATTTGGGGGCCCCGCGATCAGCATCTCATTCCGCGGCTGCTCGATCGCGCCTGCAGCGGCAAGTTGCGGTACGTTGGCGACCGCAAAAATCTAATCGATGCCGTCTATGTCGAAAACGCTGCTGCAGCGCATTTGCAGGCTGCCGACGCTTTGCAAAAAGATTCCCCTGTCGGCGGCAAGGCCTATTTCATTACCAACGATGAACCAGTGAACTGCTGGAATTGGATCGACGAGATTCTTTCGCTCGCGGGGCTGCCAGCGGTGAAAAAAGGAATCAGCACGCGTGGCGCTTACTTCGCCGGCGCGGCCATGGAAGGATTGTGGACGCTGCTACGGAGAAGCGATGAGCCGCGGATGACACGTTTCCTCGCGCTGCAACTCGGCACTTCGCATTGGTTCAACATCTCGGCGGCGAAACGTGATTTTGGCTATGTACCGAAAATCTCGATGGCGCAAGGAATGCAGCGGTTGGCGGCAGCAATGAAAACCTAGTACTTCACTTTGCGTCAGCTCTCCACGCTGAAAGCCTGCAAACAACGCAGCTAAGGGTCGCTGCGTCAACAGCGCACCCTGGGTTCGATTTGCCCGGGAAACAAGCAACCTGCAAGGCCTTTTGGGCAGTCATCAGATTAGTTATGCAGGTTTCGCACACCGTTCCGGTGGAGATCGCCTTGCCACACTGAGCGCACATCCGCTCTTGTGGCTTGACCGACGTGGCGTCGGCCTTCGGCGCTGTAGGAGTCTGGGCGGAAAGGAAGGAAAAGCTCGCGAGGCCGGCAAGGCCAGAGGCGGCGACGATCACGGTCAGTCGCAAACGAGTGAATAGGGCAAAGGCTCGGAGTTTCATGGGATTTCTCGGGCAAGTATTCCATCCGCACGCGCAGCGTGCAGACGCGGGAAGAGCCAGGCCGAACTCATACCACGGCCCTGCCCAAATGGAAAGTCGTTGCCGAATGAAAACCGTAGCGACCAATTACTTGCTGACCCACTCGGGTGAAGGCTGGATTTCGGCAGCCGGCGGATTCCCTGAGTCCTTGCGTCCGCTTCCCGCTAACCGGCTAATGACTTTTACCGTCATATCTTGATCACAGGCGATTTGACAACTAAGCCGGACTCCTAAAAGTCCTCGCGCAGCGAGGAGATCACGCTCGGCTACGGTGATGCGTTCCGGCTCCCCTTCAACAAATTCAACGCGGCACGTGGTGCAACGCGCATTGCCGCCACAAGCATGCAATTGATCGACTCCCGCATCCTGCGCTAAGGCCAGGACCAGTCGCTTTCCCTGTGGCACTTCAAACTCTCCGAGACCATCCACTGTCAACTTTGGCATATACTTATCTTTCGAGGCGAAGAAGAACGACCACATTGTCTTGTGTAGGCATCGGGTGAGCAATCGCTGTTGTGGCCATCGGGCGAGCGATCCCGAATGGCCACGCCACAAGTCAACTCACGCCGTCACTACAGGTTGATTTCAAATCCTTTACGGTTTTCACGGGCGAGGAACGAGTTGGCCTCCGCATCGCCGATGATTTCCCGTTTGGTTGGATCCCAATTTATTTCGCGGCCCAGTCGCATTGCGATGTTCGAGAGGTGACAGATTTCCAACATCCGGTTATGCGACCAGACGTCGGAGATTGGTTGTTTGCGTGATTGCATGGCTTCGATGAAGTTCGCGGTGTGGTTGGCACTGACCTTGCCCCCATAGACGGCCTCAATCGCTCCTTCGGGCAGAGGCTTATCCTTGAGCTGCTCTACCGGCTTGCCGGTGACTTTGCCGCGATTGACGAAGAATCGACCTTCCGTTCCTTCAAACAGAATGCCGTTGTCGCCTTCGCTGGTAATGATCATCTCTACGTTTTTGGGCATCGCAACGCGGATATTGAAGTTCGTCGCGGCGTTGTACCGGTCAGCGACCAGGGGGTTTCCGTTTTTGTATTCCACCGGCAACTTGTAATCGACCGGCGTGATTTTACTCGGCCCCGTCTCGGTCGCGCCGAGCGCCCAGCACGCAATGTCGACGTGGTGGGCGCCCCAATCCGTGAGCTTGCCACCCGAGTATTCGTGCCAGTTGCGGAACGAGTAGTGGCAGTTGCTGTAGAGCGGCACACCGCCCCCGTAACCTTTGCGGACTTCGGGTAACGCTCGATACGCAACCTTCGGCGCCGGGCCGAGCCAGGTGTCCCAATCCAGCCCGGCGGGCACAGCAACCTCGGGGATAACTGGAGACGATTCCATGTGATCGATCCCGCACGTCACCTTCTTCACGGTTCCAATGCGGCCGGCTCTGATGAGCGCAATCGCCAGTAGGAAACGCTGGTCACTCTCGGTGCGCTGCATCGTCCCGACCTGAAATACGCGGCCCGTCTCTTTGACGACTTCTTCGATGAGCTTGCCTTCTGCAATCGTCAGCGTGAGAGGCTTTTCGCAATAGACGTCCTTGCCAGCCCGCATCGCTTCGACTGCGATCTTCGTGTGCCAGTGATCGGGCGTGGCGATCATCACCGCGTCAATGTCTTTGCGATCGAGGATCTTGCGGTAGTCGGCGTAAGCGTCGGGCTTTTTCCCCTGCGCTTTTTCCACCTTGCCCTCGTTGTCACCGAGCACGTTCGCATCGACGTCGGCCAAAGCCGCGAAATCAGCGAAGCGAAACGACTTGCTCGTGATCGCCCAGCCTTGGTTGCGAAGGCCGATCGTGGCGAACACCGGGCGGTCGTTCGCCGCCTGATAGCCGAAGGCGTGCTCGGCCGATGGCAGCAGAATGCCCGCGGTGCCGACGGCGGCGAGGCTCTGTAGAAATTGGCGACGCGATTTTTGAGATTGAGCAGTCATCGGTGATGTCCTTTGGGAGCAGGGGAGAAATTGTTGAAAAGCTGTCTGGGCCGAGGCGGTTACTTCTTCATATAGTCGTCACGTATTGCGCGGAGTTGTTTCCAGATTGGCGTATCCAAGGCCAGCGGTGAGACACACGCAAAGATGAAGTGGTGGTTGTTGCTGGACCAGGTTTGAATCTCCAGGTTGAGCTTCTGCGACTTCTTGGTGGCGAACGGTTCTACCCAATCCAGCGTGCCCATATACACCGCCGGCTTATCGGCAGCTTTTGGGGCCGGCACTGCATCGGATTTGACGAGTTGCAGTTCCAGCGTGAACTTCGACGGATCGACGTCCGGGACCTTTCCCTGGAGAACGGCCTTGCACAGACCTCGGTAGTATTTCAGGAATTCCTCTTTCACAACAGCTTCCGTCAGCGCGGGCTGTGGCTGAAGCTCGAACACAAAGGCATAGCAGAAGAATGAATCCGAAGCCGGCTTCATCATCCCCGGGGCAAACTTAATATGCTCCGTACCTTTCAACTTCATATCGGGAGCAAAACCGGGCGGAATCGAAATGGTTTCGCCCGTCCAGCCTTCCGGAGCGTTGAGTTCGGCGGTCTTGGTCTCTGCAGTCTTCGGTTCTGCACCGACCAACAGCGATCCGGACATCAATAGACTTACAGCAAACATGCGCAACATGCGAACCTCTTTCCGCCGGGTATCGTTGGGGTAGACCGTTGTCAATAACATAGATGACCGCTGGGACGATTGCCCACCCCGATAGCTGATCCGGAGCAGGCGCGTTCACGGGCTTCTTATTCAATATGGTTTGCCGAATAGCAACCAGGTTCGGGCTCTCGCGGAGACCTGCACTTTGACTGTCTCCGCGAACTGTTGCTAAATCTCAACTCCAACCTGACGAACGGCGACAAGCGGAATTGAATGTGTGTCGTCACCGGCAGTGCGCGATCAGCAGGCGAATCGATTCCCACATCAAGACTGCCGCGCGCAAATACGTGCGAATTCGCACATACTTTTGAGGTGTGCCCACGTGCAGACGGTGCGGCAGTTCTCGAAGTCGCTCGTTCCGCAACACTTGCTTGATTTGCGCAGGTTTTCGCCAACCGGAGCCAAGTTGACCGAAACTCGCCGGTATTTCTAAGCCTCACTGTGACCGCTTGGCATGAGTTTGGCTGAGTTGTCGAATGCAACGCACGTACGCGATGCTGTCAGACTTCTGACGATCAGACAGTGTTGAGGCAAAACGGTATGACACTTGCCAAGAGGTTTCGCTCTAGACCTCTCCTCTTCTTGCCAAGGACAGCGAATATGCACGCCAAAGATGCTATCTCACGAAATCCTGATCTGGATATTGCTCAGCCCATTTCTCAATTCGATCTTACTGCCTATGGTATTCAAGTCAGGGAGATTCTGCGCAATCTTTCGCCGGCCGCCCTCTACAAGGAAGCCATTCAAGGGGATGTGAAGTGCGATATCGCTGATTCCGGCGCGCTAATCGCTTTCTCCGGCGATAAGACAGGACGTTCGCCAAAGGACAAGCGAGTTGTGGAACACGCAGACTCGAAGAGCGACGTCTGGTGGGGGTCGGTGAACGTTCCCATTGACGAGGAAACGTTCGACGTCAACCGCGAGCGCGCCATCGACTATTTAAATTCGCGAAAGAAGCTGTATGTCGTCGATGCCTTCGCCGGCTGGGATGAAAACTATCGGGCCAAGATTCGCGTCATCTGCACCCGACCGTACCACGCTCTGTTTATGCACAACATGCTGATTCGCCCTACGAAGGACGAACTGCTGAACTTCGGCGAGCCGCATGTGGTCATCTATAACGCGGGTGAGTTTCCCGCCAACCGGCGTACCAAAGGGATGAGTTCGAAGACCAGCGTTGACTTGTCGCTCGAACGGAAGGAGTTCGTCATTCTGGGGACCGAATACGCCGGCGAGATGAAGAAAGGCGTATTCACGATGATGAACTACTTCGGACCCAAACGCGGCATCCTCTCGATGCACTGCTCGGCTACGGCGGACAAGGAAACTGGGCGGTCGTCTCTGCTCTTTGGTTTGTCGGGGACGGGGAAGACAACGTTGTCCGCCGATCCACATCGCTTGCTCATCGGCGACGATGAACATTGTTGGTCCGATCATGGCATCTTCAATATCGAAGGGGGCTGCTATGCCAAGGCAATTGACCTGACCCCCGACGCGGAGCCGGAGATATTCCAAGCCCTCCGCTTTGGAGCGGTCCTGGAAAATGTCGCCTACGATCCTGATACGCATCACGTCGACTTTCACGATACGTCGATCACGCAGAATACACGTGGCGCGTACCCAATCGAATTCATCCGCAACGCAAAAATACCTTGCGTTGCCGGCCATCCGACGGATGTCATCTTCCTGACGTGCGACGCGTTTGGCGCGTTGCCGCCAGTCAGCAAGCTAACGCCCGCGCAGGCCATGTATCACTTCATCAGCGGCTACACGGCCAAGGTGGCCGGAACGGAAATGGGAGTTACTGAACCGCAGGCGACGTTCTCTCCTTGCTTCGGTGGTCCGTTTCTCGTTTGGCATCCGTCGAAATATGCCGAGCTGCTCGCTCAGAAAATGCAGCAGCATCAAGCCAACGCCTGGCTGGTAAACACCGGCTGGAGCGGCGGCGCATATGGTGTCGGTTCGCGGATGAAGCTGAAGCTGACAAGGGTGATTATCGATGCCATTCATAGCGGCGAACTGGCTCGCGCTGAGTTCGTCGTCGATCCGGTTTTTGGTTTACAGGTCCCCCAGGCATGCCCTGGTGTTCCTGCAGAAATTCTCATGCCACGCGAGGCTTGGAAGGACAAATCTGGTTACGACGCAACCGCTCGGAAACTCGCCAAATTATTCATTGACAACTTTGCCAAGTATGCTGAGGGCTCTGCAGCCGATGTCCGCGCAGCCGGCCCCAGAGCCGTCTAAGGAGTTTTGCAATGAAAGCCATGGTAGAGTTTCATTTGAAATCGGGGAGCAAGGAAAAGGCAATTGAACTCTTTGAAGAGCGCGGCCCCAATCGCATTCCTGGCGTCTCGCTGCGGGGCGCCTGGGTTGGAATTCACTGCGACGTCGTCTTCGTGCTCGTCGAAAGCCCGACCGAAGCCGCTGTGGCCCAGGCGGCGGACGCGTGGAAAGGGCATGGAGAATTCAAGATTCATCCCGTCGTCGATGTCGAACAGTACTAGTTTACGTACCCTGTGCAAACAACGATGAGGAAACACCCCCAACATGAGCCGCAAAGACAAAAAGCAGAAACAGGAATCCTCCGAAGCAACCGCGGAGAACCTCTCGCGTAAGGATTATGAGCGCGAACTCAAGTTGCTGCACGTCGAACTCGTCAAGCTGCAGGAATGGGTGAAGCATAAAGGGCTGAAGATCTGCATCGTTTTCGAAGGACGCGACGGCGCGGGCAAAGGTGGCGCGATCAAAGCGATTACCGAGCGTGTAAGTCCACGCGTATTTCGCGTCGTCGCGCTCCCTGCTCCGACGGAGCGGGAGAAATCGCAGATGTATGTTCAGCGCTACATGCAGCATTTTCCGGCAGCCGGCGAAATCGTGATCTTCGACCGCAGTTGGTACAATCGCGCCGGGGTCGAGCGTGTGATGGGGTTTTGCACGGACGAGCAGGTGCAGCGCTTTCTGGAGATGGCGCCGCATGTAGAAAGGGTGATGATCGAGTCTGGCATCATCCTGCTTAAATACTGGCTGGAAGTGAGCCCCGAAGAACAAACGCGGCGGCTCGCAGCGCGGATCGACGACGGCCGAAAGACCTGGAAGCTCACGCCGATGGATCTCAAGTCTTACAGCCGGTGGTTTGACTATTCCCGAGCCCGCGACGAAATGTTTGCTGCGACTGACACCGATTGGGCCCCCTGGCATTGCGTTCGGTCCGATGACAAGAAGCGAGCTCGCCTCAACATAATTACGCATTTGTTGGAGCAAATTCCGTACAAAGAGCTCCCGAATCCAAAGATCGAACTCCCGAAGCGACAGAAACCGGGAGATTACGAAGAGCCTGCCTACCCTTTCAAGTTCATCAAAGAGCGCTTTTAGAACGGGAGAACGCGCAATCGGAAGTGCGTTGCAGGATATTTCCAAAAAATGACGGAGCGCGAAATGTTGGAGACAATTAAATACGCCGTTGCGTTGTATGTGGACCGTGCCACGCAGCAATGGTTCGTACGCGATCGCGAAGGGAATTTTTGGAGCCTGCCGACGATTAACGATGCCTGGGAGAATCGACGCCCGTTTGAACCACAACTTGAGAACTCGCTGGAGCCAATTCCAGGGCACTATAAGTATTTGCTACGACTACCGTTCTGAACATCAATTGAGACACTGCCATGACTGCTGAACACGACCGCCTGTCCGAAGCTCGCGCATGTTCTGACAAAAGAGCGCCATCCAGGCAGTCCCATCAGCCCAATCCGCCAAGCAGATAGCAATACAATCCCATTTGCGGTGGCAAGCCAGCCAGCGATGCGTACGCCAGCGAGACGGGAACCGCGTACGCGGCCAAGGTTACACCTGCCACCATGTCCAGGCGCAGCCATGCGCGCTCATAGCGAGGGAGCCAATGGAGGATCGGCAGCAGTTGGCGAGATTTCATTGGGGAGCCAACAGCTTTCGCTTGATTGGGAGCGTGCCGAGTCGCTCGGTCCAGATGCTTCTACTTCTGTTTTTTTACCAGCCCACAGACAATGTGGTGCAAGTTCGCAGCCAGATCGTGAATGACCTCCCAGTCACCAGCGATGTCCTGCGAATGAGCAAGATTGTTGCGCAGATCCTGCAGGGCTTGCACAAAACGTTCTACTTCTTTGCGCGATGCGAATCGCGTCCGCACGCGAAGCGATTCGTCTCGGGCCACAATCTGCCCTTTGTCGGCAAATTGCAGGCAGTCGAGCAGGCTCGGACGTTGACCGCGGTTATTCCGCAAGTGCAGCAATTCTTGCGCTTTCTGCAATCGGCCTGCCGAAAGGTGAGTTTTCCAGGCATCATTGGGCAGCAATTCTGCAATGAGCTGCGTGACGCGCTGCTCGCTGATAGTCACCAAACCAAATAACCACATGCGAACGGGCGGCTTTTCGATGGCATTTCGAGCAAATGATTCCCGATACCTGGCCGAAGGCTTGCACGAAGAGCCTGGGTTGAGTGTTAAGCGCACAGACGACCTCGTTGAGTGACGCCGAATCGGCCACAAGTGTGACTGCATCAAGTTCGTTAAACGAATTTATGGTTTCCCCCTGCAGTTGTTCCTGACCGATCCACCCTCGCAGGAATCCGTCAACTCGTATTCCAATGACCTCGGCTCTGCTCGTGCGGAAGATCGCGTTGGCAGTTTCTCGTGGCGAGTTTGCATCGACTGACAAGAGTGGCTCAGCCAGATCGCGAGCCGAAAACCCAGTCAAGAACCATTCGAGGGCCTCGTCCGATGCAGCGGTGTTACCGGTGTTCATTGGTCTTGCGACTCAGTAAGTTCGCGTGGCCGAACAATCGAATGGCTGCTTGCAGGCAGCGCAGACTGTTTGTGTCAACGTAGGTACTTAGGAAATGCGCCTGCAACATATCTCCGCTGGATACAAAGTCAATTCCGACGCCAAGCAGCATGTGAAAAGTGAACACGCCAATGTCTTCTGTCATCTGCTTCGCGCTAGAATCCAATTACTGCCGCGCTGAAGGTCACACTCTGCAAAGGAGATGTGAATCTAAGGGGTGACTAAACTGAGAATGCTGCAAATCCCGATTTGCAAGTGGATCGCAAAATCCGCTGGGATCGGCAGCTAGTTGGCCGCGAGTTTTCTGAACAGATAGTCCACTGTTCGCACATCGCTTTTCACGCTTTGGCCGATCCGGGCTTGAGCGAGGACGTTATCCACGTCCGAAAACTCGGTGCGATAGCCAGCAGTAGTATAACGGCCAACGCCACGGCGGCCGTACAAGTCGTCGCCGCTGCTAACGCCCGTGATTTCGACCGTATCATGCCCACTGATTCCAAAAAAGGAGACCGTGGCGATATTTTCGACGCGCAGGTTCATTGCGCTGTTCGTCAGCGTCCGCACGCCTTGGTTGATCGTCAGGCGATCGTTGCTCGTGGTGCCCATCAGGCGGGCGATGTCGGCGCCGCCGAGCGAAATAACCGTGACGTTGCAAATCCCTTCGACTCGCGTTTGATGGCCGCTCCCCACCATCGCAACCCAATTGGCATTTGCTTCCAGATAGTCGATGCCAGCTGTGTCGTACATCGTCACGCGATCGTTGCTGTCGCCGCGGACGATGCTTTGTTCAATCGACGTTGTCGTCAATTGATAATTACTGCCGACGAGTTCCACGCTGCCTGGCCGCGTGGTGATGTTGTCAGCGCCAGTGATGCCCGCTTGAATGGTGATCGCGTCGTTGCCGCTGCCACCTTGAATCTGCACCTGGCTGTTGGCAGCGAACGAATAGCTGACGCCGTTCACCATCACTTGCTGCTGCGAGCCGGTGTGTGTCCAGCTATACGAATCATTGCCGGTCGTGCCGCCGATCGCGACCTGGTTGCCGCTGACCGTGACCAGGTTCGTCACGCGGAAATCAACTTCGCGGTTCGTACCTTTCGCGCGGACGTAATACACGCTGCCTGCAGTTGCCGTGATGTCGACGCGCTCGGCATTCGTTGCCGACGAACTGCTGCCGACGAGGCGGTTTTGCGAATCGTAAACTTCGAGATCGATATTGCCGAGCGCTGCGTTGAAGCCAGCATCAATCGTCAACGTGCCGCTGCGGCCGGCGGTGATTTGGTAATAAGCGCTGCCGCTGCTCAGGTTCAGATTTTCGAAGCGGTTGGCAGTGGCCGTGCCCCAATTTCCGGCGATGACCGGTGGCTGCGGAGTCGTCGGCGGGTTTGGCGTTGTGGGTGGGTTTGGAGTGGCTGGCGGCGGATCGACGACCGACGAAGCAGTCAGCCGCGCATCGATCGTGAATTGGCCAATGCCGTCATTAGTGCCGAGGCCCACGCGATAGCTCTGTCCGGCAACGACGTTCATCGTCACCTTGTTGCCGTTTACCGTGCCGCCGTCGGGGGTTTGCCATTTGCCTTCGAGGTTGCCGCTGGCGGCGAGCGTGAATGTCACCTGGCCGGAAGCAGCGGCAGTGAACTGGAAGAAATCGCTGTCGCTCACTTTGCCAATCGTGCCGCTGACGGTGATCGACGTGGTGAGTGTGCCAATGCCGGTGGCCGTGGCAGCGGTCGAGCCGAACTCATCTGCGCCAACCAGCGTATCGAGCGCCTTCTGCAAATTCAGTTTTCTGTAGTTCGCACTGGTCGCCGAATCGTAGAACGTGTCGGCCGTGTTCTTCAGCCAGTCGTAAAGCATGTCCTGCGTGATATTCGTGCGGCCCATCGCGGCCATCGCTTCGCGCAGCAGCACACTCGCGCCGGCGACATACGGCGCGGCCATGCTGGTGCCGCTTGTCGCGCCGAAGTCGTTCTTCACGCCATCGCCGCCATAGAAATGATCGGGCAGCGTGCTTTGAATCTTTTCGCCCGGCGCCGCGAGCACGCGATCGCTCCGCTGACTGAACGAACTGAATTGCCCCGCGCTATTCACACTCGCGACCGGCACGACATATTGACTCGCGGCGGGATAGCTCAAGCCGGCAGCGTTATAAGTCTTGAACGAGTTGCCGGCAGCGACGGCGATGAAGATGCCGTTTTGTTCGAGTTGTTGAAACTCATCTTCGAGAATCGCCCAGTTCGGCAAGTTGCTCGAGTTCCACGACGTACCGAGCGAGAGATTGACCGTCGTGATCGGGTTGGCAAACGTGGTGCGATTCTTCAGCACCCACTGCAACGCTTTTTCGACTTGTTCGAGCGTACCGCCGCCGTTGTCGTCGAACACGCGGAGCGCGACGAGATCGACATCGGGCGCAACGCCGGTGTACTTCTTATCGGTGCTGCCGATGATGCCGGAAACGTGCGTGCCGTGAAAACCAGCGGGGCCATCGTCGTAGGGATTGGCATCGTTCTCGGCAAAATCCCAACCGCCAACTACTTTATACGCAGCACCCAATCCACCGCCGAGCGCGATGTGATCGTAAGCAATGCCGCTGTCGATTACGGCGACAGTTTGGCCGTCGCCACGCAGACCATATTCATTGCGCGCATACGCAACTTCAGCCCTGCCGTGACCTTCGCTGGTCGACGAAGATGCACTGCCGGCCATGGTCTGGATCGGGATGTCGCGCCAATCGTCGGCCATTTCCGACAGAGCCTGGGCGGTCATGGCCAGGCGGTCTTCAAATGATTCAAAGGCAAACCTGCGGTCCGCAGGCGTCGTCTCGGGACGCTTCATTACACAGTCGCTCGCGCCGAAAAGGTTTTCCGGCCGGGCGTCGCTGGCGCAAGCGGTCATCGCTTGCTAGCGAGACAACAAAACGCGGAGATTTGCCGGACGAATCCGGCGTGCATCACGTCGACGGCGGGGGCCGTTAGCGCGAGCATCCGCGAAGGGAGATGTTGTCTTTCCCGGAACCGGGCACGAGGGGTGATAAGTTCGCAGCCAGCAGCGTCCCTGCGGCTTGCGTTCAAACATAGGTCAAGGTTCCTACGCGGGAATGCTGTCGCGGTTCGTGACAACTCTGGTCAGGCTGTTGCTGGGGTACGCAGGCAGCGATGTTGCCTTTTCGCGACGTCCCTGCAGGTGATACCGTCCCACCAGTTTGCCGGCAGCAGTCCCCGACTGCTCGGCATAATCGTTACAGATTGAAATTTGTGACTTTTGCCAGCGTGCGTTTGAGCAAGGCTGCGGACGAATGTCCAGCGAGTGAATTTCGAGGGTCCTGGCTGCCGACGATACTAAGACTACTAGCTGCGTTCTCGCAGCGACTACGCTGTTCTCTGCCGCAAAGGAATGCGACGTTGAGCGCCGGCGCCCTAATCCGCAGCACTTGGCTACTTTACTTTTCTCAGCCCGCGAATGATCGCGCGCTGTACAAAGCCGTCAAAGGCCGCACCATCCGCTCCGTTTTGGAGTTCGGCATCGGGGACGGCACGCGGACCAAGAACCTGATCGAAGTAATCAGTTGGGAACAAGCCAACCTGCCGCTGCGTTACACCGGCATCGATCTCTTTGAAGGCCGCCCCAAGGGTCAAAAGGGGCTGACGCTGAAACAAGCGTTTGCGGAGATCCGCGCACCGGAAGTGAAGGTGCAGTTGATTCCCGGCTTACCGTATGACGCGCTGCTGCGCTGCGCGTCGACGCTCTCGGAAACCGACTTGATCATCCTCGCTGCTGACCAGCGGCCCGAGGATTTCGAGAAGGCCTGGAAGTTCATCGCCCGCACGGTGCATGACAAGACGCTGATCCTGCGTGAACAACCGGCCGGGCCCGGAAAGACGGTCTTCCAAACGCTGCCGGTCGGCGAAGTGCACCGTTTGGCGCGTGAAAGTGGCCGAGTCGTCCGCCGCGCGGCGTAGGTCGTTTGGCGATGCCATTCGCGGGAAAATTTTCCACGATCGGTTCATTTCCGCTGTTCGCCCCCTCGACGAACCGCCGAAGGATGTTAGACTTACTTATCTACATAACGCGGGGTGGAGCAGCCCGGTAGCTCGCGAGGCTCATAACCTCGAGGTCGTCGGTTCAAATCCGGCCCCCGCAACTTTTTCTTAAGTGACGCCGAAGCCATAGTTTAGGTTACCTGCCGGTGGTCGGCAGTGCGGCTCTTTTACGAGGAATAAAAACGGTACATACCGTTTTTGCGACTCGCAAAGAGGGATTTGCACTCATGCCACGGCTTCTCGACGGCGTTCCCCGGTATCGCAAACACCGGGCTTCTGGCCAAGCAATCGTCAACCTTTCCGGCAAGGACTTTTACCTCGGCCCACACGGCACGAAGGTCAGTCATCAGGAATATGATCGCGTCGTTGCCGAGTGGTTAGCTCGCGGACGAACTCTGCCCCCATTGAATCAATCAGCGACCGAACCTCGCCGTGGCGGATCTTGCCTTAACGGAAATCACCACGATCAGCGATGCCCTCACAGCGGAGCACAAGCTCACGACGCCGCCGACCGGTCTCGATTCGACGTACTTAGAGACGACGTATCTCAGTTTGGTCGATCACGAGAACCATAGTGTCGGCGTTGTGGCTGCCTTTCTCGAAAAGCAGGGGGACGGAACGATTCCGCCCGCCCCGTTCCACAAGACGCTCAAAGCCGACATCCAGCGACGCACGAACAAAGAAGGCATTGTGTCCGGATTCGCCGACATGGTGAAACATCGCGGGCTCACTCGGCAGCAAGTGCAGGGCATGATCGACAGCGTCATGTCCAAGGGCACGCAGGACGATCTCGTTGCGATCCTGACAGGTCAACTCAACGCGGAGCCGTTCGACGCGCGTCGCAGGCTGACGATCATCGGGGACGCCCGAAAGTACCTCGCACAGCGGCTTGATGCGACGAACCTTATCATCGACGACGCCAGGAAGGCGATCAAAGCAGAATTAAGCGGCATTCCCGCGAACGCATTTACCTCGCCGACGGTGATTGCCGATACAATCACCCGATTGTCGGCCTTGCCGCGAAAAGAGCTAATGGACTTCCACTTGGAGCTGACGAACTCGAAGACGCGCGAGCCGCAGCAGGCGACGCCGGCATTCCTCTTCCTGCCCTTCTACTTCGATCAGGATCGCAGTTGGATCGACAATTGGGACTCGTTCGAGAACCTTCAGCAGTTTTCGTCATTCCGTCCCGCCATTTCGCAGTTCCATACGGGCATAAAGCCAAACGAATACTACAAAGCCAAGAGCCGCAAAACGAGCGCGGAGCATCGGCTTGAAGAAACCCGCACCGATCGGTCAGTCGTGAACCGGGTGCTTGAGAAGATCGAACTTCTGATGAAGGACGCGCAGTTCGACATCAGCGTGAAGAACTACGAGCAGGAAATCACTCGCCTCCTGCATCAATGTAACGAGTTGAAGAAAAGCGAGGAATCATTGCGTGACGAACTGGTCGTCATGGAGAACCGCAGGGTATTGATCGAACGCCAGATCCAAATCACGGAATCCGCGGCCAGCGAACTCAGCAAGGACTTCACCTACGCGTCGGAGACGCTGGAGGACGAGATCGAGTGCCCCATGTGCGGCACCGGATACCTCAACTCGTTCGCGGAGCGGTTCGGTATAGCGAAGGATGAAGATGAAATGCGTGGTCTGCTCATCCAACTAAACGACGAGTACGAAGCGTGCATGAGCGACATGCAGCAGAAGAAGGACGCCGCAACCGAGGCGAACGAGCGACTGAACCAGATCGCCGCGCTCCTGGAAGTTCGCCAAGGCGAAGTGCGGCTTCAGGACGTGCTGCGAAGCGAGGGGAAGAAGGAAGTTCGCGTTGTCCTCCGCGACGAGCTGGACGTGCTGAACAGAAAAATCGGCGAGATCGATGATGAGATCATGGCTGCCGAGAAGGACATGAAGGAGTTCACGACCGCCAAACGGACGAAAGAGATCAAGGAATACTATCAGGGCAGGATGTCGGTCCATTTGCAGCAGCTTCAGGTCAAAGAGCTGACGGAGGAGGGCTACAAGGATGTTCATTCCCGGATCAAGGAGAACGGTAGCGACGGACCTCGTGCCCTTCTCGCCTTCTACTTCGCCATCATCAAGACGATGGAGAAGTTTTCGACGTCAACGCTTTGCCCGATCGTGATCGACTCGCCAAACCAGCAGGACCAAGATCCGGAGAATTGGAGACGGATTTTGGAGTTTATGCGTGACCAGCGTCCGGACGGTGCGCAGATGATTATCGGTTTGGTGGATGACGTTGGCGTCGACTTGGGTGGCGAGGTGATCGAACTCACCGATGAACGCCAATTGCTGCAAAAGGACGAATACGACGACGTCGCGGAGGAACTGCGGCCGTACATCGACAAGAGCCTGGCATATTGAGGCCTGGTTTTACTGGATTCTCGCCTTAACTCGTTTTCCGTGTGCGTAAGATTCGTCGGTTGCGAGCTCCGGTGTAGAAGTTCGGAATGATTTCATGCGCCACTCACTACTTTCAGGGTGGCATAGCTAAGAAAAGGAATGCTGGGCCGCCCCGAAGGGCGGCCCAGCTCGATTACTTTCGTCGCTGCTTTGATCCTGACTGTTGCTGCCTAGCGGAATCGTCGAGATCACGCTGTTCCAACGCGTTGAAGAAAACCAGCAGGTAGTAAAGGGCGACTGCCGCGCCAACTGCGGGCCAGCAACCTAGCGCAGGTACTGACAGAAGTGTGGCAGCGACGATGACAATCGCGACGTGTCCATAATGCCGGGCTCCGTCGAAGGCCACTGGATTACCGACGCCCTGGCAGCAGGGATCCGATGATCTGCGCCAGGGTTCGTAGCAGGGCATCAATGCAGTCTTCCAGCCACTTCAGTTGTGCTGCGGGCGGCTTGTTCCGGTGCGAATTACGCATCGAGTCTCCTTCGGTTTGGGGAAGAATATGGAATGGGCGGGTCAGCCAGGCCATTTGCGGCAGGGATCGCGATACGGGCAGCCAGGGCAATTCATGGGCGACGGGGCGGGAAAGAAGTGCTCCGTTTGAATCGCCTGCCACACCCGCTTGACGACCCTTTTCGTGCGATCGAGGGTTGACTGCTCGAACGGGATGCTGTGAACATCCACGTTGACCTCCTTCGTTTTGGTCAGCACGCCGAACTGCAGCCGGATTTGCTTGCCAGGCGCGAAGTCCCTTGCGAGTTCGCCGTACAAGAGAAGCTGAGCAGCAGACTCGTCGACCTGATCTTGCGTGTATTTTGCGCGCGACGTCTTCCAGTCACTGACCAGCAGCTCCGTCGAAGTTTCAACAATCAGGTCGACCTTGCCGAGCAGCTCGGGCAGTCCCGGAACGAGGTCGCCTCGCAATGATTCTTCGATCGCGAGGATGCGGCCGGTCGGTTTGGCCAGGTCACTCTGTGCGAACGCTGCGAGCATCCGCTTTGCCAGGTCGTCAAACGCACCGGCTTGTTCTTCTTTGCCGAATCGCACTGGCAACGACTGGGCTTGCCATTCCGCCTGGTATTCACGCAGCAGTTCCTCCGGCGGGGCCACGCAGTTCGATTCCAGCAGATAGCGGAAATGATGCTCGATGGCCCGATGGATCGCACTGCCGAAGACCAAGGCAGCAGAGATCGCCTCCTCCGGGATGCCGGCAATGTAGCGGAAGAAGTACCGCAGCGGGCACTGCTGGTAGGTCCGGATAGCCGAGTAAGAGATGTAGTCCCGCGCCGGAGCCTGTTTAGGGGAATTCGGCGGGGCGCGCGTACTCGGCGTTTCGGCGCGAGCGTCAAAGAGTAAGGCGGTCATTGGTTAGTGGTTGGCTCCGTTACCCGAGGTGGTGGAATTCAGTTCGTCGATGGCGGCGCTGGCGTCGGCGATCGATAGCTCCGATGCGAGGCGGATACCATAGCGATCCAGCAACCATTGCTCGATGTTGAGCTGCAGGCGATTGCTGATGGCTTCGAGCGCCCGAACCTGGCTGGTAGTTGCTTTGCGGCCGTTGGTCCGGCGCTGGCCGTTCGCCGCGCCATTCGGTCCGTAGCCATTGCGCGATGGACCGTTGCCGTTCCGAGAACCGTGGCCGTTGCCGTTTTGTACTGACGGATGGACGTTCCCGTTTTGGTCGCTCGCCGGATGCAATGCTTGTTCCGCCGCTTGGTGTCGGTGAAGTTCGTCCTGCACGGCCTGCTTACAAGCGATGAATGCGTTCTTGACCTGGCGATGAAAGCCTTCGAGATCGGTGTTCAGCAACGCGGCGTCGGCCTCGTACTCGACGTGGCACGAAGCACCGAGGCTACCGTAGTCGGGCAGCCCGACCTTTTTGCTGAGCCCGACGTTGACTTTGAGTGGCATGAAATGTTCCGGTGATGGTTGAGGTACTGATGAGTCAATGAGTGCAGACAGTGGCTACGCCACGGCTTGCAGTTGCTTGAGCGACGCGAGCGCCAGCTTCAATGACTTCTGGCCTCGCTTCTCTGCCTTCAGGCAGCGGATCAACTCCTTGCTGCTGCCGAGCGCCGTACGCAGTTGTTCGCGAAGGGCGACGGCTTGGTCGAGCGAGCTGGAGGGCTTACTGCCGATTCGTTTGCGACGACGCGCGGCCTCGGCCGTTGCCGTCGTGATTGCGGCGTTTGCCTGGCCGGCGGTATCGCCGGGTGTAGAAGCGCTGGTGATTCGATTCACGGAAATCTCCTGTCGGGGTATGGGGATGGAACTACTCGCAAACGGCACTGGACGCCGCACTGCGTGGTCCAACAAGCCCAATGGAACTTGCTGAACGCGCCTTCGCTAGTCTCAACGGACCACCGACGCCTGACGAACCGGAGAAGACGCCGACGGCGGTTGGCTTTCAACTCACAGAGATTCTCGCAGCTTTGTTACGCAGCCGGGCCAAGCTCCAAGACGAGACGCTTCGGGGCTGTTTCACTCCAGTCGTTAGCCGTTGCCGCGAGTTGTTGGGGAAACTCGACGAGGCTCACCCTGAACTCAAAGAAGGTCCATTTCGCACCTACCGCGATCGTTTTGTCGGAGGGACGCAATGAAACTGTCCTCTAGCATCGACCTCGGCAAGTCACTTCGGCAAGTCTTTGGCAATGATCCTGAATCTGAAAAGCAGGTCAAACATGATCAAGCGCGACAGGAGGCAACTACCAATGCGATTCTCAAGCGGTTCGTCGCTCAAAGCGCCAGCCAGCGCCGTGAGCTTGCGATTCTTGCTGACGAGGTTGGGCTCGGAAAGACGTATGTGGCTCTATCCACTGCGGTGTCCTTGCTCGATGCCATCCGCACTGGCAATCCACCAGATGATCTCCCGTCGAACAAGCCTGTAGTTTTGGTGCTGACCCCCACCAATGACGCACTGTTCAATAAATGGATGCGTGAGGCTGAAGCCTTTAAGACGGACTGCGCCCGCACCGAAGCCGCGCTGGATTGGCTAGAGATCCGCAGCCCGCTTCCCGGTACGAGCAAGTCGGGGAACATGGTGGATCTGGCGATTCAGATGCGGGATGCGGCCAGGAGCCGACCGATGCTCCTGATCGCCAAACACAGCGTGCTTGGAGCAGCGCTGAACAACCGCGACTGGTGGCGCCGGCGCGCACTTGCGGCTGTGTTTGAGTTCTGCAAGGTGAGTCCAGAGGAACGAAAATGGTGGTGCAAGCAGATTCTAGGTACTAGCGCCCAGACTAACGTCGCAGAACTGCTGGACTTACGTCGGTCATACAGCTTGTGGCAAGAGGAGAATGGCGTCTGCTCCAATCTGTATCAAGCATTTCGTCGAGCGATTCAAGATGATCGCATCCGTCCCCGTCTGGATCGTCTCCTTGCAGACTGGAACGCAATTCGACTGTTGGACGCGCTAGATGACCTGACCCGCTTGGCGATCGCTGGTGAACTCCCGAGCCTACCCCTCGTCATTATCGATGAAGTTCACAACCTGAAGAATGAACATGTCCAGGCTCGCCGAAATCTCGAAACCCTGCTCGGTGGCCGAATCTGTCGGATGCTTGGATTGTCCGCTACGCCATTTCAGCTCCGACAGGATGAGTTGCTCAGCATCCTGAAGCTCCGGAATACCCTGGCACTTCCTCGGGATCGACACGCGTTGCTGGACTCTGCTGTCGACAAGCTCGCCGAAGCAATGAAGGCTTCGCGCGATTCTGGCGATGTGTTTCGACGCCGCTGGCGCGCTCTTCGCCCGCGGGATCAGGCGACGATCGAAGAAGCATGGCAAGCTGTCAGCAGCGCCGACCCAGGTGAACAATACAGCCTGGCTAAGCAGGTGCGTCCTCCGCGGATTGCCCACGCACTCGAAGCTGCCTTGGAGTTGGAGCAACTCAACACGCAGTTACAGAGACATCTTCATACATTCGTGATTCGGCACCAACATCCGCGTGGGTATCGCGAGCACTTCGTTGGACGGCACGCAGATGGCAATCACAACAATGGCACTCTGCACCTAAGTTGGGCACCTGGGCTAGAGGTGCGGGGGCACGATGAACTTGCGCACTACATGATGATGCGAGCTGTTGCCCTGGCTAAAGATGAGAAGGGCCTGCCCGGACTAGGAGCGGAACTGACAGGTAGCTATCGCCACTTGGTGGAGACATCCGCCGTCTGGAGAAAGCTCGCAGACGCCACGAATCCGTTGTTGAAAGACTATCGGGCGATCCTGGAAGGAATGATCGGTTATCGGACTGACGAGCACGACCCAGACCGTGAGCATTGCAAAGTTCAAGCCACAGCCAAACGCGCCCTGGATTTCTTCAAGCGTGGCCAAAAGACACTGATATTCTGCGTTTTCACAAAGACGGCTGAGACTGTCCGCGATCAGGTCCAAGCCGAGATCGATGGCTATCTCAATGAAGTGAAGTTGCGCGTATTTGGCGAGGGCACGACATTCGAGAATTTCCGCAAGCGATTCTTCAATCGCCGCGAGCCGTTGTTCTCGCTAATCCAAGACCACCCGCTCCTCGGCCAAGTTGATGATGGCGTGCCGGGCATCCCCAAGGATCTTCGGCTCACCGAACGCCATTTGCGTGATGTCGCCGACCTCCTTGTGAAATGGGGCGAATCCGCGACAAACGAAAAGCCGGATCGCAGATTACTTCTGGCAGCCACCGAGCACGTCGCGGTAAGGGCTTGGGGGGAGACCCGACTCGGGCAAGACTGGATCAGTCACGTACTGTCTGCCTGGCACGACCAGCAACGCGGGCTTCAGAATCCGATAGTCGAACCAAATTGGCTTGAAGCCCGCGAGCCGCTTTCACGAAGCGAACGCGCAGGCCGCGCTCGTAAGAACCTCGATCCTGAGGCACGAAGCGGCAGCGATGATCCACTGGAAGTCGAGGAATTGGATGATGAGTCGACCACCTCAGCGGGTAGCGACTCTCACGAACGAGAGATTGCCCTGTGGATTCGACGCCTCCGGGAAGATGCAATCGGAGAAATAGTTGCACCTTACTTCGAGGCAGGCATCATCAGCGTCCCCTCAGGACGGATTCCGCTACTTGTGGAGCATCATGCACACCTGTTGGCGAAGTTAGACCTGAACACCCGTGCTGTTGCTGGCCAAGTATTCCGTCGAATCCTGATGGCGGAGGAGTTTTTACTGCGATACCTGGCCGACGTTGAGCGAGACAACACCGAAAAATGGGCCGACTACCTGTCCGAGCGCTACGTCAAGCAGCTCGACGGCCACCTTGAGACCCTCAAAGATCGTGTACACGCCTATCTGGAGACTCTAGTCAGAGCTAAGAGCAACAATGCTCTGCTCGCTGGATACCACGCGGCCGCGAACAATCGCAACGTCGCCCAGCTCGTAAAGGGTGGAATGGATCGCGATCGCTACTTTCTCGGCTTCAACACACCCTATCGCCCCGAGGTCTTGGTATCCACCTCCGTAGGGCAGGAAGGGATCGACCTTCATCGGGAGTGTCGCCATATCATCCATCACGATCTTTGCTGGAATCCAGCAACGATTGAACAACGGACAGGCAGAGTTGATCGGATCGGCAGTAAGGTCGAGCGCGAGCGCCTTGGTGGGAATGGCGAAGAACTGCCAATGCTTGAGATAGCAGTCCCCTACTTGGCCGCGACGTACGACGAACGGATGTTTGAGGAGCTATACCGAAGGGCGCAATTGTTCGAGGTAACGCTCGGCGGCGACATGCGAGTTGAAGGGCGAATCGAGTTAGAGCACATTAATTCAGAGAAGCGCAAGCGTGAAAAGGCTGGTATTGGCACGGAAGACGAGGACCTTGGTGAGGAAAATAATGACACCGGAGCTGTTGACCTGCCGAAAGACATGGTCCAACGGCTGCGGGTCGATTTGTCTGTTTGGAAAGCAGACGAAAGCAGATGAGCCCGCAATTGAACTTCGGGAAAAGTACCCTTAACCGAGCGCACGAGCTCTATTTCAGAAAACCGAAGGACCTTGCTGGGCCGCCCGCAAGACTACGTTAGACGCGGGCGGCCACGAATTATCCGAACTACAACTTCCGGAATTTATGCCGCCTTTTTCTCGCCAGGAATCGCCCCGTCCAGGGCCCAAATCTCGGATTGCAGTTCCTTAAGCCTGGGGACCGAGTGCGGGTCAATCCGATCTGAACATTGCAACCGGGCGAGGAGATTGCGAACCACGGAGTGCGCGTTCTCGATCAAAACGCCAAGCGGCAATTCCCTGTGATTACGTCCACTTGGGCTGGCTTTCTTCGAGTACCTTTGCGTTATTGCGGCACGAAGTTCGGGAGCCGTCCATCCATTCTCAGCAGCTTCGCGTTGGAGTGCTGACCGAACCTGCTTATCCCCCTTGGTCTGCCAGTTAAGGGCGAGCAAAAACAGTACATAACCTACATGAAGGAGGTTGCCATCAGGCTTCCTGAGACTGATGAGTTCGGCAAACTCCGCCTTTGAATATCTCTCGGCAAACCGCCTCGCGACCGTAAGCCGCTCGCGACTAAGAGCCTATCCCAAAACTGATCTTTGAGGGAAGTGCGATCATGGCATAGAA
>CAYMWL010000057.1:0-42420 GCA_964394305.1 uncultured Pirellulaceae bacterium
CCTCCAATGCCACCCGCTGCAACTGCGGTTTCTTTTCCAGCGACGGCAGCAAGTTCCAATTGGTGGGCGCTGGCTGCTGCGATTGTTGACCAAGCAGCAACTCGCCGGCAAACAAGCTGGTGGCACACAGCGTGGCGGCGACTAGTCGTTGCCAACGCCGTGCCGCACGCGCCCGCCGTGTCTCGTTTTTGGTGCGCGTACCCTGGTTGTCGGTGCGAGTACGCAGTGACGACTCAAGCATCGTCTCCCCCTCCTATAAGACTTACCTGCTGCGCATCCCAGTGAACCGAGATCCCCGGCAGCAGGCAGCAATCTTCCCTGATTCATCAACGCAGTTCGTCGCTGCGAAGAGCAGTTCGCACTGTGTTCAACAGTGCCACCGCCGTGATCGCAGAAAGTCCTCATCAGCAATCCGGCACGCTCCAATCCTGCGTGTACGAATCGCGGTGCCCAATCACAAGTTGCCAGGCGGCGAACCTTGGGTTACGGCAATACGCCAGCCCCGAGTTTGCCGCCTACTCCCTGCCCAATTCCTATCGAATCAGTTCGCCCCGGCAATTGAGAAAATGTGCCGGTAATTCGCACGGTGACGAAAATGCCACCTGCTACGATTGCACCGGATGAGCCCCCAAAGTCGCGGGGAGGGGACAGTATCTTGGAAAAGCAGCTGGCAGTGACGGGCGCTGTCGTCCATGCTGTAAATGCTTTATTTGTCTGCATTTAGCAAACGGATGTGCACCGAAGGTGCAGCGCCTAGAAGAAGTGTCAAGTTAAATTTGACTGATGCGTGAAAAAAGCTAGCCGAAAACCACGTATTCCGATAGCAATTCCTTTCGCGATAGTTACAATCACCTGCGCCTCGGCGGATGGTAACGATTCTGCCGCACCTCGATCCTCTCCAGTCCACTGCTCTCCCTCAGGGATTTTTCGATGCGTCACTCGTTGCGCGGTCGCCGGGTTCGTACGTCTACTTTCACTATTCCTCATAAATTAACGCGGGCGCATGAACAGCGCCGGCGGATGTTCTTAGAATCGCTTGAGCCGCGCGCTTTGATGGCAGCTGATGCCTTCAATGATGCGGGCGTCACGAGTGAAAACTCCATTCTCACCTCGGTCAGCCCAGGCGCGACAACGTCGCTGCTGACCAATGACACTGGTGGACCGCTGACGGTTACTTCGTTTGAAACCAAAAGCGCTTTAGGCGCCACGGTCAACGTGAACCCCGACGGCACGTTCAGCTACAACCCGACAGCGGCTCCGGCGTTGCAAAAACTTGGCGACAGCCAAAGTGTGCTTGATTCCTTTACCTATACGGTGCGGGATAACGTCTTCCCTGTCGACAACAAAATGCGAGTGCAATTGTTGACGTCGACGGGAACGGTTCCAAACAATGACACGAACAACTGGCTCAGCGTGTATAACGCCCTCGATAGCGGCGCTGGTCCAACCGGAAAGGTCGCTGGTTTCGACATTGTCAACAATGTTAGCGACACGGAGACTGCCTTTAATTATCCAACAGGCACCGGCAACTTCGGCGGCGATCTGGCCCTCGATAGCATCAACAACAATGGTCCTGGCGGTGCAGGTGGCCCGTTCAATGGTGGCGACAACTACTCTGTTCGCGCGCGCACCTTTCTGCGCTTTACGACCAGTGGAACTTTCACCATCGGCATGGGCAGTGATGACGGCAGGCGCATCAAGCTGACTGCTGGTTATCCGGGTTCGGCGCCGGGCTATTCGGGGTTCTCTGCGATTGGTGACCAGGTCAACGGAGCGTTCACTGCCGGCGATACCGTGTTTGGCTTCAGTGGCGGAACGGGGCACGCTTGGTCAGTGGGTACGTTCGCTGTTGCAGCGGGCGATATCCTCGCGCTCGATGCATTTTACTACGAAGGTGGCGGCGGTGACTCTGGCGAAATTGCAATCGCTAGTGGAACGCACGGTACCTTCAACGGCAGCTTTGCTTTGCTAAATAGCGCCATTCCAGGCATTGAGTTGTCTTCGACCGGCTACTCGGTCGACACGGCGACGGTCAATATCACCGTCAATGGCGCGAATACCGCGCCGGTTGCGAATGCCGATTCGTATGCCACGAACGAAGATGCTGCGATCACCGTTCCGATCATTGTGGAAGTGCCCGGGATGAATGTCGCCGTTTATAACCAGCAAGGGGCTGAAGGCGGCTATGGAACGACGGCCGGCGCCGATGCAGTTCGTAATACTCCAGGTCGTTTTCCCAATCAAACCGGCTCAGTTCTGCAGGCCGACTTTCGCGACGGCGGCGGCGGTTCCCACTTCACTGTCAATAACAATTTTCCAGGCACCGGCGGAGATAACTACGCTGTCTATGTGACCGGCATTCTGCGGGTCAATACGGCAGGCACGTACACCTTTGGCGTATTTACCGACGACAATTCGCGGATTCGGATCGATACGGGCTCGGGACTCACGACCGTTGCCGAGCACACGGGCTGCTGCAGCGACAAATTTGGTACGCCGGTCGCGCTGGCCGTCGGCGAATATCCTTTCGAAGCGATGTATACCGAAGGTGGTGGCGGCGACCACGGCGAGTTCTTTTATGCGCCGGGATCTTTCACTTCGTTTGATCCGGCTTTCCGTTTGATTGGTGATTCTTCTGGCGGCATCTCTTCTTTCAGCAGCATCACACGCCCGGGCGTGCTTGGTAACGATACTGACGAAGAAGTGAACAACGGCAACACCGCGCAAAACCTGACGGTCACGCAACTCAACGGCGGCGCGCTCACCGGCACCAGTGCCATGGGCGCCAAAGTGACCATGAATGCAAATGGCAGTTTCACCTATGACCCGAATGTGGTGGGCTCAGCCGTGCAGAAGTTAGCTGCCGGCCAGGTAGCAAATGATTCGTTCACCTACACGGTTTCCGACAATCAAGCCGGAGGCGCGGCGACAACGGTAGGAACAGCGAACATCACCGTCACAGGTCGCAATGACCTGGCCACGTCAGCCAACGACAATTACACGATCGATGAAAACACAACGTTCGTGACGACGGACGTCGATGTCGCTGCCCCGCGTGATAACAAGGGGGAGGCGACCCCGCTGAATGCTACCGATGACGGTGTGCTCGTGAATGATGTCGATATCGATATTCTCGACACGGTGCAGGTGCACACCGCGCAGGGGAAGACTTTAACCGGCGTCTTCGGAACGTTAGGCGATGGTTCCGCAACGGTGACGACGGCGCTCGGCGGCACGCTCACGATCAACGATAACGGCAAGTTCTCGTACGATCCCGGCACTTCCAAGGTCTTACAAGCGCTCGGGACCGGTCAGTCGCTGGTGGATTCATTTACGTACACCGCCACAGACGGTAGCTATCCTTCGGGGATGATCGTCAAGGTCTACCAGCCTGCAGGGGCCGGTGATCTGGCTCAAACGGATGCGTTCCTCGCGGGCGCGCGACCGAACGAGAAATTTAACGGAACTCGCCCGACAGTGAATTTTCTGAATACGGGTGGCGCGGGGCAATTCAATGGAGCTGGCACTGCGTCGCCGCTGGACGACGAAACCAATGTGCCCGGTTTGGGCGCGAATGCCGACGAAGATAGCTTTGTCATCGAAGTCACTGGTAAAATATTGATTCCCGCGGCGGGTGACTACACGTTCTCGGTTAACAGCGACGATGGTTTTGGTTTGGCGTTCTCGGGAGCGGGAGCGGGAACGGTGAACCTGATTGCTGTGAATGGTGACAACGACAACACGAGCACGCTGGGCACGGTGAACCCGCGGTTGCGACGATCGTCAGGCCGCGGATCGGTCGACACTTTCGGCACTTTCAATTTTTCCGCGCCTGGACTCTATGACTTGAAACTCGTCAACTGGGAAGGAGCGGGGGGAGCGAACCTGGAGTTCTACGGAGCACCTGGTGCGCATGCCTCGTTTGCCGCCACCAATACCTGGCGGCTCGTCGGCGATACCGACAATGGCGGCCTGGCTGCGTTTCATCCCGAGCCGAACGTGACCACTGCGACCGTCAATATCACGGTCAACGGCATTAACACGGCGCCGGCAGCCACTCCGGATACTTATAAAACGAATGAAGACACCGTGCTGTCGATTCCTGGAGCGCCTTCAGTGCCAGGAATGAACGTCGCGGTCTATCGCGGCACGAACGCCGGCATCGGCTCGATCGATGCAGCGCGCGCTGGTTCCCCGTCCCATACAGGCACAGTGCTCACGGCCGACTTTCCTGGCGACAACAGCGGTATTAACGGTGGCCAAGGACACTTCAACAATCCCAACGCGGTTCCGGGCGGCGCTGGTGAGAATTACGGCGTCCTGTTGACTGGCATTCTGAAAGTCGATGTTGCCGGCGTATACACGTTTGGCACCTATAGCGACGATGCTTCACGCATTCGCATCGACTTGAATCAGGATGGCACCGTCGCTCTGAATGGGACGGAGGATGTTGTCACGCTCCCCGGATGCTGCGCCGATGCCTTTAGTGCGGGTGTGAATTTGGCCGTCGGCGAGTATGCCTTCGAGGCGATGTACACCGAAGGTGGTGGCGGCGACTACGGCGAGTTCTTCTATGCTCCGGGCACATTCCCCGGCGCGGCTGGATTTGCCAATCTGCCCTTCCGCGTCATTGGCGATGCCAGCGGCGGAATTGGATCGTTCGTCTCGATCAACCACAGCTTGTTGTCAAACGATACCGACGAAGAAGTCAACAACGGGAACGCCAGTCAAAATCTGACGGTTACGCAACTCAACGGCGGCGCGCTTACGGGAACGAGCACACTTGGCGCTCAAGTCACGTTGAATGCGGATGGCAGCTTCACTTACAACCCGAACGTGGTTGGCTCCGCGGTGCAGGCGTTGCAGCGAGGGCAAATTGCCACCGACACGTTCACGTACACGGTCTTCGACAATGCACCGACTGGCGCGCTGTCGTCAACTGCGACAGTCAGCATCACCGTTACGGGCCAAAATGACTTCACCGTGGCGCTGAACAACAGCTACGCCACCAACGAAGACACCAATCTCGTTACATCCGATCGCGATCTGACGCCGCCGCGGAATAATCAGGGCGATACGACGCCGCTGGTTTTGACCGACGACGGCGTGCTGGTGAATGATACCGATGTCGACCAATTGAACGTATTGGAAGTTCGCACGCTGCAGGGCAATTTACTCAGCGGCACAGGCGGCACGCTCGGCGATGGTTCGGCCACTGCGATCACCACGCATGGCGCGACCATTACGATGAACGACGACGGCACGTTCACCTACAATCCGAGCGGCTCTAGCACCTTACAGAACTTGGGCGTTGGGCAAACGCTAATTGATTCGTTTACTTATTCAGCGACCGACAACGTGCTGATCTTCGACCCCCAACTCAACGTGCTGGTTTACAACCGGCAGACGGGTGAAACGATCGATGGCACGCAAGCCGCGGCGGACACCGTTCGCGGCAGCCGGGCGGCCAATTATGTCGGTACGATTCCACGAGCCGATATCATCGGACAGGCCGGCGGTCACTTCACTACGGACATCACCCTACCCGGTACCGGCCCTGTTAACACGGAGAACTATGCCGTGTACATCAACGGTGTACTGCGGGTGACAGTGGCAGGGGTTTACACTTTCGGTTCGTTCAGCGACGACAACTCACGCATTCGCATCGATCTGAACGGCAACGGCGACGTTAACGACGATGGGAATGTCGTTAATCAAACAGGTTGCTGCAACGACCAGTTTGGACAGGTAACGCTCGGTGTGGGTGACTATCCGTTTGAAGCCATGTACACCGAGGGTGGTGGCGGTGACTACGGCGAATTCTTCTACGCTCCCGGCGCGCAGGGCGGATTCAATGCTTCCTTCCGCTTGTTGGGCGATAACACCGGCCCGATTTCGGTTGGACGGATCATTCCTACCGACGTGCCGGCAACGGTGAATATCACGGTCACCGGCGTGAATGACAATCCTGTTGCCAATGACGATGGCGTATTCAGCGTTGGCGAAAACAGCACGCTGACCGTTACGGCGGTCAACGTTCCCGGGATTCAACTCGAAACCTATCGCGCTGGCAGCATCAACGATCAGATGGCCACTGCCGACGCAGCGCGGGCATCATTGTTGCCAGTGGCCACGGCCACGGTGCTGGTCACCGATATGTACGATCCGGAAGGTCACTATCCGGCCGGAAATTTCCCCGACAACATTCCGTTCCCTGGCAATACTGCCGGTGACGATAACAACTATGCAGTCTTTGGCACCGGCATCCTGCAGGTGTTGGTTGCCGGCACCTATACCTTTGGCAGTTCGACGGACGACAATTCGCGACTCCGGATCGATCTCGATCAAGATGGAGTGCTAGAAGGTAGCTTGACCGGTTTGGGCGGCACTGAATCGCATCCGAGCGGCGGCACAGTGATGTATCAGCCGACATGCTGCGCCAACATCTTTGGACCGGCGATCACCTTGGGCGTTGGCCTGTACCGCTTCGAATTGGTTTACACCGAAGGTGGCGGCGGTAGCAGTGGTGAGTTCTTCTATGCTCCAGGCACCAAGACCGCATTTGATAGCACGTTCCGTTTGATCGGTGACAGCTCGCAGGGCATTGCGGCATTTGCTTCGATGACGGGCTTGATGATTAACGATAGTGACCGGGATATTGGTGACACGATCAGCGTCGACACGGCAACGATCATTTCTGCCAATGGCGCAACCATTACTCCGCTGGCCAATGGTTCGTTCACCTACAACCCGGCCACGTCGCACGCGGCCCAGTTGTTGAAAGACGGCGAAACGCTGACCGACACGTTTGTGTACACGTTACGCGACGCTAATGGCGGTTCGGATTCGGGCACTGTGACCGTAGTGGTTCGAGGCGCTTCGGATCCAGTCAACGATCCGTACACCGTCAATGAGTCCGATCCGGGTTTTGGCGTCAGTCTCAATGTTCCGGCAGGCACTGGGTTGTTGGCCAACGATACGTTGCCCGGTCGCGTTGGCACGAACGTGGCTCTTGGTCGTCCGGCAGCGCAGTCGACCGATTATCAAAACAATCCTGCGAACGGCGCGGCAAATGCCGTGGATGGCAACTTCAATAATATCACCCATACTGCTGATGGCGCCTTCAACAGCTGGTGGCAAGTGAATCTTGCTGCGGCCACGAACATCAGTCAGATCCTGCTGTTCAACCGCGCCGACTGTTGCGGCAACCGGCTTTCGAACTTCCGCGTCTCCGTTTGGAACGGCGATCCAAACGTTGTCGGCTCGACCGAAGTGTGGGGCAAGAACTATTTCCAAGTTGGCAGCGTGCCGCAAGGCGATGCCTTTACGATTGCCGGCAGCGAAGTGGGGAGCAACGGCCTGTTGCTGAAGAACACTGCGGGCAACTATGTACGCGTGCAAATTCTCGGCGCTAATACTGCCGGCGATCCGTTCTTGTCGTTCCGCGAAGTTCAAGTTTATGACCTCGCTCCTGTCACACCGACGGTTGTTACCGCGAACAACGCAGCACCGCCGACGACCTTTACCCCAACGGGTGGCGGCGCGGTAACCGTCAACGCGAACGGCTCGTTCACTTATGACCAATTGGGCCTCTTCAACAATCTAGCCGTGGGCGAAACTGCGACTGTCTCATTCCCATACACAGTGCAGCCGATCAATACCGTTGGCGCCGTCACTCAGACTGGCCAGTCGTCTGGTGCAGCGGGCTTCAGCGTTTCGGCGACCGACCTATTGCAGAACCTGTCCGGTGTCCGTACGGGAACGGGCTTAAATGCGGACGAAGGAACATCACGAGATCCGATCGTTTTGACGAATGGCAGTTTCGGTTCGATCGCGCCGCCACTCAACCAAGATGCGCTAACGATTCGCGATAATACGACCCTGACGTACGACTTCGATATCAGCACCTATTCGCTCGGTTACGCAATTTCGAGCATCGATGTCTACTCTGGATGGCAAGATCCTGGTCGCACGAACCAAACTTACACGGTGCGCTACTCGACGGTGGGAGCACCAACCACATTCATCGATTTGGCATCGGTTAATTACACGGCCACTGATAAAAATGCTAGGACGTCACTCGCCGCGGGAACGCAATTGCTGGCAACAGGAGTAGCCAGTCTGCAGTTCTTCTTCCCCGGTCAGCAAAACGGCTATGTGGGTTATCGCGAGATCGATGTGCAAGGCTACGGCATCGCTCCGGCAGCCACTGCCACGATCACGATCAACGGCGTAAACGATGCTCCGACCGCCGAGGCCAATGGCCAGTACAGCATCAATCCGGGACAAAATCTAACTGTCAGCGCAACTGGATCGGCCGATGTTGACAACGGCGCGATGCTCACTTACCGCTGGGACTTTGACAACGACGGCAACTACGACTTCACCACTTCCAGCCAAACGGCCGTTGTACCTTGGCAAACGTTGCAGACCGGCGTGGTGACACCGCTGGGACCGGGCGTGCATACGATTCGCTTGCAAGTGAGCGACGGCCTGACGACGGCGACCGACACCGCCACTCTCAACATCAGCGACAACTTTACGTTCTCGCCTGTCGCTGATGGTGCGGCAGATGGCTACTTGCTGATTTTGAATTCAACGCAGACCACAATCGAGATTCGTGATCTGACCACCAATGCGTTACTCAGCAGTGTGCCGCGGGCTGGCACAAACCAGGTGACTTTTAACGGCAACAATGACAATGAAACACTGGTGATTGATTACACCAACACTTCGCCAATTCCGGCGACCAGCGGCGTTACGTTCAGTAGCGGTGCTGGGACCGATGGCCTCGTGTTGCGTAATGGCACGGTGACCACGGTCACGCAGACCTATGCCACAGACTTGAATGGCACAGTCAACATCGACGGTCGCATTGTGAACTACACAGGCGATGAATCGGTTACCGACAATCTCACCGCCACCAACCGTGGGTTCACCTTTAATGGCGCCGCCGAGACTGTGACGCTGGCAAACCTGGTTGCCGGGACCTCGTTGCAGATCGATTCGAGCTTGGGCGCACTGACGAACTTCAACAAGCCGACCGATTCTCTGACGATCAACCTGACTACCGGGAGTACCGACACACTCACGGTTAACTCTGCCACGCTGACCGGCAACTTGACCGTGAACGGCAGCGATGGCAACGACAATGTCAATGTCAACGGCGCGGTTGCCGTCACCGCCGGCGCACCTTCGCCGGGTTTGGTGACCATTAACGCTGGCACGATTGCTTTCGGCGCAGCAGGAAGCATCAACACCGTCAACAATGTCGCCCTGACTGCGGCTGCGGCCATCACAAATACCAGTGGCGCGGCAGACGTAATGGCCCAAATCCTAACCGCGGGGGCTGGGACCAGCATCGATCTCGATACCAGTGTAGCGACGCTGAATGGTACCGTTAGCGCAGCTGGCGGCACGCTGCGATTTGATGAGGCCAATGCGGTCACTGCGCAGAACATTACCACCAACAACGGCGCGATTACGATCACGACCACGGGCGTTGGAAATCTGACTGTCGAAAACGTCAATTCCGGTACGGCGGCGACGAACATCACGGTCCTGGACGGCAATTTGGTTAGCGGCGTGGCTGATGCGGGGGTGGCCGATATCGTAGCCGGAAATTTGACAATTTCGCTGAGCACCGGTGCACGCAACATCGGCGTGAACAACGGCAATCGTTTGGAAATTAATGCGACCACCTTGCAAGCCAATATTGCTGGCGGCTCGAATAACTCGGCCTGGATTGTGGACACTGCTGGTGGCTTGGCGGTCAACAATTCGTCTCTGGCTGCGACGGGCGTCACCGTATTTGACCTGCTGGTGCAGAATGGCAGTTTGACCAGCGCGGCGGTGGATGGCGTCGGCGATCTGCGCGCGATTGTGGTGATTGTTGCGGTAACCGGTGCGGGAAGCACAATTGGTGCATCCGCAGCTGCGCCGCTGGAAATCAACGCGGCCACGCTTGCTCCCAACGCGCGACTCGACGCCACCACTGCAGGCGGTGCGAATGATCACATCTTCGTACGTGATGTCGCCGACGACTTCGCAGTTGGCAATGTCAATGCCGGCTTGGGCGATGTGGTTCTCTTCACATCCGTCGGCTCGATAACCGACTACCTGGCTGATACGACGGTGGACGTCACCGGCGGCCGAGTTACCCTCACTGCATCTGCTGCTACCGCGGGCATCGGCAGTGGGCCGAATGGAGCATTGGAGATTCAAGCCGGTCTGCTTGAAGCTTTGGCAGGCAGCGGCGGGATTCTCTTGGCAAATACAGGCAACGTGACCGTGGGCGGCATCGGTGCGACGAACGGATTAAGCGCGCCAGCCGACGTTGTCCTGTTCTCCACAGGTGGCATCACCGTCAACGAAGACATCATTGCGACCGGCGTTGGCAGCGATGTTGCGTTGTCGACGCTGGATTTGAATACTGCGGGCCAGGACATCAGTATCGGCCCCGGTGCTGCGGTCGTGGGTGACACGATAACGCTCAATTCGGGTGACAATTTCTCGGCAAGTAGCACCTCGATCATCACTTCTGCGACACCGTTGGTCATCAATATTGACAGCGGCAACTCGGATTCTTTTGGTGCGGCGCTGGCGATTGCGGTGGGCGCACAACTCAACGCGCCGAGTGTAACGCTCAATAGCGCGGCTACTGGTGCAGTGACGGACATCGATACGTTCAGCTTCGCTCCGCTCGCCACAGTGCCGATCGTTGTCAATGCGTTCAATCCCACGACCGGTTCAGGCGACGTGCTGAATCTGGATCTGACTGGGGCCACGGGAACGACGTTGACGATCGATGGCATGAACGATGGCACTTACTCGTTCACCAATCGTGCCATGGTTGAATACAACAGCATCGAAGTGGTGAACGCTGTCGCCGGCGCGTTCGACCTAGTGCTAAACATGGCGGGTTTTGGTACTCCGGGTGATTTCACCCTTCGTCGCAATGCCCCGTTCGTCGGGGCTAACTTGGAAATCGTCAACAACACCAATGGTACGATTCCGTTCTCGGGAAGCCTGGCTGGCATTGCCGCGCTAACGGTGCTCGGCACGACCGGCAGCGATCGACTGGTGGTCGACGACGTCAACGGCATGATTTCGTTCAACTCGCTGCTGACTCCTACTGCCGTGTTCCCAGATAACCCGAACGGTGCTGGTGCACCGCGGTTGCTCTTCAGCGCTGGTGCTGGCGTCGATACTTTCAGTTTCAACCTCACGGAAGCGGGCAATGCGCAGTCTTATTTCGTAGGTGACGGAGCAGGCGCCGCTGCCGAAGGCGAAATTGCAACAACCAACACCGCGGGCCGGAACCTGGTCGCTTACTTCACTGGCTTCGGCACCGATGGCTCGCTGATCACACGGACCGGCAATTCGGTGACAGGAGGATTCACCGTTGTTGGCGACGGCGCTCCCAACACCATGAATGTGCAAGCCAACGGCACGGCAACTCGCGCCGAAGCAATTGGTTTCACTCCGTTCGAATTCTCTGGCGACAACTTCGGCACGGTCGGCATCGATGGTGGCGCTGGCAGTGACACCCTTACACTGGTGAGCATCGGCAGTGGGCAGACCAACCCGTTGAATACGACGCTGAGCGGCGGAGCAGACGTTGACACCATTCGCGTGCTCGCCACGAGTGGCAACACCGGCACCGTGACCATGAACGGCGGCGCTGGCAGCGATCAGTTCCAACTTTACAACGCGACGAACACGGTTGATTCGATTGCTGGCCAGGTAGTGGTTGATGGCACGGACGGCAATATCGGTGGCAACGACGATACACTGACGATCATCGACACGGGTGATACGGCAGCCGATGTCGTCACGATCTCGGCCGTCAACGCCGCCAGCAGCGGTGATTACCAGATCGAGGGTATCAATAGCGTTTCGGGCGCCGACGTTATTTTCCGCAACATCGACACGCTGTCGTACACCGGTACGCAGGGCAATGACACGCTCGACACGCAATTGGTCCGTACCACGCCGCTGCATGACTTGTCGACGGTTACCGTCAACGGCTGGCTGGGGGATGATCAGTTCTACCTGTTTACTTCCGATCAAGCGGGCGGCACCACGCCCACTCCATCCGGTCTTGCCAGCGGCGTGGCAGTGATCAACCTCAACGGCGATGCTCCGGGCAATCCGAACATCACCGATGGCAACGATGTGTTTGGCGAGACCGCGACCGGTATTGTTGGAACTGGGTCGGGTAACGCTGGTCTCTTGGTTCCCGATACGGTCCGCGGCATTCGACCTAGCAGCAGCACCGCGATCAACATCAACGGTGGGCAGCCAACCGGCCCTGCAGTGCCGACTAGCGATACCATTGGCGATGTTTTGAACCTGGATATTTCCGGGCTGCCCGGCAGTTCAGCAATCATCTTGCCGACCGTGTCTGGAGTAGTGGCGGCCAGCGGATTGCAGCCGTTGTCTTATGCTCAGATTGAAGATTTGAATCTGATCGTCAACAACCAACTGATCAACGTGCAGATGGGCGATACCTTCGTCCGCGGCACGGCTGGCCAGGACTTAATTCAATTCACAAAAAATACCACCACGGGCAGCGATCCCAATGCGGTTCGTGTCCGCGTCAATTTGCTGGTTGTTGATTTGGTCCTGACCGGAAAAACATTGACCTACGCTGGTGCGTCGAACGATTTTGTGACCCAGGCGAATGTCGATCGTCCGGCGGAGATCTACGGAGAAGGTGGCGATGACTACATCTCGGGCGCCATGGGTAACGACTTCCTGGTCGGCGGCCTGGGAGCGGATCAGATCAATGCCAGTGGCGGCGACAATATCGTTTGGGGTGACAACGCTCCGACCATTCCGAGCGATCCAAATCCGCAGGATGGCAACCAGGGCGGCAACGACAGTCTCAGCGCTCTCGGCGGCAACGATGTATTTTATGGCGGGGCCGGCGATGACCAAGTGAGCGCAGGGCCGGGAGACGACTACATCAGTGGCGGTCTCGGCAACGATACGCTGGGTGGCGCCGGTGGCGATGACCGCATATATGGCGGCGGCGGCAACGACATTCTCGGGGGTGGTGACGGGAACGATTTGCTCAGCGGCGGCGAAGGGATTGATCGCTTGCTGGGCAACACGGGCAACGACGTTTTGATCGCTGGCGGTGGAGCGGATGATCTGGATGGCGGCGTTGGCAACGATGTGGTCATCACCGGCCGAGTCACCGGCGAGAACTCATCGTTCACCTCGGTGGCGAGCACCTCGACGTATGACGCACCAAGCTACAGCAATCCGGCTGACAATGACGCCGCATTGCTGACCTTGCTCATGCAATGGGGCAGCACCAACGTGCTCGGGGCCGTCACGGTGACCCACGATGGTGCCGACGACGATGTCTTTGGCGGCACCGGCGACGACGACTTCTGTTGGGAAGCGGTCGACCTTGTGGATGACGTGCCGGCCATCAACCCTGCGGATTTCGGAACGTTCGGCATGGGAGCCGACGAGCGGTTCGGACCTCAGTCCTAAGCCAATGACACTCCCTTCGCCAAATGAGTTGGCGAAGGGAGCGGGCCGCAAAGTTCGCATTGGTTCTCACGAACTTGGCCAGAGCTTCAAGAGAAATTCAAAACCAAGCTAATCAGAAACGCTAGCAGCAGAACCTGCAAAATCTCGTGCTAGCGACAAACAAACTGTTCGATGGCGATGTTTTTCAGCCAATCAATTTGCCGCAAATCATTTTCCTTTAACAACTTACGAACTGCATCCAAAGTCCCTACTTCCCCCGCCTAGATCCGATTGGTTACAATTCGTCGGTGCTGCCGGCGATGTCATCGGTGTTTGTGGTGCACTAAGCAGCGACAACGTTGGCGGCAATGCGTCAGCCGGGCGAGCAGGATTTAGCTGCGATGAAAGGAATATACCCAATGCCCTCTACACTCCAATCTCAGGCCCATACTCCCGTGGCCGAATTCCTCTCTAGCGACAATTCCACCTTGGCAGCCCATTATGTGGACGCAGCGGAGTTTCGCCGGCTCATTGTCTCGACCCGCCGAATGGAGCGGGCTGACAAATCTGTTCCCAAAATGCGCGGTCTCCGCGATTTGGAAACCGGAGAATTGTTTCTGACTGACGAACGTTGGCTGATGGATGGCAAACGATAACGCGTCCTTTCGCTTGAATAGCTGTAACCAAGAACCTTCAACGGCCGGCTGAGTCTTGCAACTCAGCCGGCCGTTTTTATTGGCTCCGGCCTGCTGCCGGGTAAGTGAATGGGCAATTTGGTCGCCAAACCTTGGCTATATTGGAAAGCGGCGCTGTCACCGCCAGGTCTCGTCTCACTTCGTCTTCGAGCGTTTTTCTGCATTCGATGTTTCGTAAGAAAAGCAGCTGGCGTGCCAAAGCGACCGAGAATTTCTGGCGACTCAACCACAAGTCATTTCCCTGCAGCAATTTATGCAGCAGTTCACTCGAACAGGCAGCGACCAAAGTGGAGTGCCTACAGGCGCGGCAACGAAAATCTGTGGCGCAACTGACGGCGCTTTGAGCTCAATTTGATGGAGCCGCGATCACTGCTTTAGTGTGGTGATCCACAGGAAGGGCCGATCGCCTTCGTCGACGCGGAGCTCGTACTTCAGCTTGGCCTGAAACAACAGCCGCTCGAGAATCTTCGAGTAATACGTGTTCGTTTTGGGGAGCGTGACCTTCACCGTGGCATAGTCAATTTGCTGCTTCGCCAGGTTGTTCTGATCGACAATCAGCGGCACATTCAGCCGGCCGCGGATGGCCTCTAAGGATTCCGCCAGCGGCGTGTCGCTGACCTCAACGTTCAAAAATTTAAAGAGATCGGGGAGCAGGTCCTTGGGGGGCGATTTGCCCGGCCAGCCGACCGGCCAAACCTGGGTCGCTGCTTGGGAATCTACGACGCGCAGCTGCAATTCGCTGCCAACCTTGCTGGGAATAAGCACAAGGCCCAGCGGTCGAATCGCTGCGGCGAGAGCGGTGCCAGCAGACATACCTAACAGTTCGTCAGCGACTTTTTCGTCGCCAAACTGCCCGCGGACAGCAGGATCGACTGTTAACTTCAGTTCGACAATTCCCGCGATCCCTTGCACCACTTCTTTCGTTGTTTTGCCGGCGGTCGCGAAGTTTACTTTTTTGGCGAGATCCTCGTGCACGACAACAAGTTCCTTTGGCACCAGACCGAAGGCGCCTGCCTTGACGTTTAAACCCTCTTCACCGCCGGACTTCAGTTTTTCCAGCCATTTGGTGATCGCGGTACCACTCCCCGACGAGAAATTGCCGTTCGGCAGCCGCAAGCGATTGTCGCCTGTCAGCACGCCGGTCACTTCGTAACTCAACGTGGCGCCGGTGCCGTTCGCACGCACGGCGGCGCCATCGCCACTCTGACCGCCGCGCACACGCACGCTGCTAAAACCAGCCTTCTCGAGCATGGGTAGCCATTCCCGAATGCTCTCCTGCGAGAAACCTGGCTCAGTGATCACTACCAAAGAAACTCGAGGACTTTGCGCGACGGCGGTGCTGGCAACGCAGACGACGAATGCTGCTGCCAGTTGATTGAATCGCAATGGGTTGATATCTCGGATCATCGCCGTCCTCGGAAAAGGCCCCCGCTAAACGCACGCAATTATATGCCTCTGCGCAGAACGGTGCGTCACAAATCGCTAGCAATTCGTTGCCGGAACTGGAAGATGCGTAAGCTGCTCAAGATGCCGGTCGTGCCGGATATTCGTTCAATGCCGGTCGGACCACTGGCCGATGGAACAATCATTGGCCGCTGCACCCAGCTTTGCAGATATCGCTGAGGCGACTAACAGTGGCTCCCATTGCCGCCGACTCCCGCAAATCGGCGCTAATCGTGGGAGCCGCCACGTATTGTCGTCACAGCAACACCAGCAGCCAGTCAATGAACGCGCAATGCTCATAGGGGGGATATTCATGATCCGTCGTTTGCTTTTGGCGCTCGCTTGCGCCTGCGTCATGGACGTCGTTTCGACGGCGACCGAAGCCCAAGCCCAGTACCCGCAGCAGCGGGCCTACGGCCGAGTCTGGGGCGGACAATACAGCCGCATGGACTGGGAACGGTTCTACCACTATCCCTACGTCTACTACCCGCAAAACTTCTGGGGTAACGAATACTACCGGAGCAGCGAAGACCTCTACTTCCGCTATCCGCCAGAAATGCGGATCCCCACCTACAACCGCCAATGGCACAACGAGTATCCGCAAGAGCGCCGGTATCACCAAGGCCACCAGTTCATCCTGGATGTGTTCTAAAGTCTGACTGGCAGGTGTTGGGAGAATCTCAACTAGACTTACCCCCTCGCCCCTGTACTCAGGGGAGAGGGTTGGGGTGAGGGGCTGAGCAGCAACATGCTCAACCACTCGCACACCCCACAAGCAAAGCACTGAGTGCCGCGCAATCTGCAGAGCGGTTCGCGCACTCACCAAGCAACTACAACCCCGAAGCAACGCACCCTGAGCAAGTGCGAGGCGCCGGGGTTGTGGCTTTTCTTGTGGCAGCAAGTCACGCAAGTTGAAGTGGATGGCTGCGTTGCAATAATAGGGCTCCACTCTTCAATCTCGGAGCCTGTTCATGGGCAAAAAGAAGTCTGCTGCTGCAACCAAACGCGTGCCAATCTCGCTTCAGGCAGAAATGCAACGTGGCGGGCAGTATTGCTCGCATCTCGTGTTCTCGCCCGATGCCCAGCGGCTCGTCGCGTGCGGCACCGATCGCAAGATTCACTTGTACGATCTCACCACGAACAAACGAATCGCCTGCAATCAAGAGCACTCGAGCAGCATCGATGCCGTTGCCTTTTCACCGGATTCGCAGCGATTCGCCACGATATCGCAAAGAGCCAACGGTCGCGCGGTAAAGGGTGGCGAGCTTCTCATTTGTCGGGCCAAGGACGGCGAAGTACTAAAGCGCGTCATCGTCGGCCCGGAGGTCGAGGATGTCGAATTCTTGTCTCTCGTCTATTCGCCCAATGGAAAGAGTCTCGTATACGTGATGCACGATGGCCGCGAGAGTTGGGATATCCACGAGACGCAGATCATCGTTCGCGATGCGACCAGCGGCAAGATAACATCCCATTCACCCATGCTCACGATCTCGCAGATCGCGATGAGCGCCAACGGCAGGAGATTGGTGGCTGCGGGTGACGGCGAGGTGTTAGTGATCGACTTTCCCGAGACATTAATCATCCGCCAGCAAATAAAGCTTAACGGCAAAGTGCGGACAGTTGACTATTCGCCGGACCGCAAAACGGTGGCGGCAGTGGATAACGACCATGTCATCCATCTGTTTTCAACTGCCACCGGCCGGCGGTTGGCAAAGTTCAGCGAACCAAAGCTTGATGTGCAGCATGTGCAATTCTCACGCGATGGCAAACTGCTCGCGACCATTGGTGTGACCATGCATGGTACTTCGACAGCTCCGGTCCGAATTTGGGACCTCAAGTCCAAAGTCCAAAAAGGTGGTCGCAGCATTCGCTGGTTCCATCGGTGTCGAAAAGAAGAGCGGTTTTCCCGGGGCTTGCGCACTCTCTGCCGACTTCAAACTCTTTGCCAACGCGGGCACGAAGACCCGGTTGTGGAAAGTCAGTTTCTGACAGCCTACGGCACGAACACGAACTCCGGCGAGTTCACCACAGCCCACACCAAGTCTTCGGCGCGCGACCGCCAGTCATCCGTGAGCAGCGTGGTGGGCGGGTCGCCTTGCTCAACCAACTTCTGCCGTTCGACGCGCACTTCGTTGGCCTGCGGATGCAAGTGATTCGACCAACTCACGCCATCGCGTTTCGGCTGCGTCGGCCTTGGTCCCGGTTTCGCGCCAGTCAACCGCGATTCAAAGCCCTTCGCGAGAAGTTCGCCGCCAATTGCCAGTTCCTTCGCGGTTGGCTCACGGCCGAGGATTTGCAGATACAACTCGCGCGTAAACGCTTGCGGCGATTTTGCTGCAACCGCTGCTGCGGTGAAGTAGCTATCTTCAGAAAACTGTGCGATCCGCTTTGCGGCGGTGCCGTTCGCAACAACAGCGGGCTGCAGCACGGTCGGTTCTTTCTCACGAATCGTCAGCGGATCCTGCCGCGAAGCACGCCAGCCAAATGCTTCCAAAACGTTGAGCATCGGCTGCGCACTGGGCAGCGACAAACTCGGCCGATCGCGTTCATTCGATAGCGAAGTGAACTGCCACGCTCGTTCCGGAAGACCGAGATTAATTGAAGCCGTTTCCAAGCGACTGCCGTCAACGTCGATATTCAGTTCTTCGCAGTGCAATTGCTTGCCGGCCGCCGCAAAGAGCGAATCGAGAATCTGCTCTGCTGATAGACGGCGGCGTTCAGGTGCCGCGAATAGTTTTGTCAATTTCGAATCACTCGACGCTTCGCGCTGATACGCCTGCGAATTCAAGATCAGCCGCGCGGTATGCTTCAGGTCGTAACCATTCACGACGAAGTCTTGAGCCAAATAGCCGAGCAACTCAGGATGCGACGGCGGGCCTTGCTCCCAGTCATCCACGGCTTCGACGATGCCGCGGCCGAGATATCGCTGCCACAAGCGATTGACAATCATTTCTGCAAACCGCTGATTTTGCGGCAGCGTTACCCGCAGCGCCAGTTCTTCCCGCGTGTCGCCGGCTTTGTTTACCAGTTCCTGCGGCAACGCGAACTTCATCTCGCCATCGAACGGCCAGAGTGGTGCAATTTTGTCGCCTGGCTTGAGCGACACTTTGACGATGTCCGATTTCAATGCCCCCGCCCCGCCGGGAATCGTGCTCGTCTTGGGCAACTGCTGCGTGCCGCGGCCAAGCATCGCGGCGAGATTGAATAGTTGTTCCTGCCGGAAGGGATGAAACGGCGCGTCGTGGCAACGCGCACAATTCAATTCGATACCGAGCAGCGCTTTAGCAAGTACATGCGACTTCGCAGCTAGCGGCGCATCGTTTTCAGAAGCCACGGCAAAACCGCCGGGGCCGCCATAACGTGTGCTGCCGTCCATCAAGATCAGATCCGTCGCCATCCGATCGAACGGCATGTTATCGAGCAAAGATTCGTAGAGCCAAAAGCGGAACGGCCCGGTGTTATTCAGTGTCGGGTTGATGATGTTCGGATTTTCGGCAAGCACATCTTGCCAATAACCCATCCAGTTGTCGGCCCAGCCGGACTGCGTGAGTAAATGATCGATCAACTTGCTCCGCTTATCAGCCGACTTGTCACGGAGAAACTCCTGCACTTGCTCGGAAGTCGGCCCCACGCCAATCACGTCGAGATAGATCCGCCGAACGAACGTAGCGTCATCGATCTGTGGCGTCGGGTTAACATTGTCGTGGTCAAGGCGTTCATTAATGAAATGATCGATACCGTTCATGCCAGCGGGCACGCTGATCGATTTCCAGTGCTTACTTGCCCATTCACGAGCAAACTGGTGTCGCTCCTTCCAGTACTTTGCATATTCGGCGCTAGCGTCAGCTCGCCGCTGCTGATTAATGGTGCGCAAATCATTGCGCTGTTGTTCTTCGAAAGCCAACCAGGCGTCATCCTGCAGTGGAAAACGTTCCGCAGGACTAACAACCTGAAAGTCATCACTCCCCTTCGCCGCAAAAGCGACGCAGGTTTCACCAATCTCCGGCCGACGCTTTTTGCCAGCGACGAACATTTCGAGCTTCAGCCGATGCACGCCCGGCTGGACCGATACTTCGACAACGCTTTCTTGATCACCGGGCTGCAATGCGCGGATGTTCTTCGAAATCTTGCTCTCGACTGGCACCCAATCGTTATGCCCATCGGTACGGCCCGACGGAAATGGATTTTCGACGATCAATTTGCCATCGAGATATAACTTCGCTCCGTGACGCGAACGGAGCAACACGCGCTGATCTCCGGCGGGCAACTCCGTTTCCATCGTCAACCACAGCACGTGGGGACTGCCGCGATCAACTCGTGTTCCGTGCTCGCCATATTTCTGCGGAATCGCCGACAGCGCAAACCGGTCATGCGTCCAGCGTTCGCTGGGCTGCGGATAGCTAAAATCCCACGACCAGGCATCGGGTAAACCTTCAAAGACTTCGACCAGAGCTTGATTCTTCGGAACCGGTAATTTGGTGACGTATCCTGCGGGCTGCACCACTTTCCAACGTGCAGCGATTCGCTGAGCGGAAAGTGCAGTGCGATAGATGGCGACCTCGTCCAGCAAACCTTGATACGAATTCCCCGCGTTGCCGCCCGAGGCACTGCCGAGCCAGATCTCATCGTTGTCCACAAACGGCGCGTCGTTCGAAGGGCCACCGTAATCCCATTCGCCTGCCGTCGGTTTGCCGTCGATGTAACCGCGAATCGATTTCGCATCGCCGAATTTGTAAGTCACCGCCAAATAATGCCAGCCCTTGCCGACGCTAAAGCTGGCGGTTGAGTTCCAGCGATGCCAATCGTCTTGCGTCTTGTTCGCGGCCGTGCGGAACAGGAAACTGATCTTGGCCTGGCCACCGGCGCCGGCAATTCGCAGAGCCCAGTTCTGGTTGTCTTTGGCCACACCCGCGTTGCCCGTGCGACCTTTGCCAATGAGATAAACCTGCTGGCCGTCGCTCAGCTTGGCAGCGCTCACCCAGGCTTCGAGCGTGATCGAATCGCCGTTTTGAAAATCGAACGGGCTGTCATCACCCGGATCGGTAAACCGCAAATAACTTTTGCCGTCGAATGATGCAGCAGTGTTCTCTGTCGCGAAGAGCGGAAACATCGGCGGCCGTGGTCCGGCATCTTTCGCCGTGACTTTGCCGACGAGTTTCGCGCTGGCGAACTCCTTCATTTTTTCATCGACGGTGGGTTGAGTCCAACTTTCCGCCGCGGCGTCTTTCGCCTGCTGAAACCGCCACCAAGCCACGGGTTCGTCGCCGGAGACAAGTTCGGCGTATGCGCTGCTGGTCGATATCGGCGCATCGTCCGTATCGTTCTGGGCACGATTCTTCTGAGCAGCGGCCACGGCCACGCTAAGCAAGGCAACCACAACAGCCCAACTGAAACTCGTTACATGCTTCATCGCAATACTCATCACACTTCGCTATCGCCGCGAGAGGAACCTGGCAAGCCTCTATCTTACCTCAAAGCAAACGCTTACACCTCGCTCAGCACCCCATCGCTGTTCCCAAATTTATCTGTCTCGAACTCCATCTGCTGCAGCATCCGCACGTACAAATTCGACAGCTGATAATTCTGTTTGCGGTTGAAGCCGACGTGCCCCGCGTGTTTGAAGCCGCCGCCCGCGAGGATGATTGGCAAGTTGTCAACCGTGTGAGCCGATGCATTGCCCAAGCTGCTGCCATAGACGATGGCGGTCCGATCGAGAACCGTGCGTTCATTCTCGGCGGTGGATTTCAATTTGCCGAGCAACTTGCCGAAAAGTTCGATTTCGGCGGCTTCGATCTTGGCGAGCTGTTCAATCTTGGTTTCATCCTGGCCGTGGTGCGAAGCGTCGTGATGAGCCATCGTCAGGCCGGGCAGGTCGTTGACCGCTTCATGCGACCAGATCGAAAAGTTGATCACGCGGGTCGAATCGGTTTGCAGTGCCAGATGAATGAGATCGAACCACTGCGCGGTCCGCGTCAGCATCCGGCCGCCAGTGATGTAGTCATCGGCGAACGGCTTCGTTTCGACGACCGGTTTCGGTTTATTAATCCAGGCTTGATCCTGCGCGAGACGGGCTTCGGCTTCACGAATCGAAGAGAGGAGCAAATCAAGGCGGTCGCGATCGGCCGAACCCAAGTTCTGCGACAATGTCTTCGCTTGATCGCGCACGCCGTCGAGAATGCTCTGCCCGGCTGCGATCTTCTTCATTTCCTTCGCCACTTCGGCGGGCGTCCCTTGTACGAAGAGTGCCTTGAAAACTTGCGTCGCGCGCTCTTCCGACGGGATCTTCACCCCCTTCGCATTCCAAGCGAGTTCACCGCCTCCCAGCACAAGGCTGGCGAACCGTGTCTCATTTCCCATCCGACTGGCAACGAGTTGATCGAGCGAAATTGTGTTCCGCAAATCACCGGGGCGCACCCCTTCGGGCCGCACGCCGGTGAAGAGCGCCGGATGTGTGCCATGGCCGCCCGGATAACCTCGATGCGCGATGCCTGAGAAAACCGTGAAGTCGGCGCGATGCTTGTCGAGCAATTTCAAATAACGCGACGGCTCGTAATCCTTACCGGCCTTCTCCGGGAAGAAGTACGGCGCATGAAAGCCGAGCGGCCGACCGATGAGGAGCAGCCGCGCGGGAGACATCGCCGCGGCTTTCGTTTCTGCCCGCAGCCCAACGGGCAGCATGGCATCGAGCAGCGGCAGGCCGATGGAAACACCGGCTGCCTTGAGCAACGTGCGACGCGAGAGACGCTGAACCATAGGATGCTCCGCAGTGATTCATCATTCGCTCACGCGAACGACCAAGGGTGGATCTTCAGCTGCTTTCAACCTGCATTCACCGTTCGCGGAGCGAACGACGACTTACGTTACTTGTTCAAAAATATCCGGCTTTGCACGACCGCATGCAACAAACTGCGAAACCCAAAGTTCGTCTGGCGGTGGTCGGTTAGAATCTGCTCGATCACCGCTCGATCGGCGAACTGCACGTCAGCACCCGTGCTATAGACAATCAGCTTCTGCACGACGTTGCGAGCGAGTTGATCCTTGTTGGCGAGCAGCAACTGCTTGTATTCGTCGATGTTCGCAAACTTTCGGCCGTCCGCCATTTCGCCCCCGAGTTCCACCGGCAGCCCCACGCCGACGGTGCGACCCGGATAATTCGGCAGCGACTTACGCTTATCACTCCGCGGCACGCGATAGTCATCGCGCCAACCGCCGATCACGTCGAACGATTCGAGGGCGAAGCCGGGAGGATCGATGTGCTGATGGCAGCTGTTGCAAGCCGCCGTTTCGCGATGCTTGGCGAGCAATTGGCGAATCGTCGTTGCCCCGCGGATATCGGGCTCGACAGCAGGAATGTCCGGCGGCGGGGGAGCTGGCGGCGTGCCGAGGATTTTTTCGAGTACCCATTTGCCCCTCAGCACCGGCGAAGTCTTGGTGCCGTCGGCGGTCACTTTCAAGATGCTCGCGTGTGTGAGGATGCCGCCGCGGTGCGAGTCCGCCGGGAGTTTCACCTTACGCATTTCATAGCCCGCCACGTTAGCGACACCGTAATGCTGGGCCAGTCGCTCGTTGAGGAATGTCCAATCGGAATACGTGAATTCCGTCACGCTGCGGTCGTGCTTCAGCAGTTCTTCGAAAAACAGTTTCGTTTCCTGCGGCATGGCCCAGAAGAGGACCGGGTCGAACTCGGCATAGAGTGCCGGATCGGGCGATGTTGCGTTGATGTTCCGCAAGTCGAGCCATTGCCCGGCGAAATGCTGCGTAAATCGCTTGGCGCGACGATCGTCCAGCAGTCTTTCTGTTTGCGCTCGCAGCACCGCGGGCTTGGTAAGGTCACCTTTCGCTGCGAGCGCCGTCAATTCGTCATCAGGCAATGTCGACCAGAGAAAGTACGACAAGCGCGATGCCACGGCAAAGTCATCGAGCTTGTTTTCACTTGTCGTTACCGGCGTGAGAAATAGGAAGTGCGGCGAACAGAGAATGGCTTTATACGTCGCGATCATCGCTTCGGCGAAACTTTCGTTGTTATCAATGGCTTGATGCGCGATGGCGACGAAGCGTTCAACTTGCTCTTCGGTTGCCGGACGACGAAAAGCTCGCGGCAGAAATTTGCGCACCAAGCGATCCGCGTCGGCTTTTGGATTGGTCGAAGCGACGACATACGGATCGTAAATCCACTGCCCAATGTCGCGCCCTTCGACCTTTGGGGGCGTTCGGCCCGCGGCTTCGGCCTTCGCCACGGAAGCTGCTTTCAACGGGACATCGCCGAAGAGTTGCACGTAACCGGGCAGAGGCCAGGGATCGAGCGGGCCTGAGATTTCGACCCAATCGACGACGATTGCGGGTCCGTTGTCGAGCGATTGACCCTTCAGCTGAGCGGCGAGGCGGCGCACATCGGGCAGCGACCACGGCGTGAAGATGATCATCTCGCGGCGATTGAGTTGAAACTCGGCGTCGAGTTCCAGCGGCTTCCCTTCGGCCACGTCGATCACCTGGCGGACGTCATCGTCGCTCCGGCCATATTCCTCGTGGCAGAAAAGCATGAGGGGCAGCGGCTTGCCGGGTGAGTTGAGCGCACGCACTTTGGCCCGTACGCGGTAACGGCCAGCTTGCGGTGCAACGGCGGTGCAGACAGGCAAGTGAGCATAGGGCCTGCCGTACATCACCAGCGAGTCGCCGTCGAGCTTGACTACTTTGCCGAACATGTCGGAGAACGAGCGGACTTTCTCCGTGATCTGTCTCCCTGTGCGATGATCGTTGATTTTCGTCGGCGAACGACTGGGAATGACCGCGCGACAGGCCCGTTCGGCGGCCTCCTGATAACGGAGCATGTGCGCGGCGGATAAATCGAGGGCGGCGCTGACGTTGTCGAAGCCAGCAGCAATGTTGTCTTCTGGCAACAAATCCCGAGTACTCACTTCCATGCCAAGCAAATCGCTGAGCGTCGTTTCGTATTCAGTCCGATTCAGCCGCCGAATCAGCACGCGACCATCTTTCTGCTGTCTGGCCAGTGATGCCGCGTGAAGTTGCTCGCGCAGCCAATTCACCGCGGCAGAACGATCTTTGGCCGGCGGTTGCGCAGCATCGCTGGGGGGCATTTCGCCTAGCGACAATTGATCCAAGATCTTACTCCATTTGGGAGCAGCATCCGACTCAGCAAATTTCAACGGCAGCTGATCGAGCCGCAGCCCCCGTTGGGCCTCGCTCGGCCCATGACAGTCGATGCAGTATTTCGTCAAGAACGCTGACAGTGGGTTTGGTTCGATTGCCCGCGATATGCTCGGCAAGAGAAAGATTGCAACCACTGCCAACGTCGGCCAAACGCCATGCTTCCGCAGTCTCATCGCAGGCACTCTTGCTGGTGGGAATTGCCTTAGCTCAAACGAACAGGCGCTTGAGAGTACCGCCCCAATCTACAGTTAACGCGGCGAATTCAACAACACTTTTTAGGGGATACTGCCTGATTGTTAAGCTGCTCGCGCCCGAAGCACCGCGGCGACGGCCAGGCAATAAGCCTCGTTCGCCGGCACGAATGGTTGGCAGTCACTTTCTCTTGCCGAGCCACGTCATGAATATTATCGTCACCGCCCCACCGGCATCACGCAGCCCGAGGCGCCCCCGTCACACGTTCCGGCTGATCGCCGGAATTTTGGGTGCACTGCTCCTGATCTTTGGCGTGCTCTGGTCTGTTGCCTACCTGCCAGGTTATGTGGCTTATCGCAACTACACGCCGCAGGAAGGTGATGTCATTTTTCAATCGCTGCCCAGTTCTAAACTAGTCCGCGCCATCGAAGGGGCAACCCTTTCGCCATATTCCCATTGCGGCATCGTCGCCAAGGAAAAGGGGAGTTGGGTTGTGCACGAAGCCTACGGCGCGGTGGGATCGACACCGCTCCGTACCTGTTTATTGCGTGGACGCAACGAAGCTTTTGCAGTCTATCGCTGGCGGCCGGAGTTTCAGCAGCACGTGCAGCCGATGTTGGAGCAGGTCCGCAGCTACCACGGCCGCCCGTACGACGTCCGCTATCGGCTCAATGACCAGGCCTCGGCGATTTATTGTTCGGAGTTGATTTACCTGGCCTATCGCCATGTCAGCCACGAACCGGTCGGCAAATTGGTGACGCTCGGCGAACTTCGCTGGCAGCCGTATATCGACCTCATTGAACAACTCGAGCGAGCGCCACCGCCGCTCGACCGCGAGCTTATCACGCCCCGCGACCTGGCTGCGGCGGAGCAACTGGAGTTGGTTTATGAATACGGATTTGCTCGTTGAAGGGTGAAAAATCGCTGGGCATAGTTGACATCGGGCCAACCCCGCACGCATGATTGGGGCCACTTGAGCGGCTGCGATGACCGCAGCCGTGCCCGCCGTTTTGTCCTGCCTGTTGGAGTTTGCTCGATGCTGGTTCGAACTGGTTCAGTCTGTTGCGCGGCACTGTTCGCGTTGTTTAGCAGCGCGGTTGGCAGCGCTGCCGATGCGCCGCCGCGGGTGATTCCGTTTGAGCGCTATCACGCAGTCGCGAAGGACGCCACCGCAGCCGGCAATCTGCTGCTCGGCGAATTGAATTGCACAAGCTGCCACGCTGCCGATCCAACCTTGGCTGCGCATGTGCAAAAGAAGCAAGCCCCCGTGCTCGATACGGTGGGCACCCGGGTGCGACCGCAGTATTTGAAAAAATTCCTGATGGATCCACAGAAGATCAAGCCTGGCACGACGATGCCCAACGCCCTCGCCGGCATTCCGGAAGCTGAACGGCAACCAATCGTCGATGCGATTGTTCATTTCCTCGCGACCACCGGCACGACCAGCGATGTCGCGCCGATGCGGGGCGGCGTGATTCGCGGCGAAGCCTATTATCACTCGGTCGGCTGCCTCGCCTGTCACGATCCTCGGCCCGCGGAAAATCCGCCGGCATCGCTGCCCACGTCCATTGCTATCGGCACGCCCTCGCGCAAATACACGCTGCCAGGCCTGACGAACTTTTTGGAAGATCCTCTCGCCGTTCGTCCCAGCGGCCGCATGCCGCATTTGAATTTGAACGGCACTGAGGCCCGCGACGTCGCTTCGTTCCTGCTCAACGATTTGGATATCGCGGCTGGCCTGCAGTATTCGTATTACGAAGGGACTTGGGACAAACTCCCCGATTTCAGCAAGCTCACGCCGAAAGCTGTTGGCGATGCGGAAGGTTTTGATTTGAGCGTGGCCCAAAAGAAGGACAACTTCGGCCTGAGGTTCGATGGCACGATCAAGCTCGACGCCGATGCCGACATCTTGTTCCTGCTCGGTTCGGACGATGGTTCACGCTTGTCGATCGACGGCAAGGTGGTGATCGACAACGACGGCATTCATCCCTTCAGCCAGAAGCGCAAACCGCTGAAGCTGAAGGCCGGGCTGCATAGCGTCGTGGTCGAATATTTCGAACAAGGTGGCGGCGAAGAACTGCAAGTGCTGTTCGAAGCCAAGGGAAAACCGCCGCAGGAATTGGCTTCGCTGGTTGTGATTCCGACTCCCAAAGACGCGAAACCCGCCGAAACGCCGTTTGTGGTCAATGCTGATCTCGCCGCCAAAGGTCGCGAGCATTTCGTTTCGCTCGGCTGCGCGAATTGCCATTCGCTGAAGATGGGCAACGAACAGATAGTCGCTAAGCCGACCGTCGTTGCCGCCGCGCTCGCCGATTTGAATGGTATGGGAGGCTGCTTGAATGAATCGTCGGCGAAGTCGCCGCGGTATGCACTCGACGATCGGCAACGAGCAGTGATTGTCGCTGCTTTGGCAGCTGTGAAGAAGCCTGCTGCGGAACTCGCGGAGGCCAAGCAAGTCAGTTTGAATCTTATTCGCTTCAATTGCATCGCTTGCCACACGCGTGGCGAACTTGGGGGCGTGGAGGAGGTTCGCAACCCACACTTCAAGTCCGATATGCCCGAAATGGGCGACGAGGGCCGCATTCCGCCATCGCTGACCGGGGCTGGCGCCAAGCTGAAGAGCGAATGGTTGAAAACGTTAATGGACCAAGGGGCGAAGGATCGGCCTTATATGTTCACGCGGATGCCGAAGTTCGGCTTGAACAACGTCGGCACGTTGGTCACTGCGATTGAGAAGGCCGACGAGGGCCTGATCAAGCCTTCGCCCAAAATCGACATCGCCGACGAAGATAAAAAGTTCAAAGCCGTCGGCCGGCGGCTAGTTGGTGCGCAAGGAATGAGCTGCATCAAGTGCCATACCTTCGCCGACAAGAAATCGACCGGCATTCAAGCCTTGAGTCTGACGACGATGACCAAGCGTCTGCGCGACGACTGGTTCCATCATTACATGATCAATCCGCAGCTCTATCGCCCTGGCACTCGCATGCCCGGTGGTTGGCCAAACGGAGAGACGCAGTTGCCCATGATTCTCGACGGCAGCACGGCCAAGCAGATTCGCTCGATCTGGGCGTATTTGTCTGACGGCAACAAAGCGACGTTGCCTTCAGGGCTGGTGACCGGCGGCATCGAACTGATCGCGTTCGACGAAACGATCATGTATCGCAACTTTATCGAAGGTGCCGGTTCTCGCGCGATCGGCGTCGGCTATCCCGAGAAGTTAAATCTGGCCTTCGACGCCAACGAACTGCGACTGGCCATGATTTGGCACAACGGCTTTATGGATGCCGCGCGACATTGGAACGGCCGCGGTCAGGGGTACGAACCGCCGCTGGGTGACAATGTCGTCAAGCTGCCCGACGGTGCACCATTCGCTTCCCTGCCCAGTGCCGCTGAAGAATGGCCGAAGAAAAAGGCCAAGGAACTCGGTTATCAGTTCAATGGATATCGCCTGGGCGAAAAGCGTCGGCCGACCTTCTCGTATTCGTTCAACGGCATTCAAGTCGAAGACGAACCGTCGCCCAAGGGGGAAGCCGGAGCCTTTGTGTTGCAGCGTAAGTTTACGCTGAAAGCTGAATCGGCAACGCCGGCCGAGCTGCAATTTCGGGCTGCGGTCGCGGATAAAATTGAAGAGGTCAGCGGCGGTTACAAGATCAACGATGCCCTCATCGTGCGGATTTCTTCAGGCCAGAAGGCAACCATGCGGCAAAGTGGCGGGAAGAATGAGTTGCTCGTGCCTGTGACCTTTACCGGCGGAAGTGCGAGCTTGGTGTTGGAATATGATTGGTAGTGTCGCCTTTCGCTCCGCGGAAAGTGCATGTCTTTGGGTTGCTCAAAACAAATTAGTCGGAAATATATGATGTCCTTCAATATTCGCTTCGCCTCACTTTTGGTCTTGCTGGCTTGTTGCACAACAACCACCTTCGCGCAAACCGCTAAAGAAGACGACTACTACAAAATCCTCCGCTTTCCCATTCCGGAATACATGAGCCTGGAAGCAGGGGGCCTTGAGTGGATGCCGGACGGTAAGCTCGCCGTGTCGACACGACGCGGCGATATCTTTTTGCTCGACAAGCCGCTGGTCGAAGACACCGAGCAAGCAGCTTTTAGCAAATACGCCGGTGGCCTGCATGAAGTGCTCGGCCTGTCGTGGCGGAATGGCTGGCTGTATGCCACACAGCGCGGCGAAGTGACGAAGCTGAAAGATGAGAACGGCGACGGCCGGGCGGATTTGTTTCAGACCGTGAGCGATGGTTGGGGCATCGACGGTGATTATCACGAGTACGCGTTCGGTTCGAAGTTCGACAAAGAGGGGAACATGTGGGTCGTGCTCTGCCTCACCGGTTCGTTCGACAGCAAGAACAAGTACCGCGGCTGGTGCTTGCGGATCACGCCCGATGGCAAAGTCATTCCCACCTGCAGCGGTGTCCGTTCGCCCGGCGGCATCGGCATGAACGCGGCCGGCGACATGTTCTATACCGATAATCAAGGGCCCTGGAACGGCGCCTGCAGCTTGAAGCATCTCAAGCCCGGCAAGTTTGTCGGCCACCCAGGCGGCAACGGTTGGTACAAGGAGACCGCGGGCGAATTGGGCGAACGCCCCGAAGATCCGAAGAGCGGCAGCCGGATGATGGTCGAAGCGAAACGGATTCCGCAGCTCGAGCCGCCGGCCGTTTATTTTCCCTACAACAAAATGGGGCAATCAGCTGCGGGGATTGCGGTGGACGTTTCTGGCGGCAAGTTTGGTCCTTTCAAAGAGCAACTTTTTGTTGGCGATCAGACGCATAGCACCGTGATGCGGGTCTATCTCGAACAAGTGCAGGGGCATTATCAGGGTGCCTGTTTCCCGTTCCGCGCGGGCATGGGCTCGGGTTCGCTGTCGTTGCTGTTCAACAAAGATGGTTCACTGTTCGTCGGCGGCACGAATCGTGGTTGGGGTTCCCGCGGTACGCAGCCTCATTCGCTCGATCGCATTGTGTGGACCGGAAAAACGCCGTTTGAGATTCTGCAGATGAACGCGAAAAACGATGGCTTTGAATTGACATTCACCGAAAAGATCGACGCTGCTGCGGCCGCCGATCCGATATCGTACAAACTGTCGACCTACACCTACATTTATCAAGCTGCGTACGGCAGCCCTGAAGTCGATCAAACCACGCCTGAGATCACCAAGGTCGAGGTTTCGGCCGACGGTTTGAAAGCCCGGCTATTCGTTACCGGCCTGCAAGAAGGCCACGTTCATGAATTGCAATCGGCCGGCGTGAAGTCGGCTGCTGGTCAACCGCTGCTGCATAACATGGCGTACTATACGCTGAACTACATTCCCGCTCCGTAAGTTCATTGGACTTCTCTCCCATGATGCTGCGTTTGATCGTTGCTGTTGGCTTTGCCTTGTTGGTTGGTTGTGGTCCCAGCGGCCCCGCCATGGTTCCCGTGACGGGGACCGTGACCTTGGATGGCACACCCGTCGAAGGGGCCAGTGTCATGCTTGCACCGACGGCTACTGGACGACCTGCGCAGGGCACCACCGACGCAATGGGGAAGTTTCAACTCACCACCGATCAGCCTGGCGATGGTGCGTTGGAAGGCGAATATGAAGTGACCGTGACCGGCGTGCGCACCACCGGTGCGGCGGTGAATCCGGATGGCACCTCCGGCGACCCGTCGCAATATCGTGAAGAGTGGTTTTTGCCCAAGAAATACGCTCGCCGAGACACCTCGGGCTTGCGGCAAACCGTAGCTAAAGGGATGGCGCCAATCGATTTAAAGCTTTCGGCCAAATAGCCAAACGACTAAGATGTGCGGAGCGAAGGCGCGGTCCTTCGCCGCTTCGCCTCTCTCGCATGGTTGCCTTATGTCCCGCTTCTCCCGGTCGGCGTTTACGCTCGTTGAACTGCTCGTCGTCATTGCCATCATTGGTGTGCTGGTGGCATTGCTCCTGCCAGCCGTTCAAGCGGCCCGCGAAGCCGCCCGGCGTGCTCAGTGCGTCAACAATCTAAAGCAAATCGGCATCGCGTTGCACAACTATAGCGACACGCTCCGCACGCTTCCGCCTGGCTCGATCTGGTATAGTTCGGCCGCGCCAGCGAACGCGAATAACCGCGGTCCGATCCTGCTGCACATTCTTCCTTTCATTGAACAACGTCCGCTGTACGAAAAGTTCGACTTCAGCCAACCACCCGAAGGACAAACAATTCCAGGCAGCACCACCTTGCTCGCGGCGACCGTCATCAAGACTTACGTTTGTCCCAGTGACAAGAATTTCAACCTGTTGAACGGCCGCGCGATTCACAATTACACCGCCAGCAGTGGCCCAACAGCGCACGGCAACAACAGCGCTTGCAGCTGCGCCAGCGGGGCAAGTTGGAACACCTATGCCACGGCCCCGTACTCTTCGTCGGATCCTTACTTTTTTGCCGGGCCGTTTCACCGCACCGCGACAAGTATCCGGATGGCGGAAGTTACCGATGGTCTCTCGCAAACGATTTTCTTCGGCGAGGTGCGGCGCGATTGCTCCGCGCATGTTCGCGGCGGTTGGCTTGGTTCGAACAACGCCAACGGTTTGACTTCCACGCTCGTTCCGATTAACAACAACACGTGCAATGATTCCGCGACCGATGGCTGCCTGCGGCCCTGTAACTGGTCGACGGAATTGGGCTTCAAATCACTCCATCCCGGCGGCGCGAACTTTTTGCTGGGAGACGGCGCGGTGATCTTTCTCACGCAGAATATCGACCACAACAATTATCAGGCGCTCGGCGGCAAGAGCGACGGTAAAGCTGCCGTGCTGCCGTAGCAGCATGCATTGATAGCACCGTCCAGGTTCCTCTAGGACGTTCTGTTAACGTTCGGTAAAATCTCACGCTGCGGTTAAGGAAGACCGCGTGCTTCTGTGCAAAGGATGGCTGGCATGCAGTGGGTACCCTCGCCAAGTTTGCGATCGATTGTGCTCGTTGCGTTCTTGATCGGCCTGCCGGTGCTGGCGATTCCGTGGGTCTCGAAACAGCTTGATGCCAGCATTTATGGAGCCGCAAAGACGACGGTTCCCGATCTGGTTGTTACGACCGGCGACCCTGTTCCGCAACGCGCTCAGGCCGCCTTGCAAATCGACGGTGTTTCGCCCGCGCGCTTCGATGAATCGTTGATCGAGCGTGAACCCGAACGCCCGGGTGAGCCAGCCGGCCTTGACGCGGTTGTTGCGGCGCCGCCGCTGCTCAGCGCACCACCCGCGTTTGCCAACCGGCTTCCCGCCCGGTCCAATGAACTGGCAAGCAATCCGCAGCTGGAACCCCGTGCTTATGTGCAACAAGTGCGACAAAAACTGGAAGAACTCGGCGCGCAATACGTCGTGCTCGAGGAAATCGATGCCGGTCAGCGGTATCGCTTCTCGGCTCAGATGCAGGTCTCGCCGCGACAACCCCAAGTGCGGCCGTTCGAAGCCGTCGCTGCGGACCCTGTGGCTGCAGCACGCACAGTTCTGGCCGATGTCGAGACTTGGCGCATGGCTTCGCTCCCGACGCAAAATCTGCAACGGTGAGATATGAGCAAGCGCCGCGCATTCTCTCGAAAGCAGCGCTTGCTCATCGTCATTTTCGTCGGCCTGCTCTTGATTGTCGCGGCCTGCGGATTCTTTACTTACCAGGTGCAACAGGTGCCGGAATTCTACGAGCGGGCCATTACCGCGCCGGCAGTAGAACAAAGGGAGGCTGCCGAGCAGTTTGAGCATCAAGCGATCGAACTACAAAATCAAATCCGCCGCGAAAACGACTGGCACTTGGAACTGACCGCGGACGAAGTGAATGGTTGGCTGGCTACCGCATTGCCAGAAAAGTTCCCCGGCACACTGCCGCCAGAGATAAGCGAGCCGCGCGTCGCCATTGAACGAGACCGGCTACACATCGCTGCAAAAGTACAAACGCGGGGCATCACGACCGTCGTCTCGATCGCCCTTTCTGCCTTTCTGACCGACGAGCCCAACACCGTCGCGATCCGCATTCACAAGGCAGCTGCGGGCAATGTTCCTTTGCCGCTGGCAAGACATCTCGAGCAGATCACCATGGAGGCAGCCAAGCGCAAGGTGATGATCCGCTGGCAAGAAATTGAAGGAGACCCGCAAGCGATTGTCACCCTGCCTATCGCCGAGCCAGGGGACAAGCGACACATTATTATCCGCTCGCTTCAGTTGCTGCAGGGCAAGCTTACTGCAGCTGGCACTGCTGACGAAAACAATCAGGGACCGAGCACCAGCGACAATTCGGGGTAAATAGCCGGCGGCGCAAAGACGAAGCGTCGCTTCGCCCGATTTTCCGGAGTTGCCAGGACGCAGCTCAAGCAGGCTTTGCCCTTGTTGAGGCACCGATTTGCCACAGCTTTACGCATACAATTGCGCCGGCTAAAGGGATTTGCCAATCCTCATTCCTCTGATCGTGTTTCGTCACAACGATCAGAAGCAGACACGCATTGCTTGGTGCCAATTGCCGCCGTCAGTGCGAACCTGAGCGAGAATGCCTACAGAGAGGTCCTTGATTTAAAGTACGCTTCAGTATTCGCTTGACGTTCCGGTTCAAAAAACTGTGACCGACACTTGAACCACCGCGGCGACACAGTCAATATTCAAACAAATAATTGGGGAACAGATTGATGAACAAGAAGCGAGTCGTTGCCGTGCTGCTGGTGGTGCTGACGCTCGCGTTCGCGTGCGGCGCCAGGGAGCCAATCCAGTTGCGCGTGCTCGGCTTCAACATTCACCATGCCGAAGGCGTCGATCGCAAATTGGACGTAGAGCGGATTGCACGCGTGATTCTCTCCGTAAAGCCCGACCTCGTCGCGCTGCAGGAGGTCGACCAGAAGGTGAAGCGGTCTCAGGGAATTGATCAACCCGCTGAATTGGCCCGTTTGACTAAATTGCACGTCGTGTTTGGGGCCAACATTGAGTTGCAAGGGGGGCGCTACGGCAATGCTCTGTTGTCTCGCTTTCCCATCGCCCGACACAGGAATCACTTGCTTCCCAACATCGATGCCAGTGAACAGCGTGGCGTTATCGAGGCAGAGGTCACGCTCCCGGACTCAAAACAGCCATTGCTCCTGCTTGCCACGCACCTTGATTTTCGCGCTGACGACCGGGAACGACTTGCATCAGCCAAGGCGATCAACGAGCTGGCGGAAAAGCAGCCGGAACAACCGGCGTTGTTGGCTGGCGATTTGAATGCGACGCCCGATAGCAAGACTCTGGAGCAATTCGCGTTGCTGTGGAAGATGGCAAACGACAGCACCCTGGCGACCATACCTGTCGATCAGCCGAAAAAGCAGATTGATTTTATCCTCTATCGCCCCCAGGATCGCTGGAAGGTAGTCGAGGTCCAAGTTCTGGATGAGGCCGTCGCATCCGACCATCGGGCGATCTTTGCAGTCTTGGAGTTGCTGCCGGTTAAGGAACCGTGATCCACCCAGGCCCGAGAAGCGGATGTGAAGCATTCGTGCCAATTAAGTAGCAGGTCTCCAATGTGCCATCGTTTGTTGATCTTGCCAGCCAGCCTCTTCGGCCTCTGGCTCTGGTCGGTCGCTCTGACGTTGGCAGCAAATGGTCCTGCAGCAGATCGCGGAAGGGTCATCGGCGTGCTCGAAGATTTCGACAAGGTGCCGAGCGGGCAATTTCAAAAGGGCTTTCTCGAATCGTGGCGCTGGACCAACGAGGTTCGTGCGAGAGCCCGCGATAGCAGCCAGTTGGAAATTGTTGACGCACCAGAAGGCAAGGGTAAGCACCTGCGGGTCCGCATTAAGGATGAAAAAATACTGGCCGGCGACGCGCTTTCGTTGCTGCGACTCACGCAGTTCTTTCCACCCGAAGCGGATGCAGTGCGGATTCGCATCCGCGTCACGTCCGGACAGGCCGTGATTTATGTTGGCGGTCCGACGGCTTACTACGGTAATAGCGATGTCTTTAGCGAAGCGGAGACGATCCGCGCTGGAGACCAACCGGCGTGGGTCGACGTGGTCTGCAATTTCAACCATCCTACCTGGCGAAATTATCGGCGAGCCGGTTTCAGCACAGACGCTCCGCGCAACTACTACAACCGCTGGGCTCAGGAGCCGCTCGGCGTCTTTGTGGCCGCTGGAACGCATGGCGAGTTCTTCATCGATCGCATCGAGGTCGTCGCGCTCGGCGAAGGACAGCCATTTGCTGCCTTTGCCCCCGGCCAGATTCGCAAGACAAAGACGATCGCTGACTTCGAGTCTGATCAGCTTGACCGCACGTTTAGCCTTTACATGGCGGACGGCGAGGCCGAATGGTTTGAGCAGTCATGGAAGCGCGAGAAGCCACTGCGCTTCATGCCGCAGCAACTCTCCATCATCGACAGCGGCGCAAACGGTAAACGATCGCTAGCCTGTACAGGTAGCACAGCCGAGGAGGTGCATTGCATCGGCATCCGCACCGGTGGTGACTCAAAGGCCAATGCACTGGCAGTGAGGATGGCCGTCGCTGCTCCCGACCAAGACAACACATTGGTTGGCGCCGGCCTCATGGTGCCCATTGACTTCTTGGTCATTGTCGCTCCTGCTGGCCGGGACTTTCCCTGGCAGCGCTTCGCACCCTCTGATGAGTTGCGTGCGTTCAAGGGACCGGGCTTTGACTACCAATTCAGCTACCGAACGATTCGGGATTACGCCGACGTCGATTTCGCCGTTTACCAAACGCGCCGCTACTTGAAGCCGAGCGAGTGGGCCACGCTCGTGCTCCCTGCGGCCGACTTCACTTGCATCTACGGACACGGTTTATATCGTCGTCGCCTCATCGATCACAAGCCGCTGACGTGCGACGACGTGATTGCTGTCGCCTGGCTCAACCCTTGGTGCCGCGTCGGAAAACGTGACGCGAACGTTACCACTCAAATCGATGAACTCTCGTTCGTCCACGTGCCAGGCTCGGCCGCGCAGCAGCGCTCGTTTTGGCAAGTGCCGGATGTCAAGAACCTTCAGTACCGCGACAGCACTTCACCTCGTGGACGCTTCCGACACATCGCCCTTCCCGAAGACCTCGGACCGCGGGCGCCACCGAAGAAAGCGGTTACCTCGGCCGATGTCGTGATTCGCAGTGGAACTGTGATTGACGGCACTGGTCAACCGGGAATGATTGCCGATGTAGCGATTGCGGCCGGACGGGTCGTCGCCATCGGGCAGTTAAAAAATGTGCAGGCTCAAGAGACGATTGACGCGCGAGATCGCATCGTCTGCCCGGGGTTCATCGATCTGCATAGCCATGCCGATCAGGGGATTCTGGAGTTTCGACCTGCGGAGAATTACATCCGGCAGGGGGTCACCACGCTTGTGTGCGGCAACTGCGGCAGTTCACCGATCGATGTCGCCGAGTTCTTTCGTAAACTACGCGACGGGGGCACAGGTCCCAACATCTGCCTGCTCATCGGCCACGGAAGTGTGCGGCGGGAAGTGATCGGGACGTTGAATGTGGCACCGAACGCTGAGCAACTGGCACAGATGAAATATCTCGTCCGCAAGGCCATGCAGGATGGAGCGGCCGGCATGTCGACTGGTTTAACTTACAGCCCGAGTTCCTACGGGACGACGGAGGAAATCAGCGAACTGGCCAAGGAGCTCACACCTTTTAACGGGTTCTATGCAACGCACATGCGCGACGAAGGGACAAAGGTCTTCGAAGCGATCGACGAGGCCCTGAAGATTGGTCGTGAAGCCGGCGTACCGGTTCACATTTCGCATCACAAGATTTCCGCTGCGTCGGCCTTTGGCTTAACGCGGCTCACGTTGCGAAGAATTGACGAGGCGCGAGCCGCTGGCATGGACGTGACGCTGGACCAATATCCCTACGGCGCCGGCAGCGGCAGCTTGTCCTTTTATGTTCCACAGTCATCGTTCGCCGGCGGGCTGGATGCCTATCGTCGGCGAATTGCCGATCCACTGCAGCGGGCTGAAATTGTTGCCGCGGTCGAGGATGTCTTCCGCCGCAAGCTGTTCGAAGCAGGACAGCTACCAGACAAAGAGGAATATATTGCAGCCGCCCTGGCTCGCGTGCAAATCGCTCGCGTTCCGCAGGAACCCAAACTAGCGGGTAGAACTCTGACGGATATCCTTCGCGAACTCGGCAGCAAGGTAACCATTCACGATGGCGCAGAAGTGTTGGTCGACCTCGTCGGGCGCGGAGCAGTGGGCATCAACCACACGTTGGACTCTCGTCCCGGCGGTGATGTCGATCGGGTGATGCAGCATCCGCTGACGGCCATCGCTTCCGACGGCAGCGTGTTTGAATTTGGCAAGGATAGCCCTCATCCGCGCTCCTACGGCTGCTTTCCGCGCGTCCTTGGTCACTACGTCCGCGAACGGAAGGTGCTCAATTTGGAAAACGCGATTCACAAGATGACCGAGTTGCCTGCACGGCGACTGGGGTGGCAAGACCGCGGCTTCATCGCGGCAGACCAATGGGCTGACATCGTCGTTTTTGATCCGAGAACTGTCATTGATAAAGCGACGTTCCTTGATCCTCACCAACATTCCGTCGGAATTGAACATGTCCTTGTCCGTGGACAGTTCGTGCTGAAGGCTGGCAAAATGACGGGCAAGTTGCCTGGTCAGCCGCTGGCTGCAAAACGCAGCAATCCAACCGATAAGTGATGCTGTGATTCGTGGTTGAAGTCGGGGTGGCGAAGCATGTTCGCTGCTTGCGCGGCAAATGCTTTTATGTTGAACTGTCGGCGTTTGTGGTGGTAATGTCCTCAAAACGAGCAATTCAAGGGGAGGTCAGCACGTGGGCGAACCAACAGAAGAATCTGCGCAGCCCGTCTCCGAGCTTGAGCGTGAAATCCGCGAAGGACGAAAGTTCACCCTGGCCAATGCGATTGGTCGTCTGGCGGGCCCCGGGATGATGAAAGGCGTTTCTCCCGCCACTGGCAAGCAGCAGGCTGACGCCCTGATCGAGAAGTTCCTGGAGCGACATTTGAGTTGCCCGGCAGGGGCACTTTCGGCCGTCCTGCTACGGCAGGTCAAAGAGAGCGAGATTCTCCTGAACAATTTTGATCAGCCGCTGGTGGCTCTTGCGAGTTACGTGCAACGCGTCTTGGATTCCGATTACTTGCTCAAAGACCTTGTTCGCCAGGCGGACTGCGAATGGGGACGTGTCTACGATGAACGGCCTTATTTCGACCGCCCAGGTGTTCAGCCAAATGAAAACGATCCGTATACGGATCAGTCCACTCGAACTGCATTGAATCTGTTCATGGCGAAGCTATCGCATACGATTGAGGAAATGGCCTGACTCAGCATCGACATGGCGTTTGTCTTCTACTTCAGTCCAAGAGGTCATGGCAATGCCACTTGCCTGCAGACTGGCCGCCGCGCACTCCACCAAATTCGGCGAAAGTCTCTTGCTGACAAGACTAGTTACTGCCTGGCGGCTGTCACGATGCAGGTAAATTCCCAAACGGTCGAGAGCCCCGGCTTTAACACGGTCGGAATCGAGATTTGGGTGGAACGGATCATCTGCGGATTCGCTATTGTAATTGTGCGCGAAATCATCCACTGCTTGATTCTTGCCACAGGCGAAATCCTCCCAAGAACGCATGCGAGTTGCTTCCCAGGCGACAGTGGGGCGGTAGCTGTGAGAGTTTCTTCGCGTTACCACCTCCCAGCACGACATCATCGGGATGAATTGCTTCGATCAGGCGGTGCACAATGAACTCGATATGTCGCTGCCACTCTTGCGGCCCCAGGCGGGCCAAGCCATGGGCCCCGACATAGTCTTCAAATTCTCCATCGCAATACGTCAAGTGTCCGAGTTCCATTGGCACGACAACGCCGTCCGCGATCAAGGCTGATCCCAGGCCAGTCCCCAGTCCCAAGCAGAGTATCAGCCCGCCTTGATAACTTCCAAGGGCCTGCATGGCTGCGTCGTTCATCAGCTTGACGGGGCAACCAAACCCGGCCTGAAAATCAAAACCGATCCAGCCAGGAGCGAGATTGTGAGGCTCGCCGACAATCTGCCCACGATGGACGATTCCGGGATAGCCGATCGAAACCACATCGTATTGCCAGTCCTCAGCAAGTTGTTTCACTCCTTGGACCATCAGCGATGGCGTTGGTGTTGTCCCCGAGTGAAAACGCCGTTGTTCGGCTTCCCCGTTCAAAAGGATCTTGACATTCGTCCCACCGACATCGACGGCTAGGATTTTCACTGCAACCAATCTCCTTTGTCAGCACGCGGACCGCGATTATCACCGCAAACCCAGGCAATGGCGATGCGCCCTTTGAAATTCGCGCGAGGCTGAATTCGGCATGTGGATTGCTCAGGTTAATTCGACTGGAACCTAACTCCCCTCTCCCAGTGGTGCAACGTGACTCCTTCGCCAATCACTACGAAACATCAATCTCGGTCTGTTCCCATCGGCGATTCTCTAGGCTCCGACTCGATTCCGGATCTCCTCTCCGTCGTACTTCAATCGTTGGAAGCAGACCCCATCTTTCGCGGTCGCTTGACCTTACGCTCGATTCAAATCGAAGTCGAAGGTGACCGGCTGGTGTTAAACGGTCGTTTGCCGTCGTATTATCTCAAGCAACGATTGCAGGAAATCATCCGGCGTGTGGCTGGGGTGCGGGATGTTGAGAATCTCGTGGAAGTGACGAATAACTAAGTCGGACTGCGAATCGGAGAATGTGCCAATCCAGACCTTGGCGTGCGTTTCCGCACCTGAGTGACACAGCGCGCGCTCTGAACCATGCTCCGGCCACTCCGCTAGACTGCTAAACCATGGATATTCCCACACTCGGCGTCGCACGTTTCATGTCGCCGCTTCGTAGTGCTGTAAGTGATGACGCTCGCATCCCTGAACGGATTGAAGTAGGGGCCGCCCCCGGACTTCATTTTGAACTGGCCGGACCACGAACGAGCCTCTTTTTCGAGCCGCGACAAACTCGGGCCGGGATTGTGACCTGCGGCGGGTTATGTCCGGGGCTCAACAATGTCATTCGCTCCCTCTTCTTGGAACTGCATCATGGTTATGGCGTCGCGGAGGTAGTGGGTTTTCGCGGTGGATACAGCGGCCTGATTCCAAAACCAGGTATGGAGCCGATTCTTCTCACGCCTGAGTTTGTCCACGACATCCATCACAAGGGCGGAACCATCCTGGGCTCGTCTCGCGGACCAGTCGACGTCCCCCTCGCGGTTGAAAATCTCATCCGGCGCGGCATTAACATGCTCTTTACTGTCGGAGGTGATGGGACCCAGCGCGGCGCGAACGCGATCTATCAAGAAGCTTCCCGCAGCGGCCACCCGCTAGCCGTTGTCGGTGTGCCGAAAACCATTGACAACGACGTCAGTTTTGTTGCCCGCACCTTTGGCTACCTCACCGCAGTCGAAGAAGCGTGCAGAGTGCTCGATTGCGCTCATACCGAGGCGCGCAGCGTGCCCGGAGGAATCGGATTGGTAAAACTCATGGGGCGCCATGCAGGGTTTATCACGGCCGGAGCGACCGTGGCGAGCCAGGATGTCAATTTCGCCCTCATTCCCGAAGTTCCTTTTGCATTGGACGGTGAACGCGGATTTCTCGCGGCGCTGAGAAACCGCATGCAGCAGCGGGGGCATGCCGTCATCGCCGTGGCGGAAGGAGCGGGGCAAGATCTGTTGCAGGCTAACGCTGCGGATTGCGACGCTTCGGGGAACGTGAAGCTCAAGGACGTCGGCCTATTCCTGCGCGAGCGGATTGAATCTTACTTTCGCGCTCAAGACGTCCCCATCGTGATGCGGTACTTCGACCCGAGTTACCAGGTCCGCAGCCGCCCCGCGAACTGCGAGGATGCCCTCCTCTGCGACCTGTTCGCCCGCAACGCAGTCCATGCCGCTATGGCTGGGAAGACTGGGCTCGTGATCGGCTTTCTGCACGAACGCTTCATCCACGTCCCCATCAAACTCCTCGCCACGCATGTCAAACGGCTCGATCCTGCCAGTGGCTGGTGGCATTCGGTGCTCGCCTCCACCGGCCAACCGGAACGGTTCGGGTAAGTTATCCGGCTGGCCCTAACGCAGACCTCAGGCGACTCGCCGTCGCCGAGGTATGGATTCCGTGATGGCTTCGCCTGCGTCGTTTGTTCGGGCAGAGCCATCCTGGAACGGCGGAGAAATTCAAGTAGGCAAGCGCGACTCACGCTCGCGAAATGGCAAGCCCAGCGCGAAGCCCCTATCGTCGGTAGACCAATGCAATCAAAGCTTGCGAAAAAAATTAGGTCGTGCTATTTGGAGTGCGGTTTCCAAGGCTCGGAGATCCGGCTCTGGTCCACAGCCGACACATAAGACCTCAGCTCGGCTGGGAGAGCCAACTGCCGAGGTGGGACAGACTCGTCCTCTAACGTGCAGATCCCCCACGTCTCGCGGCCGTAGTCGCCACGAACTCCAAGACCACCGGACGGACACACTCATCCTTTCCCCGTGCCTCCTGAATGGCAGCAAATTCTCTGTCGCGATCGCGGATGTAGCCGGACTGTTCGATCTGCTTACCGATGTAGTAATTCGGCTTACCATTCAAGTGCAGAACCAGATTGCCGAAACTGTTGGCATATGGATATGGCTTTGCTCTAAAGCTGATCGTCAGTGAGGTTACGGGCCAATCGTTCGCACGCGACGCGCAAAGCCGCGGAAGTAAACCGAGTTGCCGGCAATGTCGGGCATGGCGATTGTCTCACTAAATGCGTTCAATTTAGCTGGCTGTTGATGAAGTCCCGCGGCTCCCTTCCAAAAAATGTTTTATAAAAAAACTTGCTTGCGTCCCAAGAATCCTTATATTCACGAAAGTTGACCTTTATTTGCAACATATCCTAGTAGGGAGCGACGCGGTGAAACGAAAGCACAGCACAGCACAGCAAAAAAGTAGAGGTCAAGGTAAGAGTCAAGAAAAACGGCGTGCACGTCGTCGCTTGATGTTGGAACACTTGGCCCCGCGACAACTCTTGGCGGCGGATCTGATCACCGAACAGTTAATTCAACAAATTGATACATCATCGGTGTATGACATCAATGGCGATTACGCATTTACTGCGATCGATGTCCTGGTTGTGTTGAACGCCGCCAACGTCGGCGTCGCAGCCAATGATTTTCCGAATGCCGACGTCGACGGAAATCAGATGATTGAAATGCACGACGCTGAAGTTGTGTTGACATCACTCGACCAGTATTTCAACACCGTACCACTCTCGAGCCCATCCGGCCCATCCGGTGCCGCATCGCCTAGTGGCCCATCCGGTCCCACGGGGGCCGCATCGTTCAGCGGACCATCCGGTCGCACCGGCCCTTCTGGCCCAGCGAGTCCATCTGGCCCAGCGAGTCCATCTGGCCCAGCGAGTCCATCTGGCCCATCGAGTCCATCTGGGCCATCGAGTCCATCTGGGCCATCGAGTCCATCTGGGCCATCGAGTCCATCTGGGC
>CAYMWL010000057.1:42520-43165 GCA_964394305.1 uncultured Pirellulaceae bacterium
CATCGAGTCCATCTGGACCATCGGGCCCTTCGGGTCCTTCCGGCCCATCGAGCCCTTCTAGCCCGTCTGGGTCTAACTACGTTCCAGAGCCAAGCGATGACTGGGCGTACACAATTCACGACCAAGACGCGACTGGAAATGTTGCCTGGAACGATAGCCTGATGCAGGTCGGCACAAACTGGCAAGACTACGATGGAGATATGGTGTCGTTCGTCCTTGTTGCCGGTGCCGGCAATGGATCAGTGACGCTGGATTCTGCAACAGGCGACTTTACCTACGACCCGAGTACCGGCTTTGTGGGGAATGACTCGTTTACCTATCAACTTTCCGATGGCTTGGGAACAAGTACGTACACGGCGACGGTCTCGATTTACGTTTCCAACTACGTGCCCGAGCCAAGCGACGACTGGGCTTACACAATTCACGACCAAGACGCGACTGGAAATGTCGCTTGGAACGATAGCCTGATGCAGGACGGCATAAACTGGCAAGACTACGAGGGAGACGCAGTGTCGTTCGTCCTTGTTGCCGGTGCCGGCAATGGATCGGTGACGCTGGATTCTGCGACAGGCGACTTCACGTATCAACCCAGTACCGGCTTTGTGGGGAATGACTCGTTTACCTATCAACTTTCCGATGGCTTGG
>CAYMWL010000057.1:43265-47775 GCA_964394305.1 uncultured Pirellulaceae bacterium
GTACAAGTACCTACACGGCAACGGTCTCGATTTACGTCTCCAACTACGTTCCAGAGCCAGGAGATGATGGGACCTTTATGGTCCAATGCCAGTGCGAAGACGCGACTGGAAATGTCGCCTGGAACGATGGCCTGATGCAGGACGGCGACACTTGGCAAGATTACGAGGGAGATACAGTGACCTTCGTCCTTGTTGACGATGTCAGCAATGGAACGTTGACTTTCGACACGGCAACTGGTGAGTTCAAGTACGAACAGAACGAGGGCTATATTGGGGACGATTCCTTTACCTACCAGATCACAGACGGTGTCGGGACGAGCACTCAGACTGCGACAGTCTTGCTTTCCGTGGTGGGGATGATAGCCGCTCCCACTGCACCAGATAAGATCGAGGGCACGGTCACTGTCGACGGTAATGCGACTTCAAGTTCCGCGAAGGGCATGTTCACTCCCCCGGGTGCAACCACGCCGCGGGAATCGACGGATGAGGAACTCCAAGGGAGAACACCTTACTACAAACAATACGAAGGGCCCACGCAGTTCAAAGCGGATTACACGGTCAACCTCAAGCCTGACGGCACGTTCAATCCAACCGGCAGCTCGATCAAGTTGACCACCGTGAACTACACTTCGCGCACCTACGTAACAAGGAACAGCGCAGACATTTCGGCGGAAGACGAGACTGCGCTGGTCGCGGCAGGTAAAAGCGTTTTAAGGATTGGCGACAAAGCCTATATCTTCTCCAAGCCAACTCTCACGAACAGTGGATGGCAGACGTTGTCCATCCCAATTACGGAAGCTACTTTGGTGGATGGTAAACTCGAATCGTTCAAATTCCAGGCGGACGCTTGGTATAGCGACAGGCCGGCTTCGATTATCGACAAAGGAATTGTCGGTGAGGTCGATTTGAAAAAGTGCAAAGCAGAGTTTACGGCGAAATATCAAAGTGCGAGCACTGGCGTGATTGCTACATATGTGACAAAGGGTAAGATTAAGAAATAAGCATTCCCCCTATTTGATCCAGGCGGCCGTTGTTGAACAAAGTAGTCCAGCCGTAGCCATCAAAACTTTCCCATCCCTTTACAGAAGCAGGTGCGTTATGGCCAGGTTTTTGATGGCCGTCGCGGTTTGGAGCTACGCAATCACGCCGGTCGCCCTGTTTGCGGACGGTCCCGAGAACCGTGCGTCCGCTCCCGCAAAGTCGGCGCCCATTTACGTGAAGATCCTCTTGCCCGACGATCCCACCGCTGTTGTGGAGAAGGATTCGACCTCTGTCGAATCCTGGATTATCAAGAGCATCGACGAGGAGCAGCGTCTGGCCAAGTTCAGGGCGGTAACCAGATGGGTGCGGCTCGGCGATGAGCCCCTCGAAGCCACGTCCGTGTGGCGCGGAGGAACGCTGGATGGCGTCGAATTTTGCCCTATTTCGGCGGACATTTTCGAACGCAAAGACGGCCGGATCAAGATCACGTTCCATGGTTGGACGCCCGGCGGCGCGAGAGCCACGGTAACACTCCAGGACGCACCGGGCAGCCGCGAGGTGATCCCGGTCACCCAGGCTAAAACGAAACATGGAGTGCCCCAAGTAGCCATTTTCATCGGTCTTCCTGATAAGTAGCACGACTAGCAGAAGCTTGCATCGGTTTAATTTGGCGAAAGTTTCGAGACTGCGCGTACGACCTCGAACGCATACGCTTAGAACACGCGCTCATGCCCGATCCACAACCCAAGATCATCGAGGGCCTTGCTCATCCGCTCTGGTTTCGACCGCACACGACGGACAAATGGTGCCTCAAGAAAGTGTTCGTCGACCGCGAGTATGCGATTGACTTTAGCGAACAGCCTAAGCTGATCATCGACGCGGGGGCGAACGTGGGTTATGCGTCGGTCTTCTTCGCGAATCGGTATCCAAATGCCAAGGTGCTTGCGATTGAACCGGAGAGTGAGAACTTCGCGCTCCTGAGCCGCAATGCTGAGCCCTATGGGAACATCGTGCCGATCCACGCCGCTCTCTGGCACAGCCCAGAACAAGTCGCGATTTCTGATCCGGGCAAGGGAGCTTGGGGGTTTCGTACTTCCGCGCGGAGCGGCGTTCGCGAAACGGTCGAGTTCGCGCAAGGCGTGACTGTCCAGCAGATCATTGAAGAATATGGTGTATCGCAAATTGATCTGCTCAAAATCGACATCGAAGGCTCGGAGAAGCAAGTCTTTGAACACTCCGTCGACTGGATTGAGCGGGTTCAGGTGATTGTCATCGAACTGCATGATCGCTTCGCTCCCGGCTGCACAGCGGCGTTTAATGCCGCAACGAACAGCGGCTTTCCTGTTCGTTTGCGGCGTGGAGAGAACACCTGTGTGGCGCGGAAGGGCGTACCGCGGGATAAACTGCCGACTTGTCATTCGCGCATTGACAAATTGGCAGCGTACGGCGCGACAGCGAATCGGATCGTCGCAACGATGCTGTGTGGCACCAACGAGGCGATCGTCGCGGAAAGTGTTCGCTCGGTCATCGATTGGGTCGATGCGTTCTTGCTTATCGACACGGGCATCACCGACGACAGTGTTCAAGTCGCCCGTGAGATCGCGGGGGACAAGCTTCTTGTGCGGACGTTCGAATGGTGTAACGATTTCGCACGCGCCAGAAACTTTTCGCTCGAAGCCGCCGCTGCTGCAGGCGCGACATGGGCGTTGACGATCGACACGGATGAACGCCTGATGGTCTCCGGATACGACGGAATCGAACAGTTGCGTGCAGTACTCTCGTCCGACCCCGCTGTCCGCGCCTGGCTGGTTCCCGCTCGTGATGGATCGTATGACAAAGAACGACTCATTCGTGTTCCGACGCTGCTGCAATGGATGGGGCGGACTCACGAATCGCTCGTCGGGGCAGCGGCGAACGAGCGCCGTGTACTGCCCGGTTGCAAGTTCTTCGAAGAGCGCAAGACGCCCGAGCAGTTTCAACGCAAACTTCAACGCGACCTTGTTATCTTGAAAGAAGAGACTCGCGACCAGCCCGACAACGCGCGGTGGTGGTACTACCTGGGCCAGACGCATGAGGAGTTGGGGCAATTTGCTGCAGCGATCGAAGCGTATCAACGTTGCTTTGAAATCCGAGAAGGCTGGGCCGAACAAGCGGCCTGGGCGTGCTTCAACATGGCGAAGTGCCACTCGCAACTTGGTCAATTCAATCTTGCTGTCGAGGCATGCGCACTCGGCCTGGCCCGCCAACCTGCGTCACCCGAACTCGCTTGGCAAGCGGCGTATTGCTGCTATGAAAGCGGACGCCATCGGGACGCGATCCTCTGGGCGCAAATCGCCGTGCGGCTGGGGCATTACGAAGGCGTGGCCGCCGGCAAAGAAAGGATCAGCTTCCGCAACTTAACCGGCTGGTACGAAGGCCCGTACGATGTCATGCGTTTCGCACATCGTCGACTTGGTGAGCACGTGAAGGCGAACGCGGCGGAGCGGAAGTATCATGCGGCGCAAGAGCTGCGGTTGAGGGGTTCCGCCGCTGGCCAACCGCTCACATCGCTATCGTCAGGGATTCAAGGTGCACGAACCTGCGTCGCCGTTTTAGGAACGTATAGCTCAGGCTCTTCCGCCGTCGCCGGCGTGCTGCATCACTTGGGCGTCGTGATGGGCAGGCAGTTTCACGGCGACCACTTCGAAGCAGCTTGGATGGCCGACCAATTCCGCCGCTGGTGGAAGGAGCCGGATCTCGAACAGACGTCCATGCATACGGAGCGAATCTCTGTATTCAGGCAATGGCTGCACGAAATGAGGCGCGACTTCGGGTGCGCCGTTGGCCTGAAGCATCCCTTGCTAGCGCTCTGCTGCAATGACCTGGTCGAGGCGTGGGGAAACGAGACTAAATTCATCTGGTCTCATCGCGCACTGGAAGAGTCCATTGCGTCCCTTCAGCGCCGAAAGTGGTGGCCCGGAAAAGAACAAGCCATTCAATCACGTCTCTACTCCGCAGCTGAAACCTTCTTCGCGAATCGCCCTCACCTGACAATTGAGTTTTCCGACCTCAAAGCGCATCCAACCCGCGAGATCGACCGCATCATCGCCCACCTGCAACTTTCCCCCACCGACGAACAGTGTCAAACAGCAGTGACATCCATCGTTGTGTAATGGCGCCTATCTGCGGTCTTGTCTGTTGTCGTCGTAGTCAATGTGTCCGTGTTCCGCGAACGCTCGCGGAACAGACACAATCTGTCCTGGCCGAAGAAGTTCAGGTTGGGCGTGTACACAAACGAGCCCTGCGGACTGATCGAAACGATGCCGTGCTCCGGAAAATCTTGCACGACTGCCTGCAATGCATTCGGGCCGTCGATGTCGACCGATCCATTCATCAGCCTGCCATCCCAGCCGAAAATCTGCCCATCCTCGTAGCCCCAGTCGCTGGTGCCGAACGCAACGGGCTTGTCGTTCACGGCGTTGACCGTCAGATAAACGGTGGTGACGAGCATTGAAAAGGGGGCCAGGGCGAGACAGAAATCGGCATTGAA
>CAYMWL010000058.1:0-45891 GCA_964394305.1 uncultured Pirellulaceae bacterium
GGCAGCAGCGGCATTTAACGACTTCTGCAGATCTTTTTCGTTCGGCAGCAAGTTGTTATCTGGCAACATCTTTCGCACGCAGCAACTGATTCGCTAGCGGCTGTATGGATTGGCACGGAAGGTGCGATTCCGCGTGGGCCTTGGGTACTGACCCAGTTGGGTTTTCGTTTCCCCAAGGCGGTTTCCTAGTTAATTTGAATTGGGTTATAGGGGGTTCTTTCGTGAGTGGTAGCAAAGCGCGGATGCAGGCCATCGCGGCCGTTACAAGTTACAAGCCAAGTTCGCCACCGGTGAACTACAAAAGCGTTTCGTCGAAGGATCTCTTCGGCGCGAATGTCTTCACGCTGGGTGAGATGCAAAAGCGGCTCCCCAAGCCGGTGTTCAAGTCGCTGAAGAAGACCATCGAAACTGGCACGCAGCTCGACAACAGCGTGGCCGATGTGGTCGCCGGGGCCATGCGTGATTGGGCCATCGAAAATGGCGCCACGCACTACGCTCACGTCTTTCACCCGCTGACCGGCCTGACCGCCGAAAAGCACGACAGCTTCCTTTCGCCCGACGGCAAGGGTGGCACAGTCGCTGAATTCACCGGCAAGCAACTGATCCAAGGCGAACCGGATGCCTCGAGCTTTCCGAGCGGCGGCATTCGGGCCACGTTCGAAGCCCGCGGTTATACCGCTTGGGACGTGATGAGCCCGGCCTACATTCTCGAAAATGAGAATGGCACTACGCTCTGCATTCCCACCTGCTTCGTCAGCTGGACCGGCGAAGCGCTCGATAAGAAGACGCCGCTCCTCCGCTCGAACAAGGCTCTGAATACGCAAGCTCAGCGGATTCTGAAGTTGTTCGGTCACACCAACACCGCGATCGTTTCGTCGTCGGCTGGTGCAGAACAAGAATACTTCCTGATCGACCGTAACTTCTTCTACGCTCGCCCGGACCTGCTCAACGCCGGTCGCACCTTGTTCGGCGCCAAGCCGCCGAAAGGTCAGGAATTCGAAGATCAATACTTCGGCCACATTCCGGACCGCGTGCTGGCCTGCATGCTGGAAACCGAACGTGAACTGTTCAAGCTCGGCATTCCGGTGAAGACCCGTCACAACGAAGTGGCGCCTTCGCAGTACGAAATCGCGCCCGTCTACGAAGACGCCAATGTCGCGACCGATCACCAGCAACTGGTGATGCTCACGCTGAAGAAGGTCGCGCAGAAGTACGGCATGGAATGCCTGCTGCACGAAAAGCCGTTCGCCGGCATCAACGGTTCGGGTAAGCACCTGAACTGGTCGCTGGGTAACTCGACGCAAGGCAACTTGCTTGAACCAGGCGACAACCCGCACGACAACATGCAGTTCCTGGTCTTTGCCGGCGCCGTCATCCGCGCTGTGCACAAGTTCGGCGGACTGCTCCGCGCTGTGGTCGCCACTGCCAATAATGATCACCGCCTGGGCGCCAACGAAGCTCCGCCGGCGATTATCTCGATCTTCCTCGGCACGCAATTGGCCGACGTCTTCGAGCAAATCCAAAAGGGTGGCGCCAAGAGCAGCAAAGCTGCCGGCACGCTGACCGTGGGTGTCGATACGCTGCCTGTCCTACCCAAGGACGCCGGCGACCGTAACCGCACCAGCCCCTTCGCCTTTACCGGCAACAAGTTCGAGTTCCGCGCGGTTGGTTCGAGCCAATCGATCGGTGGTCCGCTGGTCGCACTCAACACGATCGTCGCAGAGTCGCTCGACTACATCGCTACGGAGCTGGAAAAAGCCACCGGCGGTGACGCAAGCAAGCTCGCCGGCGCCGTCCAAAAGGTGCTGCAAGACATTATGACCAAGCATGGCGCGGTCGTGTTTAACGGCGACGGTTACTCGCAAGCGTGGCACAATGAAGCCGAGTCGCGCGGCCTGCTGAACCTGAAGACCACGGTCGATGCTCTGCCGCAGATCACCACGCCCGAAGTGCTTGCGTTGTTCGAAAAGTACAACGTGCTGTCGCCGCGCGAAACGACTTCGCGTCAGGACATCTACCTCGAGCAGTATGTGAAGACGGTGTTGACCGAAGCTCGCCTGACGATCGAAATCGCCAAGACGATGATCTTCCCCGCGGCGGTTCGTTACCAAAGCGAACTGGCCACGACCTGCACCAACCTGAAGGTGCTCGGTTACAGCTTCGACACCGATACGCTCGACAAACTGACCAAGCTCGTCAAGGGCTTGCAAGATTCGGCCGCCGCTTTGGAGAAGACGCTGGGTCATCACAGCAGCGGCTTGTTGGAAGAAGCCAAGCACATCTGCACGGGTGTCGTCCCGGCGATGCTGAAGGTTCGCGAATTTGCGGATGAGCTCGAAGGCATGGTCGCCGACGATCTCTGGCCGCTGCCGACCTATCAAGAAATGCTGTTCATCAAGTAAGCGAATTCGAAATCGCTGTTGCATACGGATCCATCGGCTGCGGGCAAATCTCCTCGATTGCCCCAGCCGATTCGGAACGGATTCCACGCACAAAGTCACGAGCGGGAGGTGTTCTTTTAGACGCCTTCCGCTCGTGTTGTTTGCAGCGCTGCTTAAACGAGTCCATCTGCCGGGTTCGGTGTATCATAGAATGAATGCGAGCGCATTCGGCATGTGCTCTGTAATCACCGCTTGAATCAGGCACCAGGCGAGTCGTTTTATGCCCATTCATGATTGGTCGCGAGTTAGCGCTGGCATCTTCCACGCATTTCATGTTGCGTGGATTGGTCGTTTGCAAGATGCGCTCAATGAAAGCGTGCTTCCCAGAGATTTCTATGCACTTGCTGAGCAGCAAGCCGGTGATGTTGAGCCCGATGTGCTGACGTTGCAGGAGAATCGGTCGGAGCCCAACTCCAGCACAGCGCAATCCGATGGCGTGTTGCTCGTTGCCGACGCTCCCCCACAAGTTTGGCGCACGGCTACCTACGAAACTTCGTACATAGCCAAACGCCGCACGCTTGCCATCCACGCCGCAAGCGATGATCGAATCGTGGCAGTCATTGAAATTCTGTCCCCCGGTAACAAGTCTGGAGTTCACGCCTTCGATCAATTCGTCGACAAAGCCATTTCGTGCTTCGACCATAGTATTCATCTTTTGGTTGTCGATTTGCACAAGCCAACGAAGCGTGATCCACAAGGCATTCACGGAGCAATCATCGGCACTTTTGACGGCAGTGAATATCAGTCTCCAGCTGACAAGAAGTTGACTCTCGTCGCGTACGAATCAGGAATTCCTTTGAAGGCCTACATCCAACCGGTTGCTGTCAACGACACGCTGACAGCTATGCCGCTGTTTTTGGAGCGTGGCCGTTATGTGAATGTGCCGCTGGAAGAAACCTATCAAGCCGCTTTGAAAGGCTTGCCGCGAATTTACAAAGAACAACTCACCGCTCCCGAATAGCGGCCAACTCTTCAGGAACGCTCGCCCGTGACTCCCCGAGAAATTCTCGCCCTCTGCCGTGAAAAAGAAGTGCAGGCCGTTGATCTGCGGGCCGCTGACCTCAGCGGCAAGTGGACCCACTTGTCGATTCCCGTCGGCCGCTTGGACGAAGATCTGTTCGAAGAAGGCCTTGGTTTCGATGGCAGCCGACTGTGGGGCGGGCCGCCGGCGAATGCCAGCGATTTGATCGCCGTGCCGCAGCCAGATACGGCGTATCTTGATCCGGTGGCCGCGGTGCCGACGTTGGCGATCCTTTGCAACTTGCAAGATCCGCTCACGCGAGAGCCTTTTGCGCGCGATCCCCGCCAGATCGCACAAAAGGCCGAAAACTATCTCCGCAGCACCGGCCTCGCCGATGCTGTTTCGATTGGCGCCAAGGCGCAGTTCTTTGTATTCGATGAAGCCAATTATGCAAACTCGCCGACGTCGTCGAGTTGCAGTGTAAGCGGGCTCACCAATCATGCCGCGTTGCAGGCCGAGATTCAGCAAGCGCTGAGCGATGCTGGTCTGCAAGTCGCCGGGCAATTGCAAGCGGGTTCGCCGTCACTGCCGTCCGCCATTGGGCTCGCGCATCAGCCCATCGTCGCCATGGCCGATTCGTTGCTGACATACAAACACGTCGTACGCCAAGTCGCGCGTCGCCGCGGCAAGCAGGCGACCTTCATGCCACAGCCGTTGGCCGAAGGACCCGGCAGCGGCCTGCATACGCATTTCTCCTTTTGGAAAAAAGAACAGTCGATCTTTGCCGGCCACGGCTACGCGGGCTTGAGTGAACTCGGGCTGTACGCCATCGGCGGCGTCTTGCGCCATGCTCCGGCGTTGCTGGCCATCTGCAATCCGACGACCAACAGCTACAAGCGACTCGCAACCGGCGCCGCGCAGTGGGGATATTCGCAACAGAATCGCGCTGCCGCATGTCGCATTCCGGTTTACAACTCCAGCCCCAAGAGCCGGCGCATTGCGTTTCGCACGCCAGACCCGAGCTGCAATCCCTATCTCGCCTTCGCGGCCATTGTGTTGGCGGCCATCGACGGCATTCAATTGAAATTGCATCCGGGGCAACCGCTCGAAGAACAACGCCATGCCGCTCGCAGTGCCGCAGTCGAAATGCCTCTGGCGCCCCCCACCTTGGACGAGGCGTTGCGAGCTTTAGAAGAAGATCAGGAGTTTTTGCTCCGCGACGATGTCTTCACGCCGGATGTGCTGCAGACATGGATCGCCGAAAAGCGACAGACCGAGATTCAGCCACTGCGCTTGCGGCCACATCCCTTGGAGTTCAGTCAGTATTTTGACTGCTGAGGCTCTCCGTGAAGCCTGGCCCTGTACCCGCATCGTCCTCGCGGCCGTGTCGGGCATTTATTCAGTCCAATCGGCAGGTGGGAGCATGCCCTAGTGCGTTTGTAAGTGTATCGAACCAGCAGGGTGAAAGTCCCTGTCAGGAGGTTAGAGTTTGAACCTGTAGCTGAACGAAACTGCGTCGCCGTGAGGCGGGGTGGAGAGCATCGGGAGGCGAACGGATGGTCAAGGCGCGGTGCTCAGTCCACTGCTGAGTAACGTCTAACCATCGGCGATCGCGACGTTACTGGTCACATCGTTGCGCATCCGCTGCGCGCTCGTTGAGACCCGATACGAGCCGGATGCATTTTGCTATGACTTTCATGCCAGACTTCAACTGCCAGTCATCAACGTCCACCGCTCGCCGACCATTCGATGACACTTTCAGACAACGCACTCGCGCTATCGACTAGCTTTGGCACAGGGCGAGCCGATGTAGTTAGCCATATCGGCTGCGAAAAGGTGCTAGCAATCTCTTAGTCTATAATTCATCGATTGCTAATAACAACTGCGCGAGAGTTCTGCAGAGTATAGCAATAGAGTTTTGCAAAAACATCTTCGGCAATGATTGCCGCCCAGTGCAACACTCACTTTCCATTGAGATTGAGCATCCGCCGAGGCTCGCATGATTGCCAGGCAGGCACGACGCCGCGTTCGCAGCATCTTTCTGAGTGATCTTCATCTCGGCTGCCGTTATAGCCGAGCAGGTGAGCTGCTCGCTTTGCTCGATCGACACGAACCTGAATACTTGTATCTGGTCGGGGACATCATTGATGGCTGGCGACTGAAACGTCGTTGGCATTGGCAACCGGAGTACAGCCGGCTATTGCAGCGAATCATAGAACTCTCTGCGGCCGGTACGCAGATTTGTTACGCTCCCGGCAACCACGATGCATTCCTCCGGCCGTTTGCCAGCGACTTCGGTTTCATGACGGTCGCTGATAAGTTTTTGCATACGACTGCCGACGGGCAGCGGTTTCTCGTTTTGCATGGCGATCAATTCGACAACGTCGAGATCCGGGCACAATGGTTGAGCGTGTTGGGCTCGGTTGCCTATGACGCGTTGCTATTTGTGGCCAGCGGTATCAGCGAAGTGCAAAAACTACTTCGCTGCTCGCCCAGCGATCTGGCGGGCAGTATCAAACGCAGTGTGAAACAGGCCGTGCGCTTTGTCAGCAATTTTGAAGTGCGTTTGGCACGCCATGCCCGCGAATCGGCTTGCGATGGGGTCATTTGTGGCCATGTCCATACGCCAACGGCGACGCAGTTGAACGGCGTGCGGTACTTCAATACCGGCGATTGGGTCGAGAATCGCTCAGCTTTGATCGAGTACAGCGATGGCTGTTTGGAGATTCTCCACTTGCCAGCTGATCAGGCTGATTGCTGCCCGATGACCGTGCAGGGGGTGCCAGATCCGGAACTTCGCGACAGGAAGGCAGAGCCACGCTTCGCCGGCGACCATTTGGTTGTACATCGCTCACGATTGCCGTTTGCCGTTTGATGCCGATTGCGAACAAGCAGGCCGAAGCAAACTGTGAACCAAGACATGGAGCCAAACCATGGCCAAGATTTTTTACAGTATGGCCGGTGAAGGGCGAGGGCATGCCGCGCGCGTGCGCACCATGGTGGAATTGCTGCGGCAGGAACATGAATTGGTGTTGTTTGCACCGGATCAGGCCTATGAGTTTCTTGAGCCACGATATCCACACGGCACACCCCATGTCGCAGTTCACCGCATTCCCGGCTTGCGCTTCCAGTACACGCGCGGCCGACTCGATTTGACCCGATCGTTCTGCGGCGGGCTGGGATACTTGTGGAAGTTGCCCGGCCTGGTTTCGCATCTGAAAGAGATCATCCGTGTGGAGCAGCCTGATCTGGTTATCACCGATTTTGAACCGGGCTTGCCGCGTGCCGCCGGAGCTTGCGGCGTGCCGTTTATCAGTCTCGATCACCAACACTTTTTGGTGACATGCGATTTGCGATCGTTACCGTGGAAGTTGCGTAGTCACGCCAACCTGATGAGCCTAGCGGTGCGCGCCTATCACTGGGGACAGCGCCAGACGATTGTCTCTTCGTTCTTTCACGCTCCGCTGCGCCGCGGATTTGAAAAGGTACTGCAGATCGGCCCGCTGCTCCGCCCTGAGATTCGCTCAGCTCAGCCGAGCACCGGCGATTTTCTCGTTTCTTATTTGCGTCCGAATACTCCGCCGCAAGTGATCGAGATCCTCAGCAAAAGTCCGGTGCCCGTAAAAGTGTATGGTCTGGGCGAACGACAGTCGCGCGGGAGTGCAACTTACTGCAAACTCAGCGAGGAGGGCTTCGTTAGCGATCTGGCAAACTGCGCTGCCGTCGTCGGCTCTGCGGGAAACCAAACGCTGGGAGAATCGCTCTATCTCGGCAAGCCCGTTTTGGCACTGCCAGAATCCCAGCATCACGAGCAACAAATCAATGCCTACTACTTGCAACAAATGGGGACCGGGCTGAACGTACCACTCGAACAGTTCGCACCACGGCACCTCACTGACTTCCTGGAGAAGATAGACACACTCCGCGCGCCACTTGCTGACTCTCGCCAGCGTTTTGACGGCAATCGCGCTGCAGCAATTGCCATTCGCCGCAATCTGGCAGAACAAGATCAGCAAGCAACGAGTGCTGCACGGTGGGTAGCTCTCAGGCAATCGCGACGCGGCCAGCCCGCCTTTGCGAAATCAAGCGATCCGATTTAGCGCAATCTTCATTCCGGCCGCTATTGGCTTAGTTACTGTCAAGTTTAGCATGGCTCGCGATTCGGATCTTTGTTCTCCGCTGGTGAATGGCTTTTGATGAACTGGTGTTTGCACAAAGCGAGACCAGTCGTGATTTGGTGGTACTGCCAGACAGGCTGCGAGACGCCGCTCATAGAAATCATTCAGAACGCTGATGGAACCTGGAACTGGTATCGGCACACGACGGTGGATCGCGACGGGATTTCACCTGATAGCGATGGCCCGATTCGCAGTCTTCGCCGAGCGAAGGCGGACGCGATGCAGGGGCTGAAGTGTCATTAGTGCGATTTGCGCGGACGCATCAACCCAAGGCAGTCAGCGCGAAGTTCCCCGCCTATTTGCTGAGGTCCAAGACGATCGTTTGTTCGCCCGCTTTCACTTCAACAACGAGCGGCGTCGTCAGCACTGCTGCGTGCTCGCGGGTGATTCGCTGCAGAATGCCCCGTCCCGTTTCAGATTGTGCCAGTCGCAAATCCTGCAAGACGACTCGGTGCTTGCCGACAATCGCTCCCTCTTTCACGCCGGCTTCGGTTGCACAACTCAAGCGGAAGTTGCCTTGCTCATCCGTCTCGCCAATTGACGATGGGCCAGTCGTACCTGCAGTCGCATCGGGATGAAACTCGATCCGCAATCCATCGGAGCTGTGCCCGGGAATAACGACTTGCCCCGCGACTTTGCCAAATTCAGGGCCGGGCGCGCAGCTGCAAAGTGACAGCAGCGCAACTGCCAACAGTGCTTGATAGCCGAGCAGAGTTGTTGGTTTGTTTGTTTTTAGCATGACAATCTAATCGAGCGAAACTGACTCGCCCCCGGCGCGCGTGGAAACTGCCGCGAGCGTTTGCAGCGCAATCGAGTTGCTGACAAATCGCACGGAACCATCGCATAGCGCGAAGTTGGCGCCGCCCGGATGGTTGCTGCCCCAGGCGTTGTAACGCCGATCTTGATTCTGAATATTGGGCGAGGTTGGTGCGCTCGGGTTCAGTTTGCGTACGGTCGTGTTGATCGGTACCGCGCTCGAGCAAAACAGCATCGCCGAGCCTTTGCGGCCACCAGCCCACGCCCAAGCCGACACCTGGTGCATCTTGAGACCGCTGTTCTGTCCGGTCCATTGATCGAAATCGGGATCGCGATGACTCTTTTCACCGATTAACAACGTGTTGCTAGTTCCATCCGTGATTTCCGCCAGTCGCAACGGCGCAAGTGCTTGATGATTGTCGACGAGCGCATGCAAGCTTCCGCCTGGCATTTTGAGCTCGGTACCGGGACCGGTCATAAATAACACGCCATCTGCTTTTACTGGAAACACAGAGAAGCTCGTGTGATAACTGCCGGTGCCGTAGTTTCCTGCATAACTAGTGCCGGAGTAAAAGCCGGCATATGGATTACCACTTTGCGTTTGGCTGGGACTGAAGGTGGCGCCGGTGGCAGGCAGATTGAATGGGTTTTCGCGAAAGATATCGCTGGGGCAAGTATAGATCTTGATCTTGGTCGCGGCTCGCGATGCTTCGGCGGTGGTTGCCACGTTGTTCGCGCTATTGCTGAAGTCCCACTTATCGAACAATGGCTGTTGTTCCACAAAGGGTAGAATCTGAATCAAGAATGTCGAGCGCGCAGTCGTAGCACCGGCCCGCAGTTCCAAGCCAATGGGCAGAATCTTGTAGGTGCTCTCGTGATTGTGAATTCCCAAGGCAATCTGTTTGAGATGATTCTGGCATTGAATGCGCCGTGCAGCTTCGCGAGCCGCCTGCACTGCGGGGAGCAAAAGCGCAACCAGCACGCCGATGATGGCAATCACGACCAGCAATTCGACCAGGGTGAAGCCGCGTCGGTTGGGGGTTGATGAATAGCGCATGCTTTGTTCCCTCGGACTTCAACGATCGCCAGGTATTGGACTGATGAGCCCGCCAACCATATCGAACCCTTGTGAAGAACATGTGCTGATTTGCGGAAGAACTCGGCGACAAAATGTTGACCACCATGCTATTGCGGAACAATTTCACCGCCGCCGCGGGTAATGAAGCGAGCCACAATGCGAATGTCGGTGCCCGCCTGCAGCAAACGGACTGAGCCATCGCCAAAGAGGACATTGGCGCCAGCAGGATGAAAACCGTAGATCTCGTTGTCATTGCTGCAGTTCACGGCGCACGGTCCATAGATCGACAGTCCGAAGGGATGCCAACCGTCCAAGGTGAACTCATTTTCGTCATCCGCCCACGCGCCACCCTGGCTAGCTGGCATGGGCGGATTCGGTCGCTTGCCACCGGTGATGTAGGTGAACGGCCGGCCTGCATCTTCCACAATCCACATCGTGTTCGAGGTGCCATCGGTAATGTCCTTGAAGTTATGCAGACGATTGAACTCGTTTGCATCGCGTTTACCCGCAGAGATCAAGGCCTGCAACGCGGGGCCTGGTCGGCCATTGAGCATCATCACCCCATACGGCGACTTAGCCGATTGAGCGTCGATCAGTCCCCGATTGAACAACTCTTCCGAGTTGATTTCATTGGCCAATCCATAGTCGCCGCAGGCTGCATGAATGCTCAGCGACAAACTGGTGAAGTCGTCGAAGCGTTTGGGTTGCGGCGTCGAAGGGCACTGAAACGTCTTCACGTGCACGCCATAGACGGTCTCGTTAGGGGACTTTCGCCAGTCCACCTGGTAACTGTATTTGTCGGCCAGATTCTTTTGCTCGATGAATGGAAGCATGAACACGGCCCAGCTGTGACGGAGGTCGGCGGTACCTGCGCCGGGAATGTTGAATTTTCGGTGCGCCTCGGAAGGAGCCGCGCTACCATATTCTTTAATGCGACCCGGCGGCAGGCATAAATAGGTGTCGTGAAAATTATGCAGACCGATACCGATCTGGCGGACATTGTTTGAGCATTGCATCCGCCGCGCCGCTTCGCGGGCGGCTTGCACGGCGGGCAGCAATAAAGCGACCAACACGCCAATAATCGCAATCACAACGAGCAATTCGACCAACGTGAATCCCAAGCGAGCCGGGTACGGCGGAGCAGAGCGGTGATTCATCAGCAGGGAATCCTACAATTGAAACCGAGGCAAAATCGTCAACGGCGCGGCGATCTTAGCTCGCAGGGTGGCGGTGGCAGGGTTGTAGTGTTTGCCGAACAAACGATCGTAGGGGGCGTGGTCGTCACCAGCCCGTTCTCCCTGAGGAACAGTGGGCTTTGTCAGCCATTTCACCAACACGATGTATTCGCCTTCGGGTGCGCCGTCAGCCACACCGTCTTTCGTTTCATAAGTTTCCACGGCAAATGTGCCATCGTCGCGCACCAGCGCATGCGGCATACCTGCCAACCAGCGCTCGGCCGACGCATCAAGCGGCTGAAAGAGCAACTCGGCGCCCGCTGCAGGTTGGCCGCCAACGAACAGTTCTCCCTGCACGGGCACGCACGGCAATCGGTTCTCAACCGGACGTGATGCGCAGCCCGCGAGTGCAAAATTGCCTGCAAGGCTGACAACCAACAGCATTTCTCTCATCAGTCCCGGCATTGTCTCCGGCATGGGGAACTTCATGTTCATCGCTTCCAGCGGATCGGTCATTGACTTGCGCACTGCCCAGCTTAGCGGCAGTGGTGCTATGACCAAGCCTCGTTCATCAATTCTTCACGCCATCATTACAGAATGACTAAAACAACCGATCAGTTCCCATGAATGGCAGGTTGAAATCGCCTGCGTTGTCGCCAGGATTCAGGTAGAAGTCGTCGTCGCCGACATAACCGGTGAGGAAGTCCGGCGCGTTGTCATTGCCAGCGGAGACGCTCGAAGCGAGACCAGCTGGGCGGGAGGTTGCCCAACTTGCCAACATCGCCATCAAGGCCAGGTCGTTTGCATCGTTGGCCGTCGAACTGGCGCTGTTGGTGGTATCGGCGCCAAAGAGCAGATCGGAGCCGTCATCGCCATGCAGCGAGTCAGCGCCGAGCCCGCCGATCAGAACATCGCTGCCCGTGCGGCCGCTCAAGGTATCGGAACCGCCGCCACCAACGATTATGTCGTTCCCTTCGTCGCCGAACATATAATCAGCGCCCAGGCCACCGATGAGGCGGTCGTTGCCCATGCCCGCAGAGACGGTATCGTCACCTTGACCGGCATTCACGTAGTCATCGCCAGCGCCTGGAAAGATTTGATCGTTGCCGCCGCCGCCATAAACGATGTCGTTGCCACCCAGACTGCTCAGCACATCGTGACCGCCACCGGGAAGATCCTGTTCGCCAACATTGTCTCCCCAAATCACATTGTTGCCGCCGCTGGCATTGATTTGGTCGTTCCCCGTCCCGCCGATAATCACATCATCGAGCAGGCCGGTTGAGACGTAGTCATCACCGCCGGCCAAATCGACCGTAGTTGGCGCCAAGACGTTGGTGATGATTACGTAGTCGCCACTTTCGCCGGAATTGACAATCAAGCGGTTTGTAAGTGGATAAAAGGCTGACCCAGCCTGAGTCCGCACTTGTACCACTCCGGCGGAAACAGGCGTGATGATGATCTGATCGGCATCGGGAGTGCCGATTACCAGCAGGTCACCATCAAGGGGAGTGACAACCGGCATCGCTCCCTGAATGGCAATGCGGATCGTTCCCGTGTCGCTGAATTCGCCATCGGTTACGCTAAAGTTGAACAGATCCAAGCCGGTTGCTCCCGGCTGCGGTGTGTACGTGAATACACCGGTCGCGGCATCAAAAGAAGTAATTGTTCCAAGCGCTGGGACCGAAGTGAGCGAGAAGGTCCGGGTGGGACCGTCAGGATCGGTTGCCGACAGCGTGCCGTTGACGGGCGTGTTGAATTGAGCAGCCAACGTACTGTCGTTGGCTACTGGCGGATCATTTACTTCATTGACCTGCACGCTGAACGCAGTCATCGTCACGCCATCGTCGAAGCTGTTCAAAATGCCGTCGAACCCAGCATCACGCACAGTCACGGTGATCGTGGCGTTGCCAACCTGGCCGGGAGCAGATGTGAACGTCACGGTGCCAGTGGAACTCGGCGAGGCGTAGCTGATCACAGGAGTTGGAATCAAGCTCGGATTGCTGCTCGTAGCAGAAACCGCAAGCGCCTGCGATTCACCACCAGCGGTGATTCCGCTGAGATTCACTACCTGCGGCCCGGCGTTTTGATTGACCGACAAATTGCCAATCGCGTTGATGGTGGGCAGACTATTCACTGGAGCGGGATTTACCGAAATTGTGAACGTCTGCGGCCCACTTTGATTCACGCCACCATTGGCAGTGCCGCCGTTGTCTTGGGCCAATACCGTGATCGTGGCAATGCCCGACATTCCCAAAGCAGGTCGATAAGTCAAAGTGCCATTGCTGGCAATCGCCGGCTGTTGAGCAAAGAGCGCGGTGTTGGAATTGCCAGTGACCTGAAACGTGACCAATTGCCCCGCCTCATTCGCGGGACCGGCCAAAATCCCAATCGCCCAACCGGGTACACTTTGCAGCGGCGCGTTGTCGAACACGGTTTGGTTCGCACCCACCACGAAACTTGGCGCATCGTTCACCGCGTTCACAGTAATGCTAAAAACCTGCGGAGCACTCGAGTTCAGACCGCCGCCATTGTCCGACAGCGTGACCATGATCGTCGCGGTGCCATTGGCGTTCGCGGCGGGAGTGTAGCTCAGAGTTCCGTTTGCGGCGATCGCCGGCGCGACCGCAAACAGCGCTGCATTGCTGTTGCCACTGATGTTGAAAGTCAGCGTCTGCCCCGCTTCATCGCTGGGGCCAGCGGAGATGTTGGTCACAAAATTCGTCGCGGTCTGCGGACCCGCATCTTCATTCACGGTTTGATTTCCGCCGATCAAAAAGCTCGGCGTGTCATTGACCGCATTGACGGTAACCAGGAAGTCCGTGCTCACAATGCCGTCGTCCGAGTTTCCCGGAATGAGATCGAGACCCGAGTCACGGGCGGTGACCGTAATTGTCGAATTGCCACTAAGATTCGCGGCGGGCGCAAAGTTCAAACTGCCCGTCGAATTCGGTGAGGTGTAAACAACATTCGGCGTGGGTATCAAGGCAGGGTTGCTACTGCTCACGGTGATCGAAACCGTTTGCGCTGGAACATCACCACCAAAGCTGACACCGCCAAAAGTTACCGTTTGGAGGCCAGCATCTTCGTTAATGTTCAGCGGGTTGATCGTGTTGATTGTTGGCGGATTGTTAACTGTCGGCGGACTGACGGTGATGGTGAATTGAACCGGAGCGCTGCTGTTCACGCCACCATTTGCAGTGCCGCCATTGTCTTGACCAACAACGGTGATGGTCGCTGTTCCCTGCTGACCTGGAGCTGGCGTGTACGTCAACGTACCAGCAGCGTCGAACGTCGGCGGGCTCACGAACAAGCTCGGATTGGAATTGTTCGTGACGTTAAAGGTGACCGTCTGACCAACTTCGTTGGCAGCCCCGACCGACGTCACGCTGGCGAAACTATTCACCGCTTGGGCGGGTGCGTTGAACGAAACGACTTGATTGCTGCCGACGGCAATTACCGGAGCATCATTAACCGGATTGACCGTGATCGTGAAGGTCTGAGCCAGGCTGGTCGGCATGCCGCCATTGGCCGCGCCGCCGCTGTCGGTCACGGTTAGATCAAAAGATGAAGCTCCGAACGCATTTGGATTGAGCTGATATGTCAGCGTACCGTTCGTCGCCACCGCGGGTGCAACGAGAAACAGCGACGGATTCGAGACGTTCGTTACGTTGTAAGCGGCTGCTGTCTGCGTACTCTCATCCGTTCCGCCACCTGGGCTAAATGTGCTGACAAAGCCGTTCACCGTCTGCGCTGACGCATCTTCGCTAACCACTGGCGGATTCGCAGCCGTGAATGTGGGCCTGTCATTGATTGCATTGGCAGTGATCGTGAACGTCTGCGGCAAGCTGGTGTTGACGCCGCCGTTCGCGCTCCCCCCATTATCCGTGACTGCCAGATCGAAAGTCGCCGAGCCATTCGCGTTCGCGGCCAAGGTGTAAGTCAGAGTGCCATTGGCTGCGACGGCAGGCACCACGGAAAATAAAGCTGGATTCGAGACATTCGAAACCGTGTACGCAGTAACCGTCTGACTTGCTTCATCGGGACCCGGATTGAACACGCTGACAAATCCACTGACGGTTTGCGGCGGTGCATCTTCGTTGACCACCGGTGGGTTCGCAGCCGTGAACGTCGGGCGATCATTCACCGGATTGACAGTAATCGTGAACGACTGCGGCGCACTCGTATTCACTCCACCGTTGGCAGTTCCGCCATTGTCTTGCAATGTCACTGTGATCGTCGCGCTGCCGCTGGCGTTTGCAGCAGGCGTGTAGGTCAGCGTGCCGTCCGCGGCAATCGACGGCCCCGCGGAAAAGAGCGAAGGATTGCTGTTTCCAATATTGAATGTCACCGTTTGCGTGTTTTCGTTGCCAGGTCCCGTCGAGATGCTGCTGGCAAAGCCCGGCACTGATTGAGCGGACGCGTCTTCGTTGACAGTCTGATTTGCACCAATCACAAAACTGGGAACATCGTTGACGGGATTTACCGTCACCGTGAAGACGCGCGTCGTCTCCAGGTCATCGGCATTATCGGGAATCAGATCGAGGCCCGCGTCGCGCACCGTCACCGTTACTGTCGACGAACCAAAGTCATTGACCGGAGACGTGAACGTCAATGTGCCGGTGTTGCCAGGCGACGTGTAAGTCACCGCGATTGGCACGAGCGCAGTGTTTGAGCTAATTGCCGTAACAGAAATCGCCTGCTGCGTCGGATCTCCGCCATCGGTGATGCCACTTAAGTTAATTGTTTGCAGCGGTGCGCCTTCATTGATAATCAGATCGCTGATTGCGTTAAGCGTTGGCGCGTTGCCGGGAGAATTAACGGTGATCGTGAAGGTGATTGGCGCGCTAGCATTCACTCCGCCGTTAGCCGTGCCACCGTCGTCCGTCAACACCAGCGTGATTGTCGCAGTTCCCGCGGTCCCTGCCGGCGTATAGGTCAGCGTCCCGGTTGGCGAGATCGCCGGCTGAGTGCTGAAGAGCGACATGTTCGAGTTGTTGGTTACGTTGAAAGTCAACGTTTGTGTTTCGCCGCCACCGGCCGAAATCACAGTTGCCCAACCATTCACCGTTTGCTGGGTATTGGTGCCAAACGGTACTGCCTGATTCCCGCCAGGCGTAAAGCTGGGGATGTCGTTAACCGAGTTGATCGTGAATGAAGCCGTTCCGCTGCCAGATTGCGGCGAGGCCATGCCACCATTCGTGCCGTTGTCGGTAACGCTGTAATTGAACGAGGCCGGGCCGCTGTAGTTTGCTGTGGGAGTGAAGACAACATCTGCGCCGACCAATTGCACCGTGCCGCCGATCACGCTCGTAAATACTGACGAGATGGTCAGCATTTGCAAGCTTTCGTTATCCGCACCCTTACTATCGTTCGCGAGCAAGGTGGCCACCGGAATGACAATCGGCGCAGAATCTTCATTCACCGCCGGCAGCAAATCTGTACCCACGACCGGTGCATCATTGATCTCCGCCAGGTTGATGGTGAACAAGTCGGTATCGCTCACCGTGCCATCACTTGTAACCACGGTGACCGTCGGCGCGGTGTCGGGCGGCGTGGCGCGATTCAATGCGGGCGTGAAGATCAGCGTTTGCAATGCAGCATTGACATTCGTTTGCGAGCCGACGATTTGCACCGTCGCGCCGCTGTTCAGAATCGTCACCACTGCGGTGCCGGCTCCGGCGCTCGCAGTAAATGTGCCGAAGGAATTGTTCAAAACAGAAACCGTCGTCGTTAGCGTATCGGCTGTATCGGGATCGCTCACGCTGATGCTCGTGAGAGCGATCGGCGTATCTTCGGTTCCCGGCAGCGCACCAACCGGCGCGTTATTCACCGGCGGGTTGTTCGAAACAACGGAAATCGTCAACAAACCATCGACGACATCGGTGTCGGCGTTCGTCGCGATGGGACTCAGCGTCAGCTCTTCAAAGTCCGCATTGATCACCGAAACGCCACTGCGCAGATTGAGCCGAGTTGTGCCGGTGGCCGCGCCGTTGATCGTGGCGCGAATGGTGAACAGGGTGATGTTTGAACCTTGCGGAAGCAATGCAGTTCCGCTGCCCGACGAAGCCGTCACCAGAATCGTCCCCGACGATGGAATTGTATATGCACCGCTAAATCCGGAAGTGCTGAGCGGACTGCCGAAGGTCAGATTTGTGGGCACGCCAGCCGATCCAGCAATCGTCAGCTTTGCAGGATCGTAGTTGAAACTTAGGTCCATCCCACCAACGGTCACGCCAGCTGCTTCGGTTACTTGCAAGATAACTGGGATATCAACCTGCACTCCGGCGGTGCCCGCATCGACATCGGTTGCGGTCAGATTCGTCGGTATCGAGACCGTCGCGAGCAACGACCGATCTTCCAACCGTTCAATCGTCGAGAACAGGCAACGACGGGTTTGCACATGTCGCTGGCGGCGGCTCGCTTCACGACTGCGCGAGGAAGGATTAGAGCGAGCAGTTTTGGTGCGCATCGACATGGAGCTGAGTCCTGTGAACCAGGGAAAATGGCAAGCGTAAGTGGCGGGAAAGAAAACCCCACCTAGTAACTTCAATTCAAACTAGGCTGGAGTGAAGGTTGTGTTAGTAATGAATGAAGTCGCTTCATGTGCGCAAGTTTCATGTGCGAAAGTTAGTCGCGCAGGGGAAACGGACCCATCAACCGCTGCGGTTCGCGAGCCAGCAACGTAATGAGGCCGTCAATCTCATCGCTGCTCCAAGTCGGCGCGGGATCGAGCACCAGCGAGATGAGGTCGGCGCCGTAGGCCGCGGTGGGCGACTGGCGGCCGGGAGTGAGATTCAAGGGAAACTGCCCGGCTGCATGCTCGGCAACCAAGAACTCGACAATCACCACGGAACCCAGATCACCTTGATTGAGTGACGCAGGAGCTTGACTCGACCAGGCGTGCAATTCGATTTCACCCCAGCGCGCCGGTCCCATCGATTGCGTCACGCTGCCAAGCAGCGAACCGCCGCGAATTCCGACGATAGAGAGTGCTGTTGGATCGTAAGCCACGGCGACATCGACCGCGGCCAGCGTGATCGGATTGGGGTCCGTGGCTTCGAGCCAAATCGGCACCGCAATTATCTCGCCGGCTCGCGCGGAGAGATCGCGGGCAATGGAAATCCGCGGATCAGCACCGGTTGGCGGCGGCGAGACAATGCCGCTGGGGAGCGCGGGAACTGAGGGGACTGGAAGTGACTGGATGAGTCGATACATCAGGCTGGCATCATCGGAGCGCAATGCTCCGTCAGCGCTCAGATCGGCCATGATCTGCGGATCGGCGTTGCGATAAGAGCCAAACCCAGAATTGTTTCCCGTGAGCACACGCTGGATGGCTGGCAAATCGGCTGAATTGTAAGAGCGACTCGTATCGACGTCGCCAAAGTATGCCGCGATATGCACCGCATTGTCTGCGATGACGGTCAGCGGCCCTGCGACTGAATTGGCCGTTGCACTCGTAATCGCCAGCAGATGCTTTTCTGTGTAAACGGCTGATTCCGGAACGCTCGCGGTCAGATGTAACAAGGTGAACGGTGCATTGAAAAAGCTGAGTTGAGACAGACTCGAAAGCGAGATTACCACCTGCCCCGGCACGGATGTATTTACATTCAACACTGCATCGGCCGCGACACCTGAACCCTTTGTGGCTCCCACAATCGTGAGCAATGCAGGATCATATTGCAGTGTGAAGGCCACACTCGTTACGCCGGCGCCGCGACTAATCGTTAGCGGGAGGCCCGTGGCTGCACTCGCGGGGAAGTTAACAGCCTGCCCATAACCTCGCGCAATGTCAGGCAAACTCAACGTCACTGCATTTGTCGTCGGAGCAGCAACCGCGAACGTCGAATTGTAGTTGTCACCACTCGTGCCGTTGCCATCGCCATCGAGTTGGTCACCATACAAACTGACGAGGCCGGTGCCGCTGCTTCGTAAAGTGACGCTATAGGTGTCGGTTGGCAACGTCCCAAAAGAATTTGATGACAAATCGTACCCGCCGGTACGTACAAATGTCAGCTGATCACCAGTTGCATTCGGCACCAAAGAACCGCGAATGTTGCCGATGACACTGCCGGTCAACACGACATCAGCTGCGCCGTAGGTATTGTTCTGATCGTAGAGATATAGCAGCGCGGAGTTCAGCGGACCATTAAAGCTGACGTTGAATCCCGATGCAGTCGGCGTGAGTGACGTTACTTGCAGCAGGTCGTTGTCTTGAATCGTCGCCGTTTGGCTGGTGGTCGCGCCGAGCGTCGCGTTGGTCGGTGAGCCAAGCGTGACAGCGATTGTCTCGTGCGCTTCATCGAAAGTGTCGTTGTTGATATTGAACGTAATTGAACTGCTCAACGAACCGGCGGGCATCGTCAACGGACTGCTTGACACTTGCGTGTAATCCACGCCGTTGCCAGAAGCGGTGCCGGCGACGGTAAAGGGCAACGTTATCAGCTGGCCAGAGATCGCCGAGAGCTGCGCAGTCATGGTGATTGAACTGGCGCTTTCGCTTATGGTCTGCGTCGAAGTGGTGAACTGTACCGTCGGCGCAGAGTCATTGTCGGTAATCGTTGCTGTGTGGACCGTGGTCGCGCCCAACGACGCATTGGTCGGTGTTCCCAACGTGACGATGATCGTCTCGTTGAGTTCGTCGAGCGCGTCGTTGTTGACGTTGAAGGTGATCGAACCCGAGAGACTTCCCGCAGTTATCGTCAGCGGATTCGCAGAGGTCAGCGCATAGTCAGTGCCACTGCCGGTTGCTGTGCCACTGAGCGTGTACGGGATCGAAACATTCTGCCCCACTGCACTCGACAATTGCGCTGACACCGTGAACGACGTCGTTCCTTCGCTCACTGTTTGACTGGCAGCGGCAAACTGCACCGTAGCCGCAGTCGGTCCATTGAAATCGGCAACGACTGGCAAGTGATCAGAGACAGTTGTGAGCAGGTTGAGAATCGTGGTCCGATTGAGCAAGCCAGGCAGCGCTGTGTTGCCCGCGTCGTTGATGTTGCTGTTAATCCCCAAGCTGCCATTGTTGCCAAACGTGTGATACGAATTGGCGAGGTATTCCAGTCCCGTGCCATTGGTCAATTCGCCGGAGATCAGCTGAAAATCAAACCTGTCGTCGAGTCCGCCACCAGTGAATGCTGGGTTGGTGGGTGAATTGGCGGGGGCTTGAGTGAGAATCGAGCGGAAGAAGTTGTTGTTATGCCACGTTCCCGGTGAATTGATTGGATCAAAGGCCTGCCCGTTGCCGGGCGCGAGTAGGTCTTGATAAGCAGCTTCTGAGCTTTCCTGCAGATTGAAGTCACCCGCATAAATGATGTTCACGCCCTGACCAAGTGCATCGGCATCGGCCCGAATTGCCTCCGCTTCCACTTCACGGCGGTCCATGTCCGTTTGCTGGTCGCTGGACTTGAAGTGGCTCACATAGATATAGAATTCCGTGGCCGCGGAGCCGCCATCAGGTCGCAGTTGATAACGCAACGTCTGCCGCGGCTGTCCGCTGGTGCTGACCACGCCAATGGCCGCTTCGCTCAGCAGATCGAGTGTTTGGGTGTTGTAGACCAGGCCCACCGTGTCGAGTCCACTCACTGCATCGCCATTCAAGTTGCCGCGACCGTAAATGCCGCTGCCATAAATCGCATTTAGCTGGCTCACTACATCGGCTGATGTCGTCGCTTGTGTCCGCACTTCTTGCAGCGCGACGAGATCGACAGGACGGGAAAGTCCATTTGTTACTTCTGTCCCAATCGCCTGTAGCACAGTGCCTAGATCGCTTGATGGCAGACCGTTCCCACGGCCAAAGCTATTGTCAGTGGCATGCACGTTGTACGACACAAAGCGCAGATCGCCGACTGCGAACAGGTTGCGTTCTTCGAGACATTCCAACAGCAAATTGCGGCGGCGCGATCGCGTGCTGAATCCATTCATCCAACTTGTCATCGAGCAACTCCGAGAGTAAATGATTCGTACCTGTCCGCGCAAAAAAACAAACCTTGGGCAGGAAGGGAGGCTTCGAGCCCAAGGTTGTGGTTGATCAACTCAGACGGGAAAGAATCTGAGGTTCAAACTAGGGACCAGTTTCGTCGCTGTTGTCGGCGGCATTGTTGGTGTTGACGACCACGGTCAAACCAGTGTCAACAGCCAGACCCACGCCGGAGTCGTTGTCAGCTGTGTCTTGAGCATCAGTCCAACCGAAGTGAGCGCTCGATGCGCCGCCACCGCCGGCGCCAAAGGTGACGCCCGAAACTTCGAAGCTTTGATCGGTGGCGCCAATCGCATTGGCAGTGTCGGCCAATTCGGCGAGCACCGCATCGCGGAGCATCGTCCAGCCGCTGACCAAGCCAATCACCAGGATGGTGACGATCAGGATCAGTTCGACCGAGATCACGAAGCCGCCTTCATCTTTCCACAACTTACGAACGAGATTCTTCACAGCAAAACTCCTCAAAGCACGAGTGAAAACACGACCGCCGATTTGGCAAGTCACTTGATAACCACCGACACTCCGCGGTTGGCGGAACACGTGAACACACGTCGCGTTGTTCCACTTCACCGGATCTGACCACCGTCTTCTTGACAGCTTATGTATGAACCGCAGCTGGCGTCTGAGCGGGAACTTCGCCTGCGGGCGGGTTAATTAATTCGGGAACCAGGAGGAACCGGCTCTCTGCTCAGCCAGGAGAACCGGGCGGGCAAGCACACGTTGCCCGCGGAGAAAACTCAATCGATGTTTAGGCGCCCACTACGTTGGTGATGAAGATCGTGAAGGCCTTTTCGTAGAACAGGCCTCCTTGATCCGTGGTGCGGACGCGAATCTTGTAGCTCGTCTTCGTCTCGTAGTCGAAGCTGCCAACGGCGAAGAGCTGATTGTTCACAATCGTGAACAAGGCGTTGTCAGTGCTGCCAAGCCCCGAGACCAGCGAGTAGGTATGGGTATCACTGGCGTTGGCGTCGCTCGTGGTGAAGTTGCCGACCAAGGCATTTGGCCCGGCGTTCTCCACGATCGCGCTCACCGAGAGGGCGAGCCCGTTCGGCGCGACGTTGACAGGCGTTGCGACGGTGATGGTGAAGGACTTGGTGAACGCCAAGCCACCTTGATCCGTCGACGTGATCGCAATGCTGTAGGTCGTACCCACGGGTCCGATGACTGCGGCGGGAGCAACCTGCAGCACATTGCTGTTGATCACAAACTTTGCCGCGTCCGTGCCACCTAGCGTGTAGGTGAAAGTGTTGCCCGGATTCGGATCGGTGGTGGTCAACGTGCCGACGTTCGTTCCCGGTGCCGCGGCTGGAGCGACGGTCAGGCCCGACAACGCGATGTTGGTCGGGGCCTGGTTGCCGGTCTCAACGACATTCGACACATAGATCGTGATCGCTCGATCGACAGACAGCCCACCTTGATCAGTGCTGCGCACTCGGATCTGGTAGCTGGTCTTGGCTTCGAAGTCGAAGCTGGTGTTCGCCCGCAGCTCGTTCGTGCCAGCAGGGATCGTGAAGGCTGCATTGTCCGCACTGCCGGTGCCGCTCACCAGCGAATAAGTGTGGGTATCACCAACGTTAGCATCCGTCGTCGAGAACAGGCCGATCAGAGCATTCGGCAGGTTGTTCTCGGCGATTGTGGAGGAGCTCAGCGTCACGAAAGTCGGAGCGACATTCGGTGTCACCGCGACGGTGATCGCGAAATTCTTCGTGAACGACAACATTCCCTGATCGGTCGACGTCACCGAGATGTTGTAGACCGTGCCGACCGGATCGGTCACGTTCGAAGCCAAGCGAAGCACCGCACCCGCGATAAAGAACTTCGCGGCATCCGGCCCACCCAATGTGTAGGTGTGCGTATCACCCGCGTTGGCGTCGCTGGTGGTCAGATTGCCGATCGGCATGCCGGTCAACGCCGTCGGAGCGACCGTTTGATTGCCAGAGAGAGCAATATTGCTGGGAGCCTGATTGCCGGTCTCGACGACATTGGTCACAAAGATCGTAAAGACCCTTTCGACCGAAGCACCACCCTGGTCCGTGCTGCGGACGCGGATCGTGTAGCTCGACTTTGTTTCGAAGTCGAAGCTGGCATTCGCACGCAGCTGGTTACCGGCAATGTTGAAGCTGGCATGATCGGTGCTGCCGGTGCCAGTCGTCAGCAGGGTGTAGGTGTGAGTGTCGCTAGGCAGATCAGGATCGGTCGTGCTCAGCGTTCCCACCACCGCGTTGACTCCCGCATTCTCCGGAATGCTCGCCGTCGACAGGCTGATGTTCGTCGGATTGCTGTTGAGGTGGTTGACGGTGATGGTCACCGTGGCCGAGCTGCTCAGCGGGCCGCCGTCGGTCACCGAAACGGTCAACGAGTACGACGGAGTCACCAGGTAGTTGAGTTGCGAAGCGTCGGCCACAGTAATCTGTCCGCTGCTTGGGTTGATCGCAAAGGCTCCACTGCTGTTGCCAGCCGTGATGGCGAAGTTCTTCGTATCACCTGCATCCGGATCCGCAGCGACCACGGTGCCGACCACATGACCGTTGGCCACAGTATCGAGCACCGAGAAGACCTGGTTGGCAATCGTTGGAGCTTCGTTCACATTCGTCACGGTGACGGCGATCGCCTGGTCACTGCTCAGCGAGCCATCGCTCACACGCACGATCAAGTCATAGACATTGTTCGCTCCCGCATCCGTCGGGATCTCGAAGTTCGGCGAAGAGAGGAAGGCGAGCAGACCAAGGTCCTGATCGATGGTGAACTTCCCAGCATCGACCCCGCCGACGATGCTGTAGGCCAGTGTAGTCACCGTATCGGGATCGTTACCTGTTACCGTGGGGACCGCGGTCGTGTTCTCCGGCACGCTGAAGGCTGAGCCACTCGTGACCGTAGGAGCCTCATTGACGTTTGTCAGGTTGATGGTCACGGTCGTACTCGCCGACAAGCTGCCGCCATCGGTCACGCTCACGGTCAAGCTGTAGCTGGGCGTGGCTTCGAAGTTCAGCAGCGAGCCATTGGCCACCGTAATGGCGCCACTGGGGCTGATCGCGAAGGCACCCGCTGCGTTGCCGCCCGTGATGGCGAACGTCTTCGTGTCACCGGCATCGACATCGCCAGCGATCACTGTTCCCACCGCAGTTCCATTCGCAGCGTTCTCGGCGACGGTGAAGGTTTGCGGGGCAATCGTTGGAGCTTCGTTGACGTCGGTCAGATTGATCGTCACCGTATTGCTGGCCGACAGGAGGCCAGCATCGGTCACGCTCACCGTCAGGGCATAGCTGGCGAGTGATTCGTAGTCGAGCAGTGAACCGTTAGCGACCGTAATCGCACCCGTGCTGCCATCGATCGCAAAGGCACCTGAACCGTTGCCGCTGGTGATGGCAAAGGTCTTGGTATCGCCCGCATCGACATCATTCGCCAGGACCGTGCCGACAGCCGAGCTGTTGGCCGAATTCTCGGCCACCGAGAAGGTCTGAGTGGCGATCGTCGGAGCTTCGTTGACGTTCGTCAGGTTGATCGTGATCGTCGCACTCGACGAGCCCACCGGAATACCGTTGTCAGTGACCGTCACTGTCAGAGCAAAGCTCGGTGTCAATTCGAGGTCGAGAATCGAACTGCTGGCCACGGTGATGACACCAGCGGGGCTGATTGCAAAGGCTCCACTGGCGTTGCCACCCGTGATGGCGAATGTCAGCACGTCACCAGCATCAATGTCGCTGGCGACCACGGTGCCAACCGTGGCGCCGTTCGCCGAGTTCTCTGGAATCGAGAAGGTCTGTGGAGCAATCGTGGGAGCCGAGTTCACATTCGTGACGTTGATCGTCACCGTGTTGCTGGCCGACAGGAGACCGGCATCCGTCAAGCTCACCGTCAAGCTATAAACTGGGGTCGTGTTGAAGTCAAGCGCGGCGGCGATCGTGATGACGCCCGCTGGGCTGATTGCGAACGCCCCTCCGATGTTGCCGCCCGTGATGGCGTAAGTCAACGTATCGCCAGCATCGGGATCGCTGCCGACAACCGTACCGACCGTCGCACCAATGGCTGCTTGTTCGGAGATGGAGAACGTTTGAGCGCCGATGCTCGGACCTTCGTTGACGTTCGTCAGATTGATCGTCACAGGCACGGAGACGGGGTTCGTGCCATCAGTAACTCCAGCCGTCAAGTTAAAGCTGCTCGTCCCTTCGAAGTCCAGCACCGCTCCGGCAGCCACCGTGATGGCTCCGGTCGTGGGATTGATTTCGAAGTTGCTCGAACCAGTGCCACTGAGAGAGTAGGTCAGCGTCGCACCAGCATCGACATCGGTGGCCGAAACCGCGCCAACGGCGGTGGTCGCCGGCGAATTCTCAGCGAGCGAGAACACATAGCTGGCCAGGTCAAAGACTGGTGCTTCATTGACATTCGTCACGATGATGGGGAATGCTTCGTCGTAGCTCAAGCCACCGGCGTCGGTCACGCGAATCGTTACCTGGTAGCTTGAACCGGCTTCGAAGTCGAACGAGTTATTCGCCCGCAGCGAAGTACCGCTGATATTGAAGAGGCTGTTGTCATCCAGCCCGGCAGGCAGGCTGAAAGTAAGCGACTCGGAGACATCGACATCCGTGCCCGAGAGCGTACCGATCACCGCATTCGCTCCGGCGTTTTCAGCAATCACGACGTTGGACAGAGCAATGTCGGTCGGTGCTTCATTGACGTTCGTCACCGAGATGACGAACTCTTTCTCGACAAATGTCGACCCCGCATCGGTCGAGCGAACGCGGATCGAGTAGCTCGGCTGCGTTTCGAAATCGGCACTGCCGTTGATCGTCAGCACACCCGCGGTCGTGAGCGTGAAGGCAGCATTGTCAGTGCTCCCCGTGCCGCTCACCAACGTGTAAGTGTGCGTATCGCCGCTGGTCGGATCGGTTGTCGTGAACTGGCCAATGGTCGAACCAGTTGCGGAGTTTTCAGGAATTGTCGCACTGCTCAGGGCAATGTCTGTCGGCGCAACCAAGGTGAAATTGTTCGGCAGACCGATGTGGTTGATCGGCGAGCCGCGATAGGTTCCGTCGCTGAGTTCGGCGGCCGTTGCCGACAGAGCGAAAACTCCCGCCGCACCGTTGGTATTTGCACCCAGCCAATCGGCGACCGTCGAGCCGGTCGAGTTGCCAATCCGTGCGACATATTCCGTCTCGCCGATCACCACCACGGGGCCGGTGGTCGACGTCGCGCCGCCGCCAGACCGCATGAAGTTGAGCGCGGCGTAGCCAAAGTTCGTTGGCGCGGGGTCCTGTGCCAACAGGCCAATGGAATCGAGCACGGTCCAGGTCGGGTAGATGTTTTCTGGTGTGCCGTTGTTGTCAGCGTCGATATCGTCGGTCAAAGTTGGAGCAATGGCAGTGTTGATCAGCAGGAAGCTGCTGGAAGCATTTTCCAGATCAGTCGCCCCGCTATCTGCTGAATGACCCAACGAGCTGCTGGCACCGTTGCCCCAGCCTGCTCCTGTGCCAGTGTTCTTCACAACGGTGGTGCCAGCGATGATGGCGGCAGACACGTTGTAGGGAGATGCCGCTGGGTCCTTTTGCAGCAGCAGCAGCAGGCCGTTGCTGCCAAAGGTTAAGCCCGCCAGGTTGAAAATGTTTTGCACGTCGCCGGCATTTGAAGCACCGGTGTCACCTTCGATATTCACCAGGTAGGTACCCGCCGGAATCACCGCACCGGGCGTGCCCCGCAGTTCGATAAACTCGTAGCCGCCGTCCGTGCCTTGCGGATTGAGATAGATCTCGTTGATGTAAATCGGAGCCAGCGGCTCGAACACATCGGTCAAATTGATCGTCACTGTATTGCTCGTCGACAGCAGGCCACCGTCGGTCACGCTAACCGTCAAGGTGAAGGTCGGTGTCGTTTCAAAATCGAGGGCTAAGCTGTTCGCTACAGTAATCTCGCCCGTGTTGCTGATCGCAAACGCACCTCCAGTGTTGCCCGCCGTGATGGCGTACGTTTTTGTGTCACCTGCATCCACGTCGTTGGAGATGACCGTTCCGACAACTGTGCCATTGGCGGAGTTCTCCGGAACCGAGAACGTTTGAGCGCCAATCGTCGGGGCTTCGTTCACATTGCTCAGGTTAATCGTCACCGGAGCGTTCACCGTCGCCGCGCCGTCGAAGACCGAGGCGGTCAGCGAGAAGCTGGCTGTTCCTTCGAAATCGAGCGTGGCTCCCGCAGCTACCGTGATGGCGCCCGTGTTCGGGTTGATCGCAAAATTCGACGAACCCGTGCCGCTCAGGCTGTAGGTCAACACGTTGCCCGCATCGACATCGTTGGCCGATACATTGCCGACGGATACACCCGCAGCCGAATTCTCCGGCACGCCGAAAGTATATGGCGAACCGACGAACACCGGTGGATTGTTGACAGGAGCCGAGAAGATGACTGCACCATCGACCGGATCCGTGTCGGCATTGGTCGGTGCGGGAATGAGCGTCAGTTCTTCGAAGTCGGCACTGATAACCGACGCGCCGCCTCGCAGATTCAATTTGCTGGTACCGGAAGCACCGGCAGAAACCGTCGCCCGCACGGTGAACAGCGATCCAATCGTACCGAACGACAGCAGGCTCGTGCCGCTGCCAGAAGAGGCTGTTACGAGAATCGTGCCTGGGGAAGGAATCGTATAAGCACCACTGAAGCCAGCACCCACCAGCAAGCTGCCAAAGTTCAGGCTCGTCGGCGTGACTGCGGAACCCGGGAACGTCAGCTTCGACGTATCAAAGCTAAAGCTGAAGTCAAAACCGCCGATCGTGATGCCACTGGGCTCGGTCACTTCGAGCATCAGTGGAATATCGACTTGAATGCCATTCCCCGCGTTGCCATCGGCATCGACGGTGCCGTCCAGGTTATTCGGAATGTACAACTTCGGATCCGCGAACGTCACCACTGGCGGCGGGGTGATGCCGACGGGCAGAGCCGGGATATTTGGCACAGCGATGCTCAAAATTTGCCGCTGCACAAAGCCCGTATCAGCCGAAGTGAACGACAAGCTGTGGTTGATGTCACCCGTAATAAACGGATCGGCGTTCTGGAAAGCGGTGAATCCGGTGTTCACACCCAGAATGGCCCGCTGTATCAAACCAGTGTCTGCAGATGTGTAGCTTTGGCTGCCGTTCACATCGCCGAAGTAAGCGGCCACATGCAGGCCGTTATCGGCGATCGCTGGCACCGGATCGAAGTTGACTGAAGCATCGACCACTTCGAGATTCGAAATGCTCAGAATGTGCTTCGAACCATAAGGCGCAGTGTCCGGCACGGTGGCGACAAACTCGCCGAGCACCAGAGCCCCGCTGGTTGTCGCGAAGGCACCGCCGCTGCTCATGGTCACTTGCACCACGCCGGGGCTGACCACCGTCATCAGCGCCGAAGCGCCAGGCACGGTGGTGATGAAGTTTGTGATCGACAGCAAGTTCGGATCGAAGTTGACGCGGAAGTCGACGCCGCCGATGTTGTTGCCATTGCTGATCACCACTGGGATGCCATTGGTCGCCGTGTTCGGCACTCGCACTGCCTGGCCGTAGCCACGAGTGAAGTCGGGAATGCTGATTGTCACTGTGCCGACCGCTGGCGCTGCAACATTGAACGTGTTGATGTAGTCACCCGCAGCCGCACCGCTGAAATCACGCAAGGCGTTCCCTTCGAGATCGACAAAGCCGTTCGTCGTATTGCTGCGGAGCGTGACGGTGTAAGTGTCGGCGGCCAGTGTCCCTGGCAGGGTGCCAGCACCAGCACCGACCGACGTCAACGAACCTGTCTTGATGAAGGTGAAACCAGTGTTGGTCGAGTTGAAGATCAACGAGCCACGCACCGCTCCGGTCGTGGTGCCAACCAGTGTGACGTCGGCAGCACCCAGGCTGCCACCGCCGGTCTGGTCGTACAGGTTAATGAGCGACGCATTGACTGCCCGATTAAACGACGCGACAAAGCCAGTCGCCGTCGGCGTGATCCCACTGATCGCGAGCGGGCCAGCACCGATCGTCAGCGTGCCATCGACGTTGGTATCAACACCGTTCGTCACTGCGGGGCTCAAAGCGAACAAATTCGGAGCTGCATCGCTAAGGTTCGTTGCACCCTGCAGATTGAGATTTGTAGGACCTGCGGCAGCTCCTGCGGCGACGTTGAACGTCACATTCGCCAGCGTTACCGTCGTGCCGCTGGTGATCGTCGCACCGGCGGTGCCTGTCGCGGTGAAGATCAAGTTGCCAGGCGTGCTGCTGCTGGTGTCGAGCACAAAGCCCGCCAGCGGCCCGCCGGCCAGGTTGATCGAGCTGAAGGTGAGTTTCGCTGAATCGTAAGCAATCGAAATCACCACACTGCTGACCGCAGCGCCGTCGACTTCGGTCACTTGCAGATTCACGGGCACCACGACCGCCGCCCCGGCGCTGCCGGTGAGCGTGGTCGGAATGAACACGCGGCCTTCGCTCCGGTCACTCACGTTGATCGTGACTGCGCCATCGCTGAACAAAGCCGGGCTGCCGTTGTCGGTCACCCGCACGGTAGTCGCATAGCTTGGCGTCGCTTCAAAATCGAGCGCGCCCGTCACCGTGATTTGTCCTGTCGTCCCACTGATCGTGAACGGCCCGCTCACCTGCGACGTCGTGGAACCATCGAAGAACGCATAGCTGAGCTGCTGCCCGGCGTTGGCGTCGGTGGCAACCACCGTGCCGACCGTCGCACCAATTGCAGCTGACTCGGCTACCGACATCGCCTGAGCGTTGATCGTAGGTGCGGTATTGGCTTCAAGCGTGAAGTTGTCCGTGCTCAAGGTGAGCGCGGTGCCCGAAGTGGTCCAGTTGTTCTTGTCAGCAACCAAATCCCGCAAGGACGTTGCCGAGCCCGTAGTCGCGCCCGTGTATTGAGCGTTGGCGATGGTGCCGGTTGAAGCCAACGGAGCCACAGCGGTTGTTCCCACTGCCAACGTCGAAGGCAGGTAGGTTGTGCTCGTCGAGATCAATTCGCTCGTCAGGTACAGATTGTTGGTATTGACCACGAATAGGAACGATGGCAGCAATGAAGTGCCGACATAGGCGATCAAGTTCTCGCCGGAGCCATTCAACGCAAAGCTGCCCGTCTGCGAAGCCGTGCCCCCGCCCGTCACCGAGACCGAAGAGCCATTAATGCCGATGATTACTTTCGTCCCCGCCACCAAACCACCAGCGGGTGCGGTGTAGCTAATCGTGCCTTCGGTTGTTCCGAAGCTAAAACCGTCCCAGGCGTTGTCGGTAAAGTTAATCGCTGAGTTAGGTAGCAAGTTCACCAGCGGGACGAACGAGAACTGATCTGGATTCGAAGTATTGATGCCCGTTAGCACCAGCTCGCCGGGGAGCAGTGCCTGATAATCGTCGTTGGCAATCGTAGCGCTCACCGTCGGGCTCGCCAATGTTGCACCATTGGTTGGATTCGACAGCGTTACGGCAAAGCGTTCGGCTAACTCAAGCGAAGTATCACCGGCCACATTAATGGTGATCTGCTTGGTGGCTTCGTTGATCGCGAAACTGGCGAGCCCGCTGGGGAACACGCCATTCTCAAAGTCGCTGGCTGCAGCCGGATCGGTGCCGGCGCCGGTAACAGCCCAATTCACATCAACGGCCGCCGAAAGATCTCCGGCTCGCGAAATCGTGAACGTGTACGGCGTGAGGCCCGAGTTCCCCTCGCTCTGCGAAGTCGAACCGATATTCGCAAAGATCGACAAACCGCTGTTCGGGAAAGCGGGGCTCAGCGTGGCGCCAGTGGGCAGATTGGTGCTGGCTTTGTTTGGATCATAGGACAGCGTGCTGGGATCACCGGTGTCGGCAATGTCACCATTGAACCAGGCCGCGGGATCGAACGGATTGCTGTTGTTGTACAGACGAGTCGCCGCATCGGGAGTGCCAGCTGAAGAGGGATCCGTATTGCTGTTCGTCAGCGAGACTCCACCATAGACCACACCTTGGGGTGTGCCTGGCACGGTGGAATTGTCTTGCCAGCCAACAGCATCGATCAGGGTTGCACCGACGGGCAACTCCAGCGTGCCGTCGTTGTTTGCATCAAGATCCGTACCCACGGCGATCGGCGTAGGGCTGAAGATCACCACCATGGTTTGCGTATCGTTAAACAGGCTCGTGCCGTTCGTCACGTCAAGCGCGGCGTTCGTGACTTGCGTGGTCGGCGGCGACACCGGATGGCCACCCGTAGCAGCCGTCACTGCGAGCAGGCCGTTCGAACCAAAGGTCGCGGCACTCAGATCACTGACAAACAACGCACTACCTGCCGTCGCCGTCCGCCCATCCAGCTGCAGGACATAGACATTGGCAAGCGTCGCGCCGGCGGTGCCGCGAAGTTCCACGAACTCGTAGGGCCGATCATTGCTCGTCGGTGGATTCACCAGCAATTCGTTGAGCAGAATCTGCGGCGCGACTTCGTTTTCGCGGATCGTTACGACCGCTGTCGCATTCCCGACTATCGCGGCGCCGCCAGTCGCATTCGTCAGCGACAGATTGATGGTCTTGTTGGCGTTCAGTGTCAAGTTGTCCGCGATGGGAATCGTGAACGACTGCGGAGTCGCGTCGTTGGCTGCCCAGTTCAGCGTGCCGGTCGTCGTCGTGTAGTCGACGCCAGCAACCGCGGCTCCGCCTGCGACCGTATCGTAGTTCACCGAAATAGCGCCAGTCGTATTGCCGACGCGGTTCACTGTGACTGTCGCGGTCGTACCGTTCTCAGTCACATTGAAAGTTGGCGAGCCGAAGGTCACCGTGCCGTTCGGATATTGGCTGCTCGCCGAGAACGTGAAGTTATCAATAGCCAGGCCATCGTCGCTGCCGGTGTCGTCCAGATCGCTCCAGCGGAGGATCAAGTCTGTGCCAGGAGCCCAGCTTATGCCCGAAATGGTCTTGGTAATGCCAGCCGTCCGATTCGCCGGCGCGTTGCCGTCGAGTGCGATGCTCGTACCCGTGGTTACGGGAGCAGTAAAGTTCAACGCCGTATCAGCGACAAAGCCTGTGGTTGTGAGAACGCTCTCCGTCCCTGCGGCGACACTTGCTTTGTATTCGAAACTGAGCGTGTTGGCCGCGCCCGAACCACGCCGCCATTGCTCACCGTCAAACGTGATGGTGATGGTATCGAGATTGGTGCCACTGTTATTGCGAATCACCGTACCGTAGCGCGGAAACACGCTCCCCGAGCTCAACGAACCCAAGGCCCGATCTCCGACCGGGTTGGTTCCTGCCACGCCATAGCTGTAATTGGCGCCCGAAGTACCGCTGCCGTTATCCGCTCGGAAAATCGCGTTCGCACCCGTGCCGCCCCACTTGCCAAAGTACCAACCGGTCACGGTCGGCGAACTGCTGTAAGCCGCCTCGCCCAGATGGAATGGACCATCGCCAGTAACGGTTGCCGGAGTCACTTGCACCAGCGTGTCGAAGTTCTGCGAATAGGTACTGGCAGCGGTGCTGTAATTGACATAGGTCAACGCGCCCACGATTGCGAGCGTTCCGCTGAACGGAGCCGAGTTGCTCAACTGGAAACCAGCGCCCGGCACAAAGAACGCTTGAATGTTGCTGAAGTTGCCCACCGGAACCGACGTCGAGCTGATGCTGAACGAACCGGTGACGCCGGGGCCAGTGATGGTCGTGGTGCTGGCGAGCAACGTGCCGCTCGCGCCGCCATCGCGAATTTCGATCGTGCCGACCGGTGTATCGGTGCCCGTCTGAGCAGCCACCGTGCCGGCGAAAGTCACACTGTCGCCGGCCACTGCCGTCAGAGGAGTGACAGTATTCAAGGTTGTCGTCGTCGCCGCCGCAGAAGCGGTGACGATAGCTGTTACGTCGAAGTTGTAGGTCGCTTCATCGGCATCGTTGCTGACGAGCGACAGCGACGCGGTTTGCGATCCTAGCGTCGTCGGAGTCATGCGAACAACAAACGTCGCCGAGCCACCGGCCGCAATCGTGCCCGCAGCAGGTTGAGTCAAAATCGAGAAATTGCTACCGCCTGTGATCGAAACGAAGTTCGGACCGCCCGACAAGGTCAAAGGCTGCGAACCTGTGTTCTGAATCGTGAAGGTGCGATCGATCGCTGCTCCACCTTGCACCGCAGCGCCAAAGTCGGTGTGATCGAGCGTGCTCGGAGTGACATCGCCATCAACGATCGAAACACTATTGCCCTGCAGATTGACTTCCGGAGCATCGACAATCGTAAACGTTGCCGTCGTGCCAGGCGTACCAAATACATCTTCGCTCACCAGCCAATTGGTTGCCGTGTTGATCGAAGTGCGAACGGCTGAGGACGAGCCAGTTTCAACAGAGCCAGCCACCGTCGGATCGTATTGGCCGTTGTCAAAGCTGCCCAGCGAAACGGCATTATCACCGAGCACCAGACCACTCGGAAGCGTGGCCGGCAGCTCACCGAAGTAGACCGCAGCAAGCGCTGTTCCGGTCAGCGCGCCCGAGCCGCCAAAAGTAGGGTTGAACAGAGCATGAATCGACTCACCCGAAGTCGACAGGCCAAACGCTGCGCTGGCAGTGGTCGCACCCGTCAAAGGATCGATGCCGGTCCACTCTGCGGTGCTGGCTACGGAGCCGCCACCTGGCGCCGACGCGAACGAGAACTTCGAACCAGCCGTTACGGCTGACTGCGCGACCCAGCGAATAGCGCTCTCATTGCCTTGAAAGGCGGTTCCGCTAAACACGCTATCAATAAAGTAAATGGTCGTCCCTGCCGCGAAATCACGAAGGGCAACAAACTCGAAGAAGTCGGAGTTGGGAGCGCCGGAGTCGGCTTGGACTGCCGTGAAGGCCACTTCGCCCACACCGACGGTAAGTGCATTAACCGTCAACCCGCTGCCAAACACACTCGAGTTGCTGGCGACAAAACCAGGCCCCGGAATGTAGAACGCTTGAATGGCGTTGTAACTTCCAGCTGGCACCGTGGTCGAGCTAATGCTGAACGTACCATTGAGTCCGGTTCCACCGATCGTCGTGGTGCTGGCCAACAGCGTGCCACTCGCACCACCATCGCGGATTTCGATGGTGCCAGTTGGCAGTGCACTGCCCGAGCCAGCGACAACGGTTCCGGTGAACGTCACATTGCTGCCAACTGTAATCGTCCCAGGGCTCACGGTGTCGAGCGTGGTCGTGGTCGAAGCGACCGATGCCGTCACAATGCCCGTGACATCAAAAGTGTAAGTTCCTTCGTTACTGTCGTTGTTGGCGATCGTGATGGTCGCAGTTTGCGTCGCCACGGTTGTTGGCGTGAAGCGAACCACGAAGCTCACCGACGAGCCGGGAGCGATCGTGCTTGCAGCAGGTTGGGTCAGGATCGAGAAGTTGCCGCCACCGCTGACCGCCACCAGGTCGGGTGTGCCGCTCAGGGTGATGTCGGTCGTGCCATTGTTTTGGATCGTGAAAGTGCGATCGATTGTCGCACCTCCCACCAAGGCAGAACCGAAGTCGGTATGATCTGCGGTGCTCGGCGTGATATCTCCGCTGGCAATGTCCAGCGAGTTACCTTGCACATTGATCTCGGGCCCACTCGCAATCGTGAACGTCCAGTCATTGGCATTGATCGCGGTGCCGGCGGAGAGTGTTTCCCAGTTATTCGCGGTATCGCCGATCGAGGCCAGCAAGAGCGACTGACTGGCGCTGTACAGTTCGCCCGCGATCTTGTAACGCGCGGCTGCGCCCGGGATCGTAATAAACGTACTGCCCGCAGTCAAACCAGCTGGACGCTGACTAGACGACGTGCCGATAGTGGCACCATAGATGAAAGTCGTCGGCACCGTCCCCACCGGACCGGTATAGAAGTACAACTCTTCGTTACTGCCGCCCAGGCCACCGCTTCCCGTCCAAGTGTACGTTGCAGTTGTTTCATCAGCGCCGGCGGGCAACTTGATCACGGTGCCGGCAGGAATCGACTGACCGTCATTGACGACGAACAGCGATTCGGCCTCGCCAAAGTCAGTAAAAGTAGTCGCGCCCTCGGTGCCAATCTCGTTGTCACTGATGAAGAACCGCGTGCCGGCGTTCAGCGTCTTCAAAACGAGAAACGCAAAATTGTCGGTCGGCGTACCACCCGTGTCGAAATGCACCAGGGCGAGATCGCCCGCAGCCAGCGAAGTCATGCTGTACGTGGTGACCGTGAAGTTCTCCGTGTCGCTCGTCGTGCCATCATTCGCGCTCACAATGACCGTATCGGGGCCAAGTGTCGCAGAGGTGTAGGTCAAACCATGCAACGCATTGTTGAGATCAGTCGGCGTGCCTGTATAGCTGAGCGAATTTGTACCGTTGCCGGTGCCTGTCAAACCGGTGAGTGAGGAGAGCAGTAGATTGCCATTCGTCGCCGACAAAGCCAGTGTAACCGTTGCTGAATCGTCCGCAATCGAGATCAGATTGCCGTTGGCCGTGCTGAATGTCAGCGGCGAGTTTTGATTGGCAACCTGGTTGGCGGGGACGGTGGCAACTGGAGTCTGATTGCTACCAGCCAACGAAACGGTTCCACCAACATCCAAGCCGAATTGACCCGCGCTGGGAGAATTAAAACCCCAGCCACCTGTGGTGGTCTGTCCGCTCGCATAGTACCGCAGCGTGACCGTAACACCGTCCGCGAGATTCTGCAGCGCGGGCACTCCGCTTAAATCGACTTGCGGCAGCGTGGCGGGCGTGCCGGTCGTGCTTACGGGTGAACCGATAAGGTTAAACGTTGTTCCATCAAGGCTGTAGGCCCATTGGTGCGAAACACCTGGAGCAGCCGCAAATGTTGCTGTGCCTGCGAACCGCGCATCAATCGTCGACAAATCGAGTTCGTAGCCGGCAGCGGCAGACAACTGAACTTGAAAGTAATCTGTATTGGCAGTCGAAATGCCGTTGTTCTGAAAACCTTGAGTTCGAAAGGAATTGCTGGCAGTACTTGCAGCAGCACCGGCACCGCGAGTCACCGTACTTGGACTGTCGAGATTCGCAGCGAATACGTCAGCTGTTGAAGTAACGGGACTGCTTTCGCCGAAGAAGTCAAATGCAAGCAACTGCGCCATCAACGATCGATCTTCCAAACCTTCCACGCGTCCCTTTCGGAACTGGTTGAAAAAATCTCGGCGGCGTTGCGCAGCGACCGATTTACGGGTGCGACGACCGAACAAGCCACGAAACATATCCGCCAAATTTTTGAGCATCGACGAGATCCTTACGGTCGGGACTGAGATGTCTTGCTGAACGAATGAGTGCGACGACTGGCTATGGGCGAGCCAACTGGCAGATTTGTCCAGCCGGCACAGACCTCGGCGCGCACCGAGAGCACGCGGCGAAGCCGTTCTTTTTTTCAATAGGCATTCGAATCCGAGACCACCGAGTCGGGAGAGAGTCCTAGTGATGGTTCGAAGCAATTTGATTCAGGAGCGGTCCGAACTCCGCTGGCGTGCGAAACGAATCCCTGCACGTCGCGGCCGACCGACACCTGAGCCTGACGAAGCGCGCTGGGCAGACTTTGTCAAACCGGGGAGGAATCTAGACCCCGTTTGTTGAGATATCGTTAATGCAAAGAAAAGGTCCGATTTTTTCGAATCTTTCTGGTCGTCACTATGCAATAACTACAAATCAATTGATGATAACAATTCAAACACAGGAAGAAAACATCCTCCCAAAGTGGCGCTGAGATTTTCACAGTAATTGCCGTTTAATGCCGGAAACAAGGTATTTTGCAATACGTGTGCTTCTCGCACATCGCACACTGGCATTTTCTTCACAATTGCGAGAATTGTCCGCGAGAATTTTCTTGTGATCTGGAAAGAATTAACACGCGCTTTCCAGAGCGCGGTTGCCAGTGAACGAATGCGGTGCGGTCGTGAACTGCTGGCGCCGTCTTGGGCAACAGCTCGACAAAGAATGTGCGTTTACTCGCTGCGCGGCGCGTAAATCGCCTGCAAGAAGCGATTGTCATAGGGGTTTGCAGGGTCGCCGCCCCAGCCACCCACGACGTCAGACTGTGGACCAGTGTGCTCGGCCATGTAGGGCCGAAAATAATAAGCTCCACCATGCGGCGCTTGATATTCGTAATGCGGGAACATCTCGCGGGCTGCCGCGCATTGCTCCTGCAGCGAGAGCCGCCGCCAGTGCCGCCCTGGAACTTTCTCGGGCATGTCACAATCGCAAGCGATTGGTTGGGTTGCCGGCGGACTAGCAAGCGGTGGTGCAACAATCGAAGTTTGCGGTAACGGTTGAGTCGCGCTTACCGGCAGCGTTGGATACGTTGGCCGTTCGCTCATGCCATCGAGCATCAACTGTTGGCGTTCTTCGAGAGCCCGCTGTCGATCAACCACTTCCATAGCTGACGTTTGTTTTTCTCGGACAATCCTGCTAGTTGGTGCTGGATTCACACTGCGGTGGATTGTGAGCGGATTTTGCGCCGCAGCGGTACACACACTTACCAAGAGGGCAGCGACCAATCCTAGAGGCAGACTTTTCATTTTGGCACCTCTTGCGCACTTCAGGGCTCATTGAAAGTATCGACCGCGAGAACCATGACAATTGTTAAATTCTCGCGCGAGGGCGATCTCGCACGAACGTGCCTCTTGCCAGTATTGCTTTCGCCAGCGATGCTGCTGGCCTTTGCTAGCCAGCCATCGACATGTTTCGCTGAGTGACCTCGCATGCCAGATCTTCCCTGGATCTTTTTGCTTCGTTTTGTCATTTGCGTTGCCGTTGGCTGCGTGGCCGTGACGATCGATTTGCGCGAGCGGAAGATTCCCAATTGGCTCACGGTGCCGCTGTGCGTGGTGGGCTTTGTCTTTCGCGGTGCCACCGAATTTAGTCCTGGTTTGCTCGATGCGCTCGCCGGTTTTGGCGTCGGTTTCGGAATCTTTTTCACGTTGTGGCTGCTAGGCAGCGCTGGCGGTGATGTGAAATTCATGGCCGCGGTGGGCACCTGGCTCGGTCCCTTTCACACGCTCATGGTCATCGTGTTTTCGGCGTTCTTGATGCTCGTGTGCCTGGTTTTGCTATTGATGAGTCGCCTAATTTTCACAGCAGCTACGAAGAATGCAGCAGGCGAGAAGTCGAGTCTATTGACGCACACGGTTCCCTATGCGCTACCTGCAACCCTCGCGATCATCCTGCGACTGCTGCACATGTTGCTACTTGGCCGCCACTCGTAAGTGGTGTGATTCACCGGCGCTTCGGGGCGATTGTGAAGTTTCATGGCGGATTGAGTTAAGAGCATTCAAGCAATCCTTGACACTCTGATTCGCTCTTTCACAATGGGCTGCTCCTCCCCTGGGCCCATCGCGTTTTGCAATCTTTCACACCGGAGTCTCCGTGTGAGGCAAGTATCTCCCGGCACGCTGTTGATCATCTTCTTCGCCGCAGTCGTCGGCTTGGGAGGCGTGTACCTGGTGCGCAAGAGCATGCAAAAACCCGCGCCCCCGCCGATTGTGGCCAAGCCCAAAGAACCTCTGCAACTTGTCATTTTGTCGGCAGTCGATTTGCCAGCCGGACGCGTCGTCCATTCGTCGGACATGATGAACGTGCGCTATTCACAAGCGCAGTATGTTGCTCGCAAGTGGCCCGCGGTGATGCTCGCTGACGGCAAACAGATTGTCGGCAGGACGATCAGAAAGCCGCTCAAAAAGGGTGAACCATTCGAACCCGATTCGTTTTATCCGGAGGGGACTGGACCCGATATCGCAGAGCAAATCGAGCCTGGTTTGCGCGCCGTTACAGTGACAGTGCTGGGCGCGAGTTCGTTTCCTACGCAAGCGATGCCGGGCTCCTCGGTGGATGTGATCTTTCGCGCTCAGGCCGATCCAAAGCAGCGAATTCCAGAAGTCACTCGCACTCTGATGGAACGCGTGCGAATTCTTGCAGTCGGCAGCAATTCAACTCCTGGCATTCAAGTCGCGATTGATCCTAAGAGTGAATCGCAAACGGTGACACTCGCTGTTTCGCCCGAGCAAGCGACGATTTTGAAGGTCGCCGAAGGGCATGGCGACTTGACGCTCGCGCTACGCGGCAACAACGATGTTGAAGTGGATGCGATTGAGATGGACCTGACGTTATCGCAACTCCTGCGAATTCCTCCTGAACCGCTCCCGCCACCACCGCCACCACCACCTTTTGTGGCCGAAGTCTATCGCCGCGGACAACGCCAGACCTTGACTTTTAAACCGAACGGCGCGGTGGAAGTGGAACCGTCGAACGTGCCACAGCCAGCAGCAGTGCCACCAACAACAACAGTGCCGATGCCGCAGCCACCCGCGCCCGATCCGGCCCCTGCACCATCACCGTCGTCGACTTCGCCGCGCGGAAGTCCTGCTCCGCCGTCGCGCATGAATCGTGTGAGTTAATAACCTTCAATGAATGCTCCTGTCAGGTCCTCAGCTACTCGCGAGCGGTTAGACCGTGTGCAACAAATGCACGCTCTGCTCGTCCATTCGCTCGAATGGCGCGCGATCGAAGATATCGACGCAGAGCAGTTGAGCGCGGAGTTGCGACCACATGCAGCTGCACTTTGTCAACAACGGTTTCCAGGACTCTCCGTCGAAGAGCAAGCGATAACGATCGGCGAAGTGGTCGCCGAGATTGCCGGAATGGGGCCACTCGAGCCGTTGATGCGCGACCCAGCGATCAGCGACATTCTGGTCAATCATGCCCGCGAAGTTTATGTCGAACGGCACGGAGTGTTGCAGCGGACGAATGTGGAATTCGCCGACGAGCGGCATCTGCTGCGGATCATTCAGCGTATTGCCAGTCGCATTGGTCGGCGTGTCGACGAAACAAGCCCCATGGTCGATGCGCGGCTACCCGATGGTTCACGCGTGCATGCAGTGGTTCCGCCACTTGCACTCCGCGGACCGACCCTTTCCATTCGCCGCTTCGGCGCCGCGCCGTTGAAGATTGATGACTTAGTCCACAATGGCTCGCTGCTGCCGCCGATGGTGAATTTTCTGGCCGCTGCCATCGAAGCTCGTATCAGCTTCCTCATTTCAGGCGGTACGGGCAGCGGTAAAACCACACTGCTCAACGCACTCTCGGCGTTCATTCCCGCCAGCGAGCGATTGGTGACGATCGAAGATGCGGCCGAACTGCAGCTGAAGCACCCGCACGTCGTCGCCCTCGAAACGCGGCAAGCTTCGGCAGAAGGAATCGGTGCAGTAACCGTTTGCGATTTGGTCCGCAACAGCCTGCGGATGCGCCCAGACCGAATTCTGGTCGGCGAAGTCCGGGGCATCGAAGCGATGGACATGCTGCAAGCAATGAACTCCGGCCACGAAGGTTCGCTCACCACCATTCATGCCAACGATGTCGGAGATGCACTGTCGCGATTGGAAATCATGCTCGGCATGACGGGCTACAACTTTTCGGTTCCCGTCATGCGGCAATATGTCGCGGCGGGAATTAAGCTCGTCGTACAGCTCTCGCGGCTCAAGGGCGGCGTGCGGCGCGTGGTGCGAGTTTCCGAGATCACCGGCTTGGAGCAAGGCGAATATCGACTGGAAGAAATCTTTGGCTTTCAGCAAACCGGCGTTAACAACCAAGGAGTCGCGCGAGGCGAGTTCTATGCGACCGGCTATGTGCCGCGCTGCTTGCAGCGGATCCAGGCTACGGGAATCAATTTCGACGAGCAGGATTTTGCCGCGAACCGCTGGCGCGAGGAAGCCGGAACGCTGGTGCCCGCATGAACAACGAGTCTGCAGCGAATCAACGCTATGTCATCGGCGATGCGACCGTTCCGCCTCTGGCCGGTTCCGATTGGGTTTCACGTTTCGATCGCTGGCTGTTCCTCACCGTGCACGATTCGGGTTTGCCCGTTTCGCCACTCGGCGCTGTTGTTTCGATTCTAGGCGTCGGCCTGTTGCTCGGCGGCGCGCTGTTCGTGATTTATGAGAATGAATTAGTGAGCGCCGTGGGAACGGCGCTCGGTGCTTTATGCACACTCTTTGGCGGGATCGCCCTAGTGAACTATCGTCGCCAGCAAGTTGCCACGCAGGTGCCACGCTGGGTCGATGTCCTTGCCCGTTCGTTACGCGCTGGACGAAGCTTAGAAAATTCACTGCGATTGAGCCTGCAAAAACTCACAGGGCCGCTCGCTCGCGATCTTCGCCTTTGCGCAGATCGGCTCGCGCTGGGACTACTTGTCAATGACGCGTTTCAGGATTTGGGTCTCCGCTATCGCTCACTGGACCTGCAGATGGTCATCAGCGCACTGGCCATGCATAGCCAGACGGGCGGCGACTTACCGACGGCACTTGAACGCCTGGCAGTCGTTGCGCAGCAGCGGCTCGATTATCGCCGGCAAACGCAAGCAGCCAGTTCCACGGCCCGGTTTGCCGCTATCTGCCTGTCCATCGCACCGCCGCTGATCTTCGCTTATTACTGGTACACCAATCAGTTTATGGAGTCATTGCTAAGCGATCCTTCTGGTCAATTTGCGCTCGCACTGGCGATTGGACTGGAGCTAATCGGCCTGGGCTGGCTGCTGTATCTATCGCGGCAGGAGGTTTAATCGATGGACTTCGGTTTGCAACTCCTGCTCGCTCAAACAGCCACTTCTGCTGATGAAGTAATTCCCTTGATTGCCGGAGTGGTCCTTGCCCTCGCGTGCTTTGTGGTCCTCTGGTTCGCGCGTTCGCGTAACTCCACCATTCCGGACGACGCTCCGGACGATGCCAGCAGCGGTGTGTTTGGCGAAATGACGCCGGTGTTCGCGCACGTGCTGCCTGATCTGCTCCCTTACAAAGCTCGCCGTGATTTACTTCGCTGCGGACTGCTGCAACCGCATGCCTATGACAGTTACCGCGCGCTCCGCAACGCGCTGGTGATTGGCGTCACGCTGTCGACAGGCGTGTGGTTAGTGGCAGTTGCGGATGACGATGGCCTCGTCGTGCGAGTTTTGTTGGGGGGCTGCCTGGCCATTGTGCTCGCATATTCGCTGCCTCGATTGTATTTGAACTGGCGCGGTGATCAGGCAGCAGAACAAACGGTCGTGGGTTTGCCGGACGCGCTCGAAGCAACGGTGATGGGGCTAAGTGGCGGCCTGTCCGTGCAGACCGCATTGCAGCGAACAAGTCAGGAGTTAGCGTTGGTCCATCCTCAGTTGGCTGCACAACTGCAAATCGTCCGCCGTCAAGCGACCGCGGGAACTTTGGAACTAGCACTCGATCGTTGGGCCCAGCGAGTTGAACTCGACGAAGTCGCAGCCCTAGCCGGCATGATCAGTCATGCCGAGCAAATGGGAGCAAACGTCGCAGTCGCGCTGAGCAACTACGCCGACGCACTCCGCCTGCAACGTTTGCAGCGCGTGCAAGAGCGATCAAATCGCGTCGCCGTGCAAATGCTTTTTCCGACTGTCCTGTGCCTAGCACCGGCAACCTACATTGTGCTGCTAGCACCGCCGCTGCTCGATTTGCAACGGTTCCGCGAACAGGAGAACCAGTCGGGTGGCTTGCTGGAACGGCCCACGAAGATCGGCGGTCCTACAGGTTCGCAGTTGACAAAATAAGCGGTAAGTCATGTGAAGATTGGATGAATCTTGCGCGCCAAGTAAGCCGCTCGACGCTTCGGCAAACTCAAAAAGACGCAAAACCTCCAAGAAAAACAGCGGTTTTGCCATCGCGTTAATTTGACAACCAAAGCAATAGGCATTCCAGATCGCATTGCTCACTTGTAGGGAAATTGGTAATCACCCGCCACGACTTTTCTCGGAGCGGAGCGTGCGCCCTATGTCAACTCGACTTTTTCCAGCTGAACCGCGACCACTTGCGCCCGGTCGCCATGTCGTTGGCCTGACATGGTTGGCTCTGTTATTGATTGCAGCGCCAACAGTTGCGCAGCCCGTACGAACGCAGAGCTTGCCACCACCGATCACTGTTGAAACGCAAAACAAGCAACGGACATTGATTGGCGAAGTGCTGGAGTCTGAATTATCGCTTGAACTGGAACCGGGACATTCCAAGTTGGTCCGCACCCGCTGGCCGGTGTCGCGAACTTCGATTGTCAATCAAACGATTGTCGAAGTGCTGCAACTCAGCCCAAACGAAATCGAAGTCATCGGCGTCAAGGAAGGAACGACGGACCTGACCTTTTGGTTTACGGATGTCGAGAAGCCCGGCGCGACACAGATTCTGCGCTATCGAGTGAAGGTCGCCCGCGATACTGCGATCGATCGCCGGCGGCATCTCGAGTATCGCGAACTGGAAGCCATGATCAACGAAATGTTTCCTAATAGCAGCGTGGAGCTAATCGTCGTTGCTGATAAGTTGATCGTCAAAGGTCAGGCCCGTGACGCTGAAGATGCAGCCAACATTCTCAACATGCTGCGGAAGAATTCGGCGAGCTTGAGTCAGATTGGCAACTCGGCCAACCTCGCTGTCCAGCAAGGTCAGGCCGCAGATCCACATCCCGGCAGCGATCCGCTGCCGACCACTAACGTTATTAGCTTGTTACGCGTTCCGGGCGAGCAGCAAGTGTTGCTCAAAGTCCGAGTTGCCGAGTTGAGCCGTTCAGCGCTCCGCGAACTGGGGCTCGATTTTCAAGTTGCGTCACAGAACTTTCTCTTCTCCAGCACGCTTGGCAATGCCGGCAACTTGTTTGCATTGCTCGACAATGGCGAAATCGAATTGCTGCTGCGAGCTCTATCGACGAACTCGTATTCAAAGGTGCTCGCCGAGCCAAATCTGGTGACGCTCAGCGGCAGAACCGCGAGCTTCATCGCCGGCGGGCAATTTGCCGTGCCAACGGTGGTTGGTGTGGATGGTGCTCAAGGAACATCCACTTCTTTTCAAGGTTTCGGCACGCAGTTGCGGTTCACTCCGACGGTGCTCGACAAAGATCGCATTCGTCTGCAAGTCGCGCCGACGTTCAGCTCGCTCAACAACGACAACGCAGTGAACGGCATTCCTGGCCTCAACACTCGGTCGGTCTTCACGACGGTCGACATGCGCGAAGGGCAATGGCTGGCGATCGCTGGTTTGGTGCTCGATCAACAGAACGGCAGCCGGCAGCGAGTTCCTTTCCTCGGCGATTTGCCGGGTGGACATCTCATCTTTGGCAAGAACGAAATCAAGCGGGACGAAACAGAACTGCTGATTCTGGTGAGTCCGCAACTGGTGCATCCGCTCGATGCCGATTGCCCACCGCCACTGTTGCCGGGCATGGAAGTGAAGGAACCCACTAACGCCGCGTTCTTTTTGCATGGCCTGACCGAGGGGCGATCCGATCAAGATCATCGCAGCACGGCATTGCCAGCTCAACGGACAGCGGTGCGACAGGGAGTGAAGCAATCGCAGCAACAAAATCGCCAGGCGACGCAAAAGTTCTTCCTCACCAGCCCCCACGGATTGTCGGAGTAACCGCCATGAAATTTGGCAAATCCACATTCTGGCGAGCAGGTCTTAGCAGTGTATGTTTCGCTGCGGTAGCAGGGTGCAGCAGCGCGGACATCGCCCGTCAGCACTATTCTGCGCAGCGCGTGCCAGCGCTGGGACAGGTTTCGGACGCGATCTGGCAAGATCAGGAGTTGAATGCCGAAGCGGCAAAGTTTGTCGTCTACTTGCACGAGTTTCAAAAAGGCACGGCGCGTTTGAACCTCGGCGGCGAGGACCATGTCAAACAGATTGCTGCCAGGATGCAAGAGGGAACGCCCTTTCCGGTGGTGATCGAGCGTTCGATGAACACGCCAATCACCAGCGAGTACCAATATCCTGTCCATCCCAATCCCGCGCTCGACAACGAACGGCGGCAAGTTGTCGTCGCTGCGCTACGGCTGATGGGGGTTGAGGATGCCGAGCAACGAGTTGTGGTGGCTCCCGCTTTCAGCGAAGCGGCCACTTCGCAAGAAGCCGAAGCCGCTTATCTCCGCGGCTTGCAGAACGGCCGCACCAGCGGCAACTTTGGCGGCGGCTTCGGTGGTTTCGGCGGCGGAGGCGTGTTTTAAATGACCTGCCGCATTTCCAACTACTTGCTGCTCCTAGTTTCCATTCTGTTGGCAACCGCAGGCTGCGCGACCATTCGTTCAGGTGATGTTTCTGAGATGCTCTCGAATGAAGCAGTCCAGAAAAAGCCTCTGGATAGCCAATTGGCAATGGCACGACTCTGTGAGCGGCGCGGTGAGAACGAACAAGCCCGTGGCATCTATCAGCAGATCCTCCGCGAATCACCAGAGCACCCCGCAGCTTTGCATCGGCTGGCTGTCGTCTTCACTCGCGAAAATCAACGCGCCGAAGCTCGACAGTATTTTTCGGAAGCTGCGAAGTTGCTGCCCAACTCTGCCGAGGTCAATAACGACCGCGGCTATTTGCACTTACTTGAAGGCGAGTATCCAGCCGCAGAACAGGCGTTTCGACAGGCCACCGAACTCAAACCAAACTTCACCGCAGCCTGGACGAACCTCGGACTAGCGCTCGGCTATCAGGACAAACATGACGAAGCGTTTGCGGTCTTTTTGCGAGCCACCAACACACCGGCCGAGGCCCACTGTAACCTGGCTTTTGTCTATGCCCAGCAGATGAAGCTAAACGAAGCTCAAACACACTACCGGCGCGCGCTCGTACATAATCCTGAATTGAAGGCCGCAGCGGAGGGACTGTTGCAAGTCTCCGCCAGCATTCCCGGTCAAGAGCCGCGGACCATGCTGCGGACGGTTGCCTCGGCGCGTTCCAGTGGGTCATCGGCTGATCAAACCGTAGAAGAGAAGTTGCCGCCGGAGCAAACTCATACGCAAATGCAACCCGGCTCTTGGATGGAGAGCCAGCCATTCGAGCCGTAACGAGGCATTTCCGGACAGAGTTCCGTCCCTAATTGATCGGCCGTCAACTATCGACGAACTTGATTCAATTTAGTTTAAACAACTGCCGTCAAAGGCGCTCGTTGGATTGTTCCTACCAACGATTCCGCTGCACTTCCGGCGGATCGTGGTATATGTCGGGAGTGTAAGACTCGACTGGCGCAGCAGAAGTTGCCGCTGTGGAAAGAACCGATATGCGACGCATTGATCGAGCACAGATGGCCTGATACGTCGCGTCGAAGTAGTGGTTCGGTTGGCGGAACGCGAACTGGCCTGCGACGCACTCGTGCTGCAACGCTTGGACGGCGCGGGCGCGCGCGAGTATTGCCAGACCCTGCTGCATTTTTTGGAGCGGCTCGCAGCCAAGAGCGGAAACAGGGGCTCAACGATCGCACCGGGATTAGTGCCGTTTTGGGCACACAAGCATGAAGTGCGCAGTCGCTTGGCGGAACTCTCGACGCTCGCCCGACCGGAGCTCAGTGGGCGGCGTGTGGGCTGGTCATCATGTTGGCGGTCACGGGTGGTGACGAGCATTGAAAAGGGGGCCAGGGCGGGCGTCGAAAAGGGGGCCACCTG
>CAYMWL010000059.1:0-45680 GCA_964394305.1 uncultured Pirellulaceae bacterium
CGCGGCAAGCGGCAAATCACAATGCTCTTCGCTGCGAAAAGCATTGTCGCCATACTACTTCGACGGAAGTTAGCGGGGGGGGCCGCCGAGTTCGATCAGTAATTCGCGACGTTTTTGCCAAGTGACTGCATTGAGTTCGCGGAATACCCCATCAGCGTCGAGTTCCAACCCACTGAGGACTTGCAACCACGTAACGACTCGATTCACATCGCCATTTGTTGGCGGCGTCAGGTCCCACGCTTTCACACTGCGATCGAAAGAGGCCGTCCAGAGTTCCGTGCCATCGCGACTGAATGCCAGATCCCGAATCGCGTACTGGTGCAGAAGGGGCGGTCCCAATGACCGGCCTGTCGCCGCATCCCACAAGCGAGCATTGCCGTCCCAAGCGCCCGTGGCGACTGTCTTGCCATCGGGACTGAACGCTACGGCCAAGACATGTTCTTGGTGCGCGATGGGGGCGCCGAGCGGTTCGCGGGTTTTTACGTCCCACAACCGCGCTGTTCGAGCGTCCCAGGTGCCGGTCAAAAATCGATCGCCGTCAGGGCTGAAAGCGACAGACTTGACTGGACCACGATGCGGAATCGCCGCGCCGCTCAATTCGCGGGTTGCAGTGTTCCACAATCGCGCGCCACCATCTTCGCAGCCGGTGAGAATCGTTTTGCCGTCTGGGCTGAAGACGGCAGCATGGACCCAATTCGGATGGATCATCGGTTCGCCGATTGGCTCACCCGACTTAGCGATCCACAAGCGAGCGGTGTTGTCTTTGCATCCCGTAAGGATCGTTTGACCATCGGGGCTGAACATCACCGAGTAAACATGGCTGGAATGTGGCAACGGTTGGCCAATCGGCGAACCGTCCGCCGCATTCCAGAGTCGCGCGGTCTTATCAATGCTGCCGGTCACAATGGTCTGTCCATCAGGACTGAACGCGACATCTAAAATCGAATGGTGATGTGCGAGCGGTTTGCCGATCGGTGCGCCCGTCGCTGCGTTCCAAATTTGAGCAGTGGGATCGGCCGTGCCGGTGACAATCGTCTGGCCATCGGGACTCAGGGCCAGGCAATAAACGAGGTGCTTGTGCGGAATGACGAGGTTTTGGTCGGCGGCCTCGGGCTGAACCCAAATCCGCACGATACCGTCAGCGCTGCCAGTCGCCAGAAAACGTTGATCAGTTGTTTGAGCAACAGCATGCACCACGCTTTGATGATGAATGGGTGTTGCTAGTGGCGCCATCACTGCTGCATCCCACAGTCGAACCTGGCCGTAGGCGCCGCCGGTCCAAAGTTTCTTGCCATCCGCGGTATAACCAACAGCCCGCACAGGGCCGCGGTGAGCCAATGGAAATCCCGCCGACTTGCCGGTGTTCGCATCCCAGAACTGCGCGGATCCGTCTTCGCTGCCGGTAACGACCCACAGCCCATCGGGGCGGAACGCAACCGCCAACACTTCACCCGCATGCACCATTGGCTCGGTGATTGGGTCGCCGGTCGTCGAGTCCCAAATTTGCGCACGGCGCAGTGCGTTGCCCGTAACCAGCCGCAATCCATCGGGGCTGAACTCAATCGCATGCACAGAACCAGATTGTTTCCACTCCCGCCGCCGCGTGCCAGCAGGAAGCTCCCAGAGAGTGGTAATGCCGTTGTTGCAACCTGTTGCCAACAATTTGCTGTCGGGACTTATGGCCACCGCATGAACAGCCTGCGGATGGAGCAGCGGTTCGCCAATGGGTTCGCGCGTCGCAACATCCCACAAGCGGACTGCCTTGTCCGTCCCTGCGGTGACAATCCACGCGCCATCATGGCTGAAGGCAACGCTCTTGAGTTCGCCGTCGTGTGGCAATGGCTCGCCAATCGGTTGACCGGTCACAACATCCCATAATTGTGGTTGGCTGTTGCGGCCACCAGCGAGTAGCAACTTGCCGTCCGGACTGAATTTGACCGCCCGCACTTCGCCACGATGTTCCAACACAGCATGGAGTTGCAAAGGCAGTTGACGATGCACGGCCGCGAGATTCGCACGAATCACGTGATGCAAGGCATTGTCGTCGGCCGGAGCAATCTGCAGACAATGACCGAGTAGCAACATCCCCCGAGCGACATCTCCTTGTTCGAGCAGCGTCAATCCGCGTTCCATCGAGAGACTTGTCGAGAGTTCTTCGGCTTGCCGCCGAAATCGTTCTGCTTCAACCAGCGCAACCTTTGTCAACGCTTGTTGTTTCGCCAACTCATTCGCATTCTCTTCCGCGCGAGTCTTTTGAAACTCGACGTCGGCGAGTGCCTGTTTCGTGAGCTTCTGCTCGTGGCGAAGTTGCAGTGTGACGGAATGACTTGCCAAGAAACCCACGCCGAGCACCACCGCGAGCGCCCCCAACGCGCTGCTCACGGCTGCCACTGGATTGCGCCGGCACCAGCGCCGTAGTCGCTCTAACTGTCCCGCGCGGCGGGCTGCAATTGGCCCACCATGGAGATACTGGCGTAAGTCGCCGGCGAGCGATTCTGCCGTGAGATATCGCCGGTTGGGCTCCTTTTCCAAACACTTCAAGCAGATTGTTTCCAAATCTCGCGGCACCGCAGGGTTGATGCGCGACGGAGCAATCGGATCGTGCAAACAGACCAGTTCAAGAGCGTCGAGCGCAGTCGCGCCTTGAAACGGCGGCCGACCCGTCAACGCCGCATACAGGATCGCGCCGAGCGCGTACACGTCGGCCCCTTTGCCGACCATGCCATGGGTGCATTTGCCACGGGCCTGTTCGGGAGACATGTAGTCCGGCGTCCCTACGACTTCGCCCGTCACGGTCAACTCAGTGCTTTCCTGATGTTGAGCCAAGCCAAAGTCAGTAATCTTGGGACCATCCGGCGAAATCAATACATTGCCGGGCTTAAGATCACGATGCACGATTCCCTGCTGATGTGCGTAGTGCACTGCCCGCGCTAGTTGTTCCACCAGTTCAGCGGCTTGCCGCGGAGCATAGTGTGATAATTTCCACTGCTGCCCCAGGCTCGGCCCCGCGACATATTCGAGCGCCAGGAAAGGTTGTCCCAAATGTTCGCCGACTTCGAACACCTGCACGATGGCGGGATGCGCCAGCTTGGACGTCGCTTCCGCTTCGCGGCGAAACCGTTCGCGGGCAACTGCATCGGCCTGACTGAGTCGGCCCAACATTTTCAGTGCTACCCGGCGATCGAGGCGCTCGTGCACTGCCTCGTACACAATCCCCATGCCGCCTCGACCAATTAGACGGACGAGGCGATATTCACCAATGCGTTCGGGCAGCGATTGATCGCTGCCGTTCAGATTAAAGGCCTCACGACGGGCCGCTGCAATGTGCTCGTCGATCTTCGTGATGCTCGGGAACCGCAGTTCATATTCTCCGGCCCGCGGAACTTCGCCAGCCCGCCAGCGATATTCCAACTCCAGTGGCAGTAGTTGCAGCAACAGCGCCTCGCGCAGCTTACCTTTTGTGGGGCGGAGAAAGGATTCGAGTTTGGGATGTTGGCCGGCTTTCCACGCCTCTTCGAACTCGTCGCAGATCTGGTCGATCTGCCACACTTCGCTGGAGGACAACTGGAAATCGACCAACGTCTCGCTCAAGACCTTCTCCTTCCATCCCACGACTTGCTGTGGGTTAGTGCGCGCTGCCGCGATTGCCAAAGTCCGTGTGCCTATTGTAACTATCCCCAAAGGTCAGGAAAAAGTGCCGCCACCCGCGGGTCAGGGCAACGCAATTGTGCAGCCCTGACCCGTGCGTCGATCCTGTTGCCTGTGGGATGCGAAGATTTCCGGTGGACACCCACGCTTTGCCCGTCTCGGCGGCCTCCGTGAGCCGTTATCGACAGCAGTTATCGACGACCCGTTTGATAACGACCTGTTCGGGTGGGTGAGAATTGTTTATCTGGGAAATAAGGGGGCTCCGGCGATTGTTGAGCCCGCGGAAAAAAGAATCTAAGCGACTGGGTCGTTCGCCGCGGGCTCGCCACGAGAATACATCACCTGTGCGGTCCTTACGTGAACTCGCCGCGGAGCAGCAGTGCCGCAGCGTCGTTGCGGTCGCGCGAGTACGAGGGCTCGACGGGCTCGCTGACAATCCGAGCCAGGAGTTCGCGGCCATCGCCACAAATGCCAAGGCGATCTTGATGTTGTGTCAGGCTCATGGCGGCCCGCAGTTCGAGTGAGTTCGCAGCTTGCCGATTGGCAATTTGCATCGCGTGACGGAAGTCGGCCTCGGCCTCCTTCAGTCGCGTGGGATCGTTCGCCGCCAATTGTTGCCGGATCAGACCTCGCAAGCGAAAGAGTTCAGCTTCGACCATCCGCTCGTCGGTGATTTCCACGAGGGCCAACCCTTCCTCCACCGTGCGGAGGGCGTCTTCCGTTTCTCCCTTAACGAGCAACGCATCGGCTAACATGCAAAAGTAATTCGTCAGGTAAGTGACGCTGCCGGTGGCTCGCCAGTCGGCGATCCCTTGCTTCAGTCGATCGACGCCGTGGACATCGCCACTGACCGCGAGCGCCCAGCCCCCCAGCACCAGGCTGCCGGCGAGCCAAAAGGGAAAGCCATGTTCGCTGGAAATGGCAGCACAGGCGGCCGCGTATTTGCGACAGCGGACCTCGTCGCGGGCCAGGTGCGCCGTCATCGCAGCAAAATGCAACGCCACCGCTTGGCTGTTCGGCGAAAGGACGCGGCTCATTTCCATGGCTTGCTCACTTTGCCGCTGGGCTGCTTCGGGAAATCCGAGTAACCAGAGCGCGACCGCACCGTAGGCTTTACAAATCACGCCGGGATCCTGGCCGAACATGAACGCATGCGCGCGGTGCCGATCCGGGTTGTAAAGCGCGGCGACTTGTTCCACATGCTGCAAGCACTCTGCGGGAATACCGCGACACAGTGCTGTGAGGCCCAGCGCTTGATGGGCCTGCAACCCGAGGTCGGGAGAATTCAATTGATGGGCTTGGTCGAGCAATTCCCGCGCGAGCACTTGAGCGCGATGGAATTCCGATCGCACTTTTCGCACGAGCCACAGGCCCCAGAGGATGGGAAACAGCTTTTCAGGCGCAACAGTACAGAGCATGCGTGCCCGCTCATAAGCAAGTTCCGCCGAACGTGCAGCGTATCCTTCTGTCACTTGCAATTGCAGGCCGAGCAGAGTTTGCAATGACAGCTCCAGCGCGTCGCGCTCAGACGAAGTTGGCGATTCAGCGAGCAGATCAAGGCCGCGCCGAGCCAGCGCCACCGAATCACGATGGGCAAACACCCACGCTGCGTGTTGCGCTGCCAAATGAAACTGCCGCGCCGCTCGCACCGGCTCGCGGCCTGACTCATACAAACAGGCCAGTTCTGCCGCAAAGGCACTCGGTTCGCCATCCAGATGCTTCTCCCAGGATTCGGCGAGCAACTTGTTCACCGCTCGTCGTCGAGTAGGCTGCAGATTGCCGAAGAGCGCCTGTTGATACAACACATGGACGAAGGCGTAGCGCAGTGTTAACGTGCCATCGGCGAATTCATCTTCGCGCTGCAATCGCACGAGACCATGCACGCGATCGAGCACTTGTAACCGCTCTTCGACCTCGGCCGGATCGCGACCCGCGGCTCCGGCAATGACAGTAGAGTCGAACTGATGTCCTTGCGCAGCAGCAACCGACAGGAGCCAACGATCATCCTCTGCCAGTCGCTCAAGCTTTCTCTGAATCATGCTCCGCACGGTTTCCGGCAGATCTTGCCAGATGTCGGGAAGTTCGCGAGCGAGTCGCCATCTACCTTCCGCTTCCGCAATCACTCCTCGCTCGCGTAAGTAACGCAGCAAGTCGGCCATGAAGAGTGGGCTTCCTTCGGTGCGCGAGTGGATAAGATCGACGAAGTGACTCGGAAAGGCGTGATCTGGAAACGCCAACGCCAGATAGCTCTCAATCTCCTCCCGCGCCAGAAAGTTGAGCGCAAGTTCGGTACACACACCTTGCGCCTGCAAGTCGAGCTTCACGCGATGAAATGGATGCGGGCCGAGCAGCAATTCGGTGGGACGATAGGTCACGATGATGAGTACTGGACGTTCACGGCAATGCCGACCAAGGTAGGCGAGCAGATCGACGGTCGAGACATCGGACCAATGAACATCGTCGACAAAGAGCACCACAATGCCAAGACGCGAGACCGCAGTGAGCAAGCTGGATAGTTCGCGCAACATGGCTTGCTGCGTATGGGCTACGGGCGGAACGGTACCGTATCGACTCCCGGGAACAAGTTGAGCGGACCAGGTTGGCGCGACGACCTTCAACAGCCGCGCCACGGCATCTCCTGTTTCGCCGCGCATGAGGTCGGCGAGCGCATCGACGATTGGCAGATACGCCGAAGCCGATGCCTGTCGTTCGGAACAGCGGCCACGTGCGATCTGCACATTTCCCCGCGACTCGAGCCCTTCGAGAAAATCCTCGACGAGCGTTGTTTTGCCGATACCGGGTTCACCGGTGACGCAAACCAGCGATCCGCGCCCCGCTTCCGCTGCTGCGAGTGACTGGCATAGCGCTGTGAGTTCTTGTTCGCGGTGCACCACTCGCCGCGACGAAGGTTCGCGCGCCGCGCGCACACCGCGGATGATGCTGGTCAGCGCACGCTCCACTTCCGTCGCCGTCGGCCGCAAGCGAGAGTCTTTTTGCAGCATGCCTTCCAGTAGCCCTTCGAGTGCCGCAGGGACATTGGGGCAGAGCCGCGATACAGGCGTGGGCTGCGCGTTGGCGATGGCGTGCAGTGTTTCGAACGAAGTCCCCTTTTGAAACGGGTGTTCGCCGGTGACGAGCCAGTACAAGACGATACCGAGTGAAAAAATATCCGATGCGCCATCCAGCGCAGCGCCGCGGGCTTGCTCGGGAGACATATACGACACGGTTCCCACCACCGTGCCGGGCCAGGTGTCGTGACTCGCAGCGCCGACATTCGGAGCCAACGTCGGGAGCCGGCGGGCGAGACCGAAATCCAACACCTTCACGTAACCATCGGAGCGAACCATCATGTTTTCCGGCTTGATATCGCGGTGCACCACGCCGGCCGCGTGCGCCGCAGCAAGAGCGTTCGCCGCTTGTCGAACCAACCGGCACGCATCGGGGATGGCGGGCTTGGTCGCTGCGTGGGCCTTTAATGTTTTCCCTTCGATGAATTCGAGCACAATGAACGGCACACCGTCGTGCTCGCTGAGCGCGTGCACCGTGCAGATGTGCGGATGGTTCAACCCTGACGCGGTTTGCGCTTCGCGAATGAACCGCTGCATGCGATGAGCATCGCCGGCCATTTCCGCTGGCACAAACTTGAGCGCCACGTGCCGATCAAGTCTTGACTCGAGCGCTTGATAAACAACTCCCATTCCGCCGCGGCCCAATTTGGCGACGATCTGATAGCCGGGAACCTCGATCGGAGCGGCCTCGCTCGGCACCGTGAGCATGCCGCCGAGCGTGCGATCGGCGATTTGCAAACGCTCCGCGATCCGCTTGCCAAAAGCAGGGAAGCGCCGATTGTATTCACTCTGGCTCAAGTCTGATTCGTTGCGCCGTCGCAACTCATATTCGGCAGCAATAAGATCGAGCACCTTTTCAGGTTCAAGAGCCAACTCGGGATATTGATCCAAGTAAGTTTCGACGCAGGTGCGTTGGCCCGCCTTCACACGATACTCAAGATCGACGTGCAGCAGTTCTCGCAAAAGCACGCCGCGGCGCGCATCGTCAGCGATGAGAAAATCGCTGATCTGCGGCGGCGGTCCTTTTCGCCACGCCTTTTCGAAGTCGCGAATGAGCCCTTCACAGCCGCTCCAAGTGTCATCACTGAGCGGGTCGGGCGCGTCGCTGTGCTGCGATTGGCCAGTGGTGTTCACGTTCTGCTCTTACTTCCACCCGTTAGGATTCCAACTCCGCCTGCTGCCGCTCCAAGAACTTGCGCACTCGCTCGCGCAGCCGCCGGACCGATCGTTCGGCCCGGCCCGTTCGCTCGCTGATCTCCTGCGTCGAAAACCCCTGCAAGCTGAGTTCAATCATCGTTCGTTCGTCGTCTTCTAAGCGAGCGAACAGATCCTGCATCACCTCCGACAGCATCGCGGCATGATCGGGAGTCGGTTCGCGACTGACGGCTGCCATCCAAGGCGCCGGAGCTTCGGCCGGCGCAACAGCCTCGCGCCGCACATCGCGGCGTTCAGCCTGATGAAACCGCGCCCGATCTGCACATTTGCGAATGGTGATCGTAGTCAGCAAGCCCCACAACCCTTGCCAGCCCTCGCCGGTTGGACCGGGCACTCCCGGCAAAAGACCGCCTTCGCCGTAGCGCAACAGCAGACTTTTGTAGGCCGACTGGACGACGTCTTCGGGATCGACTTTGTGCTCCAGCCGCGCGCCCAAGTGCTTGCGGGCCAGGCCAATGAGCTGCTGGCTGAATCGCTCAAATTCCAGTCGCAGCGCTAGCGGCGGGGCGCCGTCGTCAGCCGGAATGGTGGGCTCAGCGGTCATGAGAAACGTCAGTCGCAAGTTGCAGGTGCGAAATACTCAAACAATCTTGGCCGATTTGTCCGGCTTTCGGGATGAAAGCATTGTAGCCACCAGTCCGGAAGCCTGCACGCGACCAATCGCTGGCACACTTGCCTAACTCACCTTCCCGTCTCGGAGATGCCCCACATGTCTCGCCGCACCTGGTTTCAAATGCTCTGTGCTCGCTTCACTCGCACGCAAGCTGCGGAGAATCGCCGCAAGAAACATCAGCCCCAGAATCGTCGCATGCAAATCGAGTTGCTCGGCGCGCGACTCACTCCTGCCGTGAATGGCTTCCTCAGTGGTAACCTTCTGGCGGTTTTCGGTGACAATCTCGACAACAACATTGAAGTTAGTCGCAATGCTGCCGGGCAACTGCTGGTGAACGGGGGCGCAGTGAGCGTCATCGGTGGCACGCCAACCGTGGCGAATACTGCGGCCATACTCATCTTCGGTCAAAATGGCGACGACACGCTGACGCTCAACGAAGCGAACGGCGCGCTTCCCAGAGGTCAGATTTTTGGCGGTTTTGGAAATGACGTAATAACCGGCGGCAGCGGCAATGATTTGCTCTTTGGCCAAGGGGGGAACGACACACTGCTCGGCAAAGGTGGCGTCGACTTTCTCTTCGGCGGCACAGAGAACGACACGCTGACGGGTGGTGATGCCGATGATCAGGTGTTTGGCGAGTCCGGCAATGATCGGATGATCTGGAACCCCGGCGATGACACCGACTTGAATGAAGGTGGCGCCGGAACCGATACGGTCGAAGTCAACGGCGGCAACGGCACGGAGGTGTTCACGACAACGGCGAATGGCGTGCGGGTCCGCTTCGATCGGCTGGATCCGGCGCCGTTCTCCATCGACATCGGCACTAGCGAAAATCTGATTTTGAATGCGAATGGCGGCGACGACAGTTTTTCCGCCACGGGAAACCTCGCAGCGCTGATCAAGATTACGGTCGACGGCGGCACGGGCAATGACACACTGCTTGGCAGCAATGGTAATGACAATTTGTTTGGGGGCGACGGCAACGACTTCATCGACGGCCAACAGGGAACCGACACCGCATTCCTCGGCGCAGGAAACGACGTTTTCCAGTGGGATCCAGGTGACGGTAACGACACCGTCGAGGGGCAAGACGGCACCGATGCGATGCTCTTCAACGGGAGCGCCGGGAGCGAGGTTTTCGATGTTTCGGCAAATGGCGAGCGAATTCGTTTCACGCGCAATCTGGCAAACATCGTGATGGACTTGAATGATGTCGAACGCCTTGATTTGAATGCGCTCGGTGGTGTGGACTCACTGACGGTGAACAACCTCGTCGGCACTGATCTCACCACAATCGACGCCAATCTGAGCGGAGCCATTGGCGGCGGAAGCGGCGATGCAGCCGCGGACACGGTTATTGTGAATGGCGCCACTGCCAACGATGTGATCGACGTCTTCGGCTCTGGTTCGTCGGTAGCGGTACTCGGTCTTTATGCGACGGTGAACATCACCAACTCGGAAGGCGCCAACGACGCGCTGGTCATCAACGGTCTCGGTGGCAGCGACGGCATCACGGCCAGCACGCTGCCTGCCGGTGTCATCAAGCTCACGCTCGATGGCGGCACGGGAAATGACACGCTGCTCGGCTCGCAAGGCGCTGATGTCTTCCTGGGTGGCGATGGGAATGACTTCCTGTTCGGCGACAACGGCAACGATGTGGCACTGATGGGCGAAGGGGACGACGTTTTCCAATGGGATCCCGGCGACGGCAACGATACGCTCGAAGGACAGGGTGGCAGCGATACGATGCTCTTCTTTGGTTCCAACGCCGCAGAGAATATCGACATTGTCGCGACTGGCGGGCGTGTGTTGTTTCTGCGGAATGTGGCGAACGTCACGATGGATCTGAATGACATGGAGACGATTGAGTTTCGCGCTCTGGGTGGCGTCGACAACGTTGTCGTCGGCGATCTAACCGGCACGGATGTAACGAAGGTGGGCATCGACCTGCGGGGTGCGAATGGAGGCGGCGACGATGGTGCTGATAACGTCACCGTCAACGGCACGAATGGCGCTGATGTGTTCGGGGCCGCAGGCGATGCCGGGGGAGTCAATGTGTTTGGCCTGCATGCGGCAGTCGACATTTTCTTTGCTGAAGTTGCCAATGACCGATTGACACTCAACGGGCTCGGCGGCGATGACACGATCGATGCCACTTCGCTGGAAGCCGACGGCATGCAATTGACCTTGAACGGCGGATTGGGCAACGACGTCATGATCGGCAGCGAAGGCGGTGACTTGCTCAATGGCGGCGACGGCAACGATACTGCACTGATGGGTGAGGGGGATGACACTTTCGTCTGGAATCCAGGCGATGACAACGACATGCTCGAAGGTCAGGATGGTTTCGACAACATGCTGTTCAATGGCGCCAACGTGGCCGAACTCATCAACATCAATGCCAATGGAGAACGAGTTTTGTTTGCGCGCAACATCGCCAACGTTGTGATGGATTTGAATGATGTGGAAGGGATCGACTTCAATGCCCAGGGTGGCGCTGATGTGGTCAGCGTCGGCGGCTTGAGTGGCACGGATGTGGTCGAAGTGAATCTCAACCTCGGCGTCGGCGGCGCAGGCGATGCAGCCGCTGACATCGTGAACATTTTTGGTACTAGTAACGACGACATCGCTCTGCTGGTCGGTAATGCCAACGGCACGTCGGTGCTGGGCCTGGCAGCACAGGTGAACATCACCGGAGCTGAAGCAGCCAACGACCGCGTTGTGGTGAATGCACTTGCTGGTGACGATGTGATCGAAGCTTCTGGTCTCGCGGCCGATGCAATCCAGCTGACAGCTGATGGAGGTGAGAATGACGACATCCTCGTGGGTGGCGCCGGAGCAGATACGCTGCTCGGCGGCTCGGGCGACGATGTGTTGCTCGGCGGCCAGGGGCTCGATGTTCTCGATGGCGGCTCGGGTGACAACGTCGTCATTCAGGATTAAGTGCTATTCGGCCTGTGCGGAGATGGCGTCCAATTCTCCGCATAGGTCAAGCGCCTTCATTGCTTCAATCGTGGCGATGTATGTGATGTAGTGAAAGTTGCCGCGGTAGAGCGAATGCATCCACCAGCGGCCGCTTTCGCGTTGCTCGCGTTTGAGCCAGGCCAATCCTTTTTGAATCCGAGCGTCGGACACTGGAACGTTATTCTGCCGCAAGAGCACAATCGCGAATGCGGTCATGTAAGCATCACTTTCCGGCTTCGCAGCATCGGGCAAGTTGTTGATGAGCTTGAGCACGGTCGGACTCATTTCAAAGTGCCAATCGTCGATCGCCGACATATTGCGCACGCTCCAACCGCCGTCGGCATGTTGCTTGGAAGTCAGCAGAGCAAGCGAAGCGTCACGATCAGTTGGCGGCACCAACTCGGGCAAGTAGTGAGCCAACTGCAGTTTCAACAGCCGATCGAAGTCATTCTTGGGTGGTGCAGTGCGGAGCCAGTCCTTCAACTTGTCGACGCGGGCCAGCAGTTTGTCGTCCTTCAACCCCGCGAGCCATCCGGGTGCAGCGGTGATCGCCCGCGCGGCTTGCAGCGACAATTGGAAATCAGTGGTTATATGGGGGATTTCGACCTCACCGTGGCTAACAAACTCGCCGCTGGCGGATTGGCGTTCGAACATGTCCCGCAGCGAGCGGTCCGTTGCTTCTGAGAGTTTCCCCGTCACATGCCGATCCCACTCCGCCAACCCGGCGCTTCTCCACACTGCCGAGAACGTGCCGGGATAGTATTTGTGCCCACTCTTGTCCGCTTCTTTTACCTCGGCAATTTCCTTTGGCACGGCCGCCAAGAAACTCGCCCGCACTTCTTCGCTCGGCTTGCCGAACTGGCGCGACCAAGCCGTGTATTCCGTCAAGTAGGGGCCCGTCGTATGGCAATTCACACAAGCCCGACCGCGAGCCCAACTAACCGCGCCGGTCTCCAAGTACTTCGCGGCCGCCTGGATTGACTGCGGGCCAAACTCCTTCATGCGCGGTTCCTCCGCGGATGGAATGCTGATGCGAATGTCGCCGAGCTCGTATTGAAAGGCCGGCTTCAATGAACCTTGGCCGTGAACTGTTGCCGCCAGAAAAAAAGTTGCCAAAGCGAAACAAGCAAACGGCAGCAGGATCGACTTGTTCATAAACGATGCCCTGAGATAGGTGGTGACGGAAAGATCGAAAGCCTCGCATACCAGCTCCTGACCGCCGAGTATTGTGCACGAGGGGCCCTGCGATGTTAAGATGAAGGCCCCCCCAGCGGTTTCAGCTGAACCGTCCCTCCCTTTGAACGTCGCCCTCCTCGGAACTAGCCCGGCAGCGAATCAGCCAATGCGCACAATCCTTTTCATTATATTATTGGGCTATGCGCGTGCTTGCCAAACGCTGGCCGCGGATCCGCCTGAACTTCAATGGTCATTCGACAAAGCACGTGAAGCGGGGCGAGCGAAATCGTTGTTCTTAAAAGAGCGGGAGAAAAAAGTTGAATCCACGCCGGCCATACCCGCTGCCAATCTCGATCACTTCCGCAAGTTGATTGCTCCAGTTCTGGCCCAAAAGTGCGTCGCTTGTCATGGACCTGACTCGACGATGGCGAATCTGCGCGTCGACAAGTTGAACCCCAATTTGCTGACGGGACCCGATGTTGATCGCTGGCAGGGGATTTACAAGGTCCTGAGCAATGCCGAAATGCCGCCTGAAGATGAAGCGGACTATCGTCTGGCCGATACCGATCGCAAGACCATCGTTGATTGGCTCAGCGAGGAATTGAGTAAGGCCTCATTGGTTCGCCGCAGCAGTTCGGAGCATTCGTCGTTTCGCCGGATGACGAAGTACGAATACAGCTATGCTTTGCAAGACCTCCTCGGTTTGCCGTACGCCATTGCCAACAACTTGCCTCCTGAGACCGCCTCCGAAGACGGATTCAAAAACAGTTCTGACCTGCTGCAGATGTCGCCCATGCAGTTCGAAGCGTATCGCGAAATCGGACTAAAGGCGCTGCAGCGAGTGACTGTCAGCGGCGATCGACCGGCGCCCGTCACGTATCTCATTTCCATGCAGGAGGTGATGGCCAAAGTCGGCGAAAGAAGCAAGTGGTTCAATCAAAACGACGAAGGTTATCGCAATCATCGCAACCGAGCACACCTGCTCAATCAAGCGACCGGCGAAGGAGTTCAATACTCTGGCGGCGACGCAGCGCCGCAGCCAAACAAGTTTGCTGGGCACAGTCCGGACATTTCACCCGTTGTTTTCGTCTTGCCGCGAAACAACGAATTGAAAATGAACCTCGATCGCTTTCTGCCCGATGAAGGGATGATGAAAGTCCGAATTCGCGCGGGACGTAGCACCAATGAACCCGAAGAGTTTGCCAGCCTGAGATTAATCTTCAGCGCGCACACCAGCAACAATGCCAATTTCTCGCAAGTGATCAGCCAGCGCGATCAGCCGGTCACTGCACCGGCTGATAAACCAGAATTCATCGAATTCGACATTCCTCTCAGTGAGATCCAACGCAATCCTTTTCGTAAGTTGACGACCACCTTTCCTCGGCGGGATGAGTTTCTGCACATCCGCAATGAATCGAGCACACGCGGCAAGCAACCGCTGCAGGTGATGATCGACTACATCGAAGTCAGCGCTCCGCACTTCGATCAATGGCCACCCCAAAGCCATCTCAATATCTTTTTTGAGAGCAAGAACAAAGCCGATGAGCAACTCTACAGCCATGAAGTGCTGACGCGTTTCCTCGAGCGTGCCTGGCGACGTCCGATCACTGCTGATGAGGTGGTTCCCTTCGTTCAACTATTCACCAAACATCGTTCTGACTTCGAGACGTTCGAAGCCGCGATGCTGGAAGTACTGGCGACCGCTTTGGCGTCGCCGGAGTTTCTCTATCTCACGCAGCGCTCAGCTGAGGCAAAAAAACCAGTCAGCATCAGTAACCTCGAATTAGCAAGCCGGCTGTCGTTCTTTCTTTGGTCGAGCCTGCCTGACGAGGAATTGCTACGACTGGCTCGCGAGGGAAAACTCAAAGACCCAACCATCTTGCATGCGCAAGTCGATCGTATGCTGGCCGACACACGTGCTCAGCGGTTCTCGCAACACTTTGTCGAACAATGGCTGGGCCTGGATGGCATGGAAAGCGTGACCCATGTAAAAGATGAGGCGCTGCGCGCGGCGATGCGCGAAGAACCGATCGCTTTCTTCCGCGAAGCACTGCGTAGCAATAGCAGTGTGATGGACTTTTTGCATTCCGATTACACTGTCATCAACGAGCGGTTGGCTCAGCACTACGGCATTTCGGGTGTTTTCGGCCCGCACTTTCGCAAAGTGGGGGAAGCTGCTCCAACGCATCGCGGAGGAATTTTGACCGCTGCTGCATTGTTGACCATGAATTCCGATGGTAGCGACTCGCACCCGCTGAAGCGCGGCGTTTGGTTGCTGGAGCGAGTTCTGCAAGATCCGCCACCGCCGCCGCCAGCGGATGTACCGAAAGTCGATCTCACTGACCCGCGGATTCTGGAGATGACTCTCAAGGAACGGATTGCCGATCATCGCAACAAAGCTGCATGCATTTCATGCCATTCACGCATCGATCCATGGGGAATCGCGTTTGAGAATTACGATGCTCTGGGGGCCTGGCGGACGAACATCAAGAACAAACCCGTCGATGCTACGTCAACCCTCTTTAACAAACAGGAACTGGCTGGAGTGGAAGGCCTGAAGCGGTATTTACTCGCAGATCGACAGGATCAATTCGCCAGGGCCATGGTTCACAAAATTTCGGCATATGCTCTTGGTCGGCCGGTGACTTTTGCCGATCATGCGGATATCGATGCACTGACCTCGCAGTTCCGCAAGCAGAATGATCAGTTAGCGGATTTGATCCACTTGGTCGTCAGCAGCAACCTATTCCATTCAAAGTAAGAGTCGATGATGAGCGACAAACAACTGGGCCTTGATCGTCGAAGTTTCCTGCGTGGTGCTGGCGTCGCCTTGGCATTGCCGTGGCTTGAGTCGTTGGCTATCGCCAACGTGCCCGCGAGCGCCACGCCGCGGCGATTTTTGAGCGTCTATCATCCTGACGGCGTTGGTCTACCGCTCAAGTCGGACCCGGCGTGGAAGGATTGGAGTTGGTTCCCACGCGGTGGCGAAAAGGATTTCGAGCTGACCAAGGTTCTCGATGTGCTCGAGCCGTTGCGGAGTGAAATCACTATTTACTCTGGTCTGTCTCACCCCGCGGCCCGCAAGGTTCATGGGCATTCGAACGCCGATCAATATTTGACCGGCGCCGATATCGGCGGTCATGGTCCGTACAAGAATTCCATCTCCGTCGACCAGGTCATTGCCGAACACGCCGGAGAGTTTACTCGGCACGCTTCCCTCGTGATGTCGACCAACGGCGGGATCGGTGGACCGCGCGGCGCACAGACCCAGTCATATAACCGCGAAGGCCGCCCAATTCCGGCGATGAATAAGCCGAAGCAAATTTTCGACACGCTGTTTGTCACCAGTGGCAAAGATGCCCATACACGGCTGGCGCGCAGCAAGAGTGCGCTCGATTTGCTGATTGCAAATACGAAGTCGCTCGAAAAGTCCCTGTCGAAACAGGACCAACAAACCCTGAAGCAGTATCTCGATGCGGTACGCGATACGGAACTTAAGCTCGCAAAAGCGCAGAAGTGGATCGATACGCCGATTCCCGTGGTCGACACCAGCAGGCTCAACTTGGAGGCAACTCCTGAAGAAGCCCGGCTTTACTTCCAGACAATGTACGAACTCATTTATCTCGCGTTCCTCAGCGATTCGACGCGCGTTGCGACATTTCAGCTGGGACGAGAGAATGGCGAAGGCCCTCACGATTTGCTATCGAAAGCTGTGGGGCTGAATGGTGCACATGGATTGACGCACGCTGTGAAACAGCCCGATGGCTGGAAGAATCTCGGCACCTACAATCGTTATCAGGCCGAAGAGTTTGGTCGTTTCGTACAACGCCTGAAGGATACCGCCGAGCCGACCGGCAACGGCAACATGCTCGATAACACCTTTGCGATGCACGGCTCAGCCTCGAGCAGTTTTCACCTGTCGCGCAATTATCCCATCATCTCCGCGGGTGGGAAAAATCTCGGCTTCGCCAACGGCCGATATCTCAAGTTCGGCAAAGGCAACGAGGACAACCAGGCCGGTGCGGGGATCGATACGGATGCAGGCTGGCAAAGCGACGCCAAGGTGCAGGAAGAGCCACTGGCCCTGCTCTTCATCACGCTTTTGCAACGCTTTGGCGTCGAGACCGATTCGTTCGCCGGGATTACAGGTACCTTGAATCGAGTTTAGGGCTTCGCCGACTGATTATGCGAAGGAATGAAGTATGTCCGCCGGCCGGGGAACGCACGAAATCTCTTCGGCGGTTGAGCTCCAACAGCTTGAAGCTCGCATTAATGCTCTGTTGCCGCCACGGTATACCGGCTGCTTTGAAGATGTCTCACCATCATCGATGGGATCGGCAGCGCTCCGTTGCGACAAGGATGGCAAGGTAGTTTGGGGTGAGATTTGGACCACGTTCTGTCATTTGGCGTTAGCCGGCGGTCCACCACACCGCGGTCGATTGCTCGGCGCCGTCGCGCGAGAGGAAGTGCAGGCAGCTCCGGCGCAATATGAACTCGTTGCCGCGGAAATCAGGCGGGCCCTAGGGCTGTGTGTCGAACTGCCGCTGATTCCAACGTCGCCACCGGGATGGATCGGCCTGCAGTGCCACTCCGCAGCCACGGCAGCCTGGCTGGTGCGCGCGATTGTCGCGGAGAATGTGGTGGCGAGGCACGAAGCGGCGGTGTTGTTCGTGCCGGTCGGCCCCAATTTTCGCGTTGAAAAGGAAGTCAAGAACGTTGTCGTTTGCGTTGCCAAGACCTGCCACTATCTGTTCGATCACATGGAGCTCGAGCAGCAGCCGACTGGCGATGCCCCAGCACTCCTACAGTCGCCGCTTCCGCATGAAATCGCAGGCATCGGTGAGCGGTACGAACATGCGGCGAGATCACTTCGGCGAATGATTGATGAAGCAACTGGCCTGAAGACGCTAATCGGCGAGTCGTCTGGCTGGGTCGGCGTCGAATGCGGCGACGAAGAGACTACGGTATGGCTGCTACGCGCGGTGGCCGTCGAAGACATCGTCGTGCGCCGTGAAGGTTCAATATTGTTCGTGCCAGTCGACACGCACGACGACGGTGCTGCGCTCAACGCCATCGCGGCTGCCGTGGCCAGGGCACATCGATTGTCGCGGCTACGTAGCCGATGAACGCTTGGTGCAGGCTCACTGGGTTGCCCATGTCGCGCCGTGAATCTCGCCATGATTCATCGCAGCTGTGTCGTTCGCAGTTGTTCCTTGCCCTTCGTTCAGCAGAAACTCTCCGGCCAGCGAATCGCGAGGCGCGATATCTTGCCGATAAAGTGCCCGAATCTCTTGGGCCGTTAATAGACGATTCCACAGCCTGACCTTGGATATCCCGCCCAGAAAGTAACTCTTGTTGAGTTCCTGCGCGCCGATCCGCAACGGCGCCGGACCATGCAGCGGGTTAACGACTACTTGCGCTCCTGCGTGGGTCATGATTGAACAGCCACAGGTCGCTGGCCCGCGGTAAGTATCGCAATCGACATATTCACCATCGCAATAGAGAAAGGTGTGCGCCCGGTCGGCCATCGCGACAATCAGCCGCCAGACGCCGATGGAAACTGGAATGGTGGGTTGCACAAAGCTGCCAACCCCCAAACCTCCTTCCGGATTGAAAACATAGAAGCTGGTCCGCTTCGGGCGCGGCGGATATTCATGCGGGGTGTGCAGGCTATACATGCGACAGACCCATTCCTGGGTTCCTTCTCCGTGATTCCCATCTCCCTTACCCAGCCAGTGGACGTATTCACGTTGATGCTCGGGAGTAGGGAAGTTATCAGTGTCGGCGCGCAGCCAGGCTGCCACGGCGAACTCCCAAGTGTGGTCAATGCTGTAGCACCGCCTATTCGGAACTTCGACGTAATCGTTGATCCCGTCGAAGCATAAATAGCGGTCGCCGGGCTGGGGTGCGGCGTTGCTCGGCATTTTGTTCTCCATGATATGTTCCAGGTGCGACATCAATCCAAGTGTACGCGCGCAGCGTGGTGAAATACGACTCCCGCTTTTCCATCCCAAAGATCTGTTTGTGAGCAGCCCGGCTGAATCATGGTCAGTCTCGATGGAAAGCGGCCTATCCTTTGACCGCAGCGGAGTGCACCGCGAGAAATCCACTTTCGCAAAAAATGCCGTGAACAATGGCGACCAGTTTGGCGTCGGACGCGTCAGCGCCAAGTAAGTTTCGCTGCCCGTCAACGGCGTGGAAAATCTGCACGCAAATTCTTCGATAAAAGCTAGCACCCTGCTGTGGATTTGGTCTAACATACGGCCACAGCCTCTCCATCCAATCCGGTCTTGAGTCGTTCCTGTCACGACTTGTCTCCGTTTCGGCGGCTGTTTAATTACCGCCCCTGCCTCGTCCCTGCGAGGTCGCGTCGTTCATTCCATGAACGACAGTTTGTTGAAATCACCTGCCTCCAAAACAAGTCCTCGGCGTTTGAGCTCCGCATGCGCCGCGGTGATTTGTTCGTGGACTCAACGAATGCGCCCACCCGCGGGAGGACGTATTTGAAGTTCAGTCGATGACTGCTCTCACCACCGATTCAAGAAGTCCTATGACACTACAACGCAAACTGAAAACGGCCAGCCACCGGTCCGCCAATCGCAAGCTTTTCTTTGAGCCGCTGGAGGAGCGGAAAGTTTTAACCGCAGCCAGCGCGGTGGTATCAGCAGCGTCGCTCGCGGGCATGAACCAGTTGTACGCAATCAACAACGACCAATTCGACTTCAACGACGCGTATCTGGTGAACAACGCGGCAAGCAACCCCACCGGTTCGTTCGACCGTGTGGCTTACTTCTTTGAAATTGGTCCTGTCGGCAGCGCTAAATGGGTGTGGGTATCGATGGATACATTCAATCCCGATCCGTTGCTCGTTGGTGTGCCGAGGGCGGGAACGAACATCGTGCAGAACGGCACGGTGGTGAGTAACGTAAAAATCGAGACGAGCGCTGGTTCGGGTGTAACTCCCATCTCGGTACCGGGGACATCGGGCATTCTGGAATTTTGGGCCAGCAACTATGGGCCGGATGGCGGCGGGGCCTTTGGATCGAACAACGGTCTCTTCGACTGGAAAGACAGCGGCGGCACGACAGGTGGTGGTCACGGTTCCTTCCAGGTGTCTGCGTTTACCAACAGCCCGACCAATACGGCAGCGCAAGTAGTGTTCAATGTCACTGCAGGGGGTGGCGCAGGAATTGGCAATCAGATTCCCAACGGCCCCAACGGCAGCGCGGACTGGACGTTCGGCACGGGCACTGGCGGCTTTGCGATTCGCAACTTGGAAATCTGGGTTGGCAAAGAGAATGCGCCGCCCACAATTAGCAATATTGCGGGCGATTCGCTGACCTACACGCCGGGCGTTTCGGGCGTGCAGGTGATTGACCAAGGGACCGCCGCGGTTGCGAACGATCCGCCACCAGTTGCACCCAACGCCTGGAACACCGGCAACTTGACTGTCAGTATTCCGGCCGGTGGCGTTTCCGCCGACGACATTCTCAGCGTGCGTAATCAAGGGAACGGCGCGGGGCAAATCGGCTTTGCGGCTGGCACGGTCAGCTTCGGCGGCACACCAATCGGAACGGCGACTGGCGGCACGGGTGGCACAAACCTGGTGATCACGTTCAATGCTGCAGCAAGCTCGGCTGCGGTGAGCGCATTGCTGAGCAACATCACCTTCTTGAATACCAATGTGGCCACGGCAGCATCTACGCGGTTGACTCGGTTTGTACTGACGGATGGCAACGGATTGTCGAGCGCCGCCAGCAACGCAGTGATCAGCATGAATGTGGGTGGCGCAGTTGCAACCTATGTTTGGGATGGCGACAGCGATGGCGATGGCGATGGCATCTCGTTTACGGACGCATTGAACTGGAACACGAATGTCGCGCCCGACTCCAACGACATTGCAATTTTCCGGACCGCCGATCCAGGTCCCGTGAATGTCGGCGCGAACACGTTTGTCGGCGAAGTGCGATTTGATGGCGCGGCCAGCAATTTCACATTGCAAAACGGCACGCTGAACACCAACCGCATCGATCAACAGGGTGCGGCGACTGGCACCAACACGATCACTGCGCAGATCTCATCCGTATTGTTCACAGGCATTGTTTCCGGCGGCCAACTTAATCTTGCCAACACGGCCAACTCGGCGAGCATTGGCGGAGGTCTATGGACGATCAACGGAGGCGGCAAGATCGTAACCACGACGAGTGGCGCGAATACCGGCATCGGCAAAGCGAATGTGGATGCCAACGGCGGCACTCTGGAGTTTGGCGCTGGGGCGTCGACGACGGTGAGTTCACTCATCGAACGTTGGTATCCAAACGTGTTTGCCGATACCAATTTGATTATCGATGCCTCGGCGGCGAACAACACCGATGTTTATCTGGCTTTGACTCCCGATAGCACCTCGAGCCTGTCGACGAATCTCGGCAACTTCGATACGAATGCGTTGCTCACACGATCGCCCTCGAATATGGCGCCATTTGGCAATCGGTTTGGTGCTACGTGGTCCGGCAGCATTACCGTGGGGGGAGGCAGTTCAATCCCCGCTGGCGATGTGTCGTTCGGCACGAGCTCAGACGACGGTAGCGCAATTTATGTCGACAGCAACAGCAACGGCACGTTTGAATCGACGGAACTGGTCGTCGACAATCGAGGCAATCACGGCAATCAATCGCGGATTGGTACGGTCAATTTGCCGGCCGGAACGTACGGTGTTTACATCGCGTACTTTGAAAGCAGCGGTGGCGGCAACGTGGAAGCCCGCGTCGCTGCGGGGAATGGAATTGCATACGCCTCACAAACAATCATCAATCCCACAACGCAAACAGGTGTGTGGTCTTCGCAGGCGATTGCTGCGGGGGATTTAACGAACAACGTGCGCGTCCTTGCCAACTCGACGCTCATCATGGGTTCCACGCTTCCCGGGGTGAAGCTCAATCAATTGACGATGAATGCGGGTACGATGTTGCTCGTGCAGTCGCCCGATGGCGGGCAGGATTTAGAATTCGCTTCGACGGTGCTTAACGGCAATGCTACGATCGATTCGACAGGCCGGCCTGATATCACGTTGCGGAATATTTCGGAAACTGCTGGGTCGAGCCTGACGTTCTCCGGCAACGCAGTTGTCCTTTTGCCGACGGCGAACACGTACACAGGGCAGACGACGATCAATTCCGGCGTGACCGTGAATGTCTCGGCGAACAACGCGCTCGGTACGGCAGCAAATGGCACCACGGTTCAAGCTGGTGGTTCGCTGCGGTTGTCAGGCAACGTGCTCTACACCACAACCGAAGCGCTGACTCTCAATGGCACGGGCACGAGTGTGTCGGACGCGGCGCTCAACAATTTATCGGGAAACAATGACTGGAGTGGCCCCATCACGCTCGCAGGCGTTGCGAAAATTCGCGATGCAAACGGCACGATGCGTTTGCTCGGCCAGGTCGACGGCGGCGGAAATAATCTGGAACTGCGCGCCGATGGGCAGATGGAAATTACCACCGGGCTATCAGGAAGCGGCGTCATCACGAAGACGGGCGGCAACCGCACGATCATCCACGCCACGGCCAACGCGGGAACGACCTTCAGCGGGCAGTTGAATATCAACGAAGGCATCTGGGATGCGCGGGCCAACAACGGGCTGGGAACAGTTGCCGGCGGAACGGTAATCGCCAACAACGCTCGGCTGGAACTGCAGGGCGGCATCACGCTGGCCGATAGCATCAGCGTGATGGGCAACGGCAACACCGCGGGGGCCATCCGCAATGAGAATGGCAGCAATACTCTCAGTGGCACGGTCACGCTCACAGGCGCGACGGAGTTCTTTCTGAACGATACGCAGCTGACGATCAACAACGCCATGGCCGGCAACCAGGTGCTGACCAAATCCGGCGTCGGCACGCTCATACTCCGGCAGAACAACGCGCTGTCGAACTTCCTGCTCCGCGGCGGCGAAGTCCGGATCAGCACCATTAACGGCTTGGGAAGCACGAGTGCACTGACTGTTGGCGGCGGTCAAGCATTGGAATTCGATGCCTCGTTGACATTCAACAGCGGCACCACGCTGCAAGCGCTCACGATCAACAACGGTACGCTCAATGCAATCAGCGGAACGACGATCCTCGACATTCCGATCACGCTCGGCGTGCTATCAAAGTTGAGCGTCGGCGGCGCGGGGAATTTGGTTCTTCAGCGCGCATTCGGCAATGGAGGGTCGGCCGTTTCGACAGCCAACTCGCTCAATCATTTCGGCTATCACATCAACAACGATAATGTTGTGATGAACCTGAACGCCAATGGTGGCATGATGAACGGCGTACCGCCGAATCCCGCGGCGTTCACCAGTTTTTTCGGCTCCACGCTGCTGACCAATGGTCCGATCAATCAGGGCTTGCGGTTTACGAACGACAACGATTTCATCTCGACCGGCAACATCGGCCAGGTAGATAACTACAGTAATCTCTTCTTAGGCATTCTGCGCGTCACCGCAGCGACTGCCGGCACGTGGAACTTCCGTATTAATCAGCAGGATGATCCAACGGGCATTTGGCTCGATCTGAACCAAGACGGGATCTTTCAATCGAACGGCGCGCTGAACTCCGGACAAAACGAGCAACTCGCCTGGAACGATACCGGCAACAAGACAGCGAACCTGGTTCCTGGCGATTACATGATCGCATTCACCCATCGCGAAGGTGGAGGGGGCTCGGTGATCGATGCCCGCTTCCGTTCGCCGACGATGGGCGCCGAAGCAATCGTCAATCCGTCGAATGTCGCCCAAGCAAACATCTGGAGCAGCTTTCCGTTTGTTCCGAACAACGGCGTGACTAAGTTCGGAGCAGGAACAGTCACCTTGCTGGGGGCCAATAACTACAACGGCACGACAACGGTGAATGCGGGCACGCTGATCGCCGGTAACAATACTGCGCTCGGTTTGGCAGCTGCAGGCACGACCGTTGCCAATGGAGCGACGCTTGGTTTTTCGGATCCCGTGGGGATTACGGTCACTAGTGAGGCGATCACCGCGAATGGCGCGGGTGCAGCGGGACAGCCCGGCTCCATTGCGAATATCTTGGGCAACAACACCTATACCGGCGCCGTCACCGCAGTCGTCGCGAGTGCGGGAACTCTGGGAATCGGTTCCACCGCAGGTACGCTGACGCTCAACGGCACGATTGATCAAAGATTCTCGCAATTGACGTTCAACGGTGCGGGGAACGTCATCGTTAACAGTGTGATCAGCGGCAACGGCGTGAGTGCTCTGGCTGGCGGCGTTACGGAAACCATTTTCAATGGAACAGTAAGCGATCCACAAACCAACATCGAGGCGTTCCGCAATCAAGCGCTAGTTGCCAGCGATGGCCGGGGCGTCTTGTTGGGCAATTTGAGCTATGCCGACGACGCTGCAGTCAGTGCCCGTGCAGCTGCGCTCGGAGCCGTTGGTTTCGACAACGGCGATTTCGCCATGTTATGGACAACTTCTTTCACTCCGAATGAAAGCGGTGTTTGGCAGTTCCAATTTGGCAACGAAGACGACAACGCCGGCGTGTGGCTCGATACCACGGGCGCTGCCGGCGTGTTTGAGATCGGCGACCGAATCTACAATCGAGCGTGTTGCGGCGCGAGCGGCGTGATTAACACGCCGTCGCTGGTGGCGGGCCAGCCGTACCTGCTTGGCATTGTGATGAACGACACTGGTGGCGGCGGCAATTTTACAAACATGCAGTTCAAGTCGCCGTCTGCGGCTGGTTGGGGCGGCGGCGCGTTTACTACCATCAATGCCACGAACTTCCCCAATGCTTTCCAAATCCAAACCATTGCCAACAATGCGGTGGTCAAGAACGGCGCAGGCACAGTCACCCTGGCTGGCGCAAATACTTACAACGGTGTGACCACGATCAACAATGGTGCACTGATCGCAGCCCATAACGCAGCGCTTGGTGCGAATTCGGTGGGAACGACCGTGGTCAGCGGCAGCACGCTTGGCCTGTCGAACAACATCACGCTCACGGACGAGACGCTCACCGTGAACGGGATAGGGGCAGCGGCGCAGCCTGGCGCCATCGCGAACATTTCAGGCAGCAATACGATCGCGGCTTCGACTCCGATCAATGTTCAAGTGGTGAGCCTGGGCCAGATCGGCATCGGCGCGACGGCGGGCACGTTGACGATTGCTGCGCCACTCGATCTGAAATCTTCGGCGCTGGTGGTGAGTGGTGCAGGTAACGTAGTTCTGAATGGCGTCATCTCGGGAACCGGAGTCGATGTCGGCGGCAATCCGCCGGAAAACATCGGCGCGGTGACTGGAGTGTTTACCAACGTTCCCGAAGCCAATAACTACATCTTGGCGTACGAGTTGGCCAACATTCCCAACGCAGTGAACGGTGCGACGTCGTTTGTGTATTCGCGGAATAACTCGGCGACGATTCAACCCTTCGATCGCATTGCTTATTACATGGAGTTGCAGGTCGGCGCGGGGCCGCTGACTTATGTCTACGCGTCGATGAACGCGTTTACGTCCAATATCAACCAGATCGGTATCCCAAATGGTCAGAGCGGGCCGGCTGCCACTCGCTTTAAGTGGCAGCAGATCGTTGCGAACATGAATGTGTTCTCAAATGCGCCGACGAGTGGCGCCGGCGCGATTACGACGGGCACGGGCATCGCTACGGGCAACATCGAAATCTGGCCGAGCAACTACGGCGGCAACAACGATATCACTATTCCCAACGCAGCGGGATCCTTCGACTTTGGCGACGGCGGATCGAATACGAACGATGGTTATGGATCGTTTCAGATTCACAACCACGACATCGACGGCGCTGGTCCAGGCACGAGCGGGCAAGTGCTAATGGCCTACAACAATTGGCGCAACGGCACGCAGGGCGATTTGGGCATCGGAACACGAACCACGGGTGAACCGGACTATACGTTTGCTAACAATCTGCCCACCTATGCCGTGAAGCGGATGGCGATTCTGGTGCGGGAAACGACGCCGCGGTTGATTCAGACGAATAACAGCTTGATCAAGAACGGCAGCGGCACGCTGACACTTGTAGCGACCAACACCTACAACGGTGTCACAACCGTGGCGGGCGGCAATCTAGTGGTGAATGGATCGATTGCCACGAGCGTTGCCACGGTGCAGACTGGAGCGACATTGTCGGGTTCTGGAACGACCGGAGTGACTACGGTCAACGCAGGGGCCACGCACGCGCCGGGAAATCCCTTGCAGCTTCAAACGGTGACAGGCAATTACGTCGAGAACGGTGCCCTGCAAATTCAAATCGCCACTCCCGCCGGCAATGTCGCGGGCACTGACTACGATCAGGTGCGCGTCATCGGCAATGGCAGCGTGGCGCTGGGTGCTACTGCAACGCTGAACGTCACTTATACAGGAACCCCAGGTACGTTCGCCGCGCCGACCGGGCAAACGTATACCATCATCAACAACGACGGCACGGTTCCGGGTGATACGATTGGCACATTTGTGGGCCTGCCGGAAGGGGCCATCTTCAACATCGATGGGCGGCCGTTCGCCATTCAATATCATGGCGGCGACGGTAACGATGTGGTGCTGGTCGCACAAAGCGTAACGCCGACGACGATTTATGTGAACGATCAGTTCACCGGCAGCGGCGCAGTCGATGGCGACTTGGAAACCGCAGGGACGCAATCGGCGACGATTGGCACCACTGCATTTGCTTCGATCGCCGCAGGCCTGGCGGCCTGGCCCGGATATGTCGGCACGATTGTCGTCAACGGCGGTACGTATGCTTCGGCGCTGTTGGCTGGTAGTGGCGATGTCACGTTGCAATTGGTGCAAGATCTCACTGCTGGCGAATTCAACGTCACGGTCAACAACCTCAGCGGCGATGCGACCGACCGCATCATCACTCGTTTCAATAACGCTGCGAACGCCAACCTGATCGTTACGACCGGTTCGTTTGCGGGCGTGATTTCGGGTACGGGCGGCGTGGTCAAGACCACAACCGGCACGGTCACGTTCACTGGCGCGAATACGTACGATGGCCTGACCGATATCACGGCGGGCATCCTCCTCATCACGAATCCGGCTGGTCTTGGTTCGACGGTTGGCGCAACCACCGTTGCCAGCAATGCACAGTTGCGCATCGATGGAGGCATCACGGTCACGGGCGAAAGCCTGACGATTAATGGCTTGGGTGATATCGGCTCGCAAGGGGCACTCAATTCGGTCTCTGGCAATAACACCTGGTCTGGGCCGATCATCATCGGCACGACAACCACCAACAATCGCGTCGGCGCGACTGCCGGCACGCTCACGCTCAGTGGTGTGATCAGCGGTGGCCAGGCAGGAACGCATGGCGGCCTCACGGTGCGGAATGGCACCGGTGTGACGATTGTCACTGGTGGCAGCAATACTTACTTGGGCGATACCACGGTTGTTGTCGGAACGCTGCGGATCGCAGGTGGCGATGATCGCTTGCCGCTTGGTTCGAAACTGGCCGTCGGCAATGTTTCGAGCGCCTCGCCCGCTGTCTTCGATTTGAATGGTTTCAATCAAACGGTTGCGGGACTCAATTCGATCGACTCGACGCTGGTGATCAATGTCACAAATAGTGGAGCACTGGCGACGCTGACTGTGAATAGCTCCGCGGGTACTGACACCTATAACGGTGTGATCAGCGGTGCGTTGAATCTCACCAAAACGGGCGCCGGCGTGCTCGCACTTGGCAGTGCTGGCGGCAACGGCGCGAATACTTACACCGGCGCGACTCTGGTTTCCGGTGGTCGGTTGCATCTGACAAAGACTGCAGGGCAAAACGCGATTCCGGGTAACCTCGACATCACGACTGGCGGCCTCGTGTCGTTTGGCGCGAATAATCAAATCGTCGACACAGCCACAGTGACCATGAGTGGGGCTGGGAGCATTTTCAATGGTACTGCGTTCAACGCAGGTCAACTGGCGAGTTTGCAGGAAACCATCGCCAACCTGACAGTCACCGGCGGCGCGTTCCAGACCGGCAGTTCTTCGACGTGGAATATAACCGGCGCGGCGAGCTTCACTGGTGGCGCAGGAAACACGATCTTCCTGGGCAACAGTGGCTCAGCGATTTCGTTCGGCAGCTTGAGCCTGACCGGCATGACGGCGACGCCGGGCGGCACGGTGCAGACCAATAACAGCTTTGCCGTTTATGGTGGCGGTCCGGCAATCGGGACCGTGACGGTGGGTGCTGGCGGGCTCTCGCTCAGTGGTAGCGTGCTGAATTTGCGTCGCGGCGGCGCGGTGAGTAATCCTGGCAGCCAGTTGGTGTTAAATGGCAATCTAACGGCCAGCGGCACGTCGGGGATCGTTTTGGACGCGGGCGGTGGCGCGAACGGGGCAGCAGATGTGCAGCTGAGCGGTGTGGCGGGCGCTGCGAATCGCAGCTTCGACGTTGCTGCGGCGGGCTTGCTGATGGTAAGCGCCAACGTGACGAACGGCGCTGCGACGCCTGGATCGCTGACGAAAGTTGGTGCGGGAACGATGCTGCTGAGTGGCGCGAATTCCTACTCGGGAGCGACGGCGGTCAACACCGGCACGCTGCAGTTGCAAGGTGGGACGGCGATTGCCGATGCGGCCGGCGCAGTAAGTGTCGGACTCGGAGGAACCCTGCAGTTGCTTGCAAGTGAAACGGTGTCGAGCTATGTCGGCGCGGGCGAGAGCGGCGCGGGAACGAATGATTCGACGTTAGCACTGAGCGCGTTCACGCTGACAACCGCAGGTGACGCAGCGATCGCCAATGTGACCACTAGTGGCGGTGCGATCGTCGCTGGCACGACGATCTTTGATGCTGACGACGACAACAATGTCACTGGCACGGGCATCGTGCTGCAAGCGGCGGCTGGCGTGGGCACAGCTGCGAACCCGATCGAAACCACGCTAGCGAATTTGGAGGCCAGCGGCGGCTCAGGCGGTGTGTTCATCGCGAACATCGGCAACTTGACTATTGGTAGCGTGGGTCTCGCGAACGGCATATCGGCAAGTGGGGACGACGTTGTGCTGGTTGCCGCCGGCAGCGTGACGGTAGCGGAAAGCATCGCGGTGACTGGCGCTGGCAATGAAGTAATCATCACCAGCACCGATGCGGCTGGTGCGGGGCAAGACATTATCATGAATGCGGCTGCGATAATTAGCAGTGCAGCGGCAGGAGTGACGCTCAATGCGGGCGACAATGCGACGATCAACGGTACGTTGGTCGGTTCGACGCAAGTGAGCGTGAATGTCGATTTCGGGAATCTCGATGGCGGCGTTGGTGGCGTGCTAGTGTTTGCGGGCGATGTTGACGCCCCGCTCGCTGTCTTCAGCGGTGCGGCAGATACGGCGGGCGATTCATTCAACGTGAGACCCGATCAAGATGTCGGCGATGTGCTAACACCGCTTCAGGTCTTGGGGCTGGCTCCTAATGCCAATCCCAACGGCGACTCACTGACGCTCAACATTGCGGCGCTCGGTACACCGACGCTTACGCTTGGACCAGGCAGCCGCAATGGCGCGTTCAGCTTCGCCGCCACCGCAGCCAGCGTTCAGTACAACAACATCGAGAGCGTCGGCACGAGCCCCGCTCAGCCATTTCATGTGGTGCTCGATATGAAGTTCTCGGGTTTCGAGAACGGCGTAGCCGATTTCATCGTTGCGCAGCTGGATGCAGCTGGGGCAAACCTGTTGCTCGATGTGAATGGCGGCAACGTTTTTGCCGGCCCGGATAACATTATTCAGTCGCTGACGATCATTGGATCTGCCGACAACGACACGTTCCAGATCAACGAATCCGTCGGCGGCTTGCCGCGGTTCACTGGCGCGGCGCCGGCTGTGAACAACAGCGGATTGGGAGGCGGCGTGAGTGCGGGTTCGCACTTGGGAGCGGCCGCGGATTTGGTGCTCGAAACGCTACAGAGTGCGAACGGGCCTTGGGATGCCAGCGATGTAACGTTGCACTTCGATGGCGCTGGTGGTACCGATGCGCTGGCCGTCAATTTCACCACCGCGAACAACACGGGTTACTTCAGCGATACCAATGACGCCGGTAACAGCGGCACTCTTTCCGCGGCCTCGGGTGTCTTCCCGGCGATCGGCGTGCCGAACTTGTTGATGTCGTTTGCGAACATCGAACCGCTTGTGCTCAGCGGGGCTGGTGGTTCGTTGCTGACTGATGCGACGGGCACGCCCGCGACTTCCACGCTGACGCTCACCGACATCGGCACTCAAACGCAAGTGACGGGCGACGCCGGTTTTGCTCCGACCTCATTCAGCGGCTTCAATGCCCTCGCCGTTTTCGGCGGCGACGGAGTGGAAACACTCAACATTGTGAGTGTCGACAGTGGCGCGCTCACGGCAGTTTCGCTCTGGGGCGGCAATACCAACAATCTGCTTGGTCTTCCCGGCGGCGATACTTCTGCGGATACGTTGCGTGTGCAGTCGTTGGCCGTTGGTGCGACAGCCACGCTTGTGGGCAATGCGGGAAATGATTTGTTTCAGCTATTCAACAGTAGCAACACGGTCGATAACATTGCGGGACAGGTAATCGTCGATGGCACCGACGGCAGCCTCGCGGCAAACACCGACACGCTGACGATTATCGACACGGGTGATGGCAGCGGCGATAGCGCTTTGATTGGCGCTGTGAATGCCGCTACTTCACAAGACTACTTCATTGATGGGGTTACAGGCGTTGGCGTTCTCGACGTCATTTTCCGCAACATCGACGTGTTGAATTACACGGGCACGTCTGGCGGAGACACGATCGACGGACAATTTGCAAATACCACGCCGCAGCACGATCTGAGCATCGTCACCTTGAATGGCTGGACCGGCGCCGATCAGTTCCTGCTCTTCACTTCGGATCAGGCCGGCGGCACAGGAATGGGAGTGACACCCACTGGCGTAGCCAGCGGCGTGGCCGTGATCAGTCTGAACGGAGACGCGCCTGGCAATCCCAACGGCGTCGACGGGAACGATGTGTTCGGGCAAACCGTTACGGGCCTGACGGGCACTGGAGCGGGCAATGTTGGTTTGACCGTGGACGACACGGTGCGCAACATTCGCCCCAGCGTGAGCACCGCGATTGTCATCAACGGCGGTCAGCCGACAGGCCCAGCGCTGCCGACCGGCGACACCATCGGCGATGTGCTCAATCTCGATCTGTCATCGTTGCCGCCAAGTGCAGCACTGGTGTTGCCAACAGCGTCGGGCGTTGTGACAACATCCGGGCTGCAGCCGTTGTCGTTCGCGCAGATCGAAGACATTAACCTCGCCATCGATCATCAACTGATCAACGCGCAGATGGGCGATACGCTGGTGGTTGGCTCGTCTGGTCAAGACTTGATTCAGTTCATGCGAGCGGCGACAAACAGTGATCCGAATCTCACTCGCGTCCGCGTGAATACGCTGGTGGTCGACTTCTCGGCGACAGGTAAAACTTTGACGTTCGGCGGGGCGCTCAACGACTATTTGACACAAGCTAACGTTGAGTTGCCGGCCGAAATGCATGGCGGCGCTGGTGACGATTACATCTCGGGCGGCATTGCGAACGATTACCTTGTCGGTGGCTTGGGCAACGATCAGATCAATGCCAGTAGCGGCGACAATGTGGTTTGGGGCGACAATATTCCCACCTTCCCGGCCGATCCGACTCCGCAGGATTCTGCCGTCGGTGGCAGCGACAACTTGAGCGCACTCGGCGGCAATGATGTCTTCTACGGTGGTGGCGGCAACGACTCGGTGAGCGCGGGCGGCGGAAACGACTACCTCTATGGTGGCCAAGGGCATGACATGCTCGATGGCAGCATGGGCGATGATCGTGTCTACGGTGGCGCGGGCGATGATGTCCTCGGCGGATCGGCTGGGAACGACTTGCTGAGCGGTGGAACTGGAAACGACAACCTGCTGAGTGGAACTGGCAACGATGTGCTGATTGCAGGTGCTGGCGCCGATAATGTCGATGGGGGCAGCGGCAACGACTTGCTGATCAGCGGCAGTGTGTCGAACGGCAGCAGTTCGTGGACGAGCGTCGCCAGTGTTGGTGACTACGCCGCGACGAATTATTCCAATCCTGGCGATAACGACGCCGCGTTGTTGGCGCTGCTCACCTCTTGGAGCGTGTCTGGTGATCGCACCAGCCTGGGCACCATCGCTCATGATGGCGCTGACGATGATTTGATGGGGAGCACCGGCGACGACGATTTCTGCTGGGAAGCGGCCGACTTGGTCGATGAATTCCCGAAATTGACGCCGCCCGACTATAACGCACCCGGCATGGGGGCTGACGAACGCTTTGGACCCACGTAATCGATATCAAGCTGCGACCGGCCGCGCTGCATTAGCGCGGCTTGAACGACAACAGTCTTTCTAAGACAGCTTCGGCAATCACACGCTGCAATCTGGTGTAGTCCTGTTGCAGCGTGTCTGCTTCGGTCGACGAGGGACGGATACGCTGTAAATCAGCCGCTGTTTCGAGCGATAATTCTTCGCCTTCCATCACTGCTTGCAGAGTCTCCATCAGCGCCGCAAAGCGGACCTGATCGGGCGGGGGCAGGTTGTTAATACTTTGCGAAACACGCAGCCCGAGAAAAAAGCTGGTCGTCACCATCCGTCTGGCTTCGTCGTCCATGCCGCTCGTCCGTACTTGATAACGATTCCTGCCGCGTCGTAAGTCTATCTAGTCTAACGTTCCGCACTCGCCGGCGGTTCTTGTGCTGGCGCTAACGGAAGGCAACTTTGCTGATTCTGCCAGCAGAAACCAATTGCCATCATCAAACTTGGTCGATATGATTAGGGGTGGCCAGCATTCCGTTAGGCCGTACCTACCGTTCAAGCCCCGCCGCATGCTCGCGAAGGAGTCCCGCCATGCTCACTATTCTGGGTTCTGCCGATCGTGGTTCCAAAACCTGTGATCGCGTCAGCCGGCGCGACTTTCTGACCATCGGCGGCATGGTGATGGGCGGCATATCGCTGCCGCAACTCCTGTCGGTCGAAGCACAAGCAGGTATCGGCCGAAGCCACAAAGCAATCATCAATGTTTTTCTGCCCGGTGGACCGCCGCATCAAGATATGTGGGATCTAAAGCCCGATGCACCGAGCGAGATTCGCGGCGAGTTTCAGCCCATCAGCACGAAGGTGCCTGGCATCGACATTGGTGAGATCTTTCCACAGATCGCCGCGATTGCCGACCAATGCATTTTCATTCGCTCGATGATTGGTGCAACGGGCGGCCACGATGCGTATCAATGCATGACGGGGCGGCCGCTGAATCCTGCTCCTGCTGGTGGATGGCCTGCCGCGGGCGCTTGGATCAGCAAGCTGAAGGGCCCGGTCAATCAAAGCATCCCACCGCACCTGAGTATGTGTTACAAAACCGATCACGGGCCCTGGGGCTACGACGGTGATGGCGGCTTTTTGGGCATCGCACATTCGCCCTTCAAACTTGTCGGCGGCCGCGAGGAAACTAGTAAGACTGACAATATGGTCCTCAAGGGGATCACGCTCGATCGCTTGCAGGACCGCAACAATCTGCTGGCCTCGCTTGATCATTTGAAGCGCGATCTCGATACCACCGGCAAAATGGCCGGCCTCGATACATTCACTTCGCAAGCCGTCGGCATTCTCACTTCATCGGCCCTTGCCGATGCTTTGGATATTTCGAAAGAAGCACCCGAAACCGTTGCCAAGTACGGCGCTGGTGATAAGAAGTTCCGCGACGACGGCGCGCCGAAGTTAACCGAGAACTTTTTGATCGCCCGCCGGTTGGTCGAAGCGGGCGCACGCGTGGTATCGCTCAACTTCAGCCGCTGGGATCACCATGGGCAAAACTTCGCGGCCATTCGGCAAGATGGCCCATTGCTCGATCGCGCGACGGCAGCGCTCATCAGCGACCTGCACGATCGCGGGCTCGATAAAGATGTATCCGTGGTTGTCTGGGGCGAATTCGGCCGCACACCGAAGATCAACCCGCAAGCCGGCCGCGATCACTGGCCCCAAGTCAGTTGCGCGTTGCTTGCGGGCGGCGGCATGCGAACCGGCCAGGTCATCGGCGCAACGAATCGCCTGGGCGAACACGCCACTGAACGGCCGGTGACGTTCCAAGAAGTCTGGGCCACGCTTTATCAAAATCTGGGTCTCAACCTACGCTCCATCCGCGAATTCGACCTGCGTGGCCGCCCGCAATATCTGGTTGATCAAGGCGTTGAGCCGCTGAAAGAAGTGGTTTAAGCCGCATGGCCGACTCTGCCGTCGTCGTTAAGCTCGCGCAAATATCGGTAGCCAGCAGCGTGTTGTTGCCAACTTAACACGCTGCTTGTTTAGAGCTGGCAAGCGATGAGCATCTTGAGGTTGATTGGCAGCGTTCAACGCAGGCAACCGCGACGACCTGTTAGAACTTTTCTGCTGTCGGCAATGAGCGATACAACCGCTTGGATAGTGATATCGCATGCGGTGGAATTCAGTTTTCTAAATGCGACATCTACCATGATAATGTTGCACAAACATCCCATTTAGATTTCCTAAATCCATTCTATTGATGATTGCAATATCCTTCGGCGGGCGTCATATTCTACGCAAGTTCGCCTCTTTGAACTGCGGAAACTAATACTGCCGTATCAAACACGCATGTGAATGGGAGGCGCGTACCTCGCACTTCTAAAGAAGCTCACGTTGGAGAGACCTGCAATGCCGACTCTGGAAGAACGCGTATTGTTTCTGGAACAAGCGATGCGGATGCTGTTGCCGCAGAGCGGTGGTGGGAATGTCCTGGCAACAGCTGCCGTTGCCAATGCTGCGTCGGACCGCGGGGTCGAAGAGCGTTACGTGGCCCAAAGGGGTTTCGATGCAACCCGAGCATTCATGGGCGCAGCAGGTGCTGCTGCCGCGCCGGTAGGCTTTACGATCGACGTTCGCTTTCGGGGAGGTTTGAACACGGCCCAAAAGAATGCTTTTAAAGCCGCGGCTGATCGTTGGACGCGCGTCATCACCGGCTCGCTTCCTGCTGTAAAAGTCAACGGCGAAGACGTCACTGGCGTTGTAATTCATGCCCAAGGCGCCAACATTGATGGCCCTGGGAACGTTTTGGGGCAAGCGGGGCCTTCACAATTGCGTCCTTCGAATGCCGGCACTGCTGCCTTCCTGCCTGCTCTCGGTTCGATGACCTTTGACACTGCCGATCTCGTAATGATGCAAGCTGACGGAACGTTAGGGGACGTCATCACTCACGAGATGGGGCATGTGCTCGGAATTGGCACGATTTGGGATCTGAAGGGTTTGTTGTCGGGCGCGGGATCAGGAACCCCAACCTTTACTGGGACAATGGCCAGCGCGGCATTTGGCGTCCTGCAGGGGACCAATGTGCCAGCGCCGGTTCCTGTTGAAAATCAGGGCGGCCCCGGCACAGCCGACTCGCACTGGAACGACGTCCTTTTCCGCAATGAATTGATGACTGGCTTTGTTAATTCATCGGGCGGTAACCCACTCAGCCGCCTTAGCGTCGCTAGCCTCGCTGATTTGGGATATCAGGTCGATATGAATGCTGCCGAGCCTTATGCGTTGCCCAACATTGCGGCCTTAGCTGCGATGGGAGCGCTCGGACCCGCGGCAGGCGCGATTGATATGCATCGGGTGCTTCCCATCATTCCGATGGTGCTGCCGCCTACGGCCTTGGTGTAAGTCGTCTCATTAAAAAGACGAGCACAGGCCACTGCGCCAGGTTAACAATCCAGGCGCAGCTGGTAGCAGATCGTTCGATCACGGGTCCACTCGTTGCATCTTATGGCCAAGAAGAAATCATCCCGTTCTTCATTACGGAAAAATGCGCGCTCGCAGCGGGCTATGGCTGCGCTGCCGCAAACAGATCCTGTTCAACCGTCGAGTGAATCACCAACGTCGCGCAGACGGAAAAGTGCTTCACGTTCCAACCGAACTCGTACGAGTGCAACCAGCAGGAAACGCCCGACCATGTCTAACCTTGACGCTCGAATCGACGCACTGGAAAAATTGTTCCGCGAGTGGATGCTGAATCAACTGGCAGCGCAGCAAGATCAGGGTCTGCAAAGAGAACCGCCTGCAATGCGACAACCAGCTCTGGAACAACCCGCTCCACCCGTGCCGATTGCACCGGCGATGGGCGCCGTCGTGTCGTTGCAGGATTTCAAGTCGACCGTTCAGGATTTGACCCTGAACCAACGCCTGCAGGTCGTTGATGCCGCGACTCGGTTGTTGCAGGAAGTGTTTGTCCATTTGCCGCTGAAACGAACAATGCACGGGATCGATCCGATTCAGCGCTTGCGGCTGCTCAAGCGCCGATTGACCCGTGAAGTGGCGGGAGTCGCGCCCCAACGCTCGGCGGCGTCGTTTCACGCCGAGATGATCGATATTTTTCATTCGCTGCGTGACCTGCATACGAATTACGTTCTCCCGGCCAGTTATCAAGGCAAGACTGCGTTTCTGCCGTTTCTGGTGCAGGAGTTCTTCGAAGGCTCGCCCAAGCGGCGTGGATATTTGGTGACGCAAGTCATGCCCAATTCCTGTCCGACGAATTTTAAACGCGGCGTACGTCTGCTGACTTGGAATGGCATGCCCATCGAGCGCGCTGTCGAACTGAATGCCGCCCGCGAAGCAGGCAGCAACGAAGACGCTCGCCTCGCCCGCGGCTTGGAAGCATTAACGTTGCGGCCGTTGGCTTTATCCGCACCTCCTGATGAGTCATGGGTCATTGTCGGCTATCAAGAAGAGAACAATCCCAGTCAAACGTTCGAGCATCGCTTCGAATGGAAGGTGGGGAGCAATCCCGCATCTACCATGAGCGTGGAGGCCGATACGCAAGGCTACTTAGATCAAATCGGCGACTCTGCCTTCAAGCTAGGTTTCGACGGCGTCGCGGTGGCCATGAGTCGCGCGAAAAAGGCGATCTTTTTTCCCCAGCTAATTGCGACCGAAACACACATGGCGGCGAAGATGGTGCAAGCCACGGGGGCCGCAGCTCCGAATCCCGCGGCCAACATGTTCGCCGCCGCGGCCCGCGAAACTTTTGGCGGCAAACGATACTACGATCAAGTGCGCCCCAAACGCTGCCTCGACATGGCCAGCGCCACGCAGGCCATCGCGGCGACCGCAGCAGCCACCCAAGGGGCTGCTGTGGCGGCCGAAGACTCGCAACAAGTGAGCGTGATGCCCGAGGTGTTCATCTTCCGCAAGGTGACGACAACCAGTGGAACCTTTGGCTATATCCGCATCTTTACGTTTATGGTCGAAGACGCCAATGCGTTCGTGGCCGAGTTCATTCGCATTGCGTCACTCCTCCCTTCCACGGGACTGATTCTGGATGTCCGCGGCAACGGCGGCGGCAACATTCTCGCCGGCGAACAACTCTTGCAAGTGCTCACTTCCGAGCGAATCGAGCCCGAACGCTTTCACTTTATTAATACTCAGGCCACGCTGGACCTTTGTAAGGCGGATGGCAGCTTGAAACAGTGGGTTCCCTCAATCGATGCGGCCGTCGTTTCTTCGGAAATCTTTTCCCAAGGATTTCGTCTTACCGATGAAGCAGCAGCCAATGCCGTCGGCCGCAAGTATCAGGGCAAAGTGGTGCTGCTGACCGATGCCCTCTGCTACAGCACCACCGACATTTTCGCCGCTGGCTTTCAGGACCATGGTATCGGCAAGATTCTCGGTACCGCGGAACGCACTGGAGCCGGAGGCGCCAACGTTTGGCCTTATGGATTCTTCCGGCAGTTGCTGAATTATCCTGGCCTGCCCGAAGGGGTGACATTTCGCTCAGCCATTCGTCGTTCGACGCGCGTGCGAGGTCAGTCGGGAGTTCCGCTGGAAGACTTCGGAGTCGTTGCCGACAAGGTGCACGACTTGACGAAGAACGACATTCTGAACGGCAATGTTGATCTACTCAACAAAGCGGGCGAGTTGCTGGTCGGCCCTTGATGGCTGCGAGCCCTTTTACTCTGAGCGGGACACCACCAGCACGCAAGCGGAAGAATCCGTGCGCGAAGCGCTGCAGCGCGAAGTGTATGGCCTCGAACAGGATCGAGATCGCTTGCTCTCGGCAGCGTTAGCGATCGATCCAGAAAATGCGACCGCTCGCTGGCATGCTGGCTATGTCCGCTCCAATAACGGCGGCTGGCTCAAGGTTGGAACGCAAGTCGGTTCCGAGCGTCGGTCGCTCCTTGCAAAGTATCAGGCACGGCGGCTGGCACGCCGCGATCTGCCTGACGATCAAGTCGCCCTCGCCGATTGGTGCGCGCAGCACGGTCTAATAGAGCAAGAACGAGCGCATTTGCTGCGGGTTTGTCAGCTCGAACCCGATCATGCAGTCGCCCGTCGCCGCTTGGGTTTTGAGCGTGTAGGATCGGAATGGCTGTCGCGTGAAGACCTCGCACGGAAAGTAGAGAACAAGGAAGCACTGGAAAAATGGACCGCGACGCTCGCAAGCCTGCTTGAGAACATGGCATCTGACAAGCCGAAGTTCCGCCGTCTGGCCCTCGAGCAAATCAAGCAGATTCGGGATTCCGCAGCGATTCCGGCAGTCTGGTCCTTGATGGGGAACCGCGATGAAGAAATCGAAGTGCTTGCCGTCGAGATTACTTCGCAAATCACCGATCCAGCGGCGGCGATCGCCTTGGCACAGCAGGCGATTCTTTCGAGCCATCCGCGCGTGCGCAAGCTGGCTAGTGCTAAGTTGACCAACTACGACCCCGAAGCCTATGTACCGACGCTGGTTGCCTCGCTCTATATGCCGGTGACAACGCAATACAACGCCGTGCGCCAGGGCAAGCAGATCAACTATCATCATCAGTTGATCCGCGAATCGCTGACTCGCCGCGAAATGCTGGTGTTTGATACCGCCTATCGCAGCGTATCGGCGAACGGCAATCAAAGGCTCGCCAAAGCGTGCGTTAGCGTTCGGCAACGCGGCGGCAACCGCAAGTGAACTCGAACTTGCCGCCGCACAGCAAAGCGAGCGCACCAAAATGAGTAACGAACGCATCGCACTCATCCTGCGCTCTGCCACGGGCCAGCAATTCGACGCCGATCCCGCTGCCTGGTGGAAATGGTGGACCGAGCACACGGAAGTACTCGTAGCCGGTGTGAAGCCAACTGCGATCGTGCACCATCTGGTTTCGATCAACGTCGCCGATCAGGGACTACGAACGGTCGCCAGCAGCCGCCAAGAATCTCTTAGCAGCCCCATTCAGCCTCGCTACGATTGTTTTGCCGCGGGGACGCCTGTTTGGACGGAGCTGGGAGCCGTCGCCATCGAACAAGTGCAAGTGGGCGACCTGGTGCTGTCGCGCGACGTTGAGACCGGAGAGTTAGCCTACAAGCCGGTCGTTCGCACCACGGTTCGGCCTGCAGAGCAGTTGATCAGCATTCGCGCTGGCAGCGAGAACTTTGAGACGAGCGGTGGACATCTCTTTTGGGTTTCCGGCGAAGGCTGGGTCAAGTCGCGCGATTTGCAAATTGGAATGGTTTTGCATACCGCAGCCAGCCCGGTGCGAGTATCGAAAGTCGGCCAAGGTGGTCATGCCGTGACTTACAACCTGGTCGTGGCCGACTTCAATACTTACTTTGTCGGCGCCCGCAAGGTGTTATCTCACGACAACACGACTCGTCGTCCGACGCAACGTGTCGTTCCTGGATTGCAGGCCGAATAGATTGTTCTTGAACAACGATACGGGCGGAAGCAACTCCGCCCATCGGCTGCGCTCATCCTTTTGCTTCAGATCGCCGGGCCTGCTTGCGCAGCGGACATTCGCTTGAAAGGGATCGATACACCGGAGTTTGGTCAGGTTTTGGGGACAAAAATGCAGAGAAGCACTCGGATATTAGCGCGGCAAATCCGGTTCAAACTTGAGAAGATCCCGATGCGAACAGAACGGCGCTGCGGGCAATCCGTCTCGATTATAGAGGCGGCATCCCTGTGGATTGAGCGCGCAGGCATAACGTACCGCTGCCGGGCGTGGCAGACGCTCGTTGCGGACGATGATTGTTGCGCCGTCAATTTTCGCGTCGGCCGGATGCCAGGTGCCTTCCTGGTCCGCCAGCTCGAAGTGCATCAGCGGGATCGCCCGATCTTCCTCGGCTTCCGCCAGACCATCTTTAATCGCCTTCATCAGGCCGCTTTCCGCGTGCTTAAAGAACACAACGGCCCGACCGTCCGTGATCTCCACGCGCTCAAACAGCGGTCCGCTGGAAGGGACCTTTCGGCCGTATTCATCAGCCAAAGCCAACCGCGCGAGACGCTCACCCACATCGAATTTATTTGGCGGGTGAATGTCTTCGTGAAATAGATCAATTGTCACCGCCATTCCCGTGTGTGGCAGACCCAAGCTCAGTCGCTGTTGTTCGCGCAGATACGGCCAACCGGCCCGAGCGCCGCTGCCGGGAAGCTGGACGAAATAGAAAGGAAGATCGCCGTCCCCCAGTTCGGTTCGCCAGCCGGTGATCAGCGCCCGCAACTTATGCCGGTAGTCGCGAGGGTCTTCGCCATCGCCACAGTTTGATTCCCCCTGATACCAAATAGTGCCGCGCACGGCGAACCGATTGATCGGCGCCAGTCGCGAATGAAACAGCCGTCCGGGCAGCCAATTCGCGTCGCGGGCTCGTACGCCGCCCGGTAGTTTCCAAATGCCGAGCAGGTCTTCTTGATCACCCAATTCCAATTCGCGTAGCAACGTGGGATGGGACTTGAACGCCGCACGGGGGATGAACGGTTCGATCGGAGTTCCGCCGCGCGATGTATCGACGATTCCAATCGGGACGCCCAGTTCCGCATGCAATTTTCTCGCGAAGTAGAACGCGGCTGCAGAGAATCCCCCGGCCGTGCTCGGCGAGCAAACAGTCCAACCGGCCTGGAGTGGAATATCTTTTCGTGGCGCCGCGGATTCCGGCTCGTTGATTCGCCGGAAGCGAACGGCAGGTAGCTTCGCGGCTGCGATGTCCGCTTCGGCCTGCGAGAAGTGCCTGGCCACTGCCTGGACGTTCATGGCCATATTCGATTGGCCGCTCGCGTGCCAAACATCCCCCACAACGATGTCGTTAGCGACGACGGTCTCGTCATCACACGTCGCGACAAGTTTTCGGGCTTGGTCGCTCGCTGCCAACGGCTTCAAAATTACTTGCCACGCACCGTCGTCATTCACCTTCGCAGCGACACTTTGGTCAGCGAACTGAACCGTGACGACTCGGCCTTTGTCGGCCCATCCCCAAATCGGCAACGGTCGTTCCCGCTGTAACACCGTGTGGTCGCTGAAGATCCCGGGAAACTTCAGCTCCGCTTGCGCAACTGCCCCGTTGCTCCACACGAGAATGAACATCGCGATAAATTTGCGAACAGCCTGGCAGCTGAACTTCTTCGAGATATTTTGCATCGACTCTTTTCCTTTCAGGAGCTCGCTCGCCAATCAGAGTTCAGCAGGGCTGCAAAGTTGCCCAGGGCTAGAAACCGCAAGAATGATCGCCACTTGCATCACAGAGGTTTCGCTCCACCGACAAGGCTTGAGTCGGATCTTGACCGTATCGAAAACGTGCGGTCTCCGCAATTGAGGCAACTAGCAGAGTATCGGCTATGGTTGAGCAGTGTTGCGGTAGAGAAATGCATCGCTGGTCAGCAACGAAGTCAGCAGCGCATTCATACTGCCGCCGGCATTTCTATAAGCGCGATGAGCCTCTTGAAGAACCGGTGCGTCGTTCAGTGTTTCATTGCGGCCCATCCAAAAGCGGAAGGCGTGACGGACGAACGCCTGTTCGGCGCGTTCGCTGGCCGCGAGTTTTTCGATCAGCTCAATGGCATTCGCGACTTTTCCATCTAACGCGGCGTCGCCGGAGTCAATGATTTCACCCGTTGTGTCGACGGGTTTGTCGAGTTCGGTTGTGCGGAACAGCCCTGCGTGGTTGTACATTTCGAAGGGGAGGCCGAGCGGGTCCATCTTTTTGTGGCACGTCCAGCAGTATTTCTCGCGGGTAACACGCATCCGCTCGCGCAGCGTGTTTTTGGGCTCGTCGGGCAGCATCGCGTCAACCGTGATAGGCACATCGGGAATGCCGCCCCCGAGCAGTCGCTCGCGAATCCACTTGCCGCGACGAATGGCGTGATTGTCCATCGCATCGGAATGCGAAACGAGCCAGCTGGGATGGGTGAGAATGCCCAGGCGTTGTCCAGCCGGAGCCGTAGCAAGGATCCGTTCCGGCTGCAGTGATCCAGTGCCAAAGCTGCGTCTGCTCACGCGAGCGAATTCCTGAGAACCGGATAGCTCCGCTTTAGCGACGTTTTGGTTTTCGTCGGCTCGTTTGTTCGGCTTCGGTTGATTCTTCTTACTCAGCGCTTCAGCGTCCTTTTTCGCGGCTGCGGCAGCAGCTGATTTTTCCCTCGACAGGCGTTCGCCGAAATAAACCTCGTCGGCTTTGGTCGCCACGACTTTGTTAGTGGTCAGCAACTGCCGCAGTACATCTCGGTCTTCTTCGAGAATGAGTTCAATCAGTCGGTCAGTGCTGGCTGTGGCGTTGAACATCGCACGGTAGTGGCCTTCGCCCTGAGCACTTGCGCCGGTTTCTGCCAAGGCTTTCGAATCTTTACAGATGTAACCGCCCTGGTCGTAATCGAAGTAGTCCCGAAAGAACTGCAACAGCCGCGGCTTGCGAATGCGGTCATCGGCCAGCATTCGCTGGACCTCCCGCTTCACATCTTCTCGGGTCCGCATCCGCCCTTCGATGATCGCTTTCCGCAGCTCCTCGTCTGGCCGGATGTAGCGCAACGCGTGATTGACTGCCAGGCCCAGTTCCCAATCTTGCAGCGGGACGCGACCGTGCTCGTCGGGCTTGCCATTCGTGCAGAGTTCGGGCCGAAAGAGCGCGTCGCGATCGAGAAAGATGGCTGAAAGTCCGAGGACCGCTCCATCCTGCTTGCCGAGTTTTTCGATCGATTGCTTCACGATCACCAGGTAGTTGCTCGATTCCGCTGCCGTCGGCGGTCGGAAGGTCAGCGCTTCGAAGAGAAAATCCACGGCCGCTTTCAACCGCTCGTCGATGACGCCCTCTTCCTTCATCAGGTCATGAACCGGTGTCAGTGGATGTAAAATTTTGGTGCTGTAGACCAGGCTCGTCGGCAGGCCGCGGATATCACCTTCCATCTTGTACGTTTTCGGGTCGTCGGTGATCTGCTCAGGTTTGGCGATGCTGAGCGGACCGTAAGCCATATAGCGAATGATGTCCTTGGCGACATCCATGATCTGAGTCGCTTCGGCGCTATTGACCGAATAGAAGTGAGGGTAATTCTCGAGCCCGTGATTGCGGGCCGAAGCCAGAACGGCGGGGGCGCTCTTGACCGCGGTCGCATAGGCGACGGTCCCGCCCTGCCACTGGATGATGTTGTCCGTGCCAAAGTAGAGCTTTAGCTCGCCGCCGTGATTGGTCGGAACTGAATCGCCGTGCGTGCGCAGGCCCGGCTTTTCGGGATCGTACGCTGGCTCTTTATTAATCAATTCATTCAGCCGGGTGATGTGTTCCTGCGGCGTCACTCGCCAGAGTCGAGCCGGGGAGGAAGTTGGTGCGAGCTTGATGCCAGCCGGCAGCGGGCCGAAGAGCAGGCTGTGATCGAGGAAATTGCCTTTGTCGGGGTCGAGGTGGGCGCGGAAGCCTCCCTTGTCGCGCATTACGTGGGTCAGTTCACCGACGATCCAGTCTGAAAATTGCAGCCGCTGGATAGCCTCGGGCTGATCGGCGTCCGCGGGAGGCATTTCCTTCAGAGTGACTTGTGCCCAGACTGCTTTCCAAGTTCCGGAGTTGATTTCATCCACGGGTCCCAAGTCGTGAAGCGAGAGCTTGCCCTCAGGATCTGTTTTGCCGTGACAGTCCACGCAATGTTTGACGAGAAACGGCCGGGCGAACGCGTCGAAATCATTGTTGACCTTTTGTCCGGGCGTATAGTTTTCGGCGGCCGTTACGGACAGTAATCCGCAGGACAGAACGATGGCCAGCGGTGTTAAGTACCTTTGCATGGAAGATCAAGCCAGCAATTCTGTGAGGGGACCGGTCTTATCGTCGAACTTGCGGGCCAGCTGTTCAGTCATGTTGAAACGCTCGACGTTCTGACCCGCCGCGCGGAGCAGCGTCGTGTAGAGCGCGTTGATCGGCCGTTTACCGTCTAGTCGCGTGAAGCAACCCGTCTTGAAAATGCCGCCGCAGTTGCCCAGCAGCATGACCGGCCAGTTGGCGCCGTTGGTGTGTTGCTTGTCCGCATTGTTGCTGGTGTAGACGATCAGCGTGTTGTCCATCATCGTGCCGTTGCCTTCCGGCACGCTCTCCAGCGTTTCCATGATCCGCACCAACATGCGGCTGTTGTATTGGCGGATCTTGATCCAGATCGGATTGCCGGGCTGTTCCATGTGCCCCAGGTTGTGTCCTTGTTGCTCGATGCCGAGCCCCTTCCAGGCTCCGAAGATCTCTCCGCGGCCCGACCCGATCGTCAGCGTGTTCGTGATGCCCGCCGCCAGCGCGGAGATGCCCAGGTCTAGCAAGCAGTCGTGCCAATCGGTTTCGAACCGCGGCTTGCTGTACCTCTCATCAACTTGCGGAGCAAACTTCCGCAAGTGGTCAGCCACAGTGTCCAGCCGATCGCGCAGGCCGTTCACGTCACGAAAGCCCTGCACGAACTGACCGTAACGCTGCTCCTCGCCGGCTGGCAGTGACTGGCCCTTGGCCGCGGATAGAGCTTCGATCTGGTTGAGCACGTTCGAGCGGGCGTCGTGTTGCTGCCGGATGTCGCCGGTCGAGATGCCGCCGTACAGCATCTGATACAGATGGTTAGGGTTTGAATGCATGAAGATCGGCTGCCCCGCGCTGCTTGCGGATAATGTGGCGATCGTCGGCTTGCTCCGCATGTTCTCCAGCGAATCCATGCCGATGCACAGATGCGGCAGCAGCGTCTGCGGCAGGACCTTGCTCAGTTCATAATCGATCGTCGCCGCGCTGGGCGGAGTGCCGTCGCCGCCGCGATAACCGCCAAGCGCGCCAAAGAACGCGCTGTGCGACGGGCTGGTGTGCAGACCGTGCAAACCGCTGATGATGTGCAACCGTTCCTTGTACGGCTCCAGTGGCTGGATTGGTTCCGGCAACTTCTCCTTCGCGAGCGAGCCGCTGCTCTTCATTCCACTCGGAATGCAGGTCGCCGGATCGAAGCCCTGGTTCTGCAGGAAGAAAACGACTCGCTTCGGGCCCCCGCTCGCCGCGGGCGATTCAATCGTGGGCGCCGCGAGCAGTGCCTCAGGCAGGAGCGAGAGACCCGCGCCAGCGGCGATTCCTTGCAGCATCGTTCTGCGGTTCAGCATGATGATCTTTCAACAAGATGGGGCGGGAAAACCGGAGCGCAACTAATCTAAGCAAGATGCTCGAACACGAAGCCTTATTTGCCTGTGCTAGTGAATCGATGTAAGTCAAATTGACCGTTCGCCAAATTCACTCAAAATGCTCAAAAACTACTGCCCATTTCGGGTGGCCACAATGACAAATCCCAGCATTTTCGCACTTTCTACGGGATACTTATTGAACACCCTCCAAAATGATGGTGTGCCGACTTACGTCAAAGCCAAGGCAGGTCATTTCACCAGGAATTCGGTGCGTTCCTTCGCGAGGTCCGCTTCCCATGCCGCGAGGCGGTCCTTGAGGTCGGCAAACACGGTCGGGTTCTGGAACGAGACGTCTTGCCGCTCGCCGATGTCAGTCTCCAGATTGAACAGCATCTCCACGTTGCTGTCCTGAATGTACTTCCAAGGACCATGCCGGACGGCCTTCTGTTGTCGCGCAGCGCGTTCGATACGCCAACAGAGCGTGCGCGGCTGTGTTGTTTGTTCGCCGGTCAAAATGGGGAGCAGATTGATGCCATCAAAGGGACGATCCGAGGCTGGTTTCGCGCCGGCGATGGCGGCGAACGTCGCACTCAAATCCATCGTGATGCCGACCTGGCTAGTCACTTTTCCCTGCGGCA
>CAYMWL010000060.1:0-45487 GCA_964394305.1 uncultured Pirellulaceae bacterium
ACTGCGGGTTATAGATCATCGCCACCGCAGCCATGCGACTCTCGGCTTTCGCGCCCCATCCTCCCCTGAAATCGAACTGCCCTCTCCTCCGTCTACCATCCCATCTGCGGAAGTTGTTTACGCGGCGTTCCTAAGCCCTCGCCTTATTTGACGTGAGAACTCAACGCATGAAAGCGTCGCGCATTGCTGCCGTAAACACATACGGCTCCCGCTTCACCTTTTGCCAATCGAAATCTGCGAGCAGCTCGCGTGGCGTGACGGGCGAAATTTGTTCACGCAATCCGCAAGACCAGGCCAGCAAGCCAATCAACGATTCGCTCCGCACATTTGCCTCGCGTAGCGTCGCCAATCGCGTATCGCCATGGCGTTTGGCGAGTCGCCGGCCATCCTCGCCGACCACCAGCGGTACGTGCACAAACCGCGGCGGTTGCCAGCTGAAAAGGTCGTAGAGTTCCAGTTGCCGAAAAGCACTCGGCAACAAATCATCACCGCGGACTACTTCGCTGACTTGCATTTCATGATCGTCGACGACAACGGCCAGCTGATACGCGGGCGTGCCATCGGCTTTGGCGATCACGAAATCGCCCAACTCTTGATACACATTACAGCTCACTTCACCCGCGAGACCATCGCGAAAAGAGCGACGCTGATCCGTCGTACGCAACCGCCACGCAAACATTCCTGACGGCAACTCGCTTGCACTCGCGGCTGAGTATTGAGCGCACGTGCCCGGATAACGGGGCCCTTCTTGTCCCACGTGCGGCGCACTGGCCGCGGCGGCAATGTCGCTGCGTGAACAAGTACAAGGATAAATCAGCTCGCGCTCTTTTAATTGTTGCAACGCTCGCTCGTAGAGCGCGACTCGCTCGGTTTGCACATAGGAGAACTGCGGCCCGCCAATATCCGGCCCTTCATCCCATTCCAGTCCCAGCCAATGCAAATCGTCAATTGCTTGCTGGGCTGCGCCGGCCTTGATGCGCGGTGAATCGATGTCTTCCATCCGCAAAATCAGCCGCGCATTGTTTGACCGGGCCGAGAGCCAGGCCAACAGAAAAGTCCGCGCATTCCCTATATGCTGCGCGCCCGTCGGCGAAGGGGCCAGGCGGCCGATGTCACATGCCGGTAAATTGCCACGATTCATGCGATTGTGGGGCGCCTGCAATTAGGATAAATCAGTCGGGAAGGCGACGCTCCCGCGGAGCCGCGAACTGCGAACCGACATCCCTCGCCGCGGCGACTCGGCGGGAGCATCGCCTTCCCAGTGTCGGCACATACGACAATCCTACGATCTTTCCCTCTACGAGCAACCGCGGTGAGTCCGACCGAAATCACTGCTGACGAACTGCGGCCGGCCTCGGGGATGGCGCCAGTAGTGCCGACCCGTTCGTCACCCTATCTGGGGCTGACGCTAACGTTGCTGTTCCTCACCGCGGCGGGTGTGCAAAACGCCATCGTGCTCACCTGGATTCATGTCGCTGGCGGTAATCTTTCGCAGCCCGCAACGATCTACGGCCTGGCCCTGGTTCTCGCGCAGCAAGGACTCGTCGCGCTCCATTTCGGATTCAGCCGGCAACACATCGCGCTGCGGACTGCACTGTTTCTCGCTGCAGTATTTGTGTCGGGTGATTTAGCGGCTCGTTACGACGGACGACCGGGCCTGCAAGGAACATGGATGCTCGCGATGCTTGCGCATGGGCTGTTTGTGCTCTGCGGCGTCTGGCATGCGCGACTGAACGGTGTGCGTCTAAGGCTGGGTGTCGAGCGCGAGCCAGATGATGGCCCGTGGCAGTTCACGCTGCTCCGCTTGTTCGCGGTGATGACCATCGCGGCGATGTTGCTGGGGTTGTTTACGTATCTACGCCTGGAACATGACGAGTTGCCGCACATTCTGGTGCAAGCTGCTTTGCTCGGTGCATTGCCGTTGCAGATCTGTCTGTGCGTCCTTTGGAACGGGCGATTTTTTACGATTGTCAAAGTCGGCTTTGCAACGGTTTGTGTCGTCGCCACGATCTTGACCTTCTTGCTACGCGACGCCGATGCGTTGTCGATCGTCTGGCTCACGTTGCTGCAATCACTGATGATCCACGCGGCGCTCAGCGTCGTGCAGCAGGCGGGGTATCGACTGGTGGAACGTGATCCGCAGGGGAAGAAATTGCCAGCAGTTTGAGCCAACCTGCAACAAGTCTCTACGCGTATTTGAGCAACTCTTCCGCAAGCTCTTCGTCGACGAGCAGCGTGTTGCAGAGCCTGGCGTCTACGGCCCGCAATACTGCCGTCGCTTTCTCCTTCGAATTCGCCATCAAGATGCTCAGGCACTGGGCGTCGCGCGCACGTTCTTGTATCGATGCAAAGGAGATAGCCCGCGGCATCCGCTCTTCAATCAACGGTACCCTGACGTATTCGCCCATTTCGTCTAACGGGCAGTAGCCGCAGACGGCCTGAACTTGCTTGAACTCCTTACGCATCTTCGCTGGATCTTTGCCCAAGTGTCGAACGAATTCCAGTGCTGTTTTTCCAAGTGTCCAGGGACCAACTCCGAGGGCGATGATGCTGGCGTTTTTGGCAGCCGATTGCACGGCATGGTGAATCGGGTCGAGCGGGGGACCGGTAAATGCGGGCACGCGCAACAATTTTGCTCCGCGAAACTTTGCGGCAAACGTCGCTGAGAGTTCAACTGCTGATGTCAGATAGCTGGGCGGGTCGGCACAGATGGGCAGGATTTGAAGCTCCGTTTCCGGCCGCGGAGACAGAAAGTTGATCATCTCTGCGAGGGTGCAACCGCCGTCGATGACCATCGTGGGCAGTTCGTTGGGGCGGGGGCGATGCGATGCGATCCATTCTTCGATTATTTTCGCTCCCGCTTGGCCAACCTGCGAGCGAGAACGCCCGGCGATTTCCACTCGGCGCACGCTTTGCAAACGTTTGTGCTTACTGAGACGCCACGCCAATTCGACAGGAACTGGGGCGACGATGGAGATTTGTACGAGGTTGTTTTGCCGAGCAAACTCCAGAAAGCGACTGACAGATGCCGCGCTGATATTCAAGCGCTTGGCAATTTGCTTTTGAGAGATGTGTTCGCGGTAGAACAGTTCGGCAATCTGGAGACTAAGAAGCACTCGGGATGAATGACTGCTCGGTACTGAGTTGGGGACGGAATTAATTTGCGTCGAGCCGCGTCCAAGTCTTCTACGCATTGCAATTCCTCGCAGACGTAGCTCACATACTGAAATTTCATTCTGAGCTGAGATTGTTTTTTCGTGTCGTTTTGAGGCCGTCGCTGGAACAAATGATGCAGGCTAGCGCTACAGTAACAATAGGCAAAATTTGCCGCTTGTAATTATGATTCGTGCAGTGCCTGCAAAGCAAACTTTAAAAGACTTTTAACATGCCCACGCCCGATATAACGAGGAATCGTAAGCGTTCGACCGGGTTCAGCAACGGCAACCCGCCGCGAGAAAGAGAGGCTGACATGATCCCCTCCGCACCGAATGAAGTAGAACTAAAGCAGCTCTATCCGCACTACGTGAAGTACTTTCAGCAAGCATTGAAGGCAGCTGGCAGCGTTGCGAAATCAGTCGACGATGACGAGCCAAACGCTGGCACCGAACCGCGGACCTATCCGCAGTTTGTCGAGTTCTGGCAAAGCCTCGATCTCGCAACGCGAGCCAAATGCCGGGAAAACTACCTGCGGGGCTACGATGCAACCTTTTTGCTCGAGCGCGAAAACGTGCTCCGCGCGATTGGTTCATCTGCCGCTCGACACAGTTAATCGAACCGTGGTCAAATCATCCGCAAGTGGACTGGTTTTCTAAGTCCAGCGACCACGGAAGAGCACATCCACGCCTTGCTCCAGAGCCAGCAGATCGCCTGAGTTGTGATACGCCGTGATGAGCGTGTAGAACTGATCTCGTTGCGGCGGCGGAGCGAGCGAAGGAATAAACCCGACGCTCTCCAGCAACGTACTCGCGGCGACAAACAGCGCGGGTTCGACATCCCTCAAGTGCGGCGTCCAGTAGGCGACTAGGTGTGCAAGGCGTTTGCGAAACGGCACTCGCATGAGTTTGTCGTGTTTCAATTCCTTTGAAAACTCCCAAAGCAAAGGGTGCTCGCGGGCAACCAAGGTCGCAAAGTCGTTCTTGTGTTGCAAATACGGATCCACAAATTCGGGATTGATGAGATCCTTCAAGATGTGCGCCGAAAGTGCTTCTGGGGAGTCGGGGAACGGCATGTTAGTTCGGTAGCGCGCGGGAGAGGTTCAGGTGGGAGAGTTGCTATTGCGAGCGCAGAAAACGCACGCCAGTGGCGATCGCATATTGGCGACAGCTGCCGGCAAGTGGAATGGTGCTTTCTTCAACGACGATTTCATTTCGCCAAGCTTGCTTCAGGCATTTAACGGCAGCGGCTGCGCCCCGCGCAATGCCGATTCGTGGATGAATGCATCGATTCCACGGCAGCTGCCTCGCTTCATTCCAGATTGCACATTCTTGCCGGAGCAAAGCTGCGGTGACTAAGCCGCCAGCTTGCTGCGCGGCGTCCAGAAACGCGACGCAGCCGTCTTGAAAAAACGGAGCTGCGCTGAGTTTCATCGCCGCACCCCAAGCGGGCAACTCCTCCGAGGCTGGCAGGGCAAGCGAATACTCGTTGCTGAGATAGTCCTGGCAGAGATCGAGAAAATTGCGTTCTTGCGCCCAAATATCAACTTCTGGGTGAATGCCGTTATAGCGCGAGCGTAGCACGGCCTCGACAATACTCTGAATAGCGAAAGTATCTGCGCCATCGCGCGCGGCTAAGAGAAAAGTGGTTGTGGCCGGATCGCGCTGCTGCCGTCTGCACGCCCCTTGCAGCATTTCGACTAACGATTCTGGCTGAAGTGCAGCCAGAATACTCATATACGGCCCGAGGCGACTCGCCAGGATTTTGGCAGCTCGATTATCGCTATCCCAATCACCCTGTTCCGGGTTGCGATGCTGCCAGATGTAATGGGCCAGACGATTCAATTCGATGGCGGTCGTCGTCACGTTGATGCTTCCCAAAAGTTCTTGGGTCTAACAAGAATTGGCCGATTATACGCTCACAAGAGGGGAATGAAAGTAGCATGACAAATCTCGTCACGCAAATTCCCATTCAATCCTTTTGATGAGCTAACTCGGCGTTCGCAGTCGGTTCGATGTGATGCGTCCGCCGCCGCGCAATGACGTGCGTGATCTCGGCGCCGAAGAACAAAATCTGCGACGAGTAATAAACCCACACAATCAGCACCACGAGTGAGCCCGCAGCGCCGTAGCCTGAGGCGAGGCCACTTTTGCCCAGGTACAAACTGATGGCCAGTTTGCCGACCGAAAAAAGCGCGGCGGTGAGGAACGCCCCGAACCAGACGTCGCGCCAGGCGACTTTGGCATCGGGCAGCAATTTGAAAATAAGCGCGAACAGCAGCGTGACCACCAGCAAGGTGACAACCGACGAAGTGGTATGCCAGACAAACTCCAGTTGCGGCACGGCTCCCTTGAGCGATTCGTGCAACCCCGCAATGAGCGTGCTGATGATGAGAGATACGAGCAGTAAAAAGCCGATGCCGATGACCATCGCGAACGAGAGGAATCGCACGCGGAGAAAACCCCAGATGCCCAACGGTTTTGGTTTCACATCCCAGACCGCATCCATAGCGGCTTGCAGTTCACCGAAAACGCCCGATGCGCCGAAGAGAAGTGTGGCGAGGCCGAGAATTGTCGCCAACTTACCTCCTTCCTTCGTGCCGCTCTCGAGCATCGTCTTGATCGCGCCCGCTCCTTCTTTGCCGACGAGTTCGCTCATTTGCGTTTGCAGATGTTCGCGGGCGACTGCCTTGTCGAAGAAGAGCCCGGCGAACGAGACCGCAATGAGAAGCAGCGGTGCAATCGACAGAATGCTGTAGAAGGCCAGCGCAGCGCCGAGCCGCGGACCGTTGTCCTTGAGCCATTCTTCGGTGGCTTCCGTCAGGACTCGGGCGATCACGCGAACTGCGACTCGGAGTCGGTGTAGCACGGATAGATTTCCTCGCTTAATTGCCCGCCGGCAAATGAATCACCACCGTTTTCGATTCCGTCATTTCTTCGATGGCATACTTCGGTCCTTCTTTGCCCAGGCCGCTTTCTTTTAAACCACCATAGGGCATCAAATCAGCCCGCCAGGCCGGTCCCCAATTGAGATGCAGGTTGCCGCATTCCGTGTGCCGGGCAAACTTCATCGCCGCGTCGAGATCCTGCGTAAAGAGCGTCGCGCTCAAGCCATATCGGCTGTCGTTGGCCAGGCGGATGGCGTCATCGACGTTCGCGGCCCGCAACACGCCCACCGCGGGGCCAAAGAGTTCGTCGCGGCTGATCTTCATATCGGGCTGCACATCGGTGAGGAGCGTCGGCTCATGCAACGTGCCGTGGCGGGAACCGCCTGTTAGTAGTTTGGCGCCTTGCGCTAAGGCTTCGTGCACCCAGGCTTCGACGCGGACCGCGTCGCTCTCGCGAATCATGGGACCCATCTTGGTGGATGAATGCAGCGGATCCCCGGCGGTGAGCGCTTCGACTTTCGGTCGCAGGCGTGCGATTAACTCATCATAGATCTTCGGCAGGGCGATGATCCGTTGCGCGGAGATGCAGACTTGTCCTGCGTTGCCGTATCCGCTGGCGAGGATTGAATCCGTCGCTTTGTTGAGATCGGCATCGTCGAGCACGATCAGCGGGCTGTTGCTGCCGAGTTCCATGGTAACGCGTTTCAAGCCCGCGACGGCGCAGATCTTTTTGCCGACTTCGACGCTGCCGGTGAACGTAATTTTGCGGACGCGATCGTCTTTGCAAAGTTGCGTGCCAATGTCGCCCCCCGCGCCGGTGATGCATTGCAGTGCGAGCGATGGCACGCCGCATTCCAACAGAATCTCGGTCAGCCGCAACGCGGACAACGGCGTGTTGCTGGCCGGCTTCACAATCACCGCGTTGCCGGCGGCCAGCGCAGGGCCGACTTTGTGACAGACGAGATTCAACGGAAAGTTGAACGGCGCGATGGCGACGACCACGCCGCAAGGAACTCGCAGCGTGAAACCCAATTTGTTCGCGCCACCGGGCGCTGCATCAAGCGGCAGCACTTCGCCAGTCAGCCGCTTCGCTTCTTCGGCGGAAACTTCGAGCGTGGTCGCGGCACGCGTGACTTCGAATTCCCCTTCGGCGAGCGTCTTTCCTTCTTCCAGGCTGATGAGCCTGCCCAACTCTTTTTGCCGCCCGAGCAACGCATCGGCTGCTTTACGCAGCATGACGAAGCGATCGTAGGCGGTGATCTTAGCCATGATCCGCGCACCTTCGACGGCGGCGGCCACAGCGCGATCGACATCTTCGCTCGACGATTGCGGTATGGAGTCGACGACGTGGCCGTCGTAGGGATGCTTGACTTCTGCACGCTTCTCGCGGTCGACCCATTCGCCGGCCAAGAACATTTTCATGGTGGTATTCCTTCGATTTTCGCAGCGAATTGTCGCTAGCGTCGGTACATCTTACCAGTGACCTGAGTTGTCCGCGGGGCCGCGATGAAGTTAGTACCGGGGTGATGCGGTTGGCTGAAGAATTCCGCTCCAGCTTGAATTCAGCCCCTCAACCCAGCCCTCTCCACTGCTGAGTACAGAGGAGAGGGAGTACGGCAAACGAAACTCTTCAAACTATCTTTTCACAGGACGAAATATCATGGCTAAGTTTTATGTTGCTTCGGGAAATTTACAGCTGGTCATTGAAGCCGACAACGCTCGCGCTGCGGCGATCTGGGCGGTGCATCGCTGCTTGAGTCAGGTGCTGCTGTTCACAGCAGAAGAAGCCGAGGAAGATTCGACCCACTCGTATGAGTCGGCTGATTCGCACTACATGCTGGGCGATACGATCGCAGTCAGCGAACGTGGTTTCGGCGGGGCTGATGAAGAGAAGTTGGCGACGCTGCCTGTGGTTGCTGAATGGAGCCGGCTGTTGGTGGCGCTCGAACGGTTGCAACAGCGACTGTCGGCCGAGTAGGCCGTAGCTGCCGATCAGCCCCTCAACCCTCCCCTGAACAACCCTCCCCTGAACAACCCTCCCCTGAACATAGAGGAGAGGGAGAGATGCAAATGCAGGGCCTACCAGATCAAATCACTTCGCCATCTGCGGCGCGGTGATCGGCTGGCGGGCGGCGTCGGATTCGAAGTGCCCTTGCTGCAGAAAGTTCAGCACATAACTTTGCACCTGCGGATTATTCATCAGTTGTCCGTGCAGCAAATTGACGGTGCGAAAATCACGAGCACCCGGCAAGCGAGTCTCAGCGACCGAGACGACCCAATCGTCGTCACCGCTGACCAGCGGGTTCAAACCGTCGTTGCTGCCGTTGCCGCCAGCGATGATCCCGAATTCACAATGAGGCACCGCGAGCTTTGTGGAAACAGTGTCCCATTCACGGCTCAGTTGTTTGCCGCTAGGGCCGATCACCATCGCTACCACTTTGTTGCCAATGAATCGCTTGGCCAGTTCAGCGCCGTTATTCGGCGGCCCGAGCATCACGAACCGTTTGATCCGCGGATCGGGTTTCCATTTGGGTTCAGCCGCCGTCGCTTCGCCCAGATAGCGCCGCACAATAATATTGCCCAGGCTGTGGCAAACGAAGTTGATCTCTTCGGCCCCTTCCAGCCCGGCGATAATCTTCGCGAGTGACTCCGCATGCTGATCGATGGTCCGGCGTGTGCTTGCGTAGCCAACGTTGACCCAGTCGTAATTCCCTTCCTTCTGCAGATGGGCGCCGATCCCTTCCATGGCTTCGCGGCTGCGGATCAAGCCGTGCATCGTGATGACGACCTTGGCTTTGCACGGCGGCCAGGCTTCGCTCTTGGCAATCTCGGCGAACTTCGCGTGGCATTGCTCGTGGTTGCCCCAAGCGCGGCGGACATCTTTATTGTCGAGCAGCCGATGGTGACCAGTCATCACGTTGACCTGCAGCCGCCAACCGTTGCGAACGAGTTCATCGCTCCAGAACTGTTCGCCCCCCAGCGTAATGGTCGGCAGGTTCGGCGGCGAGAAAGTCGGCAGCGTGATGGGTAATGGATTTTCTTCACCGACTGCCAAGGGGTTGCTGGCGAAGAGCAGCCAGCACGCTAGCAGAGTTCTTTGAACCGATTGCAGAAACAACATTACGATCCTCGCTGGCCATACCATCCTGAAACCGGTGAATCCCGAAACCGGTGAATCCCGAAACCGCCGCGGGCAAGTAATTCATTATCCAGCGTTGCGGCCCCGTCGACCAGTCGGAAATTGCGCAATCGCGGCTGGTTGCCGCTCCCCAACGGCGCGGCTAGATTGAGCCTGCAGATAGTTTTTGGGAAGGAAAGGCTCCTGCAAAGCCGCGGCGGCGAAACCAGATTTTGATTCAACCGAAGATTCCGCAGGCGAAGAGACGATCACCCGCGGTACCCGACAACGGCAAATTACCTTCGATCTCCGCGGTGCTCGGCAGGAGCCTCGCCCACCGAGGATATAGCGAATCAGCGCCTTGATTACTTTTGGGGCTCTCATGAAACTGCAAGTCGCGGGTGACGACGGCCAGGTAGTCAGGCTGCAAATCGAAGGGCAAATCACGCAGCGAGACTTGCACTTCAACAGCGATCCGCTCGTCGACTTGGTCGGCCCCGACGTGTATGCCAAACAACTGCTGATTGATCTAACGCGGGCGCCAATGGTCGACTCCAGCGGCATCAGCTGGTTGATTGCAGCCCACAAACGTTGCCGCGAAAAGGGTGGGCGGCTGGTCATTCATTCCTACACACCGCCCGTCGCCAATACACTGCGGCTGCTGAAAATGGATCGCGTACTCAGCTTGTGCATGACCCAGCGCGACGCCGAGGCGCTCGCGCGCAAGGCCGCAACTCCGGAGGCCAACGCATGACCGCCGACGCTGTTGAGTTTCAACCGCCCTCGTTGCATGATCTCTCGCCCCACGACGCCGTGCACCGCGTCGTGCACGAAGCAGCGGAGTCGCAGGCCAGCGATCTGTTTTTCCTCAGCGAAGAAGGTTCGCTCACCATCGCCGCGCGGCGCATGGGGTTGATGGAAACGCTAGCGGTTGTTTCGAAAGAACAAGGGCGGCACCTGATCAGTTACATCAAAGCGACGGCGGGGCTCGATATCGCAGAGCGGCGGCGGCCACTCGAAGGGCGGTGGATTCTCGATCGCGACGAAGGGCGACTTGATTTACGGATTAATGTCATTCCCACGCTGTTTGGCGAAGATCTCACGGCGCGGATTCTCGATCGCAAGGTGGGCCTGCGAACGCTGGAAAGTCTCGGCTTGTCGAGCAGCGATCACATGAAGCTGACTTCGCTTTTGGCGAGTCCGAGTGGCTTGATTCTCGTCACCGGGCCAACCGGCACTGGCAAAACGACCACGCTGTACGCATGTTTGCAACATTTGAATACCGGCGCCCGCAAGATCAACACGCTGGAGGATCCCGTTGAATACGCGCTGCCGGGGATTCGTCAGTCGCAGATCAACATGCGGCTGGGCGTCGATTTTGCCGAACTGCTACGGAATATTCTGCGGCAAGCCCCCGATGTAATCATGATCGGCGAAGTGCGTGACGAAGCAACAGCGCACACAGCCGTTCGCGCGGCGAATAGCGGCCATCTGGTGCTGGCGACGTTGCATTCGCCAGTCGCGGCTGGGGCGATTCAAAGCATGCGCGCACTCGGCACCAATCCTTACTTCTTATCGAGTTGCCTGCTCGGCGTTGTTGCGCAGCGGCTGTTGCGCAAGTTGTGCGTCAACTGCCGCACGGCGTACGACATCAGCGAATCGCCCGAGACATTCAGCGAGATCGAAACGCTGCTCGAACCCGGCCTGGGCAAGTTTATCTACGGTCCCAGTGGCTGCGAACAATGCCGCCGCCAAGGTTACAGCGGCCGGGTGGGCGTGTTCGAAATCATGACCATGACCCGCAAGTTGCGTCACCTGCTGCAAAGCGGCGCACCCGCCGAGGAACTGCAAACGACCGCCATCGCCAACGGCATGATCGAATTCCGCCGCGGCGCAATGCTGAAAGTCGCGCAAGGTGTCACCAGCACCGAAGAAGTGCTGGAAGAACTGCCGGCGGAGTATTTGGGGCTGGAGGCGTAGGGTGGGTCGAACGTACTCATGAGGCCCACCTTTGCGGCCGTTAGGAATGAAATGGCATGGGCAAGTCTTGGTCCCTGGATGGCGGATGCGCCGGCATGGAGTCTTCCGAGCAAGCAGACGAAGTCGACGAACAGCAGCCCTTGAAAATTGTCATCGTCGGCGATTTCAGCGGCCGGGGGAGTCAGCGAAATGCGAAGAAGTGGGGTTCGGGGGCGATTCGCGCGTTGCTGATCGATCGCGATAGCTTCGAGCAAGTGCTTCAGCATCTGAATGTGCGACTCGACGATGTGCCGGTAAAGCCGAGCGGCGAAAAGGGCTCGGTGGCCATCGATTCGCTCGATGATTTTCATCCCGATTCGCTGCTGCAACGCGTGGCGACGTTGCGGGCGCTGCGGGAACTGCGCTCGCGACTGGCGAAGCGCGAGACGTTTGTCGAGGCGATGGAGGAAGCGCGGGGGTTGTTGCAACCTCCTGGCGAGACGCCTGCGGAACAACAAAGTACAGCAGCGCCCATCGCAAGTTCATCACCAGTCGATGGCGGCAGTCTTCTCGAGCAAATCCTCGATGTCGCTGAATCCGACGCACCACCACCGCCGCGTCGATTGAATGACATTGAACGCTTCGCCCAAGCGATGATGGCGCCGTACTCCATTCCCGCCGACGACCCACGCCAGGAACCTTGGCTGGAAGCCGCCGACCAGGCGGCCGCGTTTGCGGTGAAGCAACTGTTGCAGAACCCGCGGTTTCGCGAACTCGAAGCTCGCTGGCGGAGCCTCGATTGGCTCACGCGGCGGATCGATTCTGATGTGGCGGTGAAAGTGGCCGTCATCGATCTGAGCGAACAGGAACTGCGGGCCGATCTGGATCGCGAGAATCTCGCCGAGAGTGCGCTCTACGAATTGTTAGTAGCGCGCCCGCAATTGCAGCCGGATAACAAGGGCTGGGGCGTGATCGTGCTTGATCAGCGCTTGGGCGGGGCGATTGCCGACATCGAACTCCTCGGCCGCCTCAGCCAAATTGCGGCGGATTCGAAATCAAAGTTACTGGTCGGCTTGAACGACGAGGCCGTCGGCTGTACGGCCGGCAAAGATCCGTTCACCGTGAACGAGCTTGCCGAAGCGTCGCCCGCGTGGCAGTCGCTACAGCAACTGCCCGATACGAAGCACACCAGCGCCATCTGGCCGGGCTTTATTCTCCGTCAGCCTTATGGCAAGCAAACGAGCGAAGTGGAATCGCTCGAGCTCGAAGAACTCGCCGACCTCGATCCGCAGCAAGCGTTGCTGATTGGCAATGGTGCGTACCTTGCCGCGGCGCAGTTGGTGCGCGCTCACGAAGGTGATTCATCGAACGATTACACGGGTCTGCCCTGCGTCGTGCTCAAAGACCCATCCGGCCAAAAACTGATGGTTCCCGCGAGTGGCTGGTGGCTGCGCGATAGCGCGCTCGAACATCTTTCCGCGCGCGGAATCACCGTTGCGTTCTCGCTGCCGCATGCAGGCGCCTTGCGTCTATTCCAACTCCGCACTTTGTCGAACAACTAGGGCCGAATAACTAGGTTTACAACATGATTCGCTTGCTTGTTCTCTACGGCCATCCGCGCGACCCGGAGGCCTTTGATCGTTATTACGAAGAAGCCCACATCCCGATCGCAAAGAAAATGAAAGGGCTGAAGAAGTGGACCATCGGCAAAGTGACAGGCACACCGGACGGCAAACCTGGGCCCTATTACTACGTGGCCGATTTGTACATGGAGAGCCGCGAAGAGTTTGAACAGTTGCTCGCTTCGCCCGAGGGGCAAGCGGCGGTAGCCGATGTGCCGAACTATGCGACCGGCGGCGTGACGTTTTTGTATACCGAAGTCGAGTCGATTTTGTAGTGGACTCTTTAACGCGGCGGTGCTTGCCAGCAATAAATTTGCTGCATCGCGCGCGCTACGATGCCGGTGATGTCTGGTAGCCGGACTGGCTTCGAAAGAACGGAAAAAGCCTTCGCGGCCTTGGCTTCGGCTTCGATCTGGCCGTCGAGCCCGGCGGAAATCAGAATGCAGGGGAGCTCCAACTGCCAGGTTCGCAGCCGGCGGATCGTATCGAGGCCGGTGAGCCGTGGCATGTGCATGTCAAGCAACAGGAGATGAACCGGCTCCCGGCGGACTACTTCGAGGGCCTCCTCGCCGTCGCCGGCCTGGATGATGCGAAACCCCCGCGGCTCAAACACGCTCGACAGCGTTTCGCGAAAATCACGATCGTCATCAGTGATCAGCAGTGAAGGAGTTTCGAGCTTCATGGCACCGTGTGCTCAGTCGATCCGTGTGCTCAGTCGATCCGGGTGGATGCAAGCCGGGCGTAGGCAATGTCAAATTGACAGCATACAAAAGGATACCTTACAGCCAGCAACTGTAATGCCGGGACGAGGTTCGCCGCTGAATTGCGGGTTCCTCGGCCTACTTAATTTCATCAAAAACGGGCGGAACAGCAATGTCAATATACCGACTGGGAATTACTTGGGTCATCATTCTCTGCGTGGGAAGTTCGGTTTTGCGGCCCGTGCATGCGCAGGAAAGGCCGATTCAGGTCAGTGGCATCTATCCACAACTGGCCATGTTCAACAACGAAGGGGAATGCGGAACCGGCGCGGTCGTGCCGTGGGCAAATCGCTTGTGGGTCATCACTTACGGCCCGCACTTGCCATTCGGTTCTTCGGACAAACTGTACGAGATCACGCCCGACTTGCAGCAGATTGTTCGCGCGGAGAGCATCGGCGGCACGCCGGCCAATCGGCTGATTCACCGCGAGTCCGCACAACTGGCGATCGGTCCGTACCTGATCGACGACGAGGGAAAGGTCCGGACCATTTCCTGGAAACAAATGCCCGGTCGGTTGACTGGTACTGCCCGGCATTTGACGGAACCTGCCCGGAAGTTGTACTACGCCACCATGGAGGAGGCGCTTTACGAAGTGGATGTCAAAACGTTGGAGGTGAAAGGACTGATCAAGGACGGCAACGCGGTGAACGCGGGCGCGACCGCCGAGTCATCGCCGGCGACCGTTGATTCGAAGCTGCCCGGCTATCACGGCAAAGGGCTGTACACCGGCCAAGGTCGCGTAGTTTACGCCAACAACGGCGAACGGAGCGACGCAGCACTCAAGGATCCCACGATTGCGTCGGGCGCGCTCGCCGAATGGAAACCAACCGTCGATGGCGTCATCAGCGATTGGCAATTGGTCCGCCGCAACCAGTTCACCGAAGTGACCGGCCCTGGCGGCATCTTTGGCAACAAGCAGGATACCGATCCGATCTGGAGCATCGGCTGGGACGCGAAGTCGCTGATTTTGATGTTGCTCGATAATGGCCAGTGGCAGACGTTCCGCTTGCCGAAGGGATCGCATTCGTATGATGGAGCGCACGGCTGGAACACCGAATGGCCGCGCATTCGTGACATCGGCAAACCAGGCGAGCCCGATTTAATGATGACCATGCACGGCACATTCTGGAAGTTTCCGGTCACCTTCTCGGCGAAGAACACCTTGGGCATTCGGCCGCGGTCGAACTATCTCAAAGTCGTCGGCGATTTTTGCCGTTGGAATGATCAGATCGTGCTCGGTTGCGACGACACCGCCAAGAGCGAGTTTTTGAACAAGCGGAAATTGAAAGGGGAACTCGCGGGCCCTGGCCAATCTCAATCGAACTTGTGGTTTGTCTCGCCGAAGATTTTCGATCAACTGGGTCCGATCATCGGCCGCGGCGCGGTGTGGCACAACGAAGCGGTGAAGGCAAATGTCCCCAGCGATCCGTTCTTGATCGCCGGGTATCGCTATCGCAGCCTGGTGCTGGAACACCAGAACGATGGACCGGTGAACTTCAGTTTGGAAACCGGTGCAGGCGACGGCAGCTTTGCCGTTTTCAAGTCGATTACGGTGGAACCGGGCAAACCAGAATGGGTGACGATTCCCGACATGCCAATCGGCGAATGGCTCCGAATGCGCGTGAACAAAGATGCGACAAAGGCGACCGCGCAATTTCAGATGCGTAATCCCGATGAACGGCAACGAGCTGCGGCGGAGATGTTTGCTGGCATCGCGGAACCGAAAACAGCACAGCAGTCCGGCGGTTTGATCTATGCCCGCGGCGGCGGTTTGAAAACACTTCGCTTCGCCGCGAAGTCGGCCGCCAACGGTAAGGTGCAAGAGTTGGGCTGCTACGATCTCGATGCGGAGTTGAAACTCAAACGAGTCGACGACACGGCCGGCTTTGCGTGGACGGAAAAGAACTTCGCAATTCCCCAGGATGTCATCACGATCGATGAAGCCTCGGTGTTGATTGTCGACGAGAAAGGCCGGCGCTGGCGATTGCCGAAGGGTGACGCCGCGTTCGATAAACCCGGCGTGTTTGGCAGCGAACGGATCGACCGCGAAGTTTGCACCGAGCGCGACTTGCTCAACGTGCATGGCACGTTCTATGAACTGCCGGCCGAAAACGCCGGCGGCCTGGCGAAACTGCGGCCGATCACGACGCACAACCGCCGCATTCACGACTACTGTTCGTATCGCGGCCTGCTCGTGATGAGTGGCATCGACACGAGCGCAACGAAGAACTCGCACATCATCACGTCGGATGACGGCCTGTGTCAGTTGTGGGTTGGCGCTGTCGATGATCTGTGGCAGTTCGGCAAAGCCCGCGGCGTGGGCGGACCGTGGAAGAACACGAAAGTGAACAAGGACACGCCGAGCGATCCGTATCTGATCACCGGTTACGACAAACGAAGCCTGACCATCGAAACCGAGGCCCCAGACGGGGCCACGTTCCGCCTGGAAGTCGACTTCACGGGCTATGGCGATTGGTCACCGTATCAGCAGATGATCATCAAGGATGGCAAGGCGAAACTCGACTTCGCCCCGGAATTCAACGCCTACTGGATCAGGCTGGCGCCAGCACAAGACGGCACGGCAACCGCGACGCTAGTGTATGAGTAGATGTACGGGGTTCGGCTTTCCGCCCATCTGCGGTGCAATCTTCGTTGCCGCCGGCGCATGCTTATCAGCCAGCGGTCGCCACGAATTTTCAGCGTCAGTTGCCAGCTCCGTTGGTTTATGAACCCTAGCCGCGGTAGAGCGTTTCACTCTGGCCGCAGATGCTTGACGAGAAACTCCATCCGGGCCCGCGAACCGCGGGGCGTTTCCGCAGCGCCGTGCCCCGTGCCGCCGATCGGCAGAAAGTCAAAGGCTTTGCCTGCCGCCCGCAACGCCTCGACCACTTCCGTCGTGCTCGCTGGGTCGACATTGGTATCCTGTTCGCCGACGATCAGCAGCAGTTTTCCTTGCAGCTGGTGAGCAGCATCCTTGTTCGAGCTCTGCGCATAACTGTCGTCGATCGGCCAGCCCATCCATTGTTCGTTCCACCACAATTTATCCATCCGGTTGTCATGGCAGCCACAGTCGGCAACGGCCACGTGATAGAAGTCATGATGGTCGAGCAAGGCCCGCATCGCGTTCTGACCACCGGCGCTGCCGCCGTAAATGCCGACGCGCTCGAGATCCATCCAGGGCCGCGTTTCGGCCGCTTTCTTGATCCACGCGATCCGATCCGCGAAGCCCGCGTCCTTCAGGTTCTTCCAGCAAACATCATGGAACTTTTTGCCGCGGTGATTGGTCCCCATGCCGTCGACTTGCACCACGATGAACCCCAGTTCCGCAATGCTGTGCTGCCGCAACTGCCGGCCAAACTCTTTGGGCACAAAGGCGGAATGAGGCCCCGCGTAGATTTCTTCCACAAGGGGATACTTCTTCGTCGGATCGAAGTTCGACGGCTTGATGATGATGCCATAGATGTCCGTTTCGCCATCACGCCCCTTCGCTGTGAATCGCTCCGGCTGTGTCCAACCCGCCGCGAGCAGCTTTTCTGCATCCGCTTGTTCACAAACGCAAATCAATTGCCCATCGCTGCTGCGGCGAAGTTCGCAAATCGGCGGTTGATCGACGCGTGACCAGGTGTCGAGAAAGAATTCCCGCGTGGGCGAAAAATCGACCTGATGTTGGCCGTCCCCTGCGGTCAGTTGTTTGAACCCGCTGCCGTCGAACTGCACACGACAAAGATGCTGATGGTACGGATCTTCGCCGGCGCGCAAGCCGCTCGCCATGAACCAAACTTCGCGGGCCGCTTCATCGACATGCAATACGCGTCGCAGTGGCCAGTTGCCCTGCGTGATTTGGTTTTTTACGGCGCCCGTTTTAATATCCACCAGATACAGATGGCACCAACCGTCCCGTTCGCTCATCCAAAGGAGTTCACCCGTTTCCGGCAGCCACTTGCGCCAGGTCTTGTTGGTGTAGTCGATAAACGTGCTCGACTTCTCTTCGACAATCGCCCGCACTGCTGCCGACTTGGCGTTCACCGCGACAATTCGAAACACTTGATGGCCGCGGCGGTTGTAATCGAAATAGAACTCGCTGCTGTCGGCTGCCCAATGGATATCGAACTGCGCCGAAGTGCGATAGGCATTCTCGAGCAACGGACTGTTGACCTGCTGCCACTCGTGACCGTCCTTGGTGAGTCGAAAAATGACGGCCGTCGGTTGCGGCAGCGGATCGCCGGGCTTGATGTATTCGATTTCTCGTTTCTCGATTTCGCGATCGTCGTCCGGCGTCAGATCCTGGATCGTGATCTTACGCCGCGGCACGCTCGGGGAATGAAAGGCAACAAACGCCGCTGAATCGGGCGACCAAACGAACGTGTCGCGATACGCCCGGCTGTCGTCGAGCTCAGTTTTCAGCGGCGCGGTTGTTTCTGTCTCCAGGTTGCGCAGCATGACCACGCCCCGCTCCAGGGACGCGCGGAACTTGCCATTGGGTGAAACGCCGCGGCCCGCAGTTCGCCGCGGCGGCGACAGCGCTGGCGCGTCTTCGCTCGCAGCGGTCTTGCCATCGATCACCACGGTTTGCAGCGCGGGTCCCACTTCTACCACGGCCAGCCGTTCACCGGCCTGGTTGGCGAGCAGCCAAACGTGCCCATCGTAGCTATGTTGCTCGCGCTCGCCGCCGGCCTTCACCCCTTCGTAGCGAACTTGTTCGCCGCGGGGGTTGATCCAAAAGAGTTCCAAGTCGCTGCCCAGTTTGTTGACAATTTTCAGGCCCGAAGACTCGCCGGTGCGCGAACTGGGCCGCAATTTTCCCTGGAGTTCGGCGGGCTTCATTTCGGTCTTTGGGAGCCCCAACGCTTCGTGAGTTGCTGCGGTTTTGCGTTTGCCAGTGTCCGCATCGATGAGCACAAACTCTTTCGTTTGCGGGCCCGTTTGCACCTGGTACCAAAACGATTTCCCCTCGGGTAACCAGTTCGGTTTGACCTGATCGCGATAGACCCGCGCATCGATTCGCCGCGGCAGATTGCTGGCCCGGTCGATTCGCTCCTCGCCGCTCGCCCCGCCGATGAAGAAGGAATAGACGATCAGAATGCTAGTAAAGTTGCGCATCCCAATAGTGTATTCAGATTTCACGACCACGGGGCTAGCCCCCGTGGTCGCGCGATTCAGAATGCAAACGCCATTGAAATCCCAATCTTAACGTCACGCCTGCTCCGCTTCCTGCCGCATGCGAGAGGTCGAAATGAACAGATGGACCAAGGGAATGATGAAGACGAGGAGCAGCGGGAATATCAACATGCCGAAATTCCAATGAAAGGACTGGCCCGTTAGTAGAACGACAAGTCCCAGCAGGTGGAGCAGGCCCAACGGTATGGCCCACAGAGCGATGACCAGCCACCTGGTCGTCAACCAACTGCTGGCGGAACGAGGCAATGCAAACGCGGCCGCGAGTCGGTGCATCGACCTGCAAAACACGACGATCGCAAGCAGCGTCGCCAGGCCCAAGAGATTCGAAAGCAGGCCCCACGGGGATGGTTGAAACACAAAGTGCCCCAGAAAGGCCTGCAGGCAATTGAGCAGGCAGCAGCAACATACGCGGAATCAATCGCGAACCCAGCGAGCCTGGAAACGCCGAACGTCACGAGCAGCATGCCCAAAAAATCATTCAACACATCGAAGCGAAATCCCGACGTCACCTGCCCGTTGAACGAAGTGGTGCTGCTGAACGAAAAATCAAACACACACAGCAACGCGCCCCAGAAAATCAACCGCAGCGGAGTTACGGCCTGAATGATGTGCATGGGTGTCGCTGGTTGATTTCTTGGCCGGTTTCGCGATCGTGCTCAGTAGGCTAGGTGCTACGGAATGTTAGCCGCCTGCGTAGCCGTTCGCGATAGCACGCAATTTCCTTGGGAGGGCGAGGCTCCCGCCGAGCCGCCGCGGCGAGCGAACGTCATATGCCGCTGATGTGTACCGACCGGGGAGCCTGCCCTACAAAATTCAATTCCGCGCGGAGCCTGCCCTACGAACTGCAGGATTTAGAGAAATGGCACCAACTGGCGTTTCGCCAGCATAAACGCGAGAATAGACCAAAGACTTCACTTGGCCAAGTCACAAAGAGATTGAGTGCGCGGGTTCTTGGCTCGCCGATTAACGCGACTTCCCATGACAACAATATTCATTTGTCACCGCGCGAATGATGTTCCGGATGTAGCCGGGCGACTTTGCGATTTGCTAAGAAAGGAGTTTGGAGATCCATATGTAGTGTATCCCTTGGGACTAGGCTCGACACTTTCGACTCCGCACGACGAGTTCATTGGCCGACTGGAAGACACCGACGCACTTGTGTTGCTAATCGGTAGGCATTGGAATCCAAGTGCACTGGGCGACCAAGCTGATGGCGTTCGGCTTTGCCTGGAAGTGGCAATTGGACTCTCAATTCCAGTCATTCCAGTATTCGTAAACAATTCGGCTGCTCCGGACGAACGCCAACTTCCAGCGAGCCTGAGGGAATTAGCTTTTCGAAACGGGATCCAACTACGCCGAGATCCAGATTTTCGGCGCGATTTGGGCAAGATTGTCAAGGCGATTCGCTCACCTTCCCAAACCTATAATAGTTCCGCAACATTTCCCGAGAGGCTTCTTCAAAGGCTAGCTGAGTCTCGCAATCACTTGATCGCAGCCTCTCTAGTAGCCCCACTGTTAGCGTCAGCTTGGATCATCTTGGTTTCTCGACCGATGACATCATTCATTGCAGTCGACACAGTAGGAGCATACATCCTCCCATCAGCTTTAGCGGCTCTACTAGAGTGGCGACAGAGCATTTGGCGAGCATTAGCTGTACTGATCATTGGAATTGCTATGCCAATCATTACAATTATATCCGTGTTTATATTGTTGGTTCCGTATTTGGTGATTGTTTTCCCTATTTATGGTTTCGATCCAAAGGATGAGGTGGCGGTTGGGCAACTCCTGGTTACTGCGTATTGTGGATTCTCCGGTGCGATTCTTGGTGGCTCTTGGGCGGCAGCAATCTCTGCACGCGCTTGGCGGAATTGCGACTCTGGAACACGTTACCGTCGATTGCTTGTTGCTGCAGTTGTTGCGGCCATTACTGCGGGCACTATCAGCTATTTCGCAATCACGACTTACCTAGGCACCTTAAGCGTCTTGGATCGAAGGCATCGACATTCCTTCGGCATGGATGGATATTCCTGCAAAATGATCATGCTATGCTCATCTTGGGGAATAATTGGGTTGTTGTGGGCTTGGTTTGTCGCGAAAACTCGACGACTCCGGGACATGCGAAAATGAAGATCTTTTTGTCATATCGGCGAGACGACACCGGAGACCTCACAGGGCGGTTCTTCGACCATTTGTCGGAGCGATATGGGGCGCGGCACGTTTTCCGCGACGTGGATTCAATTCCATACGGCGTGGATTTTCGCGAGTCAATCTCGAACGAAGTAAGTACCTGTGACGTCTTCGTCGCAGTTGTTGGCCCCGATTACTTGAGAATTAGCGATGCGGCTGGCCGACCTCGCCTCGAGAATCCTGACGATTTTGTCAGGATCGAAGCAGAACTAGCTTCAAAATATGGAATACCGATCCTAGTTGTGTTGGCGAATGGCGCACCGCCCCTTCAAGCCAATGAACTACCGGCCGAGATATCATTCCTAGCTGACAGCGTTAGCTTCGAGCTCCGTCCAGATCCAAATTTCGCTGAAGATGCCAGACAGATCGCTACGCGAATTCATGCCGTAGCATCCGAAGCTCGCAAGGCTGAATATGATTTGCGACGGGAGCGTTATATGTTCTCAGCCCTATTTGCGATAGTCGGTATTGTGATCGGGGGAAGTGCTGGTTACGCAATCATTTTAGTCGAAAGTATTCCCTTGCTGGCATGCGCAATCTTAGCCCTGTATCCCTGTTGTGGTGCATTAGTAGGCTGGCGTTCAAAAGGGTTGTTGGGAGCGTTGGGTGGTGTTATGGCCGCGACTCTCGTCGGGCATTCGTTGGTCTTGTTTGTGTTTGCGATCAGTTTTGCAATTCTCTACCTAATTGTGTCGCTAACTGAAAGCAATCTGGCGGAGTTTGGCCAATCCAATCGTGCCATCGTAGGGGTTGCATACGGATTTTTTGGATGTTCCATTGGCTTACTATGCGGCTTATGGGCCCAGCAACTGAGGACCCGATTCCGTATCTTAATAACTCTGTCTGCCGTGCTTGGTGGAACACTCATTGGCGTGCTTGTGATTCTGCTTATCCAAGTGAACGCGCAAAGAACTCGGGATGGAGAACCGCTGAGCAAAGAGCTGGCCGTAACCCTAGCTATTGTCTCGGTGTTTGCATTTTTATTTTCGACAAGCGGCGCGCTAATCGGGGCTACCGCGACTGGAATATTTCGTCGAAACAGCCATGGTTGATTGTTTGGGCTCTCGTCAACACGAAGCAGTCGGACGGTTGAGGTGGTTCCGGTAAGATAGGCCATTCCCTGCCGATGAAATAAGATTCATTCTCTTTTGAGACAGTTCGGTTGTTATACAGCGCACGACCAACGCTCCTGACGAGCAAATTGTCGAAGTAGTGGACCTATAATACACCAGGAAGAATTAGCGGTAGGGTAGGCTGCCGCCCAGCGAATCAATTCGGCGTTTTTCGCAGTTTTCGATGTAAGGCTGTGCCTCGTCGCCGGTAGAGTCACCCGAATCAGCTCTGTTCGCCGAACAGGGCGAACCACGCTTCGAAAATCGCTCGCAGGAGAAATCACAATGACCGGCAAACTCGCAGGCAAAGTGGCGGTGATTACGGGTGGGAGTACGGGGATTGGGTTGGCTACGGCCAAGCTGTTTATTGCGGAAGGGGCGCACGTGTTTATCACGGGGCGGCGGCAGGCGGAGCTGGATGCGGCCGTGCGTGAGTTGGGGCCGATGGCGACGGGGGTGCAAGGGGATGTTTCGCGGCTGGCAGATCTCGATCGGCTGTATCAGACGGTGCGGGAGGCGAAGGAGCGGATCGATGTGCTGTTTGCCAATGCCGGGGTCGGCGAGCTCGTGCCGCTGGCGGAGTTGAGCGAGGCCCACTTCGATAAGATCTTTGGCGTGAATGTGCGCGGGCTGGCGTTCACCGTGCAGAAGGCGTTGCCGCTGCTGCCGGACGGGGCGTCGGTGATTCTGACGGGTTCGGTGGCGGGGAGTAACGGCGGCGCCGCGTTCAGCGTGTACAACGCCAGCAAGGCGGCGGTGCGGTCGTTTGCCCGGAGTTGGACGAGCGACTTAAAGTCGCGGCAGATCCGCGTGAACGTGGTCAGCCCGGGGCCCATCGATACGCCGATTTTGGACCCGATTCCGAAGGACGCCATCGCCGGCTTTATCGCGCAGGTGCCGCTGGGGCGGATCGGCCGGGCGGAGGAAGTGGCTCAGGCCGCTCTGTTTTTAGCTTCGAGCGATTCGAGCTATGTGACCGGGATTGAGCTGTTTGTGGATGGTGGGATGGGGCAGGTGTGAGATGAGTTTGACGTAAGTCGGTGACTACGTCTTTTGGAGGGCGTCCAACAATTCGGCGGCGGAAAGTGCGTTTTCAGGGCGATTTTTAAAATAAACCACCTGAAAGATGGGTCTATTTGTGTACAACTTGGATGAAACGGGCGGGGAGGGTTTTGGCTTACGTCGATGTCGCTAGCGGGCTCCGGAGTACCGGGGCGAGGGAGTGAGTGCGCGAGTGGAGGCGGGTAGCGGCAGGACTGCGCGGGTTGCATTGCTGGCTGGACGCCAGCCTCAGTTCAAAAGTCTTGCCTTGTCACAGACCCACCAAGGCGATGCCTTGATCACGACGCCATTGCTGCCTGGTTTCGAAATGAAACTCGCCGAGATTTTCCGGGTTCCTGGTAAGTCAGACCATTCGCTGTTCCCAGCTTCGCGGGTAATTTAGTCGCGCGCATGGATTTGCTATCATTCCGGCTAGTTCAGGAATGACTCGTTCGCCACCACAAATGCGGCGATACTTCTCCAAGGAAACCGTCATGACGACGAAGGATGCAGCAGCGACCAAAGCTCCGGTGGCAAAGAGATCCAAACCCGCGAACAAGCTCACCTTTCGCGATCGCCTGTCGCAACTCAATTTTCTCGATGCCTGCAAGCTGCTCGGCCCGGATGGCAAGAAACTCATTCAACGCGGCGGCAAACATACCATTGATCTGCAGGAACAGGTTTTTCTCGGCCACGATTTGTTCCGGGTTCGCTTTCCGGCCACGACCAAGCAAGGCCTGCCGCTCGTCGCCAGCATCACGCAGAAAGCCGATGCTCGCGGCCGGTTGCAATGGAATTGCACAGGCTGCGATGGGGCCTGCGAGCATGTCGGTGCGGCCTTTTCGATTGTGCTCGAAGAAAAGACCAATCTGAAATTAGCCGTCGCGCCGCCTGAGCCGGGCACGCCGATCGAAAGCCTGCCCGAGGAAGAGTTGTATCTACGGGCACTACAAGATCGAGCAGAGCGAGCTCGCGTGGAGAAGTTCAAGTGCGTTGCCGCGGCGGCGGATCAACCCTGGACCGACTATACCGTGACCAGCGCGCTCAGCGGCAAAACTTATCGCGTCGCCCTGCGGGGCGCTGAACTGGGTGAGTCGTACTGCTCGTGTCCCGACTTCCGTACGAATACGCTTGGCACTTGCAAGCACATTCTGCACGTGCTGAGAAAAGCACAAAACACCTTCACGCGGCAGAAACTGCAAAGGCCTTATCAGCGGACGACCATTTCGGTTTATCTCAAGTATGGCCGCGATTCTGCGCTGCAACTCGGCCTTCCGGAGAAACTGCCCGCAGAAGTGGAATCTCTGGTCGCACCGCACCGTGGCCAGCCGATTGATAATATCCAGGGGCTGCTGAAGTTGATTCGCAAACTCGAAGCGATCGGACAGAAGACGCTGATTTATCCTGACGCCGAGGAATGGATTCAGCAGAGGCTGTTTCACGAACGGATGTCATCACTGGCCGCGGAAATTCGCCGCGATCCGGCAAAACACCCGCTGCGCACTTCTCTGCTGAAGATTCCGCTGCTCCCCTATCAACTCGACGGCGTCGCCTTCTCCGCCGGGGCCGGACGCGCGGTACTGGCCGACGACATGGGCCTGGGCAAAACGATTCAAGGGGTCGGCGTTGCCGAACTGCTCGCGCGCGAAGCGGGTATTCGCAAAGTGCTGGTCGTGTGCCCCGCTTCGGTCAAGTCGCAATGGAAGAATGAAATCAACCGCTTCTGCGACCGCGATGTGCAATTGATCGGTGGTAGCGGCCTCGCTCGCGGCGAGCAATATTCGGCCGACTGCTTCTTCACGGTTTGCAATTATGAGCAGATTCTCCGCGATTTGCAGTTTGTCGAGCAAGTGCCGTGGGACTTGATCATTCTCGATGAAGGGCAGCGGATCAAAAACTGGGAAGCGAAAACAAGCCGCGTGATCAAGAGCCTCCGCTCGCGATTCGCGCTTTGCCTCAGCGGCACGCCTTTGGAAAATCGGCTCGACGATCTCTATTCCGTTGTGCAATTCATCGATGATCGCCGCCTCGGTCCCGGCTTTCGCTTTTTCAATCAACACCGCGTCGTCGATGAAAAGGGGAAAGTGCTAGGGTACAAAAACCTGGCCCAGCTGCGCGAAGCGCTGGCTCACGTGCTGCTGCGGCGCACGCGTGAATCCGTCAAGCTCGAACTGCCGGAACGCACGACCGAATACATTCGCATTCCGCCCACCGCCGAGCAAATGGAAATTCACGACGGCAACATGCGGATCGTGGCCAACGTGGTTCGCAAAGCGTTCATCACGGAAATGGATATGCTCCGCCTGCGACAGGCGCTCTTGATGTGCCGCATGTCGGCCGACAGCACCTTCCTGTGCAACAAGGAAACGCCGAGCTACTCCACCAAGCTCGCGCATCTCGATGAATTTCTCCCGCGGTTGTTCGAAGAGCCAGACCGCAAAGCCGTCCTCTTCAGCGAGTGGACGACGATGCTTGATCTGATCGAGCAACTGCTGCACAAGCACCGGTTGCCGTTCGTACGGCTCGATGGCAGCGTACCGCAAAAACAGCGGCCAGCCTTGGTCCACGAGTTTCAAACGAATCCCGAATGCAAACTCTTTTTGACGACAAATGCCGGCTCGACTGGCCTCAATCTGCAGGCCGCGAACACGGTGATCAACGTCGATCTGCCCTGGAATCCGGCCGTGCTCGAGCAGCGGATTGCCCGCGCTCATCGCATGGGCCAGAAGCAGCCTGTGCAGGTTTTTGTACTGGTAACGGAAGGGACCATCGAAGAAAAACTACTTACCACGCTCGCTGCGAAACGCAACCTGGCGCTGGCCGCCCTCGATTCCGAATCAACCACTGATGAAGTCGATCTGCACAGCGGCATGGAAGAGTTGAAGTCACGGCTGGAGCAATTGATCGGCGCGCAGTCCGAGGCGCCGGCCGATGAATCGCAGCGGCGACATGAGGTGCAACAAGTGGCCAATTTGGAAGCCGAACGCCGGGAACGCGTCTCCGCTGCTGGCGGCGAATTGCTGGGAGCAGCATTCAAGTTCCTCGGGGAGTTGATTGCCTCGCAGGGGCCCGCAACTCCCGCTCAGCCGCAAATGGTCACCGAAATCACCAGTGGCTTGTCGCAATGCGTCGAAGAAGACGCGAGCGGCAAGCAGCGGTTGACCATCACCCTGCCCGACCGCGGCGCGCTGGAGGGGCTCGCGGCCACGCTGGCGCAGTTGCTTGCCGTCAGCAAGCCGAACTCATAGCATTCCGCTTCGTAAGTCGGTGGAGCAATTCACCTCAGCACGCTGAACGTTCAATAAGTCGCCGACTTTTTGAACACCAAGTAGCGCCAATTCCACGTAGGGCGCTCGTTGCTGTTCAAAAAGTCCGGCACTTTATGAACACCCCCCGGTTGATTGAGTGGGGAGTTGTGTCGCTGCAGATCGATCGATTGCTGGGGCAAACCCTCCTTCCGAATCAGGGGGGCCGAAGTTACGTTGACTGCATGAACACATCAGCCCTCGCACCGACCGAACGCGAACTTCTAGACAAACTCGAGGCCGCTGTCGTTTGGGCCAAAGAGGCTGGCCAACTCACCCTCAGCTATTTTCAACAGACCAACTACGAGGTCGAACGGAAAGGCGATTCGTCGCCGGTGACAATTGCCGACCGCAGTGCGGAACTGCTGATCCGCGATCGGATCGGCAAGTACTTTCCGAACGACGGCATCATTGGCGAGGAGTTCGGCACGGGCGAAGGGACGACCGGCTGGCGGTGGATCCTGGATCCGATCGACGGCACGAAATCGTTCATCAGCGGCGTGCCCCTGTATGGCACGATGATCGGTCTCGAACGCGATGGCCGCAGCTGGGTCGGTGTCGTTTATATTCCCGGTCTCGACGAAGGTGTCTACGCGGCCCACGGCCTAGGCTGTTACCACTTCCGCGGCCAGAGCGAGCCGACGCGTGTGCAGGTTTCCAAACGAGCCAAGCTCAGCGACGGGTGCTTCGTCACTTCGCAGGTCGATACCTTCCGGAAGCGAAATGCCTGGGAAGCTTTCGAAAAACTGCAAGCTGCGTCGTACATCACGCGGACCTGGGGCGATTGCTATGGCTATCTGTTGGTTGCCACCGGCCGGGCCGAGGCGATGGTCGACCCAATGCTCAACGTGTGGGACGCGGCTGCGGTGCAACCGATCATCGAAGAAGCCGGCGGCACGTTCACCGATTGGCAGGGCAATCCCACGATCCACGCCGGCGAAGCGATTGCGACGAATGGGCTAGTGCTCGAAGAGGTGCTCGCCGCGACTCGCTCGATGCCGAAACTGCGTTAAACGCGTCATTCGGTCCGCGGGTCGAGGGCATCGCGCAAGCCATCGCCCAAGCAATTGAAGCCCAGCACCGAAATCGAAATTGCAGCGCCAGGCGCTAACGCATACCACAAATTCCGGCTCCAATAATCTTTCGCTTGCGACAGCATTGCGCCCCATTCCGCGGCCGTCATATCGCCACCGAGACCGAGGAACGACAGGCCGGCGACTTCTAAGATTGCGGTGCCGATGCTCATGCTCGCCAGCACCGTTAGCGGACCGACGAGCGCGGGAAACATCACGCGGGTGAGCAATTGCGCGGTGCTCATCCCCATCGCGCGACTGGCGAGCACATAGTCGAGATTCGCCATGGCCAGCACTGTGGCGCGCGATTGCCGCGCAAAGACAGGCAGATTGATCAACCCCACCGCGACAACAACGGTCGTCCAACCAGGCTGAAACGCAGCAGTGCAGAGAAGGGCGATCAAGATGGTGGGAAACGACAGTGCAACATCCACTGCCCGCATCAACAGCGCATCGGTTCTGCCGCCTAAAAACCCCGCGAGTGCGCCCAGTGGCGCACCAACTCCCAGTGCTAAGGCAATCGAAGACAAACCAGCGAGCAACGACAAGCGTGAACCGTGCAGCACACGAGTCAGAACATCTTTCCGCAGTGCATCGGTCCCAAACCAATGCGCTCGCGACGGCCGTTCGGCAACCTCGCCACCGATGGCATTCAAACCATAAGGCGAGATGAAATCGGCGGTCACGGCAATCACGATCAAGCCGCCGACAATCATCAAACCAACATTCGCCGCGCGATTGCGGGCAAATCGCTGCCAAGCGCGTTGTGCGGGAGTTGCGGGAAGTTGATCGATAGTCTTCATACAGGGAAGAATCTTACTCGACCGACATTTCCCTTACACAGCTACACCAATTCCTTGATCGGCTTTACACCTGGATCCACAAGATACTGCGGCCGGCCGCGGAAGTCGAACAAGCGGGGGGCAGTGGCGAGGTTGATCCCCAGGTTGCGATAGAGCGTCGCGTGCACTTCTTCGAACGTGACTGGCCGCGAAACGGCTTCGCCGCCGAGGCGGTCGGTGGCGCCAATGACCTGGCCGGTTTTCATGCCGCCCCCAGCGAGCAGGGCGCAGCTCACGCCTGGCCAGTGGTCGCGGCCGGCGTCTTTGTTGATCTTGGGTGTGCGGCCGAATTCGCCCCAGGCGACGACGGTGCAATCGTCGGCCATGCCGCGTTCGTGCAGGTCTTCGACCAGTGCAGAAACTGCTTTGTCGAAAATCGGCAGCTCATCTTTGGCGTTCTTAAAGTTCTGGCCGTGCCAATCCCAGAAGCTGTAGTTAATTGTGACGACGCGCACGCCCGCTTCGACCAGGCGTCGCGCGAGGAGCAAGTTCTGCGGCACACGCGGAGCGCCGTCGCCCTTGGCTCGCGATGGATCGTAGTGGCCGTAGCGGGTTCGTGTCTTTTCATCTTCCTTAGAAATGTCGAGAGCATCGAAGAGTTGCGACGAAGTAAGAATGCCCATCGCGCGCTGCGTGAAGACATCGAGGCCATCCATCGAGCGGCTGTTGTCCCACTGGCGGCGAAAATTGTCGACGCCGCTGAGCAAGTTGCGGCGGTCATCCAGCCGCGTGGCGTCGATGCCTTGCAGAACCAGATCGTCGCGACCTTCGCCCATGGGTCGGAAGGCGGAATGACCCAGGCCGAGGAACCCGCCCGTCGGTTCGTTGTACGGTTTGTGCTGCGTGACGTAACAGAGGCTCACGAACGGCGGCACGCCCGGCGCGGTCGGGCCTTGCAGTCGCGACGCCGCCGAGCCGAGATGCGGCCAGCCGCCGGCCGGCGCGTTGGCGCTCAGGTGACCGGTGAAGCATTGATAGCCAGCGTGATCGTCGCGCGCACCGACGATGCTGCGGATCGGCACCAGCTTGTCCATGATCCGGGCCATGTTCGGCAGCAACTCGCCGATTTCGATGCCCGGGACGTTGGTCTTGATCGGATCGAACTCGCCGCGGATTTCAGCTGGAGCGTCGATCTTGATGTCGTACATATCCTGATGCGGAGGCCCACCGCAGCAGTAGATCATGATCACCGACTTCTGCTTTCTCGGCGACTGCCCGGCCTGGGCTTCCAACTCCAACAGATTTGCCAACGAAAGTCCGCCTAGTCCCAAGGCGCCGATCTTCAAAAAGCTGCGGCGTGACTGACCATTGCAGAGCGTAGCTTGTTGGGGACCGAGGAGATTGAGCATGGGAAATTTTGAGGCGGGAGGGGAGGGACGGGAGGCGGGGGCCCAACTCTATTTATCGTCGCTTTTGGCCTGCAACGTTGCAAGTCTGCCGCGAAGACAAAAGAGTTGTAAATCTTACGATTCTGCGACTCACACCTGGCCCAGTGCTGTTTTCACTAAATCGACTGCCCCAATCGGTCGCACGCTAACAAACGCCTCTCCTGCGCGGAATCCGGCTGCGGCGCCAGCGATCAGGGCGGCGCCTCTCACACGGTCGAAGACGTGAGCCTTCGCCGGCGGGAACTGGGTTTCGTAGCAGGCAATCGAGGCCAGTTTGTCTTCGAGTGTATCGCCGATGTCGACGGTGAAATTGCCGGGAAAGCCGTTGAGTGTTTGCGGCTCGAAGGCAAGGCGGAAATAGAGTTGCGAGATGATCGTGTGGACCGGCAGATGATCGAAATGCTCGTCCCACTTCGTCAAGCGGGCGTAAAAGATCGCCGCGTCGGTGATCTGCATGGCCTGCCAGTGATCGGGCGAAGCGAGCGGCGTTTTGTCACCGAAGCCGATCACGACCCGCGGGCGATACTTGCGAAATTCCTTCGCGAGCGCCACGCGGGCTTCGAACGTGTCGAACAAGCGGCGGTTTGGCAACTCCATCGTCACGCGCACGTGCACGCCCAGTTTCTCTGCCGCCGCTTTCGCTTCGGCGAGTCGCACTTCCGGACCCGGCGATCGCGGCGTCGGTTCGCCGTCGGTCAAGTCGATGATACCGACGCGATAACCTTGCTTCACGAGTTTCGCGAGCGTGCCGCCGCAGGCAATTTCGACGTCGTCGGGATGTGCACCGACGGCGATGACATCGAGTTCGGGCCAATGATCAAGGTCAGGCATAAGGAGCAAGTTGAACGAGAGACGGATGCGGAACAATGCATGATTGTAGCAAGTGGCCAATCAGTCTCGCAGCGGCTTGCAAGCTGTCGAACGCCCGCCAATGATGGCCCCATGGTTGACCGCGACGATTTCGAACAAGAGCGCTACCTGCGGCATGTCGGCCGCCGGATGAAGATCAGTCCAGAAGCACTGCTGCGGCAGTTGCAGCCGCTGGGATTTGTGCTGACGTTTGCGGATCGCAGCTTCGGTTCGAATGAAGTCAGGTACATCAGGCCCACGCCGGAGTTTCCGGGCCTTTTCGATGTGCTGGAAATCAAGGGAGACGTTTCCGGCAATCACGTGGCGGTCTATATCGCGCAGGATATTGTGCCGCATCGGACGCAGACGATGCGATTTGTTCCCCCGGCCAGCTACGGTTGCAAGAACGACAAGGTGTTCACCGATGCGGTGGCGATTGCACTGGAGACACAACTCGCACAAATGATTCCCGGTTTGCTGCACGAACACTTCCAGCGCGAGGGGCGCAATCTTTGGGAAGAGACTGCAAACGCGCGTGCGGCGGCCGAGCGCTATTTGGCCGTGGCCCAACCTGGTCGCAATCTTCAGGAAACGTGGCAGCGGTTGCGATCGACAGCAGCGGAGCAGCAATGGCAACAAGCGATTGAGTATGTTCGTCGCGACGGTATCAACTCCTTGAATCTGGTTGACCATCGCACGGTGTGGGAGATTGCCGCGCTCTGCCAGGTGCTGTTGTGGGAGTGGCCCGAGCGGCAATTTCGCGGCATTCCTGGGGGCGTCGATTACAAGCAAGCCACGGCCGATGACTGGGAAGCACACTATCGATTTCACATTGTCGCCAGCCGCCTGGCTCGCGCGCCGGGTTGGCCGATCGCTGATCCATTGGTGCCCAAGCGATGCGATCTGGAAGAGACGATTGTTTGGCGCGACCTCAAGCCGCCGTACGTGGCCCAGGTGTTTGATCGCTACTTGTCGTCGACCGATCGCCGCTGTACTTGCGGCAAGTGCTTGTACTATGTGCGGCACTTTGTCCATGAAGAGGAGCCACGCCGGGCCGAGATTCTGGCTCGTTGCAATAACGGCCATGAAGAGACGATCGAGTTTTCTGCCGAAGGTTTCGGCGCATTCGCGGCAGAGCCCCACACGGAGTAACACGGAGCGCGGCTCCGTCCGGGAAGTGCGAACGAGCTTCCTTGGCAGATACAGCGGCGCTGAACGGAGCAGTGCTCTGTGCTACCAAGGAAAATCGTTGCAGGCGATATAGTCGTTACTTAACGCGCTTGAACGAATAATTTTGCCCAATCGGACTGGTTTGCCTCATGCAGTAATTTGACTCTGCTCGTCTATGTCCTAGAGTTCAATGTACGCAGTTCGCACCCGCTGCTGCGGCACAAAACACAGGCTTTCTCACTCCCGTGTTGGGCGGCGTTCATCAGGATCGATGATAGCCGCCCGTTTTTGTTTCTTGCGTGCGGAATTTCATTCTGCTCGCCACGTGGCAACAAAGCCCCTGTCTTTGGGCTGCGGCTCGGCCAAGTCGCCGCCATCATCGGTCTGATCATTACCGACGGAATAAACCTTAAATTCGCGCTCGGTGACGTCGAATCGCAACGGCTTGCCATCAAACGGATCTAAGGGAATTTTGGGCAGATATTCAGGCACGAGTTGCGCGAGCGACTGCGGCCAAACTTGATTCACGCGACGGAAACGAACGGCAGCCAGGCCGACATCGGCTGATTGCAAGGTAGCCGCATTTCTGGCAACGCTTTGCGAAGCAGCGCTGAGGGCGGGCATGAGCATTGTTGTTTGCAGATGGAACAGTCGTTTGGTGGGTGAGGCGGCCAACGACTTCAATTCCAGATCGATTTCATCGCCCATCGCGATGGCCTCGCGAATCGATGAATCATTGGCTATTTCCATTCGCCGAAAGAGCCGCAGGGCGAGTGCCGCGTCATGCGGTCTCAATGGTGGTCGATCCGCGGCAGCTTCGGCTTGTTGTCGCGTGGGAGGATTCGACGCGATCATCGATAGCGGCACTGAACTTGCGGAGTAAAGGGCCGCACGCTCTCCTTGCAGCGCCTGGCTCCACACTTGCTCGGGGTGAAAATGACGTAGCGCCAACTGTAGCCGAGCGAGATCGGCATCAGAAACGGAAGCACGTTCGAGCGTGTCCGCCAGCATTTTGAGCGCGACGCCGTTGAGCGCACTGCGGACCAGTTGCCCAACCATGATTGGTTCACGCTGTAGCGTTTCGGAAAGGGCGAGCATTTCCAGAATGCGATTCACCGCTGCCTCAGGCCGCCCACGATGCATATCGACATGCCACTGCAATTGGAGCACGCGACCAGCATGTCGCACTTGATTCAAATGCGGTAACTGCACATGCAATCCGAGCGTGTAATCGGCTGGATAACGAACCGTTACGCGGCGACCCGGCAGCGTCGCCAGCAAGTCGAGCAACTTTTGATGATGCGCCAGATAAGCTTCGGCTTCGTTCAATTGGCCCCATTCCGCAGCCGGCGGTTCACGGCCGCTTCCAACAATCGGCAGCGAAACGGCCATTGGTTGCACTGTGACATCGTCCGCGATGGTTAATGCCTTCAACAACTCGGCGGTTATGTCTTCGCGCTCAGGATCAACACGATAGAAATCGTCGAGTTCCACTGTGGTCAACGGCAGACCGCGGTCACGAACAAATTTCATTTCCGCCGCCAGATCGCGACGCGCCTTGCTCATTTCGCCGCGATACCAAAGCCAACCGCCAAGTATCGTGATCACAATCAGCGCGACCGGAATGCCTAAACAACCGATGACGCGGCGTGTTTTGTGGGGTGCTGAGCCCGATTCTGCGGGAGAGTTAGACATCGACGGAACCCCAGGCGATTAGATCGACCAATGCTCTTATCATAAATCGCCAGCCGCGAACGTTTCTTGTACGAGTTACCATATTTTGTGTCACCTTTATCGCGTTATCGACTGCTGCAGATCTGGCTCCACTGGACTGTTGCGCACGCGGCAGGACTGAGCACCTTGGCCGGATGGGTTGTGCTGTACGAGTGGTTTCAACGTGGATCGCACGAAGTTCGGCAAAACGATTTTGCGTTTCTCGTCTGTGGTATTCTGGGCGTTTTGCTCTTCCTCGCTTGCCTGCAACAGTTCATCCTGCGCTCGGCAGGCTGGCCGGTGCCGCTGTGGGCAGTGTGTACGGGGCTCGGTTTGCTGGTTGGCTGGGTCCCCGGTTTGGTCGTCGGCGAGATTGGCGTGAGCCTGCGTCGCAGTTACCCGTGGGCGTGGGTCTTGGCAATATCCGGCACGACGATCACATGGGGCTGCATCCTAGGTTTGATTCAATTCAGTGTGGTTCGCGGCGGTTCGCTCGCACATCTCGTGTGGATGTTCAGCAATGGCCTGGCGATGTGTGCTGCGGCTTCAACGATCTTTCTGTTTCCGCGTTTTCCGTTTATCCCGCTCGAGCAAATGATCGGCATCGCTGCGCTGATGGGTGGCTGCTACGGCCTGATTACGGGTGGCACGCTCGCGTGGCTGTTGGCCCGTGAGCACCCAGGCCATAGACGCAACGGCCCAACGAGTTCAGAATGACCGCTCTGGCAATGATTTTTCGCAAGGAGCTGCTCCGTTGATCGTCGTCCTCGCCACTATCGAACTGAATCCCGGTAAGCGGAATGATTTTTTGGCGGAGTTCCACAAAATCGTCGAACCGGTCCGCGCCGAGCAAGGTTGTATTGAATACTTTCCCGCGACTGACCATGCGACCAACCTGCCCGCGCAAGGTCCGGCGCGAGCAGACGTGGTTGTGGTGGTCGAAAAGTGGGAGAGCATCGAAGCGCTCGAGGCCCACCTGATCGCGCCGCACATGATGGCCTATCGGCCCAGAGTGAAAGACTTTGTGAAGCAAGTTTCGCTGCAGATTTTGAATCCGGCGTAAAAATTACGGCTTCGCGAAGAACTCTTGCACCTTCGCGCGCGCATGGAGGATATGCCGAAGGACCGAGTAGTGCCCTCCTGAGTACCAGTGCAGATCAGGTTTGCCGAAGCCAGCCCAGAGCGCTTCGGTGCACGACTTGGGAATCACTTCATCGCTTTCCGCGTTCAGCATCAGGATGCGGCGGCCTTTGCAATTGGCGCAGTGGTTCAGCGGCTCGATCTCTTTCACCGCAGCGCGAAAATCTTCGAGCGTCGCACCCATCGCGATCAGCTTTTCGCGTTCGCGGCGGAACTCGCGGGCTTCCCACGCGATCTTGCCGAGATCGCCGCCGGCGAGCAACAAGCACAGGTGCTTGAGCCGCGGTTCCGAAGATGCTGCCAACGAGCCCGTGATGCCCCCCAGGCTGATGCCGAAGATGCCGAGATGCTCCGGATCGATTTCAGGCCGGCTCATCAAAAAGCCGGTGGCCTGGCGAATGTCGAGGACCGCTTGCGTCATGCCGGCAATCGTTTCATCGGGATTGGCACTGATCATGCGTTGCGGTGAACCGGGCACGCGACGCGGGCCGTAATAGGGCATCTTGACGAACAAAGCCGCCGTTCCCGTTTGCGCAATGGCCCCAGCAAATAAGCGCGACAGCGCAAAGTCGCCACCCAGAATATGCAGCACGATGACAGCCGGCCGCTTGGTCTTGGTCAACTCCGCGCCGACTGGTTTGTAGTATTCGCAATGGATCGTGTTGTTTACTTCATGCGGCGTGGTAACCGGCGACGGGAATGTCACATCCCAAATTTCGTGGTTCGATAGCTCAACGGGCAGCTTCGTCATCTTGTAATTGAACGAATGCTCCGGCATCCGAAACCGTTCCGCGATCTGCTGTTCGTCAGCAGTCGCTGCCGGGCGAAAAGTGGCCGTCCCCTGCTCGACAATCACCGGCTTTCGTTCGGCTTCCGCACCGCAAAGCGCCATCAAGAAAGCGAAAGCAGTTGCTGTGTTGGTCATAACAAGTCCATTCAACCATTGAGATCAGTCATCCAACCAGGAAACCAATGTACCCCATCACAGCTGCGATGGCAGGTGCAATTCGATGCCGCGAATCGTGCTAGCGACTCATTTCAACCCATATTTCAGCCAGTATTCCAGGAACGCCAATTCGACTGCTAACGCTTCGGCCGTGGGAACGTGCGTTTTTCTGGCAGTCATGGCCACGCGGTGTTCGTGTCCCAGCAGTTTGTTAATGCCGATCAAATGTTGCAACGGTTGCCAGTTGCGAGGCGGATCTTCGGTGCCGCCGGACACCAAGACCGGCCGCGGCGCCATGAGCGCATGCAAGTCGACGAGGTCTTCGCGCGCGTCCGTCATCCGTTTGTAGAGCCCCGTCCGCGGATTCGCTTCCGACGGCACGCCCGGTTTGCGCGTGGTTTGCGGATCGTAGCCGAGGTACCAGGGCTCCCAATAATTGACGTTCGAATTCTTCTCATTGAACACAATACCCGGATCGGACCAGACCGCGCACGTAAAGGGCTCATGCAGGCAGGATGCGAACATCGACCACTTGCCGCCGTACGACAAGCCGATGACGCCGATTCGTTTGGCATCGACTTCGGGCAATTGTGCGAGCGCGGTGTGACAATTGGCCGCAACATATGCCAACAGCGTAAGCGGTTGCCGCCGCTGTTCTTTGCCGGCTTGTGTCAGGAGTTCGCGCGTCTCGACGCCGATGTTTTCAAAGCTGCCTGGCGTGCCGATCGACAACGTGACAAAGCCGCGCTTCGCCAACTGCAAACCATAGTCGTGCGTCCCCTGTCCTTTCTTGCCTTCGCCAATGCTCGTTTGCGGTTCGTAAAACGGCACAAACACCGCGGGAAACGGACCGCTACCATTTGGCACGAGCAAGTAACCATCGGCTTGCTTGCCTTCGGCCGAGATCTGTACATTGACACGCTGCTGCGTGTAGCCATCTTTTTCGATCGCTTCGAAGCGCTTAACCGTTGGCTTCTCGAGCAAGGGAGGCCAAGGACCAAGACGCTCGTGCCATTGCTTGAGAATCTCGGCGCGACGGCGTGGCCAGGCGTCTTTGGTTTCCACACGCGAACCATCGGCAAACAACTGCGGTGAGCGATAGTCGCCCAACTTGTCCACGAATTCCGCGGGTGGCCTGGTGAATGGTTCGATCTGCTGCCAGAGCTGATCTTTGTTCGCCGCAAAGGCCAAGGCAGAACTGAGCAGGCAGAAAGTAGAGGTGAACAGGAGAGTGCTGCGCATGGCTTCGTCCCGTTGCCCGAACCTGGGTTCGTGCGTGAGCGTGCTGAAAATTCGCGGCGCTCATTTTCAGCCATCCCGGTGAACGAACCAAGGGGTTCGTGCTACTTCGGGAAGAAGTTTTTGAACTGCTCGAGGGGATTCACTGGCGGCGCTGGTGTTGTTCCAGGAGCAGCGGGATTGGTTCCCGGCGCCGGTGCTGCCGGATTGAACCCCGGTGGCAGGAACTTGTTCAACTCCGCGCTGACTTTCTTTTCGAGCAAACCCGTCGCAGCAGTCCGTCCCAAGCTCGTGGCAAGATTCGTCAGGCCACGCAGATCGGGGACAGGCTTGGCCAGCGTTCCGCGAATCGGAATCTGCAACATCTGACCCTTGAGACTGGCGAGCGCGGCGTTCTTGCTGACCCAGCTATCTTGCACGGGAATTTCCGCGACCAGCTCCATGGTTTGATCCATGCCGACACTGCCGCGTGTGGTGATGACGACATCCTTGACTGTCATCTGCAAACCTTGATGATGCACGCGGCCATCGATCATTTCGAACTTCACCTGCTGCTCAGGCAACACGAGCACGCCGCGGTTGTTCGTCGCGCTGTTGTCAGTTGGCGGTGGAGCAGTGCCGGGCGCAAACAAGTTGCCGAGCGCCGCATAGTTGCCGTCGGCAATATCTTTCACTTGCTTGGCCATGGTGAGATACTGCTGCGCGAGCGGACCGGGGCCTACTTCAGCTTTGTGAATTGCCATTACACCGGCGATACTCCCCTTGGTCGGCGTCATCAGCGGCACTTTCGCGCCGTCGAGATCGACGGAGAAGTTTCCTTCGGCCCGCGTCACGCCGGCCAGCAGCGGCGCGACGAACTTCATCCAGCCGTCGCAGAGCTCCGGCGAAATGCGCAGGTTCTGAATGACCTTGCCTTTGTCCATTTCGAGCAGCGGCGCTTCACCGGTGAGATTCAGCCGCGGAGCGCCGAGCAATTTGCCTTCGTTGATCGTGAGATCAAGCGGGCCCATATAGACCACGCTTTGCTCCAGCTTGGCCGGAAACACACCAGGTCCGGCAGCCAGGCCGAAGTATTGCGCACTTTGCCACCCTACTTCCGCCTGGGCGGTCAGTTCCGAACTCACCATTCCTGCACCGTTCGCGCCAGCGAGCAACGGGCCGCGCACTGCAAACGCCCGGCTTTCTTTACCGGTAAGGACCGGCACATTCAGGGGTGGTTCGCCGGTGTTTTTAGCGATCGCATCTTTGTAAAGCTTGTCGTTGATCAACTGCGTAAGGACCGCAAAGTCATAGGCAATCTGGCCTTTGACATCGGCGAGGCAACGCTTGGTCAGTTCCATCACCGTGCCGTCGGCGTTGAAGCTGGCAATCGACGACTGTAGCTGAGCTTGTGATACCGTGAGGGCATCGGTTGCCGGATCATAAGTGGCCTTGGTGGAGACTTTGACCAGTGGCTCCACATGCCGGACGATGAACGGACTCGCCGAAGAATTGGCGACGAGCGTGGCGCTGCGCGGTGCGGCATTCGGCGCATCGGGCGAAGCGTACGTCAGATTCTTGATGTCGTTCGACCAAACGGCTTCGACCTTACCACTGCGGAGCGCTGCTTCGACGCGGCCTTCGAGCATGCCGGCCAACTGATAAGCACGGGGCTCCGTCGCCGGTAACCACGTCATCAAACGCGCGAGATCGCCGCGGTAATCGATGACACCCTGCACCGTCGGCGTCCCACCGCCGAGCACTGCCTTGATATTGTCGCCACGCAAGGCAATCGCGGAACTGGCGAGAGTCGTGGAAGTGCTGACAAAGGTCAGATTCTTCTGATCCCAGCTCCCCATGGTTTCGAACACCACTTTTTGTTCCGAAATCGCAAGCCCCGGGCCGCTGACTTCGAGTTTGTTGAGCTCCAATTTCGTCGCCGTCAGTTCAGTAATAGCAGGCGAGAAGTTGCCGCCCCCCTGCAGATCGATTCCGCCAGCCGTGCGCCAGCCCGCGAGCGGCACGAAAGCTTGCACACGCGGTTGCCAGGTGGCGAGATCACCCTTGAGCGAGAATCGCAACGGCCAGGCCGTGGTACTCGTCGGTTGATCGACAGGCTTGGTCAAGACGACTTCCAATTGATCAGCGGATGATAGAACGTTGAATGTTGCCGCCGTGACTTGCTGCAGCGTCGTGCCGACGACGCGACCGGTGACCTGGCCGCCAACTTGCAGATTGGCTTCTCGCCACGGCACGACGCCGGGCGCTTCCAAAGCAAATTGCTGCACTTGTGCATTTGCCGTCGCTTGCCATTGGTCACCTTGATTCTGCTGCCAGTTGAGTTTGGCTGCGAGATTGCCGGCGAGCTTCACTGCGCCAAAATCGATGAATTGATCGAGCTCGGCAACGAGCCGATTGAGGTCAGCGCCAGCGGTAAGCTCACCTTTCGCCAGCGTGCCGCTTCCTTGCAATTCAAAGAAGCTCGCCTTGCCGATGATGCGATCGATGGTCAGACCGGTCGCTGCCTGCCGCGCGGTGGCTTCGAGCGTGAGTGGTTCATCCCACTGCACTTGCCGGCCACCCGCTTGCGCCACGAGATTGTCGGTTTGCAAACCCGCCTGCCACAAACGCCCGGCCGGTTCGTTGCGACTGACAAGCATGAGATTGACGCGGCCGCTGGTGATGCGCGTGTCATTCTTCAGATGCAACGTTGCGGGAAGTTGAGCTGCCAAGGTGGCGAGATCGAGTTGGCCTTGCACCTGCAACTGGGAATCGCCCCCCACTGCGCCGCCTGCTGCGGCCGCAGATAGATCGTCAATCGCGGCCTGGCCACTGCCGGTGAGCGTGAGCACATTGGTCCGCAGATCGAGACCGGCAACGGTGATTTTGCCATTTGCCAGTTGAACTTGTCCTTGGCCCGCTTCGATGGCCAGGCGCGGCACATCGGTGGTGAGATAAGTTGCCGAGGCGATGGCCAATTGCGGCGCACTTAGTTTGCGCAGCTGTAGCGTATGGTCCTGTGCATCGCGGCCGAAGGTATAAACGAGTTCCGTCGTCAGCGAACCAGCGGCCTGCACATCCACGCCGCAGCGGCGAAGTGCACCTTGTGAAATGTCGAGCGCCAGACTGTTCGCGCGCAGCGTTACTTGCCCCGCGCCAAGTCCCGCCGCAGTGGGCTGCCAGGAAATGTCGGCCTGCATGTCGCCAGGGGGAATGGTTGACGGTTGCGCACCGGCAGTGCGCACCGCAGCGGAGACTTTGCCTGTCCGCGGCTTATCGGCTGCAGCCGGCCAATCGAGTTCGCAGTTCAAGCCATCGATGGTCCATTGCTTGCCAGCGATTTGATCATCCAGTTGCACCACACCGCGGAGCAGTTCGAGTTGAACCTGCATTGGCTGCGATTTGGTGTTGCTTTCGCTCTTGGGGAGCAGCTTTAAAAAGTCTTCCCAGTTGCTACCATCGGCGCGGAGCACCACGTTGGCCTTGGGATCCAGCACGTGGAACTTGCCGAGGTTGCTGCTGTTGAGGGCGAGTTGATAGAGCGCGTTGTCGCTCTTGAGTTCCGCCACTTCGGCGAGCGTGTTCCCTTGAGCGTCTTTCAGCACGACGCCCTTCGCACGAATGCCCGAGAGCCAGCCCAGCGACAGCGATTGAATCGCCACGCGGTCTGTTAGTTCCGGCGCGGCAAAGCTGAGCCCTGTCTTCCAAACCGCCGAGTTCGATGCGATGGCCGGCAGGAACCAAACCAACACTGCAAGCAGCAGCAACATGACGATCAGACGGCTGACGAGCCAGCGCAGCCGCGACGGTCGGGCTGGCGCGCGTTCCTTCGCGGCTGGAGTGGTTTCTTCTTCATCATCTTCCGCAGGGGCGACTTTATGTTTGGCCATGGCCGAAACTCGCTAACTCATCCGTGATTGGGTCCATCCAAGTGGCGGATTGTAGCGAGGGGCCAGGGAATCGCCCTAGATCAAAGATGCAGCGGGGCGTGAGGTGCGGGATGCGGCAACGCGGCTTGAGAACCAGCAGCGAATGGCAGCGTAAGTCGCTTCACAGAAAAGACTTCAGATGAGTTTCCCCCGTCGCATCCCGCATCCCGAATCTCGCGTCCCACTTTTCCGCCAAAGCCTCTCGACGATTCCGCTGCGACCCGATAAACTCTGTGATTCCCCAAAAATTAGCCAGTCCCTGTTTTTGTAGGCAAGACGAGCATGTACGCGATCATCGCTGACGGCGGCCGCCAGTATAAGGTTGAAGAAGGCCAAATTCTCTCCATCGATCTGCGCGATGGCATCGCCGAGGGTGCCGCGATCACGTTCGACCAGGTGCTGGCCGTGTCGGGCGCCGGCGGCATCAAGATCGGCAAGCCACTCGTGGCCGGTGCCACCGTGCAAGCCGAAGTCGTTCTGCCACTGGAAAAAGGCGAAAAGGTTTACATCCAAAAGATGCGCCGCCGCAAGAACTATCGCCGCCGCACCGGCCATCGCCAGAAGTACACGCAAGTCAAGATCGGCAAGATCCTGGCTTAAGTGCCGGGCTGATTCTTCTCAAGTAGCAACTCTGCGCGCACGTTCGTCGACCAATTCAAAAAGCCATCCTCAATTGAGGGTGGCTTTTTTGTTGGATACCATTCTTAAGGTGGCGCTGCAGCATACGCAGCGCATTAGTTTGCGGTTTCTTTCGAAATTCTTGTGACAGGTGCGTTCCTGGCCGCGACTAGGTGGTTGTGAACACTCTGACATCACCGCCGACCTTTGACGACGCCGACCTGGTGCAACAGGCCCGCGCGGGCGTGCAAGCAGCGTTCACTGAACTGGTCCGCCGCCATCAACAGGCAATTCGTGGATACCTCATTCGCCTCCTCGGTGAATTGCACGAGGCCGACGACGTTGCTCAGGAAGTGTTTCTCTCTGCCTATCGCAACTTGGAACAGTTGAACGTTGCCGGCGACTTTCTCCGCTGGGTTCGAGGGATCGCACGGTTTCAGGCGATCAGTTTTCTCCGCGAACGAATCAGTCGCCGCCGACAGGAAGAAGAATCGCTGCCACATTTGCTGGATGAGGCCCGTCTCGCCCTCGCAGAAAGTTCCGCAACAGACGACCAACGTGAGGATTGGTTGCTGCGGCTCCGCTATTGCCTCGACCGGTTGGCTCCCTACAGCCGGAAGTTGATCGACGACCACTACTTTGCCGGTCTGACCACCGGTCAGCTCGCAGCCCGCGAGGGCCGACGGGGAAGCACGATGCGGATGACGTTGCTACGGATCCGGCAAACCTTGCACTACTGCCTGACCCGCGCACGCGGTGAAGAGAACTAACATGTCAAACCTTCTCGATGCGACTTGGGTGGACTATCTCGACCGCAATGCGAATTCAGATGTCGAAGCCGCGGACCTGGAATTCAAGCTGCTGACGGCTGGCCGCGTCAAGCGCAACCTCGCCTCCGAGTGGGCCGCTGACCTAGCGCTCGATTGCTCGTTGCGGACAATCAACTTCCTGGCAGAAAGCGAAGACGAGTTCGTCGCCGCGTGGGAACGTCGCGTACTCAAGGTTGCCGAACGAGCACCCATAGAGCCGCCGCTGGCCGAACCTCCCGTTCTGGGTGGCGCAGTGACGAGCATGCAGGTTTTCACTGGCGCGCCGCGGGTCGCGTTCCGCCGCCGATCCATTTCCTTACAAACTCAAACAACCGCTGCACTCATCGCAACCGTGGCGCTGTTGGCTCTGGTTGTGATCGGCTTCTGGATTTTCCGCGGCGATGGTGGGCTCGCGAAACAAGAAACTCCGCGGGTAAAACCGAATGCTCCAAAGTCGAAACTTGCAACCAAGCAGCCAAAGGTCGAAACCCCTGACAACGAACCATTCCGCTTCTCTCCGAATCGCGCCGCCGAACAGACAACGCCAGTGGTGTGGCAAGTTGGCGGCCCCGAAAACAATCGTCTGCCACGTGGCGAACATCGACTGCAGAGCGGACTGATCGAATTGGTCGGCGGAAAGGCAACGCCTGTTACGGTCACTGCCCCGGCGACGGTGAATGTCGGCGACGATGACTCTTGGTTCGTGCAGCAGGGGACGGTTTCCGTACGCGACCTTCTTGGCAACGAGCGGCTGCCGCTTTCCACGCCCAATTCGCGCATTCATTCACAAGGGGCGGACTTCGTCGTACGCGTCAACGCGGCTGGCGAGACTGATGTGCAAGTCCGCCGCGGCGAAGTGCATCTGATTCCCGGCACTGCCGGCGAAAATGCAGAGCCATTGAAGTTGCTTGCCGGTGAATTCGAACGGGCGCTTCTTTCGTCCCCAGGCAAAGAGCAAGGCGAGCGTCCGGCTTTCTGCCAATTGCAGGGGCCCGAAGATCGGTTCTGCGGCTTGATTGAACTGGCGGGGAAATCGCTTCGCTTTGCCTCTCCTGCAGACTTTCAAGAGTTTCAAAAGCAGGTTGAAGCGCAATTCGCCAAGGACGCTGCCGAGCTGCGCGAGCAATGGCCCGATCTGGTGCGAGCCCTCGGTGGTCTCGGTGGCGGCGAAATTCAACTGGAGCGCGATGGCAAGCCTTTGGAGATTCAGACCCTCGAACAATGGCTTGATTTCCTGAAACAGCTGCCGGCTCCTCCCGGCGCCGGACTTCCGCAACCTGCCCCTGCGAAACCCGGCGAAGCAAAACCTGGTTTACCAAAACCAGGCGCAGCCAGAGGAGCCGGCAGCAGCTTTCAAGGAACGATCATCATCAACGGCGAAGAGCAGAAGTTCAATTCCGCGGAGGAGTTCAATGCCGCGCGGAAGAAAATGCTCGAGCAGTTCGGGCCGCTCCCGATCGATCCCTTCGAGCAACTCCAGCAGCTTGAACTGCCCGAAGGATTGCTGCCCAAGTAATCGCGCAGCAAATCGATTCATTCCGCGATCCTTTTTTAGGGGCTTTGTCTTCAGCACCAGGAACCCGGTATGCGCACGCTCAGTCTATTTTGCCTTTTGCCATTGCTCTGTTTGACGACAGCTCTTGCCAAAGAGAAAAACCCGGCCGATCTGTTTGAGCAATCGGGCCTGCAATGGCACGCCACGCCGCAAGGCGCCGCTGCCGATGCGGCAAGCAGACGTCAGCAGCAGCCCATTCTGTGGTTCCGGCATGTGGGCGAAATGGATGACGGCCCGATGTGCAGCGCCAGCCATCGGATGCGGATGGTCTCGTTTGCCGATCGCGACGTACAGCGCGAGATTGGCCCGCAGTTCGTGCTCCTCTCGACCAACATGGAAGGCAAACTCGGGGCTGGACGCTCGGTCGGACATCTCCCGAAAGATGAGCCGGGGCTCTGTCCGCCGCGGCTGGCTCACCAGAACTGCCAGGTCTATTTCCTCACGCCCCAGTTGCAGATGTTTCATGCAGCCACTGGCTTCCTTTCGCCAGCTGATCTCGCCAAGGAGGCTCAGTTTGCGGAAGAGCTCTTCGCGGCGATGCAGAAGCGGCCCAAGGCTGCTGCCGAAATCGTGATCGCTGCGCACCGGGAAGCACTCCAGCAAAAAGGCTTCACCGACAAGGACCTCGCCGGCCCGACTGATCCAACCGAGCGGATGATGGCTAATGGCTTTGGAATGAACCTGCAGCCTGGCGGTTTGCCGGGAGTACCTGGTGGCCAGCCGAACATCAACAACCTTTTCGGCGGCATCGAGCGCGGCCGAATCCTGCGGGACCATCAATACCTGATGGCATACCCCCTGATCCCGCTCGCCGATTTCGAGCGCGATCCCACGCCGCTAATCGGTCGCGCCCAGTTCGCCTTCCAAAGTGGCGATGCCAGCGGGCGCAATACGGGGAAGTAGTCCATTCGAAATTCAAACACTTCGGACTCACAACTCAACACTCACCAACAAAAAAAGCCCTTCGATTGCTCGAAGGGCTTTTTCTATGGTGAAGTGGAGGATAACGGACTTGAAGGATCACGTAATTCCCTGGGTTTTTCGCATGTCGGCGCTCAACTAGGCGCGCAAACAGGCGCGCTTCAGCCTGACCCGGATTTGTCGTTGATTGTCGCCGCATGGCCTAAGTTGCCTTCAGCGGTCCGAGCTGGAATCGTCGCAACAGTGATGGCAGAACAGTGTCACTCTCCGGTTGGGTAGCCGCGGGGAGTCACGCGGATGTAGCCCCAACCGGTTGGCCGAATCGCCGGTGTCAGATCGTGTGCACCGCCGAGCACCAGCGTGGCCGTGGCTTTCTTTGCCGTGATCCGTTTGACGATGGCCGCTTCGCGGGCGGCCTGCAGCTTGTCGTCGATCATCCCGCCCCTCGGTCGACCGGCCTCGTGCTCGGCGCCTTCGGCCGGCAGCATTTTGATCGGCTTCCCATCGAGCAACAGCTCCGCGGCCGCCCCAAGCCTCAATAGCGTTTGCCGGTGCTCGGCGAGGATCTGGCGAGTGGCTTCGCCGTCGTCCGGGTCGAACTGTTTTAGTTCGCGGTGAAATACGGCGAGGCCGAGCAGCTCCCGGGCAACTTGCTGCTGGTTGCCGTCGGTCAGGCCTTCGACATAAACCTCGGGAACGTCCGCGAGGATATGCAGCAGCGAATTGTGCACCTTCGCCGCGGTGGCCATGGCGGCCGCGTACTCGCGATCGAGCTCGGGACCTTCGAGCCCCTCGGACTCGGCAAAAGCCCGCTTCGGTACCCAGTGACAATTCACCAGGTGCACAATTGCCGGTTTGCCCGGCAAGATCTGCTCGGCCTTCGCCACGCCGGCATTGGCGGCGAGAGTTTCAACGTCGGCGGCGAGGATCAGAAGCAACAGCAGGGGGCTCATCCGGGTGATTGTAATGGCTACGTTACAAGAATGCCGCAAG
>CAYMWL010000061.1:0-44567 GCA_964394305.1 uncultured Pirellulaceae bacterium
CTTGGTTGTTGACCCTGACTTGGTTGTTGACCCTGACTTGGTTGTTGACCCTGACCATTCATCGGCTGGTCTTCTTCTCCCGACTGCTGCGAATTGCGGCGGACTTCTTCGGTCAACTCACGTGACAATTGCTCGAGTTCACCACGAGCACGACGCAGCGCTTCCGTTTCGTCACCCAGCACGCCTTCCGCAGCTTTTTCGATTCCTTCGCGCAGTTGCTTCAATCCTTCGCCGGCGACTGCTTCTTGTTGTTGAGCATCGCGGTTGAGTCCTTGGCGGACCGACCGCTCGGCCGATTGCAACGCACGGGCGATTTTTTGATCACGCAGGTTGCGGGCCGATTCGTACAGCCGTTCGGAGAGAATCGGCTCGGTCTCTTCGGCACGCTCGATTGTGTCGCGCATTCGCTCTTGAAGTTCTGTCAACCGCTTCCGCTGATCGGCCAACTCCTGCGCAACAGGCTCGCGTGTGGTTTCTTCCTCACGGAGTGACGGAGCCTTGGGTTTCTCGTTGGCCTTGGGCTCTTGTTCGCTGCGGAGTTGTTCAGCAATGCCTTGTTCCTTTTGCTCTATTTCGCGAGCGGAGTCTCGCAGTTGCTGCACTTCTTCGCCGAAGCGATTCGCAGCGCGGCGGCGGAATTCTTCGCGCAGTTCGTCGAACTGTTGCTCTGCCCGCGTGCCTGCGGCGACGGCCTGGCCAACTTTTTCTTGCTGTAGAGCCTCGGAGGCGCGGCGCACCTGATCGCGAGTTTCGTCGAGCTGCCGCTGCTGCTCGGCCATTCGCTCTTGATTCTCGGGCTGGTCAAGCCGCGATTGCAATTCATCGGTGTCTTGCAGAATCTGCCGCTCTTCGTCCTGCAGTCGTTGCAATTGCCGGCGGATATCTTCTTTTTCGGCGGAGGTTTCGGCCGCTTCGAGCGCGGATTGCAAGCCTTTCAAGCGCTCGTTGAGATCATGCTGCCTCTGGGCCAACTCCCGCAAACGATTGAGGACTTGGCGGTTTTCACGGTCGGCGGCCGACTCTTCTTGCCGTTCCTGAGCGGTGCGCTGCGTTTCGTAGCGATTCTCTTCTTCCTTGAGATCAAGTTGATTTAACTGCTGTTGCTGCTGCTGCGAGCGGGATGAACTTTGCTGCTGACTTTGCTGACCCTGCTGTTGCTGCTGCTGGCGAACGACTTCATGTTCGCGGGCGCGAAGTTTCAACAAACCCTGATAGGCCGCTTGCTCTGCTGCGAGCGCCTTTGGCAACGGCTCACGATCCGGACCTTGGTGTGCGGCTTGCAATTCATTGACCGCGAGTTCCATTTGGTGGAGGACTTCTTCGACATGCACCAGCGATTTTTCATCTTGGATACGATCGGCCAGTGACGCAGCCTGTTCGCGGGCTGCAGCTTGCGACAAGCGGACCTGCTCCACGTCGTCGGCAAACTTCGGCGACAATTCTGGCGAAATCTCGCGACGGATCAATTTCCAAGTGGCATTGATGATGTCCTTCTGCAGCTTGGCCAGTTCCTGCGCATCTTGAGCGTTCTGCCCCTGTCCTTGTTGCTGTTGTTGCTGACGCTGCTGCTGAGATCCTCCGGGCGGCTGTTCGCCTTGGCGAAAGATTTCTTCGAAGGGACGGACTTCGGCAAAATACATGTCTGTTTGCGTGCGGCGGATTTGACCCGCTGCGTCGAAGTCCTCTACCCACCAGTAATAGGTGAGCAACTGATCGGGCTCGGCCCGCAGATTTTCGAGGCTGATTTGTTGAGCGAATTCGTGCTTTTGCTTGGGCGCGACGTTCTCAGAGAGCACGACATCGACGGGCGGCTTGCCGGCGAGCGCATAACTGAGACCGACGCGTTGCACGCCGAAGTCATCGGTGACACTCACGCGCGTATCGAGTTCTTCGAGCGCTGAGACTTCGAGATCGCGAGCGGGAAACAATGGTTTGACCACCGGCGGCTGATTCGGCAATACATTGATCGTGAACTGCTCGGGCTTTTGATTTTTGCGGCCGGCGTCGTCGACCAGATCGAGCTTCAGTCGGCGCGACTGACTGAGCTTGAGTGTCACCTGGTACTGCAGCGGATTTGCGGAGTTCGGTGTCAGCACGAGCGGCTCACCGAGGCCGTCGCTGCGGCTGTTGACGAGCACTGCCGAAGCGACCGGCTTGTTGAGCAGGCAGATGATGGTGAGTTCCGTCCCTTCGACAGCGGAAACAGTACGCACATCTTGGATCGTGCGGGCTTCGAGGACCGTGTATTGCGGATAAATCAAATTGGCATCGGCGCGTTCGAGTTTGGGATATTCGAAGACGGTAACGCGAAACTTGGGCGAGGTCTGTTGATCGGCGGTGACGAAATATTCCAGCGGTTCATCGACCACCGGAATGCGGCCACCAAAAACCGGATCGGCGAGGCTGGGTGGCATCGTGAGTTCCGCCTCTTCGCCACCCACAGTCGTATAACGCAAGTTGGCTTTGGCAGGCATTTGACCTTGGATGCGGGCGAGCACTAGCAGGCTCGTGCCGCGCTCGACTTCGGTCGTTCCCGGTTCGACCGTCATGACAAACTTCTGCCCAGCGGGCAAAGTCAGTGCGGCCGCGGCTGGTTGAATGGGCGGGACGGTACCAGCCGCGGTGATGATCGCGCCGACGAGGGCGACGGCGAAGATGATGAATAGAATGACGTTGGCAATCGCCTCCAGCAGCAGTCGCCGCTGCGAGATGAGGTCGGGCCAGCGATGGCGGTAGGCGTGTTGCAGCACTTCGCGCATCACACTGGTCTGCAGGTACCCGAATTCGCCGGCTACGGGATCAGGCCGCTGCTCGATCGCGGCAAGCAACGAGGTATGCAGTTCGGGAAACGCGCGCTCGACTTGCGTCGCCTGCCAAAGGTAATTGTTGGGACGCGAAATGATTTTCCAAATCACGACCAAGGCGAGCACGCACGTTGCTAATACAAGCAGCAGAGCCGTGCCCGTCACCCCAAAAAGCGACTGACTGCCCCTGGCCCAGAGCAAGCCACCAGCGACGGCCGCGGTGATCCACAATAGCGACAGAAACTGAAACAGCCTCAGCCAACGTTCGCGACTGGCCAGACGATCGAGTTGAGCGAGCAGGAGTTGCTGAATCATGAGACAGCCTCCGTAGGAGCCTGGGCCGCCCGCATATTCGCAGCTTGCGAAGCACGCGCGGCCCACCATGTTTCCAGAATCAAGAGAGACAAGCAACCAACCATCAGCCAACGCCAAAACTGTTGGCGACTCTCGAGTTCCGTGTCGCGCCGCTGCCGTTCGCGGTGCAAGCGCTCGGCCTGCGTCGCCGTTCGGCCGATTTTGAGTCCAAGCTGTTCGAGTTGTTCGATGGCGAGCGGCGACGTGTCGCTTTCGCTCGCGGCGACATTCACGGCAAAGCGAAACTCCTGCTGTTCTCCGGTCGCGCGATAGATGCCGGGCTCGGCAGTTTCCCGAAAATCAGCGGCGTCTGCGTCGACTTTTAGCTCAACGCCGGACGGAGTTTGAATCTGCAACTCAGTATGCCGCTCTCGCGGCAAGGGAACCGCGGCATTCACAACCGTCGATGCGAGCGCGCGGGATGCACCGCACGCTTGATCCAACAAATTACCAATCAGCGGTAGAAACTTGCTCGACACTGCGAGTTGACTTTCGTCAGGCTGCCAACCACTCGTAAACGCCCAAACGCGACCCTTGCCCAGCGTTGTTTCGATCAGCCAGGGATCACCGTTGTCGAAACGAGCTAGGACATGCGTCTTGCTTTCCGGAAGAAGCTTCACCGCGCGGTGCTGCCAGAAGTGAATCCGCGTGAAATCGTTGTAACGCGGATTGGCGAAGGGAAGAAAGAGCGGGTTGGAGAAATCAATTTCGCCCAGCAGTTGAAAATCCTTTTCATTGCGATTGGGCTTCGCAGCGAGCAATTCGAGATCCGCGAAGAATGGCGATAGTGAATTGGCGGCGGCGTGATCGGCGGGAACGAGAATCAGCGCGCCACCCTTTTCCACAAAGCCCTGGATTTGCGATCGCTGCGCGCTGGATAGCGCGGTGGACGCCACCACAACTTGCGGGCGAACATCATTGGGGAAGGGCGAATCAACGGCGACTACGTTGATTTCGACTTGCCGCAGCGGGTCATCGGCCGTCGCGAGCCGCAGATAGTATTGCAGTCCTTGTGAATCATCGACCGCATCGCTACCGAGATAAACGAGCGAAATGTGCTGTTGCCGCGGCGGCACGACGTAGAACGCATTATCGAAATCATGTGCATCGCCTCGGAGCACAATGCGATCGGCGAGCAAATTGTTCCTCGGCCGCGGCAGGCGAACAATGCGACTTTGACCTGGCGGTACGTACACGGCTACTACATCAGCCGTTGCGTTTGGTGCTTCGGCACTAGACCAACGGACGAAAAACTGATCCTGCGACGAATCGGCCGCATTCGAAACACGCACGCGCAATTCGTCCTCGGGCGTCTCGGCTTCCGGGTCCAAGAATCGCAACGTGGCATTGTTGGTTTGCTTGAGCGCGAGTGGGCGAGGAATGACGCGCACGTCCTGGGGCCATTCAAAACCCTGCAGCACATCGACGCGATTTCCTTGTTGAAAATCACTGATGACAATCAGCTGTGGTACGGCCTGCGACTGCGCGACATCATTCGCTGAGTCGATTTCGGTGGCTAAAGCCGTGATCGCTATGCCCATGTCACCGGCGGCCCAACCCGGCTGCAGCTTCTTCAATGCCTGTTTCACCACGTCGATGGGCGCCGCGGAAGTTGCATTGCCAGGCGAAGCAAAACGAACGACCGTTTGCAGGCGATCGGCGAAGGTGTAGAGAGCTACATCGTCATGCGGCGCGAGTTCGGCCAGCTCCTTTTCCGCGGTTTGAATCGCTTGCGTCCAGAGATCACCACGGCGCATGCTGGCGCTGGTATCGAGCAGAATGGCTACGCGCCGCTGCTGCAAATCGGTGATGGCGAGAATCGAGTTCTCCCGGAAGAAGGGCCGCGCGAAGGCAAAGGCCAACAGCGCGAGGGCGGCAAGTCGCAACAGCAATAACAGCACTTGATCCAACCGGCTGCGGCGCGTGAGTCGCGGCGGTGTGGGGCTGAGAAACATTAACGAGCTGAATTGCTGCTTCCCTTTCGGCGTGCGGCGTACGAGGTGCAGAATCAGCGGTAGCGCGAGCCCGGCCAAACCGGCGAGAAAGAGTGGAGTAAGGATGCCCATCAGCGGCCACCTCCCCCATGCCGGGCGATCAAGCGACCTCGGCGCATGCGTGCGTGGAGGAGATCGAACAAGGCGAGCTCCAGCGGCTTGTTCGTGGACAAATCGTAAAGATCGACGCCCAGACGCTGGCAAATCTGCTTCAATTTGAGTGCGTGGGCAGTGAACTTTGCCAGGTACTGCTGCCGCGCCAATTCGGGATCGATATACAACTCGCGGCCGGTTTCCACGTCCAGAAACATGGCTGCTTCGCTGAAGGGGAAATCAATCTCGGCGGGATCGAGAATCCGCAGCACGGCAACTTCATGCCCTTGCGTGCGGAGATAGCCCAATTCTTTTTCGAGGGTTTCCGTCGCCGCGAGCAAGTCAGACAGTAGCACGACCATGCCACGGCGGCGGGCTGTTTTGGCGACTTGTTCGAGCGGAGCTTTCAAATCCGTCGCTTGCCCCGCGGTGGCACGTTCGAGGGCAATGAACAAGCGATGCAAATGTCCGGGCCGAAATCGCGCGGGTAGGTAATCACGAATCCGATCGTCAAACGTTACCAGCCCCGCCGCATCGCGCTGCAGCGACAGGAAGTAAGCAATCGTCGCTGCGGCTGTTTTGGCATACTCGGCCTTGTCATAGCTGAGCGAACCGTAACCCATCGATCGACTCAGGTCGACGAGCAGATAACAGCGGAGATTTGTTTCGTCCTCAAAACGTTTGAGATAGTACCGATCGCTGCGAGCAAATAGCCGCCAGTCGAGATAGCGTGGATCATCGCCGGGCGTGTATTGTCGATATTCAGTGAACTCAACGGAAAAACCGTGATACGGACTCCGATGCATGCCACTGAGAAAACCTTGCACCGCTTGCCGAGCCCGCAGTTCCAGGTTCTTGATCCGCATCAGTGCTGCTGGATCGAGAAACGAACCGCTCCCCCGCGCTGCCTGGTTGGCAGGGTTGCCGTTGGATTGGGATTTAGCAAATAGCGGAGCGCGGGGCATGAACAATCCTGAGTGAGACTACGAGGATTTCGGCAGCGGCACATGTTCGAGCAGGCGGGTGATGACCTGGTCAACCGTGATCCCTTCCGCTTCGGCGCGATAGCTGACTAGCACCCGATGGCGCAGTGTGGGATGAACCATCGCGCGAACATCTTCGGCTGTTGCCAGGTTGCGGCCCGCGAGCAAAGCACGAGCCTTGGCGCCCAGGACCATGTATTGTGCCGCCCGCGTACCGGCGCCCCAGCTGACCCAGTCCTTAACAAATGGGGGAGTGTGCTCCTGCCCGGGTCGGCTTGCAGCGGAAAGTCGCACGGCGTAGCGAATCACGTCTTCCGCGATCGGCACCCGCTTGACTACCTCGTGAAAGTTCCGCACATCCTCGCCAGTGAACAGCGGCTTGATTGGCTCCGGAGTGCGCGAAGTCGTTTGCTTGACGACGGCGACTTCATCGTTTTCCGGCAAATAGTCGATCAGCACGTTGAACATGAACCGATCGAGTTGCGCTTCCGGCAACGGGTAGGTGCCTTCCATTTCAATTGGGTTTTGCGTCGCCAGCACAAAGAAGGGCTCCACCAGTACGTAGCGCTGGCCGGCGACGGTGACTTGATGTTCCTGCATCGCTTCCAAGAGCGCGGCCTGCGTTTTCGGCGGCGTGCGGTTGATCTCGTCGGCGAGAATCACGTTGCCAAAGATAGGCCCTTTGACGAACTGCATCCGTCGGTGACCATCCGCATGCTGATCGAGAATTTCCGTTCCGGTGATATCCGCCGGCATCAGATCGGGCGTGAATTGAATGCGCTGAAAGTGCAAGTGAAACACTTGGGCGATCGAGCGGACCAGCAGCGTTTTCGCCAGGCCGGGCGCGCCCGTAATCAAGCAATGACCGCCGGCGAATAAGCTGATAAGTAACTGCTCGACAACTTCGGCCTGGCCGACGATCACCTTCGAAAGCTCGCGATCGATCAGCGCGCGGCTGCCGCGAATCTGTTCGACCACTTTCTGTTCCAACTGAAAGGCATCAAGGTCGCTGGTCACGAAAGTTCCTTCGCGTACTTATTGAGTCTTGGCTTAATGAGTCATGGCGTAGGTGACGATGTTGATTCCCATCGGATAGGAATACTTCTCCGACATCTCCTTGAAATATTGCGGATCCATTCCTTCCCGCTCCCAACCGTCGCCCAGATCGGTGTTGTGGCAGATGATGACCATCATCCGGCCCTCGTCGTCGAAGATCCCTTTGTAATGAGCCTCTTCGGCGTCGTACCGCTCGGTGGTCAAGCCGTTGTACCAAGCGTGGATGCTCGGCACTTGTGGCTTCTTTTTCAAATCGTAGACGCAGTGAAAAATCTCATGTTCGAGCGGCAGCTCGACGGGTTCGCGATTCGGAAACACGCGCTTCAGGTTCTCGGCCAGGTTGGCATATTCTTCTTCGCCCCAAAAATCATCGACCATCAAAAAGCCGCCGTTGAGCAAGTAGCGGCGGAGGGCAGTAACTTCGTCGTCGTTCAAGACCATGCGGCCGGGTTCGATGATGTAGATAAAGGGATAGTCGAAGAGCGCGTCGTCTGTCAGTTCAATGATCTTGCCGTTGGGGTCGACCTCCATCGACGTGAGTTCGTGCAAGCGATACGAAAAATTCAAGTCGCTGTCGGGATAGTCCGTTGCCCAGTTGCCGCCGCCACGGCCTCGGCCGCCGTACGATTCGTAGCGGATGCGGACGAACGTAAAGACGTCGCTCTTGAAATGCTCGTCGTTCTTCCATGCGGGCACGCCGTTACGATCGACGAGTTCGGGCCGAATTTCGCGCGACCATCGACTTCGCTGGGCGACGCCGATGGCAGTGATGGCCAGCAAGGCAATCAGTGCGGCAGACGCGATCCAGCGAGGACGACTCATTGATTATTTTCCTGCAGAAGGAGGGGCAACGGCCGGAGCCGGAACAGCAGCAGACGGCAAGGCGGGAGCCACGGCTGCGAGTTCCAGTAGTAGTTTTTGCGCGTCACGGTAGCGCGGTGTTTCTTCGAGCGCCAAGAGCGCGTGATATTTTGCTTCGGGGAGCTTGCCCTGTTTCAGCAACGCCGTGGCCAGTTGAAAATGCAACTCGGCGGTGTCGAAGGGCTCAAGCATGAGCAGCGCGCGATAGCTGGCCGCAGCGAACACATGATCCTTAAGCGATTCGGCAGCTTTCGCGGCATAGCGATGAACAGTCGGAAGCAAAGGATTCACGGCGATGGCTCGCAAAGCGTAATTCTTCGTCTCTTCCCATTCTCCCGCTTCGGCCGCCAATTCGCAAAGGCGCAGCAAGCCGTCCAAGTCGTTGGCTGTGAGCCCCGCAAGTTTGACGAGCGTCGCTCGTTCTGCCTGCGTATTCTTTTCTTCGCGATGAATGCGAGCGAGTGCGGCGTAAGGTCCGCTGCCGCTGCCATCTTCGGGAAACAGTTCGATCATCTTGGCCAGCGTGGTCTTGGCGGCGGCCCAATCCTTGGCAGTGAATTGCGCAGCAGCAAGACGCTGCAAGGCTAGGTAGTTATTCGGATGATCCTGCAAATAGGCGCTGATCACATCGCTTGTTGCGCGTCGCGGAAGTTCGGGCGTTGCCCAATCGGCTTTGGGAGCCAGGGCGTTGGCGTAATCTCTTGCGTACTTTGCAAATTCAGCATCGAGAACAGCGAGCGACCCCGTGTAGCGGCTGAGGGATTCATTGATCGGCATGCCGACGCTCAGATCGACGAGCACGCGTTCAAGTTTGTCGCGGCCATATTTCTCGACGAAATACTTCACCACGAGTGCCGATTCGAAATATGCAAATTGCAGATGCGCAGCGGAAGCGGGGCTGAGAAACTCGCCGCTTAACTTGCTGACGGGAGTCAGTTCATCGCCGAGCAACATCTCGCGGAACCTCGGCGTGAGAGCCTGCCCCCACGTGGGATCGGCGAGGCCTTCTTCGTAGACCGAAATTCCTTCACTCAGCCAGCGCGGCATTTTGTTCTTCGTTTTGCTGAGCGTGACGACGTGACAGAATTCATGCCACAGCGTTGCTTCCCACGATGCGGGGGTGGTCGTTTGCGAAGCGGGACTCGGCGCTGTGATGACCGTGCCGAAACAGACGCCGAGAAAGCCGGCTCCACCGGGCATGCCGAATGTGCGAATCGCGAAATCTTGTTGCCGCGGAAACATTTCGACGATTACCGGCTGATCCAGCTTCACCTGGTATTTTTCGCACAGGTCCTTTTTCGCCCGTTGCAGCAGCACGAGCACGCGTTGGCCGTAGATATCCGCTTCGCGTGCTTCCATTCGCACTTGAATGCCTTCGGCTTCGAGCGTTCGGAACTTGGCGAGGTGTTCCTGCAGTGTGACCAGGTTGTGCGCGAGAACATTGTAGCCGTCCGCCGTGTTGACTTCTTCCGCCAACTTCAAGCCTTCTTCTTCCTGCCCCAATCGCAACAAATCTTGGGCGAGCTGCGTCTTGGCTTCCAGATAGTTCGGATCGAATTTCAAGGCTTGCCGTTGATAGGCCGAACCTTCGGCAAAGCGATACTTCTGCGAGAGTTTCCGGCCGATCAAATGATCGACTGCGGGATTCGTGGGCCACGACTGGAGCGCTGCGGCACGGAGTTTCTTCTCGTCATCCAGCTTGTTGCGCAAATGTGCGATGACTGCGCGATTGGCAAGTGCGAGCGGGTGTTGCGGGTTCATCGCGGTGATCTGTAGCAGCACTTTTTCGGCATCTTCGTAGCGTTCGGAATCGATGTGCTCATTGGCAATCATGAGCAAGCTTTTTCCATGCTGGGGATTTGCTGCCAACGCGGTGAGCAAGGCAGCATCGGCTTTTTTGGAATCGCTCGGGGCAAATGCTTGGGCCAGGCCGAACTGAGCATCGGCGTTGGTGGCGTCGAGTTTTACAGCTTCTTGAAAGGCGTCGCCGGCCAATTTGTAGTCGTACTTTTCGAGCGCGAGGTCGCCGATCGCCAGCCAGACGTCGACATTCGTCGGCATGCGCCGTTTGGCTTCGTTGAAGTTCTTCGTCAGCACCTGTTTCGGATCGGTCCGCTGACTGAGCAACCAGCGGCCGACGATCAACTGATTGGTGATATCCGAATATCGCCAGGGCGATTGGAGAATGAGCCCTTTGATCTCTTCGTCCAACTTCGCCGCTCGTTCGACTTGCAGTGTGTGCCGGCAGACGTCGCGGCCGAGCCAGCGCAGTTGCACGCTGTAGGTCAGTTTGGCAAGCGCGGTGTCGAGCGACTTGGCTGCCTCGGCATAGCGGCCGAGCTGCAACTCCGACTGAATCTTCAGCGCCCAGGCCGGTTCATGGTATTCATTCTGAGCCGTGAGTTCGGCTGCCGTGGTGATGCACTCCGCATATTTGCCGGTCCGATAAGCTTCGGTCGCGGTGGCCAGATCTGCGGCTGTGGACAGGGAAAAGGAACTGCTAAAAAGAAGAAAGAGTAAAGCGAAGATGCCCGCTGTAGAGATAACCTCGCCACGGCCGCCGAAAATGCGGCTGACGACGTTTTCATAACGTTGCCAAGCGAGCATGCAGTTTCATCCTCTATGCCGCCTCTGGCCAGACGGAGATGCATCAAGTCTATTGCATGAAACCCCGGCGGACTACAGGCGGACTGCTTGCTCAGCAGAAATTGACCTTTCGTCCTTTATTGGTCGCCATTTCGCCGCTGAGAGCCGGTTTCCCCTCGTTGCGGGCTCGTTGCTCACTTATGGAATCGGGGTATGGATCCTAATCCCTACGCGTCACCTCGCGAAACTTCGGAATATCAAGAACGAGCTACGCCTTATTGGTTGCAGGCGATGCAATTTTGCGGCTTAACAATCGCGGCCAGCGTGCTGCTTGGTGTGTTGGCGAATGTGCTGAATGGCTGGATCTGTCCCGAGTATTTTGTGTGGGTGATGGGGTGGGATGAAAACTCGAATATCTGGCTGCGAAGCATTCTGCAAGGTGCTTTCGAGGGTGGCGTGATCGGCGGCGTCCTGTCGATCGTATTTTTTGCGAGCGGCAGTTTGTTGACTAAATTTCGCCTCACATTTGGCCGCGCGGTACGTTATCTGGCAGCCATCGTCGGGGCAGCAGTTGTTGCCGGAATAGTTCTTGGCCTGCTGTTTATGACGATCAAAGAGAGGTTGCTCATTCGCGTTCTTGGACCTGCAACCCCCGACCTTTTGCAGCGATTTGCCTGGGTGGCCGGGTGTATCGCAGGTTTGGAACGAGGCGGTGCACTCGCCACGTTTTTGGCATTGATCGTGCTGGTAGTGCGCGATTGGCGAAAAATGAGAACGCCCGCCGCCGATGCAAATTCTGCTCCCGCTGATTAGGATACGATTCTTGTCGAACGGGCGAGAATGGGGTCGAGCCGCGCAGCTTGTGCGCGCTCGGGATGGAAGCGAGAGGAAATGACGGCCGTTACTTTGGCGTGTCCGCTGTGTGCGGGAAATATACAGGTCGATGCGAGCATGGCCGGGCAGCAGGTTGCGTGCCCGCTCTGTCATGGCGCGCTCATGTTGCCGCCGGCGGAAGTGCTGGCGCAATTTGCAGCGCCTCAATTCCCACCACCGCACTTTCCACCGCCGCAACCAGAATTTCAACAGTCGCCTGCCGACCAACTTTTTTCGCTCGGTTGTCCGGCATGTCACAACATGCTGCAAGTGACGACTGCCATGAGTGGCCAACAAGTGGCTTGCCCTTATTGTGGAACACCAATTGTGGTTCCACCGATGCAGCCGCAACAACACTTTGAAGTGCCGGTGGAAGCGGTTGTCGAAAGTCACGCGCAGCCGAACTCTGCTCCACCGCCGCAGGAAGAATTCGATCTCCGTTCGTTATTGCCTCCCGGTGCTGAAGTACCACCATCAAGTGCGCCGCCACGCACGCCAGCGGCAACTTTGGCGCCCGCGAAGCTAGCGCCCAAGCTCCGCGAACCGACGTCCGACGATCGCCTGCCGCCATCCCGCCCACAGCCTCCCGAGCGAGTGAAACCGGACGAACCAAAGAGCAGCGGCCCTCCTGCTACCGATCGGTTTCCTCCTGCGCGTAGTACGTTGCCCCCCACTCCACCGGCGAGTGACCGACTGCCGCCTGGCATGGGTGGCACAAAACCCCGTGTTCCAGAGCGCGATGATCGCCTTCCTCCACCACGAAAGGAACCCGAGAAAGAAGTCGCGAAACGGGAACCTCCCAAGGTCGAACGTATCGACGAGCGTTTGCCGCCGTTGCGTCGTGAGCCAGAACCGCCAACGCGAAGCGAACCTGAGTCGCCGCCCGCAGAAAAACCCAAATCAGCCGAGTTGTCGCAACCAGCAATCGACGACCTCCTGCCGCCGGGCGCATTGCCGCCAAGTGCACCAATTTCTCCTACCGTTCAACCACCACCCATGAAGGTTGATCGGGATTTGCCCAGCCGCGACTCGACAGGAGCCTCGCCCTCCCAGGTTGCTCCGATCCCCGCGCAGCCTGCGCCAGTAACGTCCGATATCGCTGCTTTATTGCCGCCCCGCATGCTTCCGCCGGGCGCTGATGCTGCACTTGCGCCGCAGCCACCACAGCCAGTGTCTCAACCAGCGCCCTCGCGTGTCGATCATTTGTTGCCGCCTGGCGCGGTCGATGTGAACACAGCGGCTGCGGGGCGTTCGACCGTGCCACAACCCGCGAACATTGCCGATGTGTTGCTCCCACCTGGCGCTGCGGCGGGGCCAATCGCGGGTGGCGTTCCGGGGAGCGAAGTTGCGTTGCCGAAAACGCAAGCAGGGCCATTGCGACCGGTTCTCGCACCCGGGCAAGCACCCGGGCAAGCACCCGCCGCGCAAGGCCTTAACGCCTTGAAGATTGCCGCGGATAAAAAGGAGAATGAAGAACCAGCCGCCGGAATTCGCAGACTTACCCCTGAAGAAAAAGCGAGCCGTCGTCTCCGCCGCAACGCGGTGCTATTCACAGTCTGCCTGGTGATTTTGTACGCGGTTTTTTATTTCATGTCGCGATAAATCGGCAGCGCTACTCATATCCAAAGCGCTGAAAGTATCCTGCCCAACGGCGGCGAATTTCCGCTTCGGTCTCGGCGTCCAAAGTTGGATGCTTGTTCTTTTTGAAGTCCTTCTGCGCTTCCATGTGCTGCGCAATTTTCTCGCGCACCAAATCGAAATTGCTGAGCTTCAGTTGCGTATAGATCTTTTCGCACTCGCCGACGGGATCCTTGACCAAGTCTTCGTATTTGAGTTCATACAAATCGCCGGGAGGAATCTCGTTGCGCTGCTTTTCATAGCCTCGATACATCCGCTCAAAGCAATCGAAGACATAGTCCCGGTCATTCTTGTGATGCGCGACCTGCAGGCCCTGCACATCGTCGAGCGATTCCCACAGCCGCATCGTCGACAGAAACAGCGAGTCTGGATGACGCGCAATGTGAATGAATTTTGCCCCTGGAAACCAACGAGCAAAGTGCCCAATGCGCCCCGTATGCGGCGGCGATTTGAGCAGCAGTTGCTTGTGCCTGGTCTGCAGCGTGATCAGTTTCATGAAGTACGTCAGCGCCTGCTGAAAACGCGCGAGATTGGCGGGCGAAGTTTCATCCAGATTCAGCGTCTCCGAAAAATCGGGCTGGTCGTTCGGAAATGCCATCCGGGCGTAAGGCGTCGGTGCGCCCAGCGCCAAAAGTGCAAACTCATCTTCCTGCGGCCGATCGAAACCTGCCGCCATGTTGTCCATGGGGCGTTGCTTGGGAATGAGCCAGCCCATGTATTTGCCGATGAGCCATTCCGTCACGTAGGTGTGAGGCGCGGCCATGCATTGATAGGTATTCGGCGTGGCGAACCGCGAGTCGTTGCTCAGCAGTTCGTGCAACAACGTCGTGCCGCTGCGCCAATGGCCGACAATGAACACTGGCGGCGTTTCAATGCGAGTACGGTCGATGTAACGACCGAACCAGACTTTCTGCAGCAGTGCCGCCAGCGAGTTGAAAGGCGTGATGCTGGTAATGATCGCCGCCATGGGCCAGCGAAGCGGATGGATTCGAAAGCCATGCCGCGCGCACAGGCTGAACCAATCACCGATGCGCAGGGCGTGCCAGAACCGCGGACTGTACCACGGATAGACGTTCATTTTTGAAACCGACTTCGCATCGTCGGTCGACTTGGACTTGGCAGCCACAGTGCTTTCGCTCATCAATTCTCTCGTTCAGTGCCTCGTTCAGCACTTCGTTCAACCCGTTATCAAGCAACCGCGTTGGCCAGATCGCGAGCGTGATAACTGCTGCGGACAAACGGCCCGCTGGCCACCTCGGCGAAACCCATCTTCCGCGCAGCGTTGCCGAGAAAATCAAATTCCTCCGGCGGAATATAACGCACGACAGGCAGATAATGATCGGCCGACGTGGCGCTCGGCATCAGATACTGACCGAGCGTTAACAAGTCGCAACCCACTTCGCGCAAATCGGCGAGCACTTCGAAGATCTCTTCGGTGGTTTCACCCAGCCCTAGCATCAAACCACTTTTGGTTTTGATCGTGGGATCGAGCTCCTTGATCCGCCGCAGCAAATGCAAGGTCCAGCGATAGTCGGATTTCGGCCCCCGCACTTTGCGATAAAGACGCGGAACGGTTTCCGTATTGTGATTAAAAACTTCTGGCCGAGCGTCGACGACGCGGGCGAGAGCTGATTCGTTTCCGACAAAATCGGGCGTGAGGACTTCGACGGCCGCGCCGGTTTTTTCGCGCACCGCGAGGACGCATTGATAAAAATGCTCCGCGCCGCCATCGGGCAAGTCGTCGCGTGTCACTGAGGTGATGACGACATGCTTCAGCCCGAGTCGCAGCGAAGCCTCGGCCAGCCGCGCGGGTTCATCACTTTCGACTTGTTGCGTTTTGCCGCGGGCAACTGCACAAAAACCGCAGGGGCGGGTGCAGACATTGCCCAGAATCATGAACGTCGCGGTTTTTTGCGAATAGCACTCCATCCGATTGGGGCATTTCGCGTTGTCGCAGACGGTTTCTAGCTTTAGCTCTTCAAGCAGCGATTGCGTCTGATGATTGAAGTTACCTTTCGGAACTTCGCGCTTTAGCCACCGAGGCAAGCGGCGATCAGCCAGTTGCTCACCCGCACCATCCACCGGCGCCGCACTGCCGCTTCCAGATTGGCAGTCACTGGTCGGTTCGCGGTAGAGCGGCAATTCACGCAGCAGATTCACGAGGGGGCGATCCTGGTAGTTCGGGCAACAGCGGATGGTTGGTGTGCAGCTGATATTGTCCGCAGCCAAACGCGGTCGCCAATTGCGCCACTACTGCGGCTCGGACTGCAGTCATTTTAACCGGGATTGCCGTTTCGGACAGGAGAGACGAAGCAACCGGCCGCGGCGGCAGTTCTGGATGCCGAGCGGCCAGTTCACGGTATTCCGCAGCTGGCAAGACTTCGACGCGGCGCATGCTCCGCAAATCGGGATCAATATTCAAAAAAGCTCCCTGCGAAGTGACGCCGAATTTCACGGCCACGCCCACGCTGGCGAGCATTCCCAGCTTGCCCCACACTCCAAACTGCTGCGGCAAAGTGGAGGTGGTTACATTCATCTGTGCGAGCGCACCGGCCAGACCTTGTTGCATTCGCCGCAGGAAATTGCCCACACTCCAGCCATGCCAGGCAAGTTGCGTGACGACATAAACGGCCAGTTGCCCGGGCGCATGCAACACGCAACCGCCGCCGCGAGCGACATAGCGGACCGTCAATTCCCGCTCAGCGAGTTCGGCTCCAGTTAGTTGCAATTGATCGCGCGAGCCCCGCCGACCGATGGTGATCAGGCCCGGATGTTCGCACAGCAAGAACGTCATCCGCCCATCACCGCGGGTCACAGCATCATAAGCCAGCCGCTTTTGGGCCGTCAGGCAATCTTCATAGCCCACCTGCCCCAACAAATGAAAATGGGTGACGAAGGGTTGCGGACTGGGCGCGCGACGGGACATAAGTTGGGCGGAACCAGGGGCCAAAGATGAGGGGCCGGGGCTGACGAGGCGCGGACCTTAACAGATCGACAGATTTTAGCCCAGAGCAAGAATTTGCGGCGGTTTCCCGTAAAGGTGCGACTTTACCTCCGCGTCAAGCTGGCATGGAGGGTGATAAACTCGCATATTTGTTAACGCTGTCGATTTGTATGTTGAGAAGTTTAAAGCCACGTTCACAATCGCCGCTGTCGATGCAGCTGCGGCCGGTTGCCATTCACTGCAGTGCGGCGATTTCCAGTGCGGATGTCTTCGGGTGCGCGACAATTCGGCTTGGTCTTGCTGTTCGGCTTGGGCTATTGTGTCGCCATCTTGGCTGGACACGCCCTCTCGTTTCAGTCGCTTGATTTCGCCACGTTCTGGCCGGCGGCTGGCACATTTCTCGCCACGCTTGCGTTAACTCCCAAGAAAATGTGGTGGCAGTACCTATTGGCGGCATCGCTCGTCAATTTAGCAATGGAGCTGCTGCTCTATCGCCAGCCAGTGAGCCTCGCGGCGACATTTGTGATCGCGAATGGAGCAGAAGCACTACTGGGAGGCTGGCTCCTGCAACTTTGGGCCAAGGGCCCCTTTCAGTTTGCCAAAATGAGCGACGTGCTCGCACTCGCTACGTTGTCAATGACTACTCCGCTGGTTGGTTCTACGATTGGCACGATGGGGCTCGCGTCGCAGCAACCCTTGGGAAATTTTTGGCAGACCTTTCAACTTTGGTGGCAGGCCGACTCCGTTGGCATTTTGATCATCGCGCCGGTTCAAATCGCCTTCGCAGCGAGGGTTCTTAGGTTCGAACCGCGGCCAGCATTCATCGGTTATAGCAGAGTGGTCGAAGCGGTGCTGCTGTTCATTGGATTAAATATCGCCACCTGGTTTGCCTTCAGCCCTTCGAATTCGCTGGCTTGGAATTTGAACGGCCTGCTGTATCTGGTCCCCGCGCTCGCTTGGGCTGGGCTCCGATTTTGCCGCCTGGGTGCCACGATCGCTTCTTGCAACACCGTGCTGATCATCATCTATCACACGACGCACGGCGACGGTCTTTTTGCCGATGTATCTTCGTCTCCCGAAATGCAGGCCATGTCGCTGCAAGCGCTGGCCCTGGTCACGATGCTCACGCCACTTCTCTTTGCCACCACGATCGATGATCAGCGCGCCGCCGAAGACAAATTGCGGCATAACTTGAACATTCTGCAAGCCGTGATGGATAACACCACCGACCTGATCTACGTCAAAGATATGCAGGGGCGGTATCTGTTGGTAAATCAGGCCTGTGCCGACGTCATCAAACAAACACCTGCTGACATCGTCGGTAAGCGAGACGTCGATTTTGCCTCGCAGGAACGCGGCGACGAAATTCGGCAGCGCGACCAACTTGTATTTGCAGCCGGTCGCGCGCTGACGATGGAAGAGAGTGGCACGTTTCAAGGGCGGAAATATACACTCCTCACCACCAAGAGCCCCTATCGCGACGCCACCGGCAAGATCATCGGCCTCGTGGGATTATCACGCGATATTACGCAACGGATTGAACAAGTCGAAGCCCTTGCCGAAAGCGAACGACGTTACCGAACGCTTGTGACCTCGTCGAACGTCGGCATTTATGAAACCGACAAGCATGGCCGCGCGCTGTACCTGAATCCGCGCTGGGCTGAATTGACCGGCCGCTCGGCCGAAAGTGGCGAAGGCGAAGGTTGGATGGATTGCTTGCACCCAGACGACCGCGGACCGGTTAACGCGGCCTATGAGCAATCAGTACAGACGGGCGTTCCGTTTGCGATGGAGTATCGCTATCAGACACCAAATGGGCAGATCACCTGGGTCTATGGAACTGCGGTCCCCATTCGCAATGAACTGGGAGAGGTTACCGGCTACCTCGGGAACGTGATCGACATTTCCGATCAAAAGCGCGCATTGATTGAATTGCAACTGAGCGAAGAACGCTTCCGTCGCATGGCTGATTCGGCGCCCGTGCTGATTTGGACAGCCACACTCGAAGGGCGGATCAGTTATTGCAACCGCGCCTGGCTCCAATTCACCGGCAGAACCTTGGAAGAAGAATTAGGACATGGCTGGCTGGAGGGCGTACATCCCGACGATCGCGGGCGATGCATGCAAGCCTATGCCGATGCCGAAGCCACTCGCAACGAAGTCGTACTCGAATATCGTTTGCGCCGCGCCGACGGTGAATATCGTTGGATGCATCACACAGGTGCGCCGAAGTTACTCGGGAGCGGCGAGTTCCGCGGCTTTATCGGCAGCAGCTTTGACGTTACTGATCAGCGCCGCGCGACAGAGACGTTGCTACGTGCGAAGGAAGAATTGGAGCATCACGTGGCCGAACGCACGGCCGCCTTGCAAGAAGCCAACCGGCAGCTGCAGCAATTACTGGTCGAACAGGCCAAGTCCGAAGAACGCCTGCAGCAGCAACAGGGGCACTTGGCGCATGTCTCGCGGCTGAGCGTGATGGGCGAGATGGCCGCGGGGCTGGCACATGAACTGAATCAACCTCTGTTCGCTATTCAAAACTACACGGCCGGTATTCTCCGCCGCTGGTCGGCTCCGGAAGATTGCCGCCCGGAACTGCGTGAGGTGATTCTGCAGATCGCCCAAGAATCAACGCGGGCCGCCGTCATCATTCGCCGCGTGCGCGAGTTTGCCCGCAAACAATTGGGCGAGCGCGTGTCGATCTCCCTCAACACCGTGGTCCGCGAAGTGTTGCAATTGCTCGGTAGCGAATTACGACAGACCAAAGTCGAAGTCATTTTGTCGCTGGCCGAGCATTTGCCGACGGTGCAAGTCGACCAAGTGCAAATCCAACAGGTGTTGGTCAACCTCGTTCGCAACGCGCTGGAATCGATGTCAGTGCTGCCGCCTCGCTTGCGGCAAGTAACCATCACCACTTTCCTCGGCGCCGGCGATGTGCACTGCCTGGTGCAGGACACCGGCCCTGGCATCAGCCAGGAAGTTCGCCGGCGGTTATTCGAGCCATTTTTTACAACCAAGCGCGAAGGGTTGGGGATGGGGCTTTCGATCAGTCGTTCGATTGTCGAAGCTCACGGTGGCGCGTTGCATGCCGAATCTCTGCCCACAGGCGCTGCTTTTCACTTTTCTATTCCTTTGCTTGAGGATCAAGCTGATGACGTCCGACTCGATCACACAGACCGTGTTTTTGGTGGATGACGATCCGGGTGCGCTGCGCTCGCTGTCGTTTCTCATTCAATCCGATGGCTTGAATGTCGAAAGCTATCAATCGCCGCGCGAATTCCTCGCGCGCTTCGAAATGGGCCGTTCCGGCTGCCTGGTCGCCGACGTGCGCATGCCCGAAATGACGGGCCTCGACTTGCAACAGTTTCTCCGCGAAAAGGGCTCGCAAATACCCATCATTTTTCTGACGGCGCATGGCGATCTGGCTGCATGCCGCCGGGCCTTTCGCGACGGCGCGGTCGACTTCTTAGAAAAAACGCAACTCGACGATCAGGCCCTGCTCGACTTGATCCGCACCTCGCTCGCCCGCGATGCCGCCGTCCGCAAGGCCTCGCGCGGGCAACTCGATTTGTCGCCGTTGCTGGATACGCTGACCGACCGCGAGCGCGAAGTAATGGACCGGTTGGTCGCCGGCCGCACGGTCAAACAAATCGCCACCGAGTTTGATGTGAGCATTCAAACCATTGCCAAACATCGCGGCAAGCTACTGGAAAAGCTGAAGGTGGAGAACGATATTGAGTTAGTCAGGTTGATTTTGGGAGCCGGTACCGCCAAGTGAGAATATGCAACGAACTGTCGAGCTATTGCTGATCGCAGCGATTGTTGTCGGCAGCGTGCTGCTCTGGCGTTTCTCGTCGCAGCGCTCCCGGTTGACGCGGGAACAACAACGGCTGGAAGCTATCGTAGGAAGCCTGCCGATCCGGGATCCGGCAAAAGTTCACATTCGCGCGATTCCCACCGGCGACCCTTGGGAGTTCGCCTGGCGCGTGCATTTTCCGGCGAACTATCAGTTCAACTATGCGAATCGAAATGGGGGAGGTTCCTTCGGTTCGAATAACCCGATCGACGCCATCTTGCGACTTCGCTTGCGTGAGGTCGATGGCAGCTTGTTTCTCTATCATCAGTTTTTGGGTGGGAATGGCTGGGCGAGTCTTGGCGGCGGGCAGAAATTGCTGCAGTTGCTGCAAGATCATCCCGAGCAGGGATTGGAGTTTGAACAGATCGGCCTGAATGGGATGGAAGTGATTGAGCCCGGCGAAATTAGAACCTTGCTGAAAATAACCCTGCCGCCGGAACTGCAGGCTGCGGCGAAGCAACAACTAGACTCTTGGGAGTTTCAAAACGTCGCGCCGGAGGTCGAACATTTTCGCTTCGGACCGCCTGGCTTTCGCGAAAAGGAAGAGGCAGCCCGACGCCGGTCTGGCCCCATCCCAGTGGATACGCCGAAATGAATACGCCACTCCACTCACCGCCGACAACCGCTGCAGTTGCGACTTCTCCAGTAATGCATCACCCGCCACGTTGGCAGTTCAGTCTGCGGCTGATGTTGCTGCTGATGGCCGCGATCGGTTTGTGGATCAGCGTCGTGATGAATTGGCTGGAGATACCTCGCTTGGAGAAACAAGTTGCAGCGCTGCGCATATTTTCGCAAGAGCTGAAAATCAACGATCCCCAGCGATTGGCCGTCGTCTTTCACGATCCGGCCTGGTACGACGAATTCTCTTGGGATCTTTACGTTCCGCCAGAGGGCTACGAGATTGCCTTGGCGACACGCGATATTGCCGATGACAACTTTCCAGCCAGCGGACAGCAAGCGCGGCTCCCTGCGGGCAAATGTCGACTATCACTGGTAATTCACAGGCAGCCAAGCGACTGGAAAATGAGCTTGGCGCGTGATGGCGAAGAACTCCTTTCCATCACCGAACCGCGCGCTTGGAATCCGGACTTAGTCCGAACCGGAGGACCAAACTTCCGGATCTCCGCCCAACCCGACCTCCCCGCCGCGCTCCTGCGGCAGCGATTCTTTCAAAGACTAGGTGGAGGCAGCGCACCGGTAGTGAGAAAGAGTCAGCCGGAGAATGGTGTGCTGTTGTGGATTGAGGCCGAGCCTGCCGCGAGGCGGGAATGAGCTCCTCTGCTGTCGCACCGTTGATGCTGCAGAGACTTCGCAATCTTCCTGTTCTGAGCGAGAGACATTTCGAAAATCGCTGCGGCTTGAAATTACTGAACATTTGGGTACAGTTGATTCCGGTTAGGTCCTACACCAACGTGGGCCCCATGCGCTGCGCGTGATTGATTCATTTCTTGGCGCGCATCACTGCGCTAGGATGCCATCCATGGCAACACAAACTGTTATTGCGCAGTTATCGGCGTGCTATCCAGCCGCGACAGCTCGCTACCGAGCTCGTACGAGGTGTTATCGGATTGCTATCAGACTGTTATCAAGTGCCCAAAAATGTTATCGGGAATTCTTGCAGAATTGCGACAAAGTGTTAATCGCCAAAGAGTTGCCGATTTTGCGCGCAGAAAGAAATCGCTATCAGACACATCCCCGAAAGGGTGGTGTTCGCTCAGGGCCTGATAAGGCTCCAAATAATCGGTGCGAGGGCAAACAGATCAATTGACTCCACCCAAACGGTCGACCTAAAATACGAATCAACGTGTTTTGATCACAGACGATCACTGCGTACTAGCAACAAGAACACGCCGTGCTGGCAGTCCCACCTTAATTTGCAAGCACCTTTACTTCGCCCAGGAATGGACCTACCGAACGGACGAAAGGCTGCAACCATGTTGCGAATCGATGCTGGCTCAACTGGAAAATATTGTGACGGCCTCTCTCGCCGCAGCTTTGTGCAATTGGGCCTCGCTGGCATGGGGAGCCTCGGGCTGGGAGATTTTCTGCGGCTGAAAGATGCGTCGGCCGCGTCGGTGGGAAAGAAAGATACATCGGTCATTCTGCTCTGGATCGACGGCGGTCCGGGGCACATGGACACGTATGACATGAAGCCGGAAGCGCCTCCCGAATATCGCGGCATCTGGCGGCCGATCAAGACGAACGTGCCGGGCATGGAAGTGACCGAGCTCTTTCCGCTGCATGCCAAGGTGGCCGATAAGTTCAGCGTCATTCGCTCGATGCATCACAACAACGGCGATCACTTCACCGCTGGTCACTGGATGCTTACCGGCCGCGGCGGTCCCAGCGGTGCGGCGCAGGCGGGCAAGTTCCCGTTCTTCGGCGGGATTGCGACCAAACAATCAGGCCCGCGACAAGTCGGCATGCCGGCGAACGTGGCCATTCCGTATGCGATGAGCATCGGTCTGCGGCCCGGCTATTTCGGCGGCAACTACATTGGCCCGCAAGAGAATCCGTTCGAGACCGATGGCGATCCGAATGCTGCGAACTTCGAAGTGAAGAATCTGTCGCTCGGCAAAACGATGACCGTCGATCGGTTGTCCGATCGCCGCAATCTGCTCGCCAGCATGGATCAGATGCGGCGCGAAGTTGATCGCAGCGGCAAGCTCGAAGCGATGGACAAGTTTGATCGCAATGCTTACGAGATGATTACTGGGGCGAAGGCCCGCGAAGCTTTCAATCTGAGCGCCGAGAAGGCCGAGACACGCGAAATGTACGGCCGCCATCCGTGGGGACAAAGCACGTTGCTCGCGCGGCGGTTGGTCGAAGCGGGTACCACGTTTGTCACCTGCCACTTCGGCGGCTGGGATCATCACTGGGATTTGCAGAAGGGTTATTACAACTACCTGCCGAAGATCGATCAGCTCGTCTACGCGTTGTTTACCGACCTCGCGGAGCGCGGTCTGTACGACAAAGTCACGGTGGTTCTCTGCGGCGAATTCGGCCGCACACCGCGGATGAACGATGGCGGGAATGGTGGTCCTGCGGGGAGCATGGGCACTCCCGGCCGCGATCACTGGGGCAACGCCATGTCGGTGCTCATCGGTGGAGGTGGCATCAAAGGCGGCCGCCTGATCGGCAGCACCAACCGCTTAGGCGAAGTGCCCCAAGATCAACCGCTCATGCCGGGCGATTTGCATCACACGCTGTTCAAGGTGCTCGGCGTCGATCCGCACGTGCACTATCCAGATCTCTCAGGTCGACCAACCATCGCCATCGATCACGGGGCGGTGATTGAGAATTTGTTTTAATTCGCTGGCTTTTGCCACGGAATTTCTGGCTCACCCGCAACCACATTCGTCGCGCGGGCAGCTACGAATAGGTAATCTCCCAGTCGATTCAAGTAGCGAATCAAACGATCGGAGATTTGCGTATTCGGTTGATGAGCAAGCGTGACGAGGCGTCTCTCGGCGCGTCGGCAAACGCCGCGGGCAACATGAATTGTGCACGCGGCGCGGTTACCGGCTGGCAGAATGAATTGCTTGAGCGGCGGTAGTTGATCTTCGAGCGCGTCGATTGCGTCTTCGAGAGCAACGATGTGAGGCTCGTCAATCCAGGCAGTGCCCGCCTTGATTGGATCAGGCGACGCGAGTTCTGCGCCGACGGCAAAGAGTTCGTTTTGCACCGCGGCCAGCGTTTGTTCGATCGCTGGCGGCAGCGATTCACACCGCGCGAGCCCGAGCACGGCGTTGAGTTCATCGACTTCGCCATAGGCTTCGATCCGCGGGTTGTCTTTGCGAACTCGCGGCCCGGCGTAGAGGCCGGTTTCACCGGTATCGCCGGTCTTGGTATATATTTTCATCGTCGCTGAAGTGATTCTATATTCTTTCCGGAGAACCGATATGCGTACGCAGTTTCACGCCCTGCTGATGACGATGGTCCTGGGCATTCCTGCCTTACTTCAAGCCCAGCCTGCGGGCGTTGCCGGCAAAGGTGAGCCGCAGGAGTCCACCGAGAAGAAGTTCCTCACCAATGTACAGCAAGTCACCCGCGGCATGGTGAAGGCCGGCGAGGGGTATTTCTCACCCGATGGCAAGACGATTGTCTACCAGGCCCAGCCCCTAGACTATCCGTTCTATCAGATTTTTACGCAGACGCTGCCCGACGGCGTTCCGCATCGCATCAGCACCGGACGTGGTCGCACCACATGCGCGTATTTTTCGCCCGATGGCCAACGCATTCTGTTTGCTTCGAGCCATCTCGACCCGAACATGACGAAAACCGAGGAAGACGAAAAGAAAACGCAGGAAGAAAACAAACGTCTCGGCCGCCGACCACGGTACAACTGGGACTTTGATCCGTTCACTGAAATCTTTGAAGGTGACTTAAAGGGCGGAAACCTGAAGCGATTGACCGACGCCAAGGGTTACGACGCGGAAGGTGCTTATTCAAGAGATGGGAAGCTGATTGCGTTCTGCAGCGATCGCGACGGCGATCCTGATTTGTACGTAATGAATTCCGACGGCAGCAATGTGCGGCAACTGACGAATGAACCGGGCTACGACGGCGGGCCGTTCATTTCGCCTGATGGCAAATGGGTGATCTTTCGCAGCGATCGCAAAAAGGCCGAGCACTTACAGATTCACGTAATTGGCATTGACGGCAAACACGACACCGCCTTAACGGATATCAATGGCGTGTGCTGGGCGCCCTATTGGCACCCGAGCGAACCTTACATCATCTGGACGGGGGCGGACCACACGGATCCGAATGCGCGGCCCAATTACGATTTGTGGCTGGCGAAGTACGCGGTGAAGGACGGCAAGTTTACGATCGGCGAACGAATTCGTGTCACCGATTTTCCTGGGGCCGATGTGCTGCCGGTCTTTTCACCGGATGGCAAGAAGCTGATGTGGACGAGTGGCCGCACGGAAGATCGGAGCAGCCAATTGTTTATCGGTGATTTTCAGTTGCCAAAGTGATTCATCGGCCACTACATGTTTCGCGGCTTACCGCAACCGCACACAGCAGCCCGAGAATCGACCGCAGAGGGCGAACAAGTTCTTGTGCCGGTGCCAAGTGGAGGAGGTTGCGCGTTTGGGAGAGCCGCGTAGCTTCACCAAGCTCGCTTGGGCATGCAAATTGCTTATCGGAAGCGGAGTTTGTTTTCGGCGTTCGTTTTGACAGGCCGAATTGAACTCGCCGCGATGGATTGGAGTAGAAAGCTCAAACAATGCTTGGATTTACGCAGATCGAATTACTGTTGTGGACGTTGCCCGCCATTGCCTTGGCATTGATCGCGCAGGCGTGGGTGAGTTCAGCCTATTCCAAGGGGCTGCAATTCACTTCGCGTCTGAACGGTTATTCGGCCGCGCGCCACATTTTGGATAGCGCTGGTTTGCACCAGGTGGAAATCGAACCGGTCGCCGGGCACATGAGCGATCATTACGATCCGCGCGATAAAGTGCTTCGCTTGAGCGGCGACGTTTTTCACGGTCGGACATTAACGGCTGTGGGTATTGCTGCGCACGAAGCCGGGCATGCGATTCAAGATGGCGTTGGCTATCTGCCGCTCATCATTCGTAACTTTGCCGTTCCCGCGGCGAGCTTCGGCAGCGGCGCCGGCGGCATCTTGATGCTGCTGGGCGTGATCATGAGCTTCAAACCCCTGCTGCTCGCAGGCATTGTCCTGTTCAGCGGCGTGGTGTTTTTTCAGCTGATCAACTTGCCCGTGGAGTTCAACGCCAGTACGCGTGCCAAACGCTTGCTCGTGTCGGAAGGGATTGTCCATCCGAACGACATGGGGCCGGTGAACAATGTGTTGAATGCTGCGGCGCTTACCTATGTCGCCGGCACGCTGCAGGCGGTGCTGACGTTGCTGTACTACGTCATGCAGTTCAACAGTGACCGCTCGCGGGCGTAACCCAACAAGAACGGCTGGCGGAAACACCGCCAGCCGCTTTGGTTTTGTGAGTATCGCGATCTCTGCACTAGGCCTTGAATTGGCCCACGAGTGATTGAAGATCGACACTCAGAATTTGCAACTGCCGACTGGCGACTTGCGTTTGAGCAGCACCAGCGGCGGTTTGTGCCGCGACTTGATCCACACCCGCAATTGTGCGCGTAATCTCATCGGCAGCAACAGCGGACTCGGCAACGCCGCGGGCCACTGTTTGTGAGGCCAACGAAGCGTCGCTGACGTTTTCTGCAATCGTGCGTGTGGTCGAGCTTTGTTCTTCAATGGCAGACGCAATGGACGTGGAGAACGCGTTAACTTCCTCAATTGCTGCAGTGATTTCGCGAATCGACTTCACCGTGTCACCCGTGGAAGATTGAATCGTTTGAATCTTGGTGCGGATGTCATGCGTGGCGAGCGCGGTTTGCTTGGCCAGTTCCTTGACTTCGGCCGCGACAACGGAAAATCCGCGGCCGGCTTCGCCTGCGCGGGCGGCCTCGATGGTGGCATTGAGCGCCAACAGGTTCGTTTGATCGGCGATGTCTTGAATCAGGCTGATCACCTTGCCGATTTCGTCGGCTGCTGCCCCCAGCGTGCCGATTTTCTCGCTGCTCTCTCGAGCAATGTTCGCGGCGCGATTGGCGACGCCTGCTGCCTGCCCCGCGTTAGCAGCCACTTCCTGCAGCCGGGTTGTCATGTGATCGACGTTGTCGGCCACGGCTTGCACTTTGCTCGAGACCGCGTCGGTCGAGTTTGCCATCAGTTTCATGTTGGTGGCCATTTCGACGGCAGCTGCAGCCACACTGTTGGATTGGCACTTCGCTTCTTCGGCACCTGAAGCCAATGAACTCGCGGTTTGCGACAGCTCTTGCGACGAAGTTTGCAACTGCGTGACGTTGCCGCCGATCGAGGAGATCAGCTGCTGAATGCGGCCGATGAACGTGTTGAAATAGCCGCCAAGTTCGCCCAGTTCGTCGCGTCGGCGGGCATCGAGTCGGGCCGTCAAGTCGCCGTCGCCCGCAGCGATTTCGTGCAACCGATGTGAGACTTTGCCCAAGCGCCTTGCGAGCCAACGGCCCAACAGCACACTGGCGAGCGAAGCCAGACCGGCCCCAATCAGCACGGCAATCCACAATTGCTGACTAATACTCTGCTGCGATTTGCTCATTTGCGCGACGATGCTTTCGGCTTTGGTGAGCGGCACCGTAGTCACTACCGCGCCCATCACGTCGCCCAATTCGAATTGCTTTACCGGCTCGTTGCCGCGCAACTTGCGGATCTCGGCTGTTTGCTCCAACTGATTGTGGCAGTCAACGCAACTCTTCGCCCCGGCCAGGTCGGCTGTCATCACCCGCATGATCGGCCGGCCGTTTTCATCCTGCTCACGGCGCGAAAATGGTTGGAATTTCGCGGTTCGTTCAGCAACGGGAATTGCTTTCAGAGCTTCACCCTGTTTCAGCAAATCTTCCCAGCCAGCGCGTTCAAAGTCCGTAGTAATGCCTTGCTTGGCATTGATGTTCCAGCCGCTGCGCAAGCCGAACAACACACCGTGTTCACCAGCGGTCGCTTGAATCTGCTGCGAGATGCCTGCCACGAATACGGCTGGCAACGGCGCTTCGCCTTCACCGGGCGATTGTTTGAAGGCCAGGCCATGGGGCTTGAGTTTGCCTACAAGTTGATTGGTGTAAACACTGCGCGTGGCCGCGATCATTTCTGCCGTATTGGCGCCGATGGCAACGGCCTGGCTGTCGACCAGTTGCTGCTGCTGTTGACGCAAGGTGCGTTGTGCCAGTGTCCAAACGCCAATGACTAAGCCGCCAACGAGCAGCACTCCGGCGACGGAAAACAGAGTGACTTGAGTACGAATTTTCACGAAACCATCTTTCGACAAAGGAAGGAGCTTCTGCCCAAACGCCTGAACCCCGTCTGATCCGCCGATCACAGGGCGCTGCTGATTGAAAAATCAATCCGGCAACCGTAGGTCATCTTCGCGCAAAAACGGGGTTATGCCGGGAAAAGATGAGATTGGCGAGATTGCGCAGGAAGAGTGGTTGCAGCGACATCAGCCAGCTTCGGCAGCTGCGCCCAGCGCGACCACTTTCAGCGTGGCGGTCCCCCGCGAAAGTGGCTGCTGCTCGAAATGAGTTGTATAGAAGTTATAACCGGCAGTTATTGATCTGTGTCTCGAGGATCGCGCTCGCGCCGACGGCTTCGAGCTTTTCCATTACTTCGATCACTTCGCTGCGGCGAACCATCACGCGGATGGCACACCAGGCGGGATCTTCGAGCGCATTGACTGTGGGGCTGTTGAAACCCGGCGTGATTCTCTCTGCTTCGGCGAGTTTTGTGCGTGGAATATTGTACTCCAGCAATGAGTAACTGCGCGCGATGACCACTCCTTCGAGGCGGCGGACCACCCGGTCGGCCAGCGCAGCTTCGCGACGATCTTTATTTTGGATGAGTACCGTCGAATAACGGCCGATTTCATCCAAGACGCGCAAGCGATTGGCCGCGAGTGTGCTGCCGGTTTCGACGAGATCGACAATGGCATCGGCGACGCCCAACGCGATCATCACTTCGACGGAGCCGCTCAACTCCACCATGTGCACTTCGGCCTGGTGCTGTTTGAGATAGGTCCGCGTCACGTTGGGAAAGCTGGTAGCAACGCGTTTGCCGTGCAACTGCGATGGCTTGGTAATGTCGCCGTCTTCGCTGACGCAGAGGGCGAGTTTGCACTTACCCACACCGAGATCGAGCCGCGTGATGACCGCGGCTTCCGATTCGGCAAGCAAGTCGCTGCCGGTGATGCCCATGTCGATGGCCCCTTCGGCGACGAGAACGGGAATGTCCTCGGTGCGGAGAAAGGTGATGTCGATGGGCATTTCGCCGCAGCGGGCAAAGAGGCTGCGTTCCTGGCGACGAAAGCTGAGGCCCGCTTGCTTGAGAATCTCTGCGGCGAGTTCACTGAGGCGGCCTTTGCTGGGGACGCCGATACGGAGGTTGGACATTAATTTGCCTGGGGCGCTTCTTCGATCAAATGTGCCAGGCGGGAGTCGATCGCGCTTCTGCCCCTCACCCCGGCCCTCTCCCCGGAGTAGTGGGGCGAGGGAGAAAAAAATTAGTTGCTAACAACGCACAATTTCACGCTTGTCGCAGGGCCTTTTCGTCGAGGCCGCTGATGCCAAATCGGCGGGCGATTTCGGCTTCGACTTCATCCCACTTCACGTCTTGATGAGCAAGCAGAACAAGCAAGTGATAAACCACGTCGGCTGCCTCGGCAATCACGTGCTTACGGCCCGGTTCGCCCGCTTCGTAGGCCGCTTCGACCACTTCGCGGGCTTCTTCCTGCACCTTGCCGCCGATCTTGGGAATGCCGCCGTTCAGTAAGGTGGTGGTATACGACTTAGGCGGCGGATTCCGCTTCCGATCTTCGATAACTGCCATGAGTTGAGCGACGACGGAGTTTGCGGAGGTCGATGCGGGCGGTGGGGCGGTGGCAGTCACAGTTTTCTCGTTGCTTGTAGGGAGTTTCTGCGGAAAGGACTGTAGAACCTGCATCGCGGGAGGCATGTTTCGCAAAAACACTGTTGCCGATCGAGTCACCGCCGACGCCCGTCAGTCCAGCTGAGCCTGATTTGCAACCGCCCGTCCCCCGCAATTAGCAGTACCCTGTTATCCTAAGTTCAGAAGCCTTTAGCTGCAATGGATTGTCCGCCCTCGCTCTCTGATTGAAATCCGAATGAACCTCTCCGATTATCACCCGCTCGATGTTTCTCCGCTGGCTCCCGTGCGGAACGCCTGGTTCCTAACCGGCCCGACCGCGGCCGGCAAGACCAAGGTGGGGGTGCAACTTGCCTGCCTGTTGAATGCCGAGATCTTGTCGCTTGATTCAATGGCCGTCTATCAAGGGATGGACATCGGCACCGCCAAGCCAACAGCGGAAGAGCGGGCCGCCGTGCCGCATCACTTGCTCGACGTCGCTTCGCCGCGGGACGAATACAGCTTGAGTGAATACCTTGATGCGGCACATTCTGCTGTCGACGAGATTCGGAGCCGTGGCAAAGAGGTGCTCTTTGTCGGCGGCACACCGTTGTACTTGAAATCGTTGCTGCGCGGCGCCTATCAGGGGCCGCCTGCGGATTGGGCATTTCGCGAGCAAATTGAAAAGGAACTCGCGGAAGTGGGGCTTGAAGCGTTGCATGAGCGTTTGCAGGTGATCGATCCGTTGCTCGCGGCAAAATTGCATCCGCGTGACAAGCGACGCATCGTGCGGGCACTTGAGGTCTTTCGCCTCACCGGGCAGCCACTCAGCCATCAACAAAATCAGTTCGACGATGCCAAGTCCGCTGCCGAGAGCAATGTGTTCGTGCTGCATTGGCCGCGTGAACTGCTGCACCAGCGGATTGAGACCCGTGTCGATCAAATGTTCGCAGCGGGGCTGGTCGAAGAAGTGAAATCGCTGGTTGCGCAGCACGGTGAACTGAGCCGCACGGCCGCGCAAGCGGTGGGATATCGCGAGGTGCTGGAGTTCTTGAAACTGCTTCCCAGCGAGAAAGGCCAACCGCCGGTTTCGCTTGCCCAGTGCATCGACTTCGTCAAGATTCGAACCCGGCAATTCGCCAAGCGTCAAGAAACGTGGTTCCGCAGCTTGAGCGAATGCACCTTCGTGCCCATCGACGTCGATCATTCACCGGGGCAGGTTGCCGAGATGATTGCGAAGTCGCGAGGGAAATAGAAGATCTCGAAACGAATAAGCGCTGCCTAATCCAACTTGATCTGCCGAAAAATAGGCAGATGGCGGTAATAGACTTCGAGGGTGCAAACGGCCAGCGATGTCATGTAGATGCGACCACCAGCGCTAGCGTGATCCCCCCGCGGCGTCCAACTGCCGGCCGCGTGACCGCCGGTTTCTTGTGTCTGCGTGAGTACGTCACGCATGTGCAAATTCCATTTATCCCACTCATCGCCGCCAAAATGGTGCAACGTTTGGGTGGCGTAGTACCAATAGTAAATGTTCGGGTCATGGCGGTTCGGCAAGTGACGATTCACCAGCATTTCTGCACCGCGAGACAACGCTGGCTTTTGCTTCTTCGTCCAACCCAGATACATCCGACACAGCAACGCTTCGGCTGTCATCACCGGCGTGGGTGCGTGTCCAGCCATGTAAGCGTAGTGGGCGCCGCCTTCCGATTGGCAACTATCCAGATAAGAACTTGCCCGGAGCAGCGTCCGTTCCGGAACATTGAGGTTCGCAGCCCGCGCACTTTGTATTGCCATTAACTGCCAGCCAACAACACTGGTGTCCCCCTTTTCACCACTGAATCGTGGTCCGCCGGGTTGGTACCGCCAACCGCCGTCGTTGTACTGAGCCTTAACGATGAAATCGATCGCCTTCTGCGCGGGGATGCGAAGTTCCTCGTCGCCGGTCATCGCAAAAGCCTCGCACAGTACAATCGCGGCCTGCCCTTGGGTGTACATGCCGGCGTTGCCGTGCTCGTTATGCCGCAGATCGCCGTTTTCTTTTTGATGCTGCACGAGCCAACGGAGTCCGCGCGAAACAATTCCTTTGTGCTTGCCGGCGAGATGTGTTTGCCCCGCACCGAGAAACGGCAGCATCGCGAGCGCGGTGCCCGGGGCTTTGGTTTCATATTGTCCATGACCGCCACAATTGCAGTCGTTTACTCGATGAAATCCATTAAGCTGCCAACTGCCATCGTTGTTTTGATGCGAAGCCAACCACCGCAGGCCGCGGGCAACGGCGGCCTCGGTCATCGTAGTACCGCCTTCTTGCGTCACCATCTCGACACGCAACCGCGGATCGCGCGCCGCGAGTGCTTGTTTCACGCCCGAAGCGTTTGATACCTGTTGCTTGATCAAGTCAACGCTCGCCAGGTTAGGCAAGTTCTCTTCCAACCGCAGGTCGCGAGCATCTTGATTGGCAGCCAACAAAGACTTGATCTCATCGGGATTCTTGAGATCAATTTTTTCCGGCAGCGGCATGTCGAATTGCGCACGCACATCAGGAGGCAACACAAAGGTGTCGCCTCCCTCGGTTGGCTCACGGCTCAGCATGGCCGACAGCAAAATCGTCGGCAGTTTTTCTTCATCGTCGGGAACGGTGAACATCGCGAGCAGCGTGAGCGCAATCAAATGCACGACGCTGCTGATCATCCACGCCGGCATTCCATCCAGGATACGCTTGAGCCAATCCGTATGCTCGACGGGCTTGGTGACAGCTTGTGGGCGGGGCGCGGGCCGCTGTGGAATCGCGGGCCGCGGCGGCGCGGCAGGTTGTGGCGCCGGAGGCGGAACAACGCGTTTGACGGCAGCTGGAGCAGGTGGCGCCACGACGGCAGTCGCCGCTGCGGGCACGACCACGGGCTCTTTGCGGACTGGCGGCGGAGTGGGGGCCGGTTGCTTAGCAACAGGTTGCTGCTGAGGTTTAGGCTGATCCTTGATCACCGGCGGCGAAACCTTGGGAGGCTCCTTCTTCAGTGCTTCCACCTTGGGTGCCAAAGCGGGGCGCGTTCCCAGCAACTTGGCAATTTCGCGTTCTTGTTCTTCTGTCAGGTCGATGCTCAGCCCGCATCGCCAACAATCCGCGGTCATCAGCCAGATGCGCACCGACATCGGCGCTTTGCAGTCGGGGCAGCCGCAGAGCACCGTTTCGCCATCGAGCCAAAACCGGGCCTTGCGGTTGGTGGCAGGTGGCGGCGGTTCGGTTGCCTTCGGCAGATTGTCGAGCGCGGGAAGTGGCGCACTCGATCGCATATCGAACGTCGGAACTGTCGCTTCCGGTTGTGTGGGCAACGGAGCGTCGGAGGCAGCTTGGAGCGGAAGGAAGTCGAAACCGACTTCCCCCGGCCCAAAGCTGTGTTGCAGTTCAGAGTCTTGATTGGTTTGGGTACTCATGCCCGCCTAGGACGACATTCGCTCGAAAGCGAATGCCGGCAACAACTTCCCGATGATCTGGCAAATCGGCGCAGTACACAGCCCGGATCCGATCCAGTCTGCGAGCCATTCATTCTAACCAGGAATTCCCGAACGGGACAATTTGACAACCGAATGGTCCATGGTTTGAATGGCTGCAGCTGGCGATAGCGTTACAAGCTCTCCAGGTATCGCACCAAATCGCCAAGTTCTGCGGCAGGCAAGGGCTCGGTCAGCTGATGACAATGTGTTTCAAACACCTCCCGCAGGCTGTTGGTTCGATTGTCGTGAAACAGCTTTCGCAGCCGGCCCACGCCCCGCAGACTGGGTGGATTGAATTTCTTCCAGCCATTTTCGTCGGCTATACCGACGTCGTATACAGCATGCGACGTGAACGTCAACGGCGGCACGTGACAGGTCGCACAACCCTCGCGGTGAAAAATTTTTTCACCGCGGGCGACTTGAGCGCGATCGGCTTCGTCCTTGGAAACTGGTTTCAGCGGCGGCACAGGAGGCAGCGTATGCAAAAACGAAACCATGTCATCGACATCGGCTGGTTTAATCTGGGGCGCGTGCATTGTTTCTTGCAGCGATTTATGCACGTTGTCTTGCAGCGTTTTCATTTCGCCGTTCCAAGCCCACAAGTCCGTTAACCGCGTGCCGCGCAGCGTGAGCACGCGTTTCGGCGTGCCGTGCGAGTTGTCGCCAAGCGTGTCGGCGAGCAAACCGTTCGTATGCCCATCAGTATGACAGCTATGGCAACTCATTCTGCCGCCGGCAGACATGCGCGAGTCGAAGAACAACCGCTCGCCGCGCTCGGCGGGAGAGAATTCCCGGTTGGCAAGCGCAGGATCGAGCAAAGCCTTCGTTACGAGCGGTTTTGCGGGATCCTTGGTTTCGATGCGCGTGATCGTGTCGTCGAGTTCACCAAGCACGAGTGCGACCTGGTTGCGTGTGATGATCGCGCGGGGCCGCTTGCCAACGGGAATACGTTCGTAATCATCCGTTCGGCGATGCTGCTGATACCAGACCTCATCAACCCCCGCTAAGCAAACGAACATTCCTTCTTTCGTAAACGCAATCCCAGCAGGATCGGCGTTGTGGTCGTACGAGCGTGCATCATTAAGCACCACGCGGCCGAGCCAACCGTCATTGAACAATTTGCGCCCGTCGAGATGCGATAGACGATTCACCAACACTCGCCCCGTGGCGAGGTTGTCTGCTGTAATCGGCGAGTTGGAAGTCAACTGTTGTTGCGTGCGAATCCAGCCCTCTTCTGGATGATTACCAATGCCGCCAATATTGTGCGCCGCGGGCAACACGGTCGGCTGGATTCGAGTGACCTGAAACTTCGCCGAGATTTCTGCCACCTCGTTGCTGAATGCCGAGGTGACAATGAGCTGCATATCGTCCAGGTCGGGATGCTGAGTGCTGCTCAGCAATTGGCCGCTTAAGCAACGCGGTTCAAAAGGAAGACCGATCGGCTTTCCCGACTTCAACGAACTACCGTCGCGACGCCAGATTGTAATTTGCCTCGCCCAGAGCGAGGCGATCGCGCAGTAGTCCTTGCCGAGCATGGAATAGGCAAACATGTTCACCGGCGACGCCGGAAGCGGATAACTCCCCAACAAAACCAGGTTCTCATTTGCAAATCGCAGCTGAATCAACTCATGTGTTTTGTCATCGATTGCCAGCAATTCTTCATCACCAAAGCGAACTACACCGCGCAATTGTTTCCCGACAACGAACTCCTGTTTGATCTCGCTACGAGCCATATCCCAAAAGATCAGCGAGCCGCTTTTGGCGCACGCGATCACTGCCAGATCATCGTTCCAAAACGTTGCAGCAACCGGTTCACGCCGTAAGCCGCTGAGTTTCACCGGTTGCAGCGCTTTCTCCGCTGCGGTTGCGCAAGTGCCGCTCAGCAGGATCATCGCAGCTACGAATTGGAATTTGCTCGCACACACGGCTCTTCACCTCACTACTTCGGAAACGTTGTGGGTGGTTGATAGTAACCGTAACGGTTCATTTCAAAGCGTTGCTTCACACTCTCGCGGCTCAGCACGACGATGGTGAAAATCCCCAAAGCCGTACCGAACGGCGCATGCAGGCAGAGGACACAGGCATTGATAAAGCAGAAAATGTGATTCCGCCCCTGGCTCAAATAGCGGCCGGTCAAGAACAGGCACACAACCTGAATCATCATCAGCAACACGAACGGAATCGCGATCACCAGTACCAAACCGCCAAAAGCGGCGAGCCCCGCCTGTTCTTCGGAACCGCCACGCTGCGCTGCCGCACCGCCGATCAGCGCCAGGCCAATGCCGAAATACAGCACCGGGATGCACGCCCCCAGCGTCGCGAATCCGCCCATCACGTAATACAGGATGGACAACAGCTGCAGATGTTCACCGTCCTGCTGATACTGCCGCGCCGCCTGCGGATCGAGCGTCTGACCATAGGGCGCACCGGCGAAAGGACCTGGCGTATAACCCGGCGGATAGGGCGGCGGCTTGGGTTCAGGCTGATAGGTCATCTGGCAATCCTCCGGCCGATTCACAAAGTCCGGGCTGGGCTTGATCGGTGACTCGATTCTAGCAGCCTTGATAACACTTTGCCGGGTTAGTGCCTGGGTGGCATTACACCTTTCCGCGTCGTCGCTTGCGCATCAGCTCGTCCGCTCACAAAGCATAACGTGCTGTTGGCGCGATCCATTCAGTCGCTAAGGGGACAGCGATACTGCAAACTTCGCGATTGTGCCCCAAGAACACACTCACCAAGTCAGTGACTTGTCAACTAAATCGCGGCCAGCGGCGGCCAGCGGTGAAATCGTATGTGCTCACTTTCCGACATCCGCCAATTGGACCGTCTTCCCGCCCGCTGCCTTACTCACTTCCGCCGCTCTTAACAGCGTGAAGATCTCCAACGTTTCGGCAGCACTCACGGGCGTGGGGCCACCTTTGTAAAACTTGGCCATTTCGATCGCGATGCCTTTATACCCCATGTACTCATCGTTGGTCGGCACTACCCCTTTGACCGGCACACCATGGCCGTAAATGCCGGCGGTTGAAACTCCCTTGTCGCCAAAGACCGTTGCACTGTACTTCACAGCCCCTTCCTTGATGCCCCGATAGGTGCCGATCCGGCCATCGCTCCACACACAAGTGAACTGCTCTGCGGAATCGGTAGAGGTGCAGGCGACGCTCACCACGCCGGGGCCCATGATGGCGTAGAGCGCTTCGATGCTATGCAGCGAACTCCAGATGAAGCCGGGTGTTTCCTTGTCGCTTTTGCCGCCGCCATACACATCGCAACCGAGCACGCGGCCTACCTCGGGATGGTTTTTCATGCCGCTGAAACCAGGGCTAAAGCGATGTTGCGAACTGCTCCAGCAGGGCGTCTTCGTTTCTGCGGCCAATTTAAAAATGGCTACCGCATCTTCGAGCGAGCCCGCCAGCGGCCGGCCGATGTAGACCGGCTTTTTCGCTCGCAGCACGGGTTCGACTTGCTTCAAGTGATGCCGCCCATCGAGACTCATGACCATCACCGCGTCGCAGCGTTTCAGCAGTTCATCGACCGAATCAACCATCTCGACGCCAAACTTGCCGATCTGCTCTTTCCATTTCGGCAGGCTGGTGCGGCTCTCGGCGATGTCGTCGCTGCCAATCGGATACGCTGCAACCACTCGCACTCCCAGCAAATCGCCGGTCGCCTTCGGGCTGTTGAATAATTGGGCATAGGCGACGGCTTGATAATTATCGAGCCCGAGCACGCCGATTTTCACGTGTGGTTTTTCGGGTGCGACTTCCTGAGCCTGGCTGAGGGCGTCAGAGCAGCTCAATGAGAGGCAAACCAACAACAACTTCACAACAGAGCGCATCGGCGGGTTCCTCGCAAGGCGGAGAGGTGGGAAAGACGCTGTAGCGTATCGGATAGAAGTACGCGAGTCACGCAACACTCCCTAACCCCTGGAGTTCCGATATGAGGGAATTCAAGTAAAATCCGCCGGAAGAACGAAGCACTTCCCAGGGCAACCCTCTCCATGACATTGCACTTTGGCGAACTACTGCGGCGGATCTTTGCCGAGCATGCGCAGCGGCCGGCGATCCTGTATCGCGGCGAAGCGATATCGTATGAAGCACTGGAAGCAAAGGCGCTCGCTTGCGCTGCCTGGCTGCAACAAACGGGAGTGCAAAGCGGTGATCGCGTCGTGTTATTCACGCCGAACAAACTGCCGTTTTTGATCGCACAACTCGGGGCGATGTTTTCCGGTGGCATTCCGTTGCCGCTGAACCCGCGCTTCACGCGCGAAGAGATGCGCTATTACCTGAGCGACAGCGAGGCCCGCGTGATTGTCGTCGGCGACGAACAGCGGCCCATGATCGAGATGCTCGTCGCGGAGTTGACCAGTCCGCCGCTGGTGGTGAGCGATTCACAGACACTCGCGCCGCCAGCAGCCAAGTTCGTCGATCCGCAGACCACAGCTGACGACGCCTGTTTAATTCTCTACAGTTCCGGCACGACTGGTTGGCCCAAAGGCGTCGTGCATTCGCATGCCAACGTAGCGAGCAGTTTGCAGGGACTGGCTGAATGTTGGCAGATGTCGGCGAACGACATCGTCGTCAATGCGCTGCCGTTGTTTCATATTCACGGCCTCGCCTTCGCCACGCATTTGACTTGGTTCGTCGGCGGCTGCGTGCGGATTGAGGATGCATTCGATGCCACGGGCATTCTGGGCGTCATTCATGAATCAACCGTGTTCATGGCCGTGCCACCCATCTATTACAAATTGCTCGCGGAGCCCAAGTTTCGCGCGGCAGCGAAACAATGGCAAAACGTCCGGCTGTTTACTTGTGGCTCAGCGCCGGTTCGTACAGAAGTGTTGCCGGAGTTGCAATCGATCCTGCAAAAGCCTGTGATCAATCGCTACGGCATGACCGAGTCTTATGTGATCAGCAGCCTGCGGCTCGAGGGGCCCTGGCCCGATGGCTCCGTGGGCTTGCCGCTTGCCGGCGTGGAAGTGCGGATCACGCGCGCGGACGGCAGTCGTGCCGACGTAGGCGAAGTGGGCGCGGTGCATATCCGCGGGCCGAATATTTTTCGCACGTATTGGAAACGGCCCGAAGCAACGCGGGCCGCGTTCAAGGAAGGCTGGTTCGAAACGGGCGATCTGGGTCAAGTCGATGCGTGCGGATTTTTGACGCTCGTCGGTCGGCAGCATGATTTGATTATCGTCAGTGGTTACAACGTTTATCCGCAAGTTGTCGAGCGAGTGCTGGGGGAATGCCCGGGCGTGACCGAATGTGCGGTGCTCGGTTTGCCCGATGCCGATCGGGGTGAACGCGTCGCCGCTGCGATTGTCCGAAGTGATCCGGCACTCGACGAAGCGCGCGTGCAGGCCTGGGTCAATGAACGGTTGATTCATTATCAACAACCCAAGAGTCTGCTGTTTGTCGACGCGCTGCCGAAAAACAGCCTGGGGAAAATTCTGCGGCGTGAACTGCGCGAGCAGTTTGCTCTCGAACAAGTGCCCCGCACAAAGTAAGGGGATTGCGGTTTCCATTTTGTTCGAACTGGCAGCGTCGATTCCACTGACTTCGTGCGTGGATATTGAGAAAGCAGTAATATGGACTTGGCCTGGCTCTCGCTCGCTGCTTTGCTCGTGGTGGTGGCCATTAGTTGCACCAACCGCGTGAATCCGGGAGTCGTAGCGATTGCGCTGGCTTGGGGCATTGTCCTGTATACGGGTCTGCAATCCGGTAACAAGCTCGATCTCAAGGTGCTGTTCTGCGGATTTCCGGCCGAATTGTTTTTAACGCTGCTTGGTGTTTCGTTGCTGTTTGCCCAAGCGGAAGTCAACGGCACCTTGACCCGCGTGGCCGCCGCGGCGCAGCGTTTGTGTCGTGGTAATCGTGGGCTGATTCCCGTGATGTTTTTTCTCTTCGCAGCGGCTCTCGGTTCTGTCGGACCGGGAAACATTGCCGTGGCGGGGCTCGTGGCGCCAGTGGCGATGACGGCCGCTGCGAAGTTAAAGATTTCGCCGCTGCTGATGGCGATCATGGTGGGGCACGGCGCCATTGCCAGCACGGTTTCGCCGTTGACAGCCGCAGGGGCCACGGCGAACAAGATCATGGCCGGCATGGGACTCGGCAATCACGAGTGGGAAGTCTTTGGCTACAACGCTGCTGCGAATGCGCTGGCCGCGGCACTCGGGTTTTCGCTGTTCGGCGGTTGGCAGTTGCTGTTCGCGGGCAAATCAGCAGATTCAGCGGAAGGCAAGCAGGAAACTGAAACCAAGCGCGAACCACTCTCCTGGCAGCATCTGGTGACGATTGCCGTAATCGCCACGCTCGTCGTCGGCGTGATCGCATTCAAGATCAACATTGGGATGGGGGCGTTTGTCGGCGCGGCGGTCCTTTCGGTGCTGCAAGCGGCCGAAGAGCGGGCAGCGTTTCATCGAGTACCGTGGAGCGTGATCGTAATGGTCTGCGGAGTGAGCCTGCTCACCGCGTTGCTCGACCAAACCGGCGGCACGAAGCGATTTGCTGGCTTGATCACCACCGTGTCGACAACCAGCACGGCGTCGCCGATGTTGGCTCTGATCACAGGCCTGGTTTCGATTTACAGCAGCACGACCGGCGTTGTTCTGCCGGCGTTTTTGCCGATGGTCAAAGAGTTGGCGGTTGCCCAGCCGGGCAGCGATCCTTTGTCTCTTTCGCTGTCGGTGCTGGTGGGCGGCAATCTGGTCGATATGTCGCCGCTGTCGACCATCGGGGCCCTGTGCCTGGCGGGAAATCCGGCGAGTATTGATCGAAAGCGATTGTTCACGCAGTTGCTGGCCTGGGGTTTTGCCTTGGCGTTTTTCGGCGCAGGGTTGTGCTGGTTGTGGTTTGGTTGATCGCCCCCCGCATCCGCCATTCAGCCCCCCTGCCCGCTTCTTTTCCATCAAACAAGATTGATCTACTGCCGATACTGTAGTAGCATCACGCTGTCCTCTCCTGGCCCCCACCCTCAGGACGCCCGCCTCATGCTTAGCCTTCCTTATTCAGCACGGACTCGCGCGACCCTCTGCAGCGGCACCAGCCGTCGCAACTTCCTGCAGATTGGCATGCTTGGCCTCGGTGGCCTCACGCTCAGCCAATTGCTGCAGGCGGAGCAGTCGATCGCCGCGGAAAAACGTCGGCACAAGTCGGTCATCATGATTTACCTGGTCGGCGGGCCGCCCCATCAAGACATGTGGGATATGAAGCCCGACGCTCCGGCTGAAATCGCCGGTCCGATGCGGCCTGCGGCGTCGAACGTGCCCGGCATGGAATTCTGCGAACTCCTGCCGCAACTTAATCAGCGGGCCGATCGTCTTGCCATCGTCCGCTCGATCGTGGATTCGCAAGCGGGCCACGATGCCCATCAATGCTTCACCGGCCGCGCGCCGGGCAAGAATGTTCCCACCGGTGGCTGGCCGCAGTTCGGCTCGACCGTGGCCAAAATCCAAGGGACCACCGATCCCGGCATCCCGTCGTTCGCCAGCCTTTGCTACACCTGCACGCATGGCCCTTACAACGAACCGGGCCCAGGCTTCCTCGGCGTGGGCCAGGGTGCGTTCACAGCGCTGGGCGAAATTCGCAAAAACATGACGCTGCACGGCGTCACGCCCGAGCGGCTCGGCGACCGCCGCAACTTGCTCAGCAGCGTCGACAAACTCCGCCGCGATGTCGATCGCAACGGCCTGTTCGACGGCATGGATACCATCGGCCAACAAGCCTTCAACATTCTTACTTCGTCGAAACTAGCCGACGCGCTCGATCTGTCGAAAGAAGATCCTCGGACCGTCGCTCGCTACGGAACCGGCAATCCGAACATCATGATCGACGGCAACGGCGCCCCGCGCGTGCCGCAGAGCTTTCTGCTCGCTCGCCGCCTCGTCGAAGCCGGCTGCCGAGTCGTCACGGTCAATTACAGCAAGTGGGACTGGCACGGCGGCACGAACGCCGAAGGCCGAGCCGACAACCATATCTTCACCCGCGAACGCGAGGACTTCCCCGTCTTCGACAACGCGCTGGCCTGCCTACTCGACGACCTGAAGGACCACGGCCTCGACAAAGATACGGCCGTGATCGTCTGGGGCGAATTCGGCCGCACGCCGGTCATCAGCAAACAAGTGGGCCGCGACCATTGGCCGAACGTCAACAGTTGCCTAATCGCTGGCGGCTCGTTCCAGACCGGCCAAATCATCGGTAGCACCGACAAACACGCAGCGGAAGCCACCAGCCGTCCCACCAAGTTTGCCGAGGTTTTCGCGAGCCTCTACCACCACCTCGGCATCAGCCCTCATGCGACGGTCACCGACCTCAACGGCCGGCCCCAGTACCTGGTGCAAGAACAAGCGCAGCCGATGCGCGAACTGATCTAGCGTTGGAGTTCCGGCATCAGCCGACGTTTGCATCGTAGTGACAAGACCGGCTAAAGCCGGAACTTCAACCCACACCCGCAAGCAAATTTCCCTCGCCCTGTCCTCAGGGGAGCGGGGCACGGTGAGGGGTTAGCAGCGAGCAACCCCTCCATCAAAACAGTCTCAGGCCCAGCGCAGTAACTTTGCCTGCGCGCGCTCCCTTTTTCATCCTAAACGTTCAAAAACTCACCGACTTTTTGAACACCCGCGCGCCGCAATCCCGCGAGTTATGCTACCCACCGTTCAAAAAGTCCCCGACTTTTTGAACACCCCCTGCCTGCGGCGCCTCCGCACTTGCGTCAATTCACCTCAGCCTAACTCCCCAACCGCGCACCCCGCGTTTCATCCTGCTTGTCCACTTATCCCACCGATTGCTGGACACCACCATCTCGCCTGCGGCACATGCCTTAGCGCAGCTAATAGTAAGTGCACGACCAGAAGTCTCCATAAGAATTAAACCATTCCTACTAATAATTCTGCATAAGTGCCACCTGCCTTGTGCATTATTTTTTGTGGTTTCTTTTCCAAAATCTTCTTGCCATCAAGGTCAATGCAAGACAGTCGCCGGCGAACAACTTTTTAGCGAGCATGTGCTGGCCTGACACATATTCGCCATTTCGCCGAAGCTTGACCTATTAAAAGACAACTACATAGAATTGATTGCTACCGGAATCGGATCTAATGCCGGACCGGGTGCGATGGATGCTGCACCCCGCGATTCGTTCAAGGGCTTCTTAATACGCCCTTCCTCTGCTACCGATCGCTACGAAAAGGGAGTGTGCAATGAAACTTTCCTGGAAAGAACTTAAACAGCATCACGAGAATCATCTCGCCTATCATAAGGATTCTTTGGGGCTGTTCGATTATCAGTCGCGCGGCAATCCGCTGCTTGCGCAACTCGACTTCCACATGTTGATGCCTTTGTTGTTTCCTGCCGCGGGAAACGGATCAGGGCGTTTGCTGTCTCACATGAAGCACTGGCTCCCCGATGTTTTGGAGCACCAGACCGAACATAACATCCAGTTCTTTCTTACCTGGCCGACTTTGCTGGAATACCTGGATCAACTGCAGCACCAGTGTGACACGGCTGGCGAAATCTACACTAACCAAATCATGCGGGTCATGCAGGGGAAGGACTTCGACGAGTCGTTGCTGGCCGCAGGAACCAATCTGCGGGTTTGGCTTGCGGCGCTCACCGAGCCTGGCTATCGCGAAGCGGTCGAACGCCCGATCACACAATTCCTGGATTGGGTGGATCGCGGGTTGCTCCGCGGCATTGATCAACTCGGCGGCTTGCCCTCCGGCGAGATTCTGCGGAACTATAGCGGAATCGCCCACAGCGACTACCTGGAACACCGCCATCGCCGGTTGCAGAAAGAAACAGCTCGTTCCGAACTCGACTCTCGTTTCCATTACAAAGTAGATGCCGCCAACATGGCGATTTCCAGGATCTTGCGGCAGGAAGCCGGTTGCGATCTGTATATCTTCACCAACACGCCCTCGACGATCGAATTGATGGACGGACTGGCGCGGCACTATTGGTCGCTCGCCACGTTGACCAGGCCCTATGAAGACGGGGACTCGCGCGACGAACGTATTCTGCGTCTGAATGACGCCATCCAGTTCCTGAACACCAATCTGAAACGCATCGAAGAGCATACGAGCGTGGTCACGTTTTCCCCTTATTTGCGAGAGCGACTTGAATGCTATTTGCGAGTTATCAGCCCCGGCATCTTCCCGATGCCGAAGCACAGCCCGACCTTGACCCCAGATCTCCTGTCGGAGATTCGGCCGATCCTGAAAAACAAAAAGCTGTTGGCCGACCGCAAGGATCGCGCGCTGACCGAGCTGCGCGCGGGCGCCAAGCGCATCGCGGCCCAGGTGTCGAGCCGGCTGCGGCGCGACACGTGGGAAGAGTTCGACTTCTCCGACGACCAGATCTACCAGAGGATCCGCAAAAACTTCGCTTTGAACTAGCCGCTCTGGTCGCGTAGCCTAGCGACATCGCTGCGGGCGCGCGCCTTGGTTTGCAGGCAATCCGCTGCGCATACGCGCGTCAAGGGGGCGGCAACCATTCAGCATGCGGAGGGGGCCGACGTCACTTGCAAATCAAACAGAACAACCGTTCCAGCGTCATACCAAAAGGATCGCTGAGCCCGCTGTTGCCAAGCTGAGTTTGCACTGCTTCAGCACCGGCTCTGGCCAGCGGCACACATCAGAAGTTCTTCAAAAGCTCGGCCGCGCTACCCTGCCATATCGAGCCGCGCTAAACGCAACAGTGGAGAGGATCCGTCCATCCCCCTTCGGGCCGTTTGCGACATAAGTCGTGCCTAATTCCAGCCCGCAAAATGCAAACGAGAAATTCGGCTTCAAGGCTCTAGTACCAAAGGCGCTGCTGACTGGCAGCTAGTATCAACGATTCCGCTGAGCGCACGTGAGTTGCTTCGGTTTCGCCAGGTTTCTGCCAACTGCGGTGCAAAGTAACGGTCGGTAGATACGACAATCGTTCCCTGCTGCGTCATGCAGCCGAAAATGAAGTGTTCACCCGCGATCGCGCGAAATACCTCCCCTTCTTCGTTCGGCGGAGAAAATCGAAGCACCTTTTCGACTTTGCACTTCACTCGCAAGAAGTGAATGAAGTTTTGCAATTCTGATTCGGCAATAAGCATTTGATAACCTCGGACTGTGATTCCTACCACAGACCATCGTCAAATGCGCCTTCACCGAGGACGATGAAAATTTCGCCGCTCTTAGAAAATGCGAAGTTCCGCAGTCGCCACTGCGGCGATCGCAGTAAAGCAAACGAAAACACCCAGCCACGGTGCACGCAAGTCTGCCCTTCCTGCGAAACACCATAGCTGGGTGATGATCGTTTCTTCGGATCAGTGGCTGATTTAACTCGCTAAGGTAATTCGCAGTAGCTGTCCTGCTGGGTATTCTGCGGAACTCCGCAGCGATAGGAATAATCACATCGTGGCCAGCGCTCAACGCCGGCCAAGCGCTGCAAATTGCACACTGAACAGTTCTTGTACTGAATGTGGTACTATCGAATTGCCTTTGTGTTCGGTGTGCGACTGGCATCCTGGCACTCTTCTGTGAGTGCAAACAACCGCGTCGCAGCGATCAGCTCACGAATTGTTTGAGGTGCTTGGCTTTTTCTGGACAGTCCAACTCCTTATTTTCAGAGGAGAAG
>CAYMWL010000062.1:0-44052 GCA_964394305.1 uncultured Pirellulaceae bacterium
AGAGGCCAAGGCCCGGGAAAGTCGCCAGGAGAGTCAAACGCCACCTCCGCCCCTCAGCCCAACCCTTTCCCCGGGGTACCGGGGCGAGGGAATGGGAAATGCGCAGCCCCTCTCACGCTCTCCGCTCTCCCGCTCGGAGTGACGCGAGCTGGATAACAAGAGTAGAATGAACGCCAGGAATACTCCGCTCCCGAGTCTGCGAATCCTGACGGGTGGCGGCGAACTTCATTTCCCAAAGAGCACCATGAACAGCACATTCCAGGCAAGAATGTTTTCAGCGCTAGCCGCGATTTTGGGCGTGCTTGCGCTCTTTTGCGCAACGGCTGGGCAGGCGCAGGGACCGGCACCGCCAGCCGAATCTCCGGCGAAAGCAGAACCTGCCCCCGCAGAGCCGCCGAAATCCGAGCCGCCGAAATCCGAGCCGCCACCGTCGACCACGCCTGCGATTCCTGGTTCCAGCAGCGAATTGCCTTGGGTCAAAAAGAAAGCGAACGATCCGCTGCCGGTGTTGCGGCCGCCAGCGGGTGTGCGTGAGATTTTGGAAAAGTACGACATCGCCGAGAGTCAGCTGGCTGGTTTTTTCAACGGCGAACCCCTCACACCGAGCCAAGAGGACGTGCTGATCCGCATCTTGTTTCGGTTGCCGCGGATTGGTTACGAAAGCATTCACAAATGGCGGAAGCCCGAGCTCACTCTCGATCAGCTGGTGGCCGATACGTCGGCGCATCGGCTCGAAGTGATTCCACTGAAGGGGCGATTACGGGCCGTGGAACAGCGCGACGTGCCGCCGGAGCGCGCGGTTCGTTTGGAAATGAAGCATTACCATTTGGCGCGGATCCATTTGACGGATTTGGGCTACGATGCCGTGGTTGCCGTGCGGCGCATTCCGCAGCATTGGCTCGTAGCGACCGAGCTGGATGAACCGGTGACTTTGGATGGCATTTACTTGAAGGTGCTCGATCCGACGGCCGATCCGCCGCAGCTGTTGTTTACGGCGCGGCGGATTCAATGGCAACCCGATCGGCCTGTTCCAGAAATGGATATTGGTCCGGATCAGCTTCGGCTGGCTGCGTTGGGGCTCGATTTGACGTTGCTCGAAGACCTGAAGCAATCGAACCGGCGCGAAATGGGAGACCTGGATCGCGAACCGCAGTATCAATTGCTCGATCTGGTGGGACGCACGCCGGCTGCGAAGCTGGTTGCCGATCCGCCCAAGAGCATCGACATTGTGGCACTGTTGAAGGAGCCCGAAAAACATCAAGGCGAACTGGTTTCGGTGTACGGCTTTGCTCAGCGGATTACCAAGATCATGGTGCAGGACCCTGACATTCAGACGCGGTTCGGCATTACGCATTACTACGAAATCGATATCGGCGTGAACCTCGGCGATAAGACGATTCACTTCGTCGATCCGAAGAATCCGACCAAAGCCGAGCTCGCCAAAGCGAATTCCGAAAAACCGGCAAGAGAAGAACCGGCCGCGAAGAAAGATGATGCGAACGGACCGGTGTTCAACAACGATTATCCGGTGACGGTTTGTGTGCGCGAGCTGGGAGCCGGGTTGGAGCCGGCCGATTCCATGCGTCAGTTGGTTCACATCAACGGCATTTTTATGAAGACGTGGGCCTATCGAAATGCCAAGTTGGCGCACTTCGAGAACAAGCTGCAGATCGCTCCGCTTGTCATCGGCAAGATTGCCCATTCGGCGTCGCTGCCGAAGGTTCACAATTGGGTCGCGGATATGTTAGTGGGCATTTCGATGGCGATTGCGGTGCTGATTATCGGCGTCGTGATCTGGTGGTTTGGTTCGGGGCGGAGCCAGCGCGAAATCGAGCAGTCGAAGGAAGCGAATCCGAGTTTTGCCGGGCTGGAAAACGCGCCGACCAAGCCGGATTTTTCTGCCCTGGAAAAGACTGAACCGAAAGTCGGCAGCAATCCTGACCGTGAATCCGTTTAACATTCTTTGCTTGGAAGCTGCGATGTCGTTGTTTACTCGTGACGAGATTCTCACTCGACTGCGCGCCAAGTTGGCGGCGGGGCAGCCGATTGTTGGCGGCGGCGCCGGAACCGGCATCAGCGCGAAGATGTCGGAAGCGGGGGGCGTTGATCTGCTGGTGATTTATAACAGCGGCCGGTTTCGAATGGCGGGCCGCGGGTCGCTCTCCGGCATGATGCCCTACGGCGACGCGAATGCCATTGTGATGGAAATGGCTCGCGAGGTGCTGCCGGTGGTGCGCAAGACGCCGGTGCTCGCCGGCGTGTGCGGCACTGATCCGTTTCGCATCATGAAACTGTTTTTGAAACAGGTCGACGAAGCAGGCTTCAGCGGCGTGCAGAATTTTCCCACGGTCGGTTTGTTCGACGGCACGTTCCGTCAGGGCTTGGAAGAAACCGGCATGGGCTATGGCCTGGAAGTCGACATGATTCGCCAGGCGCGGGAAATGAATCTGCTGACGACGCCCTATTGCTTCAATCCCGAAGAAAGCACGGCAATGGCCCAGGCCGGAGCTGACATTATCATTGCGCACATGGGTTTGACGACCAAGGGAACGATCGGAGCCACGTCGGCCGTCACGCTGGAAGATTCCGCCCGGCGTGTGCAGGCCATTCATGACGCGGCAAAGCGCGTGCGGCGCGACGTGATTATTCTGTGCCACGGCGGGCCGATCGCGGAGCCCGCCGATGCTCAAACCATTCTCGATCACACGCAGGGCGTGAGTGGTTTTTACGGCGCGAGCAGCATGGAGCGGCTGCCGGTCGAACCGGCCATTCGCGATCGTGTCGCCGAATTCACACAACTCAAGATCAAAGCGTAGGGCCTCTCATATGTGGCGATTTGTGTTTTTATTGGCGGTGATTTTATGTTCCGCCGAAATCGGCTTGAGCGCGGAAACGCGGCCCAACATTCTATGGATCAGTTTGGAAGACATCAGTCCCGATTGGGGCTGCTACGGCGACCGGCAAGCGATCACGCCGAACATCGACGGCCTGGCGAAGCAAGGTGTGCGATTCACGCGGGCCTTCACGCATGCGGGCGTTTGTGCACCAAGTCGTTCGGGGCTGATCACGGGCATGCATCCGACCACGATCGGCACACACTTCATGCGTTGCAAAGGAGTGCCGCCCGCGTATGTGAAATGCTTCACAGAGTATCTGCGCGGGGCCGGTTATTACTGCACGAACGACAGCAAGACCGATTACAACTTCGATGCACCGTTGACCGCGTGGGACGATAATCGCGGCGGCGCTCATTGGCGGAATCGGCCGACGAAAGATCAGCCGTTTTTCAGTGTGATCAATCTCACGACGACGCACGAAAGCCAAATTCGCTTGGGTGAAAAACAACAAGCGGCCCGCCGCGAGAAGTTGACCGAGAACGAACGGCATGATCCGGCAACGATGGTGCTGCCGCCGTATTATCCCGACACGCCGGTTGTGCGCCGCGACATGGCGAACTACTACGACAATCTCACGTTCACGGATAAACGCGTCGGCGAAATCTTGCAGCAATTGGACGATGACGGTCTGGCTGACAAGACCATCGTCTTTTGCTGGGGCGATCATGGCCGCGGTCTGCCGCGCGGCAAGCGGTGGGTTTACGACAGCGGCATTCGCGTGCCGCTGGTGATCCGCTGGCCGGGTCAGATCGACGCCGACAGTGTGCGCGAAGATCTGGTCTGTTTTCTCGATTTTGCGCCGACGGTGTTGTCACTTGCCGGCATCGAACGGCCGAAACATTTGCAAGGGCAAGTGTTTCTCGGCAAGGAACGCGCTGCCGATCGTGAGTACATTTATGCCGCCCGCGATCGGATGGATGAGACGCTCGACATCATTCGCGCGGTGCGCGACAAGCGGTTTAAGTACATTCGCAACTATCGGCCCGATTTGCCGTATGCGCAAGACATTGCCTACATGAACGAGATGCCGACGATGAAAGAATGGCGGCGGCTCGCGGCGGCGGACAAGCTCGTCTTTCCGCAAACGATCTTCTTTGAAAAGACCAAGCCCGTCGAAGAGTTGTACGACACCGACAACGACCCGCACGAAGTTAACAATCTGGCCGCGAAACCGGAGTTCGAGAAGGAACTGCTGCGGCTGCGGGCGGCTCATGAAAAATGGCGCAAGGATACGGCTGATCTAGGGCTCATTCCGGAGGCGGTGCTCAATGAAGAACGCCGACCGGGCGGTAATTGGAGCAAGACAGCGGAGCCTGTGATCACTTGGGATGGCGCCAAAGCGACGATGAAGTGCGAAACCGAGGGAGCATCGATTGCTTACACCTGGAACGGTTTGGAGCAGGCGGGTAAGCCGCTGTGGAAGTTGTATAACTCGCCGGTGGAAGTTCCCGCCAATGGGAAATTGAAGGTGAAGGCCTGCCGGTTGGGATATCGTGATAGTGAGATGGTGGAAGTTTCGCGCTAACGCGCGATCGTAGTGCAGATTCACTTGCTCCTTACGGACAATCGGGGCTAGACTAATGTTCCCACCTCAACCTTTCCCGCCTGGAGTTGCTGCGATGCGAATGTTCGCTGCTACTTGCTGTTTGCTGGCCATTCCCCTGCTCGCTCACGGTCAGACTGCGTTTCCGATGCTGATGAGCATCAAGCCGATCGCTGCGACGGTAGGGCAATCGTCGGAGCATGTAATCCACGCGCGGTACACCATGTTCGGCGCGTATGAAATTCTCGTCAGCGGCACGGGCGTGACCGGCGAAGTGCTGCCGATGAGCATGACTGCCGAAGAAGCCGCGAAGAAGCCGGTCGAACAGCTCCAGGTGAAGTTTCACGTCGCCGCCGATGCCTTGCCGGGCGTGCGCGATGTGCGAGTCGTGATGCCTTCCGGCGTGAGCACTGTCGGGCAACTCGTCATTGGAACCGGTCCGGTGACGGCTGAAAGTTCAGCGAACGACAGCCTCGATAAAGCCACCACCGTGCAAGTGCCGGCGACGATTTGTGGCGTCGTTGAAAAGGCAGAGGATGTCGACTTCTACAAGTTTCATGCATCGGCGGGGCAAACGCTCAACATGCATGTGCGTTGCGGCCGTTTGCAGGACAAGATTCACGACCTGCAATTGCACTGCGATCCGATTCTCATGCTCCGGAATGCTGCCGGGGTCACGATCGCGGCGAGTGACAATTATTTTCGGGCTGATCCGCTGCTGAGTCATCGCTTCGAACAAGAAGGGGATTATGTTCTCGAGATTCGCGACGTCCGCTATCAAGGGAATCAATACTGGGAATATGCGATCGAGATCAGTCCGCAGCCGATTGTGGAATGCACTTTTCCGCTCGGAGTTGCGCGCAGCGTTGCCACGGAATTGACGGCGGCTGGTTTCCTGCTGCCGGAGAAACCGCTGTCGCTGAATGTGGATGCTGCGACTGCGCTGGGCGAGCACTGGACCGCGGTCAGCAGTGGCGAGCAACGGACGATGCCTTTTGCCGTCGAGGTGACTGACTTGCCGTTGGTCACCGAAGTCGCCGCGGAGAACAACAAACCCGAACAAGGTCAGCTGTTGCCGATTCCTTGCGGATTGAACGGCCGCTTGGAAGTGGAAGGGGATGTCGATTACTACACGCTCGAAGCCAAAAAGGGCGAAGCGATTTCGCTGGAGATCATCGCCCGCCGCCGGAACTCGGCGATTGATTCGCATTTGCGAGTGCTCAACGACAAGGGCGCGCAGGTGCAATTGAACGACGATCTAAAAGTCGGCAAGCGTAACTATTCGGACTCATGGATTGAAAACTGGATTGTGCCCGCGGATGGCAAGTACACAATTGAAATTCGCGATGTGCACCTGCGTGGCGGCGTTCGCTTTCCTTATTTCCTGCAAGTCACGCGCAGCCAACCGTACTTCGAGTTATATCTCGATACCGACAAGACGCAGATTCCGCTCGGTTCGCACGGCGTGATTTTTTGCCGCGTGGAACGGAAGAATGGTTTCGCAGGCGCGGTTGATCTGGCCATCGAAGGCCTGCCGCCGTCGATCACTGCGACATGCGGCCGCATTCAGGCCGGCGCGAAGTCCGTCGACGGCGTGATTGTTCTATCTGCCGAACACGATGCTCCGCTGGCCACCGGTTTGATCCGCGTAACCGGATCGGCCGTGCATGAAAAGGATGGCAACAAACTGGAACTGACGGCGGTAGGCCGGCCGTATCAAGAAACGTATCAGCCTGGCGGCGGCCGCGGCCATTGGCCAGTGGATACGCACTATGTGGCGGTGACCGATTACGGCGATATTCGTGGGGTCGCGGTGAGCACGGAAGAAATTCGGCTGCAGCCCGGTGGTTCGCAAAAGATTGAAGTGACGATCGATCGTAGCCCGGATTTCAAAACCAATGTCACGCTCGACATGCTCTATCGGCATCTGGCGAGCAGTTTCGGCGATTCACTGCCGCCGGGTGTGACGCTCGATGACAAGCAGGCCAAGACACTGCTGGCAGGAAGCGACACCATCGGCTTTGTGACGGTAAAGGCGGCGGCCGATGCTCCGCCGGTCGAGAACCACGTCAGTGTGGTGATGGCCCATGTGTCGCTCAATTTTGTGATGAAGACAACTTATTGCAGCCCGCCGATCAAGATCAGTGTGGAAGCGAAGCCGTAAATTTTCGCCGTGCGTCGTTTTTGCGGCGCAACTTTAGCGAAAATTCTGCCCGCAAGATCGGCGCAACTCCCCCTGCTTCGCTGCGCGAAACCTTCGGTTCAAGTCGTTTGCTGCGAACCACCGATAGGTCTTAACAAGGGCTCTCGCGGAGGGCCCGCGCTCGGGGGGAATTTCGAAGGGAACTGCGATGCGCTCATCGCATGTCCGCGGAATCGCGCTGCTCGCGTGCCTGTTCGGCATGTCGCCCGCTGCTGCGCAGTCCGATCCCTTTGCCCGCTCGCCCGGTGGAAGTCCCGTCGCCAAATCACAGGCTCCGATCTTCATCACGGCTCAATCCGACGTCATCATTCCGTTCACGGTGCGGGCGACGGATGCCCAAGGGCGGCCGCCCGCGCTCGTGCGAATTTATGTTTCGCTCGATCAAGGCCAGGGTTGGCAACTTTATCAAGAAGTGAAGCCGGCGGAAAAATCGTTTCGCTTTCGCGCCAAGCGGGATGCTGAGTTTTGGTTCGCAACGCAAACCGTCAACGCGGACGGCTCGGGCGATCGTGGTGATCAGCGAAACGTGCAGTTGAAATTAGTGGTCGATACGACGAAACCGCAATTGCAAATCGTGCCCAAGGTGGAATCCTCGGGCAAAGTTTCCGTGCTTTGGGCCGCAGCAGATCCATATCTCGCGCCCGGCAGTGTGCGATTGGAATGGCAAGCGGTGGGCGGCGACGGTTGGCAAGAGTTGCTCGCAGAAAAACCACTTCAATCCCGCGGCCAACTTTCTGCCCAAGCCAGGTTCCTGCCGCCAGCGGGAACAACGCAGCTGATCATCCGCGGCGAAGCCGCTGACACCGCGGGAAACAAAGTGATTGTTTCGCAGCAGTTCTCGGTGCAATCGGCCGGCGACGAAAGCGATCCGAAATTGGTTCCGGCCGCACCCAACAGCGGCGCGCTCGCGCAACGTTGGACGCCCGAGCAGAATGATCCGTTCACACGTCCACCGCGCGGGGCCGATCCTGCCGCGCCGCGGATGCGGCCGAACACTGCGCTCGCGGATGTCGGTCGTCAAAACACCCTGCCGCCGCCGCGTGAAGAAATCGGCGAATCGCCCGAAACGCCGCAATTGGTTCGCAATCCTTTTTCTGCCACCGCCGGCACTCCGGCGCGGCCGGCGAACACCGGCGAGCTATTGCCACCGCCAAACAATGCGAGCAGCAACGACGCGGCCAATAGTCCGTTCAATCGGCCCTTCGATTCGCAACCAGAACCGACGTTCAATGCGCCGGCCAACGAACGGCCTCAGCCCAGCGAGTTGCCGCAGCCTGAAGCGATTCGGTCCGACGCTGCGAGGCGGCCGGAGCCGATCGACAGTGCGCCGCCGCGGCGCGTCGAGTCGGTATCGCCGCCGACGGGCATTCGGCCGCGGATGACGAGCACCAAGCGTTTTAGCCTCGACTACGACGTCGAGTCGATTGGCCCCGAAGGAGTTGCCGATGTGGAACTCTGGGGCACAGCCGATCAAGGTCGAACGTGGATGAAGTGGGGCTCGGATCCCGACCGCCTCACGCCGTTCGAAGTCGAAGTGAGCAACGAAACGACATACGGTTTTCGCATCGTGATCGTCGGTCGCAACGGACTCGCCAGCAATACGCCGCAGGCTGGCGATGCAGCGGATATTTGGGTCGGTGTCGACCTGGCCAAGCCACGTGCTCGCTTGACGGGCGCAACGATCGCTGCCGGCGAACAAGCGGGCAAGCTCGAGATCCGCTGGGACGCCCACGACGAGCACTTTGGTAGCCGGCCGATCACGCTCTCGGTTTCGGATCGCGCGGCGGGACCTTTTACGCCGATTGCGGCTGGATTGCCGAACACGGGCAGCTATTACTGGGAGTTCGATCCGCGGATCCGCCGGCAATTCTTTCTGCGTTTGGAAGCTCAAGATGAAGCGGGCAACCTGAGCGTCGATCAGTTGACCGATCCCATTCTCATCGAAGGGCTGGCTCCGCGCGGCCGGATTCGCGATCTCGCGCCGCAGCAGCCAACCGCGCCGCCGCAGGCGTTTCGTTCGCCGCTTTTTCGGTAAGGTCTGCAGCAGTTGAAACTAATCAGCCCGTGGACAATCTCGTCCCCGCTGCCTACGCTGTGCTAGTCGCTGAATTTGACCTTCGCACTACGCACTCGACTGGCTCGCTATGGATGATCCGCTGTTTTTCGTCAATCTTGGTCTGCGTTATCTGCACATTCTCGGCGCCATCACGCTGATGGGCGGCACCCTCTTTATGCGTTTGGCATTGCTGCCGACGCTGCAAAGTATGGATGCCGAGAAACGTGCCGAAGTTCATCAAGGCGTTCGCGCGCGCTGGGCGATGGTCGTCGGCCTCGCGTCCGGCATGTTGCTGATCAGCGGGATTGCTAATCTCGGTCTGGCTGCGAAGTACACGTTTGCCGTCCCCGGCGGTTTGAGTTACAGCATGCTGGGCGGCATCAAGCTGATTCTCGCGCTGCCGATCTTTGTGCTTGCTGCACTCTTGATGGGCAAAACCAATCTGGCGAAAAAAGTGCAAGCCAATGCGGCCTTGGTGCTCAACATCAACTTGCTGCTGGCCGTGATCCTCGTGCTGATCGGAGGCTGGCTGAAATTCTCGGATCGCAAGCCCAAGGACAAAGCTCACGCCGATGTTCCACCGGCCAGCGCGCAGCTCCTGCCGGATGGTCCAGCGTTGCCTGCAGCGCGATAATTCAGCCTGGTCATTTTCCGCAAAGGAACCCTGCTCATGCGACCTCTGTTCGTCGTGCTGATTTCGTTGTTGAGCATCTCTGCCGCGAGCGCTCAGGCGCTGGTTCCACCGGCACCCAAGCCGCCACCGTCGCCGAAGTCGCTCGGCCTGCCGGAAGCCACGTCTCCGATGCTCGGCTTCTTTCAGGGCTACGATGCGAAGGAAAAAATGGTCAAGCTCGCGTTCATCGATTCGATGCCGGAGGTGGTTGAGAAGAAGGTGAAGAAAAACGGCGTTGAAGAAATTGAGATCCAGCAGACTTACAAGCCGGTCGTGATGGCCAATGGTGTGCCGTTGGCGGACATTACGTTCTACAACGCGAAGGGCGAAAAGCTGAAGACCGACAGCGTGCTGGCGTTCCTGAAGAACGGCGATACGTTGGTCGTCTCGGGTGATGAGAAGCCGATCCCTGCCGCGTATCTAAAAGTCATCAAGGCCGACGCGATCATCGCAACCTTTCCTCTCGATCCATTTCTGGAACCGTTGCTCCAGGATGTTTTTCCCCCGCCACCACTCGAAGCACCCGTGCCGCTCGGCCCTGCGCCGCCCGCACCGCCTGCTCCGCGTGCGAAGTAACGCAGCTCGCTAATTTGGCGCGGCTGCCTTGTTCCGCTGCGGCCTGACCGTTCTACTAAATCACCTCACCCAGCATTCCAACCTCACTTGGAGCACTCCATGAAAAAGCTCGCATTTTTGGCTCTTGGTTGCCTCTTCACGTTTGCATCGGTCACTCGCGCCGAAGTAAAGACGGAAACGATCGTTAGTGGCTTGAACAATCCCTGTGGTGTCGCAATTCAGCCGGAGACGGGGCACGTTTTTGTATCCGACAGCGGCGCTGGCAAGGTCATTCGCATCGTCAACGGCAAAGCCGAAGATGTGATCGTCGGCTCGGCCAAGGATATTTACGGCAAGGGCCCGATGTATGACATCGGACCACTCGGCCTGGTATTCCTCGATAAGAACACACTCGCCGTCGGCGATGGTGGCTACAAGGATGGTGAAGAATACGTCCGCATTTACACCGTGCCTGAAGCCGGCAAGCCAGCCCTGGATTTCGACAAAGATGCGAAAGAAAAGATCGGTCCATTGGCTGCAGAAGGGGACATCAAGCCGGAGGGTAACCTGTACGGCATCACTGCGACGTCAACCGGCATCTATGTCACCTGCAATGGCGACGACACCAAGGGCTGGGTTGCCAAAATCGAACGGAACGGCACGAAGTTCGGTAAGCTGATGCGCTCGATCGCCACCAAGGAAGAAACCGAAGTCGACGCTCCGGTTGCCATCACCATCAATGCCGAAGGGCAGATCGTGGTCGGACAAATGGGTGAAATTAATAAGCCCAAGGACGGCCTGCTGACGTTCTACTCGGCGAAGACCGGCAAGAAGCTGCTCAACCTGGAAACCGGTTTGTTCGACATCACCGGCCTGGCCTATGCCCCGAAGACCGGTTTGCTGTACGCCACCGATTTCGCTTGGATGGAAGCTGCTGAGGGTGGCTTGTTTCGCCTCGATCAAGAGAACAAAGGTGGCAAGCAAACGGTGAAGGTCACCAAGATTGCCAAGCTCGACAAGCCGACCGCAATCACTTTCGCCGACGACGGCAGTGCATACATCACCATCATCGGCACCAACAAGGAAGGCGAAACCGGCAAGGCTGGTGCGCTGCTCAAGTTGTCGGGGTTGTAATTTGAACTTTGAAACGCGTAAGCGTTTGCTTCCACTCTCTCGCCCCGGTACTCCGGGGTGAGGGCCGGGGTGAGGGGCCGAAGCGGGTACGCGTCCTCGATCACGCAACTCCCCATGATCGCCATCCGAAACCTCTCCTTGCAGACCGAGTAGAGGGAACTCAGGATTTCTCTTGCACTCTTCTCTCGCCTCGCATCTCCCGCCTCCTAGAATAAAGGCATGGCGAAGAACAAATCATCAGCGGCGGCGAATGAACCCTGCACCGAACGGGTCGAAGTCTCAGGCCATATCATCGACAGCCTGATCCTGCCCAAAATTCTCGATGTCATCACCGCGGCCGGCGGCGCGTTCAAGATTGAACGCATCACCATCGGCCAAGCGCGCAAAGATCCGAGCTATGCGCTGCTCGAAGTGAGCGCGCCGACGGAGGAGCGGTTGCAGCAGATTCTGGCCACGATCGCCGACCACGGCGCGGTGGCGGTCGCGAATGCGGATTGCCGATTGGTCGCTGCCGATATGGATGGCGCGTTTCCCGAAGGTTTTTACAGCAGCACCAATCAGCGGACCGAAGTGCGTCTGAACGGCGAATGGGTGGAGGTGCAGTTGCAAGAAATGGACATGGGAGTTGTAGTCGATCCCGCTGCCAACACCGCAACTTGCCGCGCGATGACGGAAGTGCGGAAAGGGGAACTCTACATCGTTGGCCATGCCGGCACGCGAGTGCATCCGCCCGAACGGCAGCAACAGCAGCATGGCTTTGAGTTCATGAACAGTCCGGTTTCGACCGAGAAACCGAAGGGCGTGGCGATTCGGCAAGTCGCTGTCGAGATGTTTCAGACGAAACAGCGTGGTGGCAAGACGCTGCTCGTCGGCGGGCCGGCGATAGTGCACACCGGCAGCGATGAACACGTCTGCGAACTGATTCGCCGTGGTTATATCAGTCGGCTGTTTGCTGGCAATGCACTCGCCACCCACGACATCGAACAATCGCTGTTCGGCACGAGCCTGGGTGTGCGACTCGACTGCGGCGACATTGTCGAAGCGGGGCATGAACATCACTTGCGAGCGATCAATCGGATTCGCCGCTGCGGCGGCATTCGGCCGGCTGTTGCGAAGGGGGAACTCAAAAGCGGCATCATGTACGAGTGCGTCAATCACAACGTGCCGTACTTGCTTGCCGGCAGTATTCGTGACGACGGCCCGCTGACGGATGTCATCACCGATTCACTGGTAGCGCAACAACAGATGCGTGAGCAGATTCGCGATGTTTCGTTTTGCTTGATGGTGGCGACGACGTTGCATTCGATCGCGGTCGGCAATCTCCTGCCGGCGTGGGTCAAAGTGGTCTGCGTCGATATCAACCCTTCGACGGTGATCAAACTCAACGACCGAGGTTCGTTTCAAACGGTTGGCCTGGTCACCGATGTCGAACCGTTCTTTCGTTCGCTACTGGCGGAGATCGAGCGACTGGAACGTAGCACGAACCCCTCGGATCGTGCGCCGAATTCGTGAAGCCGAAGTTCTCACGTAGCACGAACCTAGGGGTTCGTGCTACGTGGCCCGATGATGAAACCGAACATGAAACACGTCACCCGCATTCTCGAAACCTGTCTCTGCGTGAACGACCTCGCCGTCGCGCGGAAGTTTTACACCGAGGTGCTGGGACTCACGGTCGCTGCGGAACAAACCGACCGACATCTTTTCTTCCGCGTCGGCAATCAAATGCTGCTGCTGTTCGACCCGCAGGAAAGCAGCAAACCGCTGGGCACGATTCCGCCGCACGGTACCCATGGCGCGGGGCACGTTTGCTTCGCGATCACCGATGCGGAACTCGCCGATTGGCAGCGGCAACTCGAAGCGCACGGCGTCGCCATCGAAAGCATTCATGAATGGCCTGAGGGGCATCGTTCGCTCTATTTTCGCGATCCGGCCGGCAATTCGCTGGAATTCACCACGCCGCGAATTTGGGGGATTGAGCAATAATCATAAACGCGAAGCAAACTTCTTTTTTTCATTGCTTACGGTTATGATCAATACTGCCGGAAATGCCTCTCCGGTCCCGCCTGCAATTTTTCCCCACCTGCTTGGTGAGTTCGCTCTATGCGTTGTTCTTTGTTCTGCGCGCTCGTTGTGCTCATGCTGCCAATTCTGCCTGTTGCCGCGCAAGAGCAGCCTCAACCCGATCTCGCCAAAGATCTTTTCGCCTACGTGGAAAAGAACTGCCTCAAGTGCCACGGCGAGAAGGTCGTGAAGGCCGATGTCGCGCTGCATAAGTTCAAGACGGAGCTCGACATCATCAAGGGGCGGAAGGTTTGGGAGAGCGTCGTCGACATGGTCGAGGCCGGCGAAATGCCGCCCAAAGACAAGCCACAGCCGATGGCGAGCGAGACAACCGCGTTCCTCACCGCGGTAAAGCATGTCTTTTTGAAAGCCGATCAAAACGCCAAACCCGATCCGGGCCGCGTGACCGTGCGGCGGTTAAACCGGACCGAATACAACAATACGATTCACGATCTGGTCGGCGTCGATTTCAATCCAGCCGAGGATTTTCCCTCGGACGATGTCGGCCATGGTTTCGACAACATCGGCGATGTCCTCACACTTTCTCCCGTGCTGATGGAACGCTATTTGGCCGCGGCCGAAAGCATCATGCAGCGGGCGATCACCGTCGAACCGCCGAAATCGCCGACGCGAGCTTTGTCGGGTCAATACTTGGAACCTGCGGGTGGCAACGTCCCGCAGAAACGAATCCGCGATATCTCGCCCAAGGCCGGCGATCCTCCGCAGTTCACGGGGCCGCTGCACACACAGTATCCCAATCTGCCCGAAGGTGATTACAACTTCCGCGTTCGCGTCCATGCGACGGCCGAAGGGAAAGAGCCGGTGCAAATCGCCGTCCTTGCCGTCGGCAGCCAAATGGAAGGTGGCGATGCTCCGGAAGTCGCCGACAAGATCGCCGGTGCGACGCAGTTTTTTACCGCGAACAAATTCAAATTACTGAAAGTGCTGACGGTCGAAGCCCGCGAAGAGAAGACGGCGCAGAACCTGGAAGTCGATTTCACCATGCCGAAGGGGATGACCCGCGTGGCTGTTGGTCTGATGAAAGTTCCCGAAAGCGAACCGCTGCAAAAACTGCATGTCGAGTACTTCGCACTCACCGGGCCGAAAGATACTCGGCCACCGACACAACGGAAGCTGCTCGCCTGCGATTCCAGCAAACCCCAAGCAGAACAAACCCGCGAAGTGCTGCAGCGATTTGCGTCGCGGGCTTATCGCCGGCCGGCGACCAAGGAAGAGGTCGACCGCCTGTGCACACTTGCCGAACAAGCCATCGCGAGCGGCGAAAAATGGGAAGCGGCGATGCAACTGGCCATGCAGGCGGTGCTCGTCTCGCCGAAGTTTTTGTTTCGCCTGGAACTCGACGATCGTCCACAAACCGACCAGCCCCGGCCGATCAGCGAATTTCAATTGGCATCGCGACTTTCGTATTTTCTTTGGAGTTCGATGCCGGATGATGAGTTAACCGAACTCGCTGCGAAGAACGAACTTTCCAAGACCCTGGAGCCGCAAGTGCGGCGGATGCTCAAGGATCCCAAAGCCGTTTCGCTCTATAAAAACTTTGCCGTGCAATGGCTGCAATTGGGTCGCTTGTCGCAGCACATGCCCGACAAAGGGATGTTCAAGGAATGGAACGACGGCCTGCGGCAAGCGATGCTGAAAGAGACGGAACTGTTCTTCCTGGCAATCGTGCAGGAGGACCGCAGCATCCTCGATTTGATCTCGGCCGATTTCACGTATTTGAATTTTGAACTGGGACGGCATTACGGCATTCTCGACGTCAACGGCACGACTTGGGCAACGCAGAAAAAACGCCCCGGCGGCAAGCCCATCAGCCGCGAACAATTCGAGCGCGTTCAACTTGCAACGGAATCGGATCGCAACGATCTTCGCGGCGGCCTGCTTACGATGGCCAGCATTCTCACGGTGACCTCCAATCCCACACGTACTTCGCCGGTGAAGCGTGGACGCTGGGTACTGGAACAAATCCTCGGCACGCCGCCGCCTCCGCCGCCGCCGGATGTTCCGGAACTCAAAGAAGGGGCCGAACTAACCGGCACGCTGCGGGAACGCATGAATCAGCACATGGCCAATCCGGCCTGTGCGAATTGCCATGCGAAGATGGACCCGATCGGTTTTGCCTTCGAGAATTTCGATGCTATCGGCCGTTTTCGGAATGAAGACGGCAAGGAAAAGATCGACCCGGCGGGGACTTTGCCGGATGGGCAGTCGTTTGCGGGCCCCGCGGAACTGAAAAAGATCATTCAGGGCAAAAAAGAGTTGTTCGCCCGCAACTTGTCAGAGAAACTATTGACATATGGCCTGGGCCGCGGCCTGGAGTATTATGACCGTCCCACCGTGCAGAAAATCGTCGCTGCGACCGCGGCCGACGATTATAAATTTTCCCGCCTGATCATCGAAATCGCCAAGAGCGACCCCTTCCGTAACCGCCGAGGAAAGGATCCCACCCCATGACGCACGCCACGAATTCGAATTTGCTTTCTCGCCGCACACTGCTTCGCGGCCTCGGTGTTTCACTCGCATTACCTTGGCTGGAAGCGATGGGCCCAGTGGTCGCGTGGGCCGACGACAAGACCGGCGCTGCGAAGAAGAATCCGGTCCGCATGGCATTCATTTACGTTCCGAACGGCAAGAACATGGCCGATTGGACGCCGGCCGCTGAAGGGACCAACTACGAACTGCCGCACATCCTGAAGCCGCTGGAAGAAGTGCGGCATGACATCAATGTGCTCACCGGCCTGACTGCCGACAAAGCACGCCCGCATGGCGATGGAGGCGGCGATCATGCTCGCGCGCTCGGTGCGTTTCTCACTGGCGCTCAGCCACGCAAGACTGATGGCACGGATATTCGCAGCGGCATTTCGGTCGACCAGGTCGCTGCGTCTCGCATCGGCGATCAAACGCGGCTCGCATCACTCGAAATGGGTTGCGAGGCCGGCGCGATGGCTGGCAACTGCGACTCCGGTTACAGCTGCGTTTATTCCTCCACCATGGCGTGGAAGTCAGCGACTCAGCCGTTGCCGAAAGAAGTGAATCCGAAACTCGTCTTCGAGCGGATGTTCACCACGACGCCAGCGAAGGAGCGGATCGAACGGGACCGCAAGCGGAAGAGCGTCCTCGATTTCGTCCGCGAAGACGCCAAGGATCTGCAAGGCAAGCTCAGCGGCAACGATGTTCGCAAATTGGACGAATACTTCACTGCCGTGCGCGACATCGAACAGCGGATCGAGCGCGCCTCTTCGCTGCCCGAAGTGAAAGCGCCCGAAATGACGCTGCCTGCCGGCGTGCCGAAGGACTACCAGGAGCACATCCGTCTGATGTACGACCTGATGGTCATCGCGTTTCAAACCGACGTGACCCGCGTCTGCACCATGGTCGTTGCCAACGAAGGAAGCAACAAGCCCTATCCGTTCATCAACGTCTCGGAAGGGCATCACGATCTGTCGCATCACGGCAACGATGCAAAGAAGAAGGAAAAGATCCGCGACATCAACACCTTCCACACGACACAACTGGCCTATTTGCTGAAGAAGCTCAAGTCGATCCCGGAAGGTGGCGGCACGCTGCTCGACAATTGCCAAATCGCGTACGGCAGTGGCAACAGCGACGGCAACGCCCACAATCACGACAACCTGCCAATCCTGCTCGCAGGCCGCGCAGGTGGCACCATTCAGACCGGCCGACACATCAAGTATCAAAACGAAACGCCGCTGAACAATCTCTGGCTGTCGATGCTCGAGCGGATGGATATCCGCCTGCCATTCCTGGGCGACAGCACCGGGGCGCTGAAGGGGTTGAACGGGTAGGTTTGTCAGGACGAAAAGAGCCACGAGCGCAGCAAGCGGCTTGGGCGCCAGCTCTAGCTATTCACCCAACTGCGATTTTCGCCGCAGCTGATGATGGTAATGCTGGGCGAAGCGATGCGCTTCGTCGCGGACGTATTGCAGCAGGCGTAGCGCGAACGAGTGCTTCGATAGTTTCAGCGATTCCGATTCACCCGGCAGGAAAATTTCTTCTTCCTGCTTGGCCAGCGACAGGATTGCGGGCGGATCGATGTTTTGATCGCGAAAGGCCGCGAGCGCCGCAGAGAGTTGCCCTTTGCCGCCGTCGATCAGCAGCAGATCGGGGAAGGGCTCGTCGGTGTCGAGCAGTTTGCGATAGCGGCGCGAAACCACCTCGTGCAAGCTGCGGAAATCGTCGATGCCGGCGACGCCGTTGATCTTGTAGCGACGATAACCGGGCTTAAATGGCAAGCCGTCGAGGAATTGCACCACACTGGCGACCGTTTCACCGCCGCCCAGATGGGCGATGTCCATCCCTTCGATGGTCCGCGGCGGATCGGCGAGTTTCAAAGCTTTCTTTAAACCGGCCAGCCCCTTTTTGGGATCGATGTAAAAGACTTCGGGTTGCGCGTGCACGTCGATATCGCCGCGGCGGTCGAGCGATTCGAGCATTTTGATTTCATCACGCAGCCGCGCGGCTTGTTCGAACAGCTTCTCCTTCGCCGCGGCGTGCATCTCTTCGCGCAATTCTTTTAGCAGCTTTTTCTTGTTCCCTTCGAGGAACATGATCAGCCGTTGAATGTCGTGCTTATATTCTTCTTTGCTGATTCGCAAGTTGCAGGGCGCGGTGCATTGTTGAATGCTCGCGAGCAGGCAAGGACGGAACCAGCGCCAGCGTTCGTCGTTTTCTTCGATATCGAGACTGCAGGTGCGGAACTTGAAAATCCGCTGCAACACCTGCATGGCGCCGCGCAGTGCGCCGGCGCTGGCGAAAGGGCCGAACAGGCGTACGCCGCGATCGGGTGGCTGGCGGGTGACTTCGACGCGCGGAAAATCTTCCCCCTTGGTGATCATCAGGTACGGGAAAGTCTTGTCGTCTTTCAGTTCCTTGTTGTGCTTCGGCTGAATGTCTTTGATCAGCCGGGCTTCCATCAGCAAAGCATCGACGTCGCTTTCGCACTCGATGTAGTCGGCATCGGCGATATCGAGCACCCAGTCCGACGTCCGCCGTTCTTGCCGCGCGCCGATCAGAAAATAACTCCCCGCCCGGCTGCGGAGTTGCTTTGCCTTGCCTACGTAGATCGTGACGCCGGCGGTGTCTTTGAACAGATACACGCCGGGCGCGCGGGGGAATTCGCGAACCTTGGCGGCGGCGCGGCGGAACGCAAATTCGTACTGCGGCACTGCCTCACGGCTGGCGACTTCCTCGAACTGCGAATCGGCCGCTAGCGGCCCGGCTACAGCATTGAGCGCAGCCTCGACCTCGTCATCCGAAGGTAGCGCCTCTTCCTCGGCCGCCGCCTGCAACTCGTTAGCAGTCATTTCAGGCGAATCGAAATCGTCCCAGTCGTCGGGCATCTTGCGTCCGTATTCATGGGAGGGCGAGGCTCCTGCCGAGCCGCGCCAGTGGACTTGTGAGCGCCATCGGCCCATGCCGATCAACGGTGGCGGCTCAGCGGGAGCCTCGCCCTCCCAGGAAGTCAGCTCCGCGCGTTAATTCATTGTAGCGCACTGGGATTGATCTTGTAGGTCGGGGCCTGATTCCTTATACGTCAATTTGTCTGGCCAAAGACGTCGCTAGCGTGCTCCACTTTTCGGCGGTGCGCTAGTCCGCAAGGACGCCATCACGCCGCGCAAGGAGGATTCGAGGGAATGTCAGCCCCAGAGCCAATTCGCGTACCACGCCCGCATTTCACACCCGTCCACGAACAGCAACCCGAGTTCGATACGCAAGACACTGCGCTGCAAGCAGCGATCCGTCAGACCAGGCAATGGCTGCTCGACGAACAACAGCCGGCCGGTTTTTGGTGCGCTGAACTCGAAGGGGACAGCATCCTGCAGAGTGAATACATTCTGCTCCTCGCCTGGTTGCGGCGAGAATACACGCCCCTCGCGCGGAAATGTGCGCAGCGACTGATCGAGACGCAGTTGCCGACGGGTGGCTGGGCGATGTATCCCGGTGGCGAATTGGAAATCAGTGGCAGCGTGAAGGCCTATTTCGCGTTAAAGCTCACGGGGCACAATCGCGACGAAGAATACATGGTGCGAGCTCGCGCGGCGATTCGCGCGTCCGGCGGCGCCGATGCGGTGAACAGCTTCACGCGGTTCTATTTGGCGCTACTCGGACAGATTTCCTACGACCATTGCCCGGCCGTGCCGCCAGAGTTGGTGCTGCTGCCAAACTGGTCGCCGATCAATCTTTACAAGATGAGCGCCTGGTCGCGGACGATCGTCGTGCCGCTGTCAATCATGTGGGCCCATCGCCCCGTGCGACAATTGCCGCCCGATCGCTGCATGAACGAACTCTTCCTGAAACCGCCGGAACAATGGCCTGAACTCCGCTGCCCTGGCCTGCAAAAAGAGACTGGCTGGTTCAGCTGGGACAACTTTTTCCGCCGCGTCGATCAGACCTTCAAATGGCTGGAGAAACGCCGCATCAAACCGCTGCGTCGCACGGCCCTGAAAGCTGCCACGCAATGGATGACGACGCGCTTTGCCCATAGCGATGGCCTCGGCGCGATCTTTCCGCCGATCATTTGGAGCATCATCGCGCTGAAATGTCTCGGCTACGACGACGATTCGGCCGAAGTCCGGTACAACCACGAGCAACTTGCGGGATTGACGATTGAGGAAGAAACATCGGCGCATCTGCAGCCTTGCTTGTCCCCGGTGTGGGATACCGCGATCACGGTGCGAGCCCTGGCCGCGAGTGGCTTGACGATCGCCGATCAGCCGCTGACGGCGGCCGTTGATTGGTTGCTGGAAAAAGAAGTGACGCGTTTGGGCGATTGGGCCAACAATGTCAAAGCGCCGCCGGCAGGTTGGTTCTTCGAACATCACAACGATTTCTATCCCGATGTCGACGACACCGTGATGGTGATGATCGCCATCAAGGAACTGCTGAAGCATTCTGACAAAGCGGCCTTTATCGCCAAGCGGCATCAGCAGCCCGCGAAAATGCGTGCCAGCAGCGACATGCACGTCGACGAAGCCGAGGCCCGCCGTAGTTGGGCTATTGGCGCTTGCGAACGAGCTCGTCGCTGGGTGCAGGCGATGCAAAACAAAGACGGCGGCTGGGGTGCTTTCGATAAAGACAACGACAGCGAATTCCTTTGCCGCGTGCCGTTTGCCGATCACAACGCGATGATCGATCCGAGCACGCCTGATCTCACGGGCCGCGTGCTCGAAGCGCTCGCACTGTGGGGTGCAAAACCAGGGCAACCGGCTGTCGATCGCGCGCTGCAATACCTGCGCAAGACACAGGAGACGGACGGCAGTTGGTTCGGCCGCTGGGGCGTAAATTATATCTACGGCACCTGGCAGGTGCTGGTCGGCCTGCAAGCCATCGGCATTGCGTCTGACGATCCGCTCATGCAGCGCGGCGCCAATTGGCTCCTCGCCCATCAGCAGGCGAGCGGCGGGTGGGGCGAATCGGCCGATACCTATGAAAAACCAGAACTGCGTGGCCAAGGTCCGGCGACGGCATCGCAAACCGCGTGGGCTTTGCTCGGGTTGGTCGCGGCTGGACTCGCACAGCATCCCGCCGTCGAACGCGGCGTGCGCTGGCTGGTCTCTCAGCAAGAGGCCGACGGCACGTGGACCGAAGATGAGTTCACGGGGACTGGTTTTCCGCGTGTCTTCTATTTGAAGTATCACGCGTATCCGATTTACTTCCCGCTGCTGGCCTTGGCGACATATGCGAGAGCACGCGGCAAGACGATACCGTCGCAGGTGAATGAAATGGGCCAGACGCGACTGCGAGTTGTGGGCTGACGCAAAGTGTCTTTAATTGGGATAGCCTCCGTCCGATCCCAAAATTGGCAAGAGAAGGTCCATTTGCCGTTCCCAACTCGGCCTGAGCCTCGCCCTCCGAAGTTTCGTGATTGAAAGTAAGAACGATGTCCGTACCAATCAGCCAGATGTGGACCGTAGCCAGTTACGTGCTGCGGAAAAAACTGGCGGGCGTGAAACGCTATCCGCTCGTGCTGATGCTTGAGCCGCTGTTTCGCTGCAATCTGGCGTGCGCCGGTTGTGGCAAGATTCAGTTTCCTGCCGATATTCTCCGTCGCGATTTAGCGCCGGAGAAATGCTTCCAAGCGGCCGATGAATGCGGCGCGCCGATTGTTTCCATTCCCGGCGGCGAACCGTTGATGCATCCGCAGATCGACAAGATCGTCGCAGGGCTAATAGCGCGCAGGAAATATGTTTATCTCTGCACTAACGCGTTGAAACTTGTCGCCGCGCTGCCCAAGTTCAAACCAAGCAAGTACCTCGCCTTTTCCGTGCACATGGACGGACCGCGCGAGGAACACGATCACGCTGTTTGTCGCGAAGGTGTGTACGACATCGCTCTCGAAGCGATTCGCGCGGCTCGCGCCAAAGGCTTCCGGGTGACAACCAACAGCACGTTGTTCGCCGGCGCTGATCCAGAGCGAATGCGAGGTTTCTTCGACGAGATGATGCAACTCGGCGTCGAAGGGATGATGGTTTCTCCGGGCTATAGCTATGAGAAAGCTCCTGACCAGGAACACTTTCTGGCCCGCGAACAAACATTCAGTCTATTTCGCCGGCTTTTGAACAAAGCGCCGCGGCGTTGGCAATTCAATCAGACGCCGTTGTTCCTCGAATTCCTGCAAGGCAAGTTCGATCTCGAATGCACGCCCTGGGGCAGTCCTACCTACAATCTGTTCGGTTGGCAGAGACCCTGCTATTTGCTCAACGATGGCTATGTGCAAACGTTCCAGGAACTGATGGAAACGACCGATTGGGACGCCTATGGCCGCGCGAGCGGCAACAGTCGTTGCCAGGATTGTCTGGTCCATTGCGGCCATGAACCGAGCGCTGTTGCGGCGACGTTCGGCACGTGGAAGGGCTTTCTGCACACCGCGAAGGTCACTCTGTTTGGCTCGTCGCCGAATCCTTCTGAACCCGTGCTTCAACGCTCAGAAGCGAAGCCAACCCAGAAGATTCCTCCGCCACACATCGGTCGCACGCCGGCCAAGTCATTGCTGCAAATCGGCAGCAAGTAGCTGTGTTCGATCAGGATGAGAGTGCGCGTAGCGTCCATTGCGCCGTTTGATCGGGACGCAACCGTTCGATGACTCGTTTAAGTCGCTGACCATCAATGACCCAGCCAACCGTGGCCAAAATCAACAACGTGATGGCAACGTAGTCTTTGGCATATCGCCGTCGCGCGGATCCCTCGACTTGAGTCCGCTGGCGACGACGTATCACAGACGCGGTGGCAAAAATGATGACGCCGCCGAGCAGCACGGCAAGCAATGGCATTGCCGAAATTCGCTGCATCTCCGCAGGCTCTTGCGTGTCAACCATCACATCGATGGGCCGAGATTTCCAGAGAATCAAGCCGTCAAGGTTTGGCTGATCAGCAATTTCCTGTTCTGCATAAATCACTTGCAGTTGATATCGGCCGGATGGTGGTGCTTTCACATAGTGGCGTGGGTCGAGTTGATTCCCTTCCTTATAGAGTGACTCTCCTGGCTGTAACGCAACATATTGCGAGATGCCGCCGCCAATCAGATTCGGCGGAAAATTGGAGTCGCGTAGCTGTTCGCCTTTTTCATTCGTCAATTGCACGCGCCAACGAGTTTGCCGGCCACTCCGATAGTCACCGCCGCGTTGCAGGGTGATTTCTGTGTCGTCGCTGTTTTTCAAATTGACGTGGAGCACGGGGCCGTTGGCAGCGTCCACGGCGCGACTGGCCGGGTGGGCGACTCGGACCTGAACTTCGACGGGATCGGGTTTTCCCTGCGCACGACGCAAAGCAGTCAACAACAACGCGTTTGCTGGTGTCTCTGACTGATTTGGCGAAAGATATACTTGAAGGCGACGGTAGTGATCCTGCAGTTCCTCATGCATTTTTCGCCGCGACATTTCAATCAACGCACATTGATACTCATCGCTGGCGTGATAAAGCGAAGCCGGCTTCAGAGCGCTGAAGATCTTGTTCAACTCGGCGTTATCCAAGGCGCGGAAAGCTGCCAATTGCTGTTGTCGTTGCTGAAAAGCAGGGCTCGGCTGCGGATTGGAGGGGAGACCAAAGGGCCAGCGTTTGGATAACTCCGCAATATGCTGGGTGGCCTGGCTGCGTTCCAAGTACCAGCCAACTCCGATCGCGGCGAGTAGCACGAACCAGAAAAAGTCGCGCAGCGTTAGCCTGCCGAAATGCATTCTCATAGCGAAATGATAACTCGATCATGAATTCGAGTCGCCCAAAGTTTTCGTTTGTGTTAGCATGACGCGATTCGCAATTTTTGAGACGAGTTTCGCCCTGAGGCCTGTGATGGCGATCACTGATCAAGATCAACCGCGCGATGCGTTATCCTCGTTGCGTATTCGCCGCGAAGATCGGCATGGTGGGACCGCCGGTAGCAGCACCGGCGGACTCGGTAAAATCGTCTTTCTGGGAATTGTGCTGTTGTTGATCGGTGTCGGTGGATGGTTTGCCCGGCCGGCGCTTACAAGTCTTGCCAATCGCGAATGGATTCCTGACGCAGTCCGCTCTCGGCCCGAAGTGCGTGTTTCAAAGGTCGTGGTAGAGATCGGGCGAGCGGCCGACGCAGTGGTTGTGGCGACCGGCTACGTTGAGTCCTATCGGCAGGCCAATATCGGCGCTCGAGCAGCTGGCCGGATTGAAAGCGTGATGGTCGAAGAAGGCTCACGCGTCAAGGAAGGCGAAGTGATTGCCGTTCTCGATCACAAGGATATCGAAGCCGCGCTCGCAGGTGCGCGAGCAGCGCTCAAGCGGACCAAGGCCGAGTGGGGCGAGAACGAAGTAGCAATCGAACGAGCCAAAAAAGATTTTGATCGCACCACGCAACTGCGGCAACAAAAGGCGCTCTCCGAAGCGGATTACGACACGGCTTATTTTCAGCATCGGGCGATGGTCGCCAGGCGGGAAACGCTCGAGGCAGCTGTGGCATCTGCCGAAGCGCGTGTGCAAGAGGCCGAACAATACAAAGAAAACATGATCGTTCGGGCGCCCTTCGATGGTACGGTGATTTCAAAAGATGCCGAAGTTGGCGAATCGATTCTGCCCGGCGGCATGGGCGAAGCATCAGGACGCGGATCGGTCGTCACCGTCGCCGATTTGCAGCGCCTCGAAGTCGAATGCGATGTGAAGGAAGATTACATCAGCCGCATTCGCTCGGGTTCGCCCTGCGAGGTGGCCGTCGATGCGGTTCCCGATCGCCGTTACGCGGCAAAGGTTCGCAAGGTCATTCCCATGGGCGATCGCGCCCGCGCGACCATCAAAGTCAAAGTGCAAATTCTCGATGCCGACGAGAAACTGTTTCCCGATATGAGCGCGACGGTCTATTTTCTTCCCGAAGCGAATGAGAAAGGCTTGGCTGCCGATAAGAAACGGATTTTTTGCGACAGCGGCGCGATTGTGACCGACAACGGCAAGTCGACTTCGGTCTGGACGATTGACGACCGCTCGCGAGCTCATTTGGTGGCGGTCACCGTCGGCAGCGACAAAGATGGCCGCACAGAAATTCTATCGGGCCTGGTAGGCGGCGAACGCGTGATTGTGCGTCCCCCCGAAGACTTGCAGGACGACAGCGTGATCAAGCTGCGCGAGTAGCGCGCGGCGGCGACGCGCACCACCTGTGATTCACTTTAACGGAGTATTTTGTGGCTGATTCCCTAGTTGTTGTCCGCGATTTGTTCAAAGAGTTCCGCCGCGACAAGCTCAAGATTCCTGTGCTTCAGGGACTAAATCTGGAGATCGCGAAAGGCGAATACCTGTCGCTGATGGGGCCATCGGGTTCCGGCAAGACAACGCTTCTGAACTTGATCGCCGGCCTCGATAAGCCGACCTCGGGCACGATTACGGTTGGTGGCCAAAATCTGGCACAGATGTCGGAAGGTTCACTCGCTAACTGGCGGTCGAATCATGTCGGCTTCGTCTTTCAGCTCTACAACCTGATACCCGTGCTCAATGCATATGAGAACGTCGAGTTGCCGCTGACGTTGACCAGGCTCTCACGCAAAGAACGTGATGAGCACGTTCGCGCGGCGCTAGAGGTGGTCGGCCTCGCTGACCGCATGGATCACTATCCCCGACAACTTTCTGGTGGTCAGGAACAGCGTGTTTCGATCGCGCGGGCAATTGTCACCGATCCCACCTTGATCGTTGCCGACGAACCGACGGGCGATCTCGACAAAAAGTCGGCAGCGGAAATTCTTGACCTGCTGGATCAGCTTCACCTCAAGAGTGAGAAGACGATCATTATGGTCACGCACGATCCGCACGCTGCCGAGCGCGCGAGCCGGCAATTGCATTTGGATAAGGGTGTGCTCGTCAGCGATGTTGCCACGGCCGGGAGGAAATAATGCACACGCTCAAATACATTTGGCGAAATGTGACGCGACATTGGTTGCGCACGATGCTAACCGTGCTTTCGGTCTGTTTCTGCCTCGCGTTCATGACGGTGATGCATGGCTATACCGTGATGATGAATACGTGGGCCAATAGCGCCGACGAGAACCGCGTCGTCGTAATGAATACGCAGGGCTTCTCCGGTAAGTTGCCGATCGCGCATGTCGACAAGATCCGTGAAATTGAAAACGTCGTCGCTGCTGTTCCCTATACGTGGTATGGCGGCAAGTACAAAAGCGAGCCGGCAATGTTTAACCAGTTCGCGACCGACGCCGATCATGTATTTGGAGTTTGGAGCGAATTCCACGTCGATCCCGCGCACCACGAGGCCTGGAAAGATGATCGTCAGGGTGTTTTGGTGGATAAGGATCTCGCCGAGCGGATGAAGTGGAATATCGGCGACAAGCTGACGTTTGAGGGAACCTATTACCAATTCGACCTCGAGCTGACAGTCCGAGGGTATTTTTATTCCGAAGAGGGTTCCACCGAAACCATCTGGTTTCATTGGAAGTATCTCGACGAAGGTTTGAAGGCCAAGAAGGCGCGCGGCGATGGCAATTCCGGAACGATCTTCGCCAGGACGAAAACGGCTGCGGACATGCCGATTGTGATGGAAGAAATCGATAAAGCGTTTGCCAACTCCGACTATCCAACCCGCACGCAAACGGAGGGCGCCTTCGCTCAGATGTTCACCGACATGATGGGAAACTTGCAATTGTTCGTGCTCATGATCGGTTGTGCGGTGGTGTTCTCGCTCACGCTTGTCACTGCCAACGGTATGGCGATGTCGATGCGGGAGCGGACCACCGAGATCGCTGTGCTCAAAGCGATTGGGTTTCAGCCGCAGCGAATAATGCAAATGGTCCTGGGTGAATCTTGCCTGATCGCTCTGATTGGCGGCGTGCTGGGTGTGGCCATGGGTTGTGCGCTCATCGAAACGATCCACCAATTCAATCGCCAGATCTTTGCTCTTTCGATTTTTCAATTTGCTGGCCCATGGATTTTGACCATGATCGGCCTGGCGGCCGGAATTGGAATCGTCAGCGGCATCGGCCCCGCGGTGCGCGCGGCAAACTTGTCCGTGATCGATGGATTGCGCCGCGTAATCTGAGAGTTTTTTGCGATCTGCTGGAAAGACAACGATGTTGATTCCACTCAAGTACAACCTGCGAAATCTCCGCAACCGCTGGAAGACGACGCTCATGACTGTGTTTGCCATTGGCACGGTGGTATGGGCGATGGTCTTGACGTTTGGCTTGAACGACGGCTTGGAGTATGCGCTGCGGATTAGCGGTCAGCCGCTCGAACTGATGATCCTGCGCAAAGGGGCCGACAACGAAACATCGAGCAACGTTTCCGAAACGGCGGCCAGCGAAATCTCGACGCTAGACGGTGTGGCAAAAAACAAAGAAGGGAAACCGCTGTCGGCGGCGGAACTCGTCACGATTCTTACCAAAACCCGCCGCAATGGCGGCATGACGAATGTGATTGTCCGCGGCGTGGAACCTGTGAGTCGCGAGCTGCGGCCCGATTTCAAGATCGTCGACGGGCGAGATATCAAGGCAGGCGTGAATGAAATCATTACCAGCCAGAGCATGGCCCGGCGTTTCGACAATCTGGCCATCGGCGAGAAATTCAAGATCAACAAAACCGACTTTCAAGTGGTCGGCCATTTCGAAGCCGGCGGGAGCGCCTCGGAATCCGAGGTCTGGACGGACATTCGTGATTTATCCAGTGCACGGCGTGGCGAAGACACGATTTCGATTGTCAATCTGCGGGCCACCGATCAGGCGGCCATGGAGAAGCTCATCGACACAATCACCAAGGACGACCGCTTTCAGTTGAAGGCCGTGGAAGAATCGACGTATTACGCCGATCAGTTGAAGATGGCGATTCTGTTCAAGTTCGTCACGTATTTGATCACTGTGTTTCTGACGTTCGGCGCTATGTTCGCCGCGGCCAACACCATGTTTGCCGCCGTCGCCGGCCGTAGTCGCGAGATCGGCACGTTACGCGCGATGGGCTTTCATCGCAGCGCGATTTTGACGTCGTTCATGCTCGAGTCGGTGCTGATCTGCATCGTAGGTGGCTTACTCGGCTGCCTCGCGACACTGCCGTTCAACGGCATCACGACTGGCACCGCGAACTGGGCCACTTTCAGCGAACTCAACTTCTCGTTTCGCTTCGGCCACACCGTGCTGCTGCGCGGAGTACTGATGGCAGCGCTGATGGGTATCTTCGGCGGCATCCTGCCGGCCATCCGCGCGGTGCGACTGAATATTGTGAATGCGCTGCGCGAGCAATAGGCCAATCGTTACGCGTGGTCGTTCGTGGGAGCGAACGACGACTATCAAGAGATAAAACCGCCCGCCGCGGTTCATAAGGCCGTGGCGGGCGGAAAGTTGATTTTGGAGATTGGGGCGAAGTGGCGTTGGTATCCGCTTCAGCCCCTCTCCCCGGAGTACCGGGGCGAGGGAGCGATTAAAGAGGGAACTACTTCTTCACTTCAAACTCACCTTCGATCACGTCGTCGTCACCCTTTGCCGAGGCTTGGGGACCAGGACTAGGACCTGCTTCGCCACCTTCACCGCCGGCTGCTCCCGTCTTTTCGTAGAGCATCTTGGTGAACGCGTGCGAGGCAGCTTCGAGCTGTTCGACCGCACTCTTGATGGCCGCGGTTTCCGTTCCCTTGGCTTTTTCTTTCGTGCTGTCGATTGCTTTTTGCAGCGGCTCCTTGTCGCTGTCCTGCAGTTTGTCGGCGTTTTCTTTCATGAGCTTTTCGAGCTGGTAGCACATGTTTTCGGCCTGGTTCCGCAGGTTCGCGAGTTCGAGCTTCTGCTTGTCCTCGTCGGCATGGGCTTCGGCGTCGCGGCGCATCTTTTCGATCTCGTCTTTCGACAAGCCCGACGATTGCTCGATCTTGACGTTGGCTTGCTTACCGGTTCCTAGTTCGCGGGCCGTGACTTCCAAAATGCCGTTCGCGTCGATATCGAACGTCACTTGAATTCGCGGTGTGCCACGTGGGGCCGGCGGAATGCCGTCGAGGTTGAACTCGCCGAGCAATCGGTTGTCGTGAGCCATCTTCCGTTCACCCTGAAAGACCTTCACTTGCACACCCGGCTGATTGTCGGCCGCGGTGCTGAATTCCTTTTGGGCTTTGAACGGAATGGTGGTGTTCTTTTCGACGATCGCCGTCATCACGCTACCTTCGGTTTCGATGCCGAGAGTGAGCGGAGTGACGTCGAGCAGCAGCACGTCTTTGCGTTCGCCAGCGAGCACGCTGCCTTGGATGGCGGCGCCGACAGCGACCACTTCGTCCGGGTTCACGCCCTTGTGGGGTTCTTTGCCGAACAAATCTTTGACGAGCTTTTGGACCTTCGGAACGCGAGTGCTACCGCCGACGAGCACGACTTCGTCGATCTCGCCCGGCTTCAGATTGGCATCCTTCATTGCTTGCAGCACTGGTTTGCGGCAGCGTTCGACCAACGAATCGATCAGTTCCTCAAACTTCGCCCGAGTGATCGACATCGTCAGGTGCTTCGGCACGCCGCCACTCATGGTGATGAACGGCAGGTTGATGTCTGTCGAAGGCAACGAGCTCAGTTCCTTCTTGGCCTTTTCGCACGCTTCTTGCAAGCGTTGCAATGCCATCGGATCCTTGCGCAGGTCAACGCCTTGTTCCTTCTGGAACTCGCCAGCAACGTAGTGGATGAGCGCTTCATCGAAGTCATCGCCACCGAGGTGGGTATCGCCGTGGGTGCTGATCACTTGAAACAGCTGCTTGCCGCCACCTTCGTCATCGCTGCCGACCACTTCGAGCACCGATACGTCAAAAGTACCGCCACCGAGGTCGAACACAACGATCTTTTCATTCTTCTTTTTGTCGAGGCCATAAGCGAGCGCGGCTGCGGTCGGCTCGTTGATGATACGAGCAACTTCGAGACCCGCGATCTGGCCCGCATCCTTCGTCGCTTGCCGTTGAGCATCGTTGAAGTAAGCCGGCACGGTGATGACGGCTTTGTTCACCTTGTGACCCAGGTACGACTCGGCCGCTTCCTTCAGTTTGCGGAGGACGAGCGCGGAGATTTCTTGCGGCGTCATTTCCTTTTCGCCGACCTTGATCTTCACGTACTCTTGCGAGCCGCCTGTGACCTTGTACGGAACCATCTTCTCTTCGGATTCAACCTCCGAGTGACGGCGCCCCATAAAGCGCTTGACGGAGTAAACGGTCTTGGTGGGATTGGTCACCGCTTGCCGCTTGGCGGGTTCGCCAACGACCGTCTCCCCTTTATCGGTAAAACCCACGACGCTGGGCGTCAGGCGGTTGCCTTCCGCATTGGCGATCACTTTGGGTTCAGACCCTTCCATGATCGCAACGACGCTATTCGTCGTGCCCAAGTCGATGCCAATAATTTTTTCGCCAGCTGCCATAGTGTGTTGCCTCGTAGAAAAGTTGCAGGAAAGTGTTTTTGGGAAGAGCTGCGTACGCAGCATTCGCCGGATGTAGCGGAATTTCAGGTTGGTGACTTCCGGTGCATATCAAATGCCCCAGGTTCGGAACGGGCTAAAAAGCAAAGGTCATGCCGAATCCGGCTAGCCGTCACGAACTCGGCCATAAAGCATTCAAAGATAATGGTTTGCAGCTGATCAAATTTCCGCTGACGGACGCGTAGCGGGCACCGACGGAGAAGCTTCTGCCAATTTGACACTTGGTTTTCCGCCCCACCCGCACACATGAATTACAATTGCCAATGTGGCAGATCGAAAATGACAGTCGCACTCCTGCTCGGTTGGTTGACACCCACTCGCTAGCTCATTACAAGGTTGATTCCTCTACGGTTCCATGCCGCGATAATTTTGCAGCAGTTTCGCCCTCTCTCTGACTTTCCCACCATGAGCAAAAAAAACTCCAACTCGGGCCCGTCGGCTGCTGCCGCGCGAAAGGAACTGGAGCGCGTCGACCGCGACCTGCTCAAGCTGATCAATGACCGAACGCGAATCACGCAGAAGCTGGCTCGTGCGCGGCAACAAGAGGGTGGCCAACTGCACGACATGGCCGAGGAGTTGACCTCGCTGCAGAAGGTTCTCGAAGGAAACAAAGGTCCGTTGACCGAAGCCGCAGTCCATAACATCTGGCGTGAACTGCAAGGACAAGCTCGGGCGCTCATTCAGCCGCAGCGGATTGCGTATCTGGGCCCGAAGTTCAGCTACAGCCACTTGGCTGGCATCGCCAAGTTCGGCGACTCCACGGATCTGCTGCCGCTGGCAACGATCAAGGCGGTGTTTGAAGCGGTGAATGTGACCGAAGCCAACTTCGGCATCGTGCCGATCGAGAATTCGACGGACGGCCGCGTGGTCGACACGCTCGATATGTTCGCCCGCGTACCGCTGCAGATCACCGGCGAAGTGCAGCTCAAGATCCACCACTGCTTGCTCGGTAAGTGCGTTCGCTCGCAAGTGACGGAAGTCTACAGCAAGCCGCAGGCACTTTCACAATGCCGCGATTGGCTGGCCAAGAATCTGCCGAACATTCGCACCGTCGAAGTAACCAGCACCGCCACCGCAGCGCAAATCGCTTGCGACAAACCGGGGGCCGCGGCCGTTGCCAGCTACGAAGCTGGTTTGAACTACGGCTTGAATGTCATTGATGCCAATATCGAAGACAATAAGAACAATGTCACTCGGTTCGCTGTCATCGGCGGCGAAGCGCCGAAACGAACCGGCCACGACAAAACGTCGTTGATGTTCGCGATTCCGCACAAACCGGGCGCCCTCGCCGACGCAATGGCCGTTTTCAAACGCGGCCGGCTGAACATGACCTGGATTGAATCATTCCCGATGCCGAATACCAAGAATGAGTACTTGTTCTTTGTGGAGCTTGAAGGGCATCAGGCAGATTCGAAAGTCAAAAGTGCCTTGGCCGCGCTCGCGAAGAAAACCGTAAAGCTGAATGTGTTAGGTTCGTACCCACGCAGTTTGCCCGCGGATTAAAGTCGTTGTTCCTGTGGGCATTTACTCCCTCGCCCCAGCGGTATGCCGGGGAGAGGGTTGGGTGAGGGGCTGAAGCAAGCGTCGGGAGACTCAATTTGTCGCAAGGACCGCGACTCACGGAAAGTTACTCCCACTGCCGGGCGATCGTTCTTCAAGCGCGCTCCAACCTCGGCCGCGCCTTCTGGCTCCTGCCCGAGCCCCAGCGTTGCGGCATGGACGCACTCTACGCCTTCGCGCGAACCGCCGACGACATCGTTGACAACACCGAAACGGAGTCGATTCGCCGCGAGAATCTGCAGCAATTTCGAGGCGAACTACGGGCGGCAACAACTGGAAGTAGTGGCACGGGAGTTTTTCCGGCACTCACTGACACGATCGAGCGCTACCAAATCCCCCCGCAGTATCTCTTCGACCTGCTCGACGGTTGCGAAATGGATCTCACGCCGCGGCGGTACGCCGACTGGCCGGAACTGCGCGAATATTGCCTGCGAGTCGCCTCCAGTGTGGGACTCGGTTGTCTCTGCATCTGGAACTGCCACGAACCCGCTGCCCGCCAACCCGCCATCGACTGCGGGCTGGCTTTACAATTGACCAACATCCTCCGCGATTTGCGGGCCGATGCAGCGCTGGACAGAGTCTATCTGCCGCAAGACGATCTAGCCCGCTTCAGTTTGACCGAAAGCGACATCTTGTCCGGCGCGCCGACCGTTGCCGCTTGTGAATTGATCCGCTTTGAAGCCGCTCGTGCTCGCGAACTTTATCAATCCGCCTGGCAGGCAATGTCGATAATTCCCCAACCGGCACGCCGGTTGTATTGGCTCATGCACCAAACCTATTCTCGCCTGCTTCAAAAGATCGAACACGAACCAAGTGTTGTATTTCAGCGGCGAGTTCGATTAAGCTGGGGCACAAAGTTATGGTTGGCGACTCGAGCAACGTTAGGGCTCTAACATGCAGCGGCGAGATTTCCGGACAGCCTTTACTTTGGTCGAACTGCTCGTTGTCATCGCCATCATCGGCGTGCTGGTCGCTCTCTTGCTCCCCGCCGTGCAGGCCGCTCGCGAAGCAGCCCGCCGCACGCAATGCAGCAACCATCTGAAACAGCTGGGACTGGCGCTGCACAATTACGAAGACACCTACAAGCGTCTTCCCTTCGGCACTTCGAGTCCCTGCTGCACTCCCAATGGGAGCAACTGGGCGGTCTCGATTTTTCCATTTATGGAACTCGGCAACGTCACCGACAAAATGGATTTGTCGGCCAACTTTAAGAACACCGCGCAGAACTCTGCGATAATAGCCACCATCACGAAGTTGCCCGGCTTCATTTGCCCCAGCGATCCCGCCGCGCGGCAACCAGTTCAACCTCGCTACACGCACAACATCACTCCCGCCCACATGCTCTGGTATCCGGTCAGCATGGGGCCCACGCATATGGACTCTTGCCCTTACTGCCCCAATCAAACCCCGGGCGACAATAACTACTGCTGCCAAGGGAATAACTTCGGCACGGGCGACGTTTTCACCGGCATGTTCGGCCGCTGGGCCCACGCCATTCGCATGGCCGAAGTGACCGACGGTTTATCCAACACCTGGATGGTCGGCGAAACGCTTCCCGGGCACTGCACGTTCATGGGGGTCTTCAGCCAAAACTTTCCCGTTTCCGGCACCAGCATTCCGCTGGGGACGATGGTCGACCGCGGCGTGGGCAAGCCCGGTGAAGGGACCGAATGGTTCCGCAGCTGCGGCTATAAAAGTCTGCATCCAGCCGGCTCGAACTTTGCGATGGGCGACGCCAGCGTGCGGTTCGTCGTGAACAGCATCGACTACAAGCTCTATAACGAAATTGGCACGCGCGGCGGCGGCGAAGCCGTATCGCCGCCGTAAGTGGTACGTCGCGCACCTGCCGTTTCATCCAACTTGTCCACTTTTGCAACCCATTGTTGGACACAAAAACGCGCCGCTGCCGCAATCGGCGCTACCTGCTGTCCAACAATCGAGGCAATTGTTGGACACCCTCTTTTTCGACGCAAACTGACTTACGTCAACTCGCGACTTCGCCTTCCCCTGACTGCACCCTTCTGCCCTTCTGCTATCTCCTGCCCATCTCCATGGCAGGATCAGGTTATGAAGTGGCTGGCCCTTTTGCTTGTCGTGCTCTTCACCGGCGCAACTTCTCGCCGGTTTGGAATGACGAGCGACCGACCGCCTGTAACGCGGCCATTTACGGCGGCGTCAGAACCGACGTCGCCGAAATGAAAGCTGCCGCCCGCGATCTGGGCCGATTTCCCCACCCAGACTCGCGAGTGTTGGCCAATTCCAGCACCCTTGTTTGCAACGCAGTCGATACGCCGCTGTCGGCCGTCGGCGACACCCTGACGCTGCACCGAACCATTCCCGCCACCATTACGCGCCACGTCGTTGAATCGAAACTACGTGAGCGTGAATTCTGGGAGGAGCGAGAGATTCCAACTACAAACGAACAGGGAGTTTATGTGCTACAAATCACTTCCCCGCCGGAGCCCGCGTCTTCAAACTCTCCGCCAGGCCCGGCACCTGATCCTGACCACTGGGCACGCTGAAATCGGCGTTCTTGAACGCTTCGCCGATTGGTTCGAAACGGCCGCCCAAGTGTTCGGCGAGGAACGCTTCTTGAACGGCATAGAACGCAAAGCGATTTTGCGGCCGTGAGAAACCGTGGCCTTCATCGTGGAACAGGACATAGGTCACGGGAATCTTCTTCTCATTCATCGCTTTCACGATCTGATCCGCTTCGGGCTGTTTGACGCGTGGGTCGTTGGCGCCTTGGCCGATGAGGAGCGGCTTTTTGATCTTTTCAACGAAATTCAGCGGCGAACGGGAATTGAGGAACTTCTTCCCTTCTTCCGAAACGTGATCGCCGACGCGGACCTTCATCACGGGCATGAACGGCATCCAGTACGGCGGCGGATTGCTGAGGAGCGTGATCAGACTCGATGGTCCGACGACATCAACGCCACAGGCGAAGACATCCGGCGTGAATGTCAAGCCAACGAGCGTGGCATAACCACCGTAGCTGCCGCCCGAGATCGCGAATTTGTCTTTGCGAGCGATCTTTTGCTCAACGGCCCAGTTCACGGCGTCGATCAAGTCGTCGTGCATCTTGCCGGCCCATTGTTTATCGGCCGCATTGATGAATTCTTTGCCGAATCCGGTCGAGCCGCGGTAATTCACCGCGAGCACCGCATAGCCGCGATTGGCGAGTAGTTGATGCTCCGGATCATAACCCCAATCGTCGCGAGCCCAGGGGCCACCATGCACGTTCAGCACCATCGGCAGCGGCGCGTTCGGCCGGCCGTCACCGTCCGGATCGCTCCCCTTCGGCAATGTGAGATAGCTCACCAGATCGAGGCCATCGCGGCTTTTAATCACCTGGGGATGCATCTTCACTAGCGGCAGTTTTTCGAGTTCGGTATTGCTGCTGAAGAGGTAGGTCGCCTTGCGATCCGGCGCGCGATCGTAGATGTAAAACCGGACCGGGCCGTTGTCCATCAAGTAAGCCACGGTCCAGCGCTTGTCATCCAGTGTGCGCCCGGTAATTTGCAGTTCGCCATCAGCAACTGTTTTTAAATAATCGATGTCAGGCTGAATCGCCGGATCAAGAATCTTCCACTCGGTGCGCGTGTAGGTGTAGCTCACCGCTTGCACGGTTTTTTTCGTCGGATGGGCAATCGCGCCGCTGATGTCAGCGCGGGCATCTTCGGCGAGAAGCTCTTCCTTGCCGGTATTGATGTCCATCAGTTTGAGCGCCGCGGTGTTACGATTGCGGCTGTCGAGCATGTAGAGTTTGTCGCCTTCCTTGTTGAAGCCAGCCGGCGAAGTGGTCATGCCGTCGAGCACGCCGATTTCGAGATAAGGCTTCCAATCGGCTTCGGTCGGCTTGTCCTTTGTGGGTTGCAAGTAGATCTGCCCGCCAGTCGGCGTGAAATTCATCGCCAAGCGAACGCGATATTCGTCATCGATCAAAAAGCCGGCGAAACCAGGATTTTCCTGAACCAGTTTCTTTTCGCCGGTCGTGATATTGATTCGCCAAATGTCGTGGTAGTGTCGCTCGCCGCGGTCATTGATGCCGACAAGAATCTCTTCCGGAAACTGCTCGCTAAAGCCTTCGATCTGCGCCGCGATCTTTTCGATCGGCGTCAGATCTGTGGTTTTTCCCGTAGCGAGGTCGATGACGTAGATGTGATTATCTTCGTCGCCGTTTTTATCCTGTGTGTACAGGATGTGCTTGTTGGTATAGGCCCACATGTACTGCGTGATGCCGCGATGTTTGTCAAACGTAATCGCCTTGGCGTTGGCGGCCGTGTCATCGGTGCTGACCCAGACATTAAGCACTCCTTCGACCGGTGCCACATAGGCCAGCCGTTTGCCGTCGTGGCTCAAGCGAGCGCGGGCTTTTTCCGGATTGCCAAAGAATTTGGCGCGGGGAATGAGCGGCACTTCCTGCCCAAAACTCGTTGTTGAAATCAGCAACCCGCCGAAAATCGTGAGAGTCACGAGAACCAACACCAACCATCGCTGCGAAGTCATGCCAGAGCCTCCTTGATGCAAATCGCGATTTTGAATCGCAGAACGGATCAGAACCAATCCGCCAGCCAGCATATCTCCGAATGCTGTGCGCGAAAACGAGGGCGCGAGCGGATTTAGGCGTTTTGCTGAACTCCGCGCGCGAATACCGCTGGCCCTGTTGCCAGCGCCGTAGGCAAGCAAAAAAGGCAGCTGCAATCGCGGCCGCCTTTCGATCACTTTAACTTTAACAGGCATCAGGGCCGTATCTTATTCTCCCAGGATTTCTCGCAGCTGGGCCTGGATTGCTTGCAGTTGAATTTCGATTGCCTTTAACTTGGCATCCAAATTGGAGTGTTGTGACTCCTTGGCGAGAGCAGCGGTAGGGCTTCCTCCCAGCGTCAGTGCGGGGCCAATGGTGGCAGTTGCAGCATATTTTCGTTTTTCCAGTTTCGGGGCGCCGCTGTCTGCTTTCAAGGCGATGAGCAAATGATCAAACTCGTCTTCGCCGATTGTTGGAGCAGCCGCAACCCCCAGTTTCGTCAGGAAGGGTTGAATCGTGTCGGAATGCCCCACGACCAGAACACGTCGCCCATCCTGCAACGCAGCGAGAGTTGTCGCCAAATCTTCGTGATCAGAATAGTTCGTAATTGTCAGGCCATTGGAGGTTGCCAGTGGTTGGGCCGTCTGACGCGTTCTTTTCGTGTCTGTCGAGTAAACTTCGGCGATACCAGCATTAGCCAATAGGAGTTGCAGCGAGGTTGCACGCTTCTTTCCGGCCGTGGTCAATTCAGGATCGGCGCCCGTATCTTTTTCTGCGTGCCGAACGACGACCACGCTGAAGTGAGAAGTGGCAATTGAGAACTTCGGAGAAATTGCAAAATAGACGTTGTCCACGGCGGTCACTTGGATGCGTGCAGCCGTCGAGGCAGAGTTCGGCAAGGCAATCCATTCCTGACCGTCGTTGAGCGTGTTCGAGGCAACCGGTGTAAATGTATTGCCGTCGTCCAGTGATAATGCAATGTTGACGAATTGCGTATTAATGGGTGCCAGATTGGTCTTGGCGACGTCCCACTTCACTTCGGTCAATCCGGACACCGTGGCTCCCGCAGCCGGTGCGCTCACTTTGAACGGCCCGGCAGCTGCGTGAACTGTTAGCAAGACTTCGTCGCCACCAATTCCGCCGCCACCCATGCGATTGTCGCGTACAGTCACTCGCAACTTCATCGAGCGCGCTTTCGTCGGCAACTTCTCTGCGGTCGACGCCGAACCGGACAGCAGCACTGCCAACTGCGGAAAGGTGCGTGATGCATTGCTACTCGGTCGCAAGGAACGAAAAAGCGGAATTTTTCCATTGTCCATGGCATTCAAAGCAGCAGCGTCGCTGCTCAGATCAAACTGCTCCCAGCAGTAGGTGAGCGGGTCGCCATCGGCATCAAACCCGCGCGCGGTTAGCTTGAAGGGAGTCGATTTGGGAATTGTAAAATCATCGCCACCATCGACCGTCGGCGGCGTATTTCCGTTGGAAACTGCTGTCACTCCATTACCGGCGCCTGTGGTCGAGTAGGCGATCATCTCGTCGAGACTCACCGTGTGGAAATAGTCGTCACTGTTCGGCTGCAAGTTATTGGGATCACAGATTCCCGCATAAGCCTGAATAGTGCTTCCACTGCCGGGCTCATAAGCCGTTCCGCCATTTCGGTTGTCACCGCTGCAGCTGCCACCAGTTCCGTTAAAGGTATGATTGCCGCCGAATTGGTGACCAATTTCATGGGCGACGTAGTCGACGTCGAAGGGATCGCCAATAGGATTGGAACTGCCGGTAACACCGCTGGCTTTCTGCCCGGTGCGGCATACCACACCCAGCCCCGCCAGACCGCCCGCGCCGGTGCTGAAAGTATGGCCAATGTCATAATTGGCATTGCCGATTTTGTCATCGATCACCTCTTGTGACTCGTCAATTAATACGCCGGCATCGTCATTGCCATCAAAGGGATCGGTCGAGGCATTTAAAAAAATGATGCTGCTATTGTTAGGTACGAGTCGCAGTCGAATTGACAATTCACGTTCATAAATTTGGCTGACGCGAGCAATGGTAGTCGCGACAGCCAGCCCAACGGATGGCTTGGTGCCGCCATGAAACGTCGCATACTCACCGGTGCAAGCAACCGCGATTCGGTAGGTTCGGAGTGCAGTTCCAGAAGCTAGCGGGCTGCGTGCCGCCGCGCGCGCAGCAGCTGCTGCTTCTGCTGCCGGCTCACCTTTAACCAGGCAATTAAAACGGGAGAGAGCTGTGCGTGCGGCCGCCTTCTCAAACGTTGCATGTACGCCACCCTCGGCGAATGGATCGATGATAATCGTGCCAGTTTCGGTCAGGATCTGAGCGCGCACGCCGGCAGGGCCCACCACCAAAGACAACGAGCGCCCCCGTAGATCCAGGCTGTAACCGCGATAGGCCTTCACGCCTCCCCATTCGTCGCTGAGTTCTGCTGGAACTGTATCAGATTGCTCAATCTTGAATCGCTCAAAGCCACCGTCGGGCATTGGCAACGTGATCGTTGCCGGAAGCTCATGCGTCGCATTAGGACGCAAACCAAGAGTCAGGCCGGTAGTGGACGCAGCAGGAGCTCGCTGCAATGCTTTCTTTAAGTTGGGGAGTTGCAACTCTACAAGTCGATAGGTACGCGGCTTGAAGCGGGGAACTTGATTCGCTTCACCCACGCCCCGTGACGCGGTTAGGGACATCACGTTCCTCGCGGGAATTGATTTCCAGATTCCATCATCAGATGCCTGGTCCAGCATCTGGCCACAGGCTTGATCAAGCTGAAATCCCAACAGCATCGCGAAGCTTGCGATCCAAACGAAAGAAGCTCTCCACCGTGCGCAATTCATGAAGCACCTCGAAGTAAGAGTAAGCGCAGAACGTCAGCAGAATACGAGTGCAAATTGCGCGACACAAGTATCGCCTTATATTTTTAATGTAAGAACATTGGAGGAATGGCGGGTATTGTCGTTGTTTTGTTCTTTGGCCACATGATTCAAGTCTGCGGCAGCCTGAAACTAACGCATTCGATGCTGCGTTCCATGGTTAGGCCACCACAGGTTAACGGTCAATCATTTTTCAATCTGAGTTTCTACCCGGCTGACGGCAGGTTACTGCATTTGCAGTGATTGGTGATTCGATCTATTCTGGAACCAATTCCCCCCAGAAGTAACTCGCAACCTCTCTCAATTATGCAAACCTATCGGGGCCTGAAGCAGCTGACTTTTCCTCGCCTGGTCCGGTTTCGGCGATTGGGTTTGGAGAAGTTTGAGGACCGCTGGCTGCTCGCAAGTTTTGGCGGCGGTTTTGCGATTGGTTCGCCGAATGGCGACGGCTTTAACACAGCCAGTGAAACGGCGACCGATGCGGTGGGCAACATTTTTCTCGCGGGGACATTTGCGGGCACGGTTGATTTCAGCTTGGGGCAGGGAACTGCCTTATTAACTTCCGCTGGCGTCGAGGACATATTTCTCGCCAAGTATTCTCCCAGCGGCGATTTGCAATGGGCAAAGCGCTGGGGTGGTCCCGATTCCGACCTGGTGAATGAGCTCGTCATCGATGCTGCGGGCAATGTGTTTGTCTCTGGAACGTTCCATGACACGATTGATTTCGATCCCGGCAACGGAGAATCGTTGCGCACCAGTCGCGGTGAAGAAGATGGCTATCTGATCAAGTTCGATTCCGCGGGTGAGTTGGTGTTTGCCAATACCTGGGGAAGTAGCTCTTCGGAGCTCAACTGGGCTGGAAAAGGCGGCATGGACGTCGATGCCGCTGGGAATGCCTATCTCTGGGTCAATTTTTCCGAAGCACTCGATTTAGATCCCAGCAGCGCGGAAGTGTGGGCCGACGACATTGATAACCAGGGCATCGCGCTCGCCAAATACAACTCTGCGGGAGCGCTGATCGATCTTACTGTCTTCCGTGGAGATCAGGGTTTCGCCGGCGCGGGACAAATGGTTGTTGCTCCCCACGGCGATATTTGGCTATCGGGCTCTTTCTCGCAGACGTTTGATCTCGATCCGGGGCCGGGCGAGTTCTTGCGAACTAGCGATTTCGGCGAACGGTTTTTCGTGCGACTCGACGCGGAAGGGAATTTCCAAGCAGCGGCCACTTCGGGGGCAGCTGTATTTGACAAGCTCAACGATTTGTCCAGCGACGCGTTCGGTAATCTTTATGCGGTTGGCGATTTTAGGGGGACCATCGATTTCGACTTCGGCGCGGGAACCGTGACTCGGACTAGTGCGGGACAAACGGATGGCTTTCTGCTGCAGCTAACGCCTGCTGCCAATTTCGGTTTTGTGGCAACGTTCGGCGGAACGGATTACGACGATGCGAAAGGTGTCACGCTCAGCAATGATGGCTATCTGCTGGTGACGGGAAGTTTCTCGGGATCGGCCGACTTTGATTCGGGGCCTGGCGAGCGCTGGCTGACGAATCCCAACGCGCGCGAGTCAGTCTATGCCGCCCGATTGACTCTGACCGGCGGGCTCGACAATGTCTGGCAACTCGCAGGCAACAGCTTGGCCTGGGGCTACGCAATTGCTACCGATGCCAATCAGAATCTGTTGATCGCCGGCGTTTTTGCTTATGACTTGGACGTTGATCCAGGCCCAATCAGTTCCATGCGCAGCGCGACTTCGAATGGCTACGACATTTTTCTAGTCAAGTTGGATGCGGCCGGCGCTTTGCAGTTTGGTTTGCACGCCGGTTCGCCTCAGGGAGGAAATGATTACGGTGAAGTCACGGCTACCGATGCGGCCGGCAATGTGTATCTGGCAGGCGTGTTCTCGGAGACGCTGGACTTCGATCCCGGCCCAGGCGAGACATTATTGACGGCTACCGGAGGGCCGAACTCACGCACCGATTCGTTTGTGGCGAAGTACAGTTCGTCAGGACAATTGATTTGGGCCCGCAGTTGGGGATCGACCGAGGGGGACACGGTCTCGGGGCTGACGGTCGATGTAAGCGGAAACGTTTATGTTTCCGGGGGCTTTTATGGAACGACCGATTTTGACCCTGGACCGGGAACCGCACTGCGAACTCCCGCGCCTTATTTCCGCGAACAGTTTCTGCTGCGATTGAATGGAGGCGGAGAGTTCATTGCCGTCAACACGCTTGGGGCAGGTGAAAACTCCACCTTGATCAGCGACAGCCAAGGGAATGTTTACTTGTCCGGTACGTTCTATGGCGAAGTCGATTTCGACCTGGGACCTGGCGTAGCAACTCGCTGGTCCTTTGGCAACGACGTCTTTGTCGCCAAGTATTCTGCCAGCGGTGCGCTCGCCTATACGACGGTCATTGGTGGTGCGGCTTATGAGGAAGCCGACGGGCTCACTGTCGATGCCCAGGGAAATGTATACGTTGCCGGTAATTATCAGGCCGGCGTGACCGACCTCGATCCCGGACCGGGCGAGGACATTTACACTGGTCGCGGAGTGTTTGTCGTCAAACTCGATTCCGCCGGGAATCGAGTGTATGCCTCGGTAATAGCGCCCGCCGCCGACGCCGCGTTGGATGCCTTTATCGATCTGAACGATCTGGCCGTCGATGCTGCGGGAAATGCGTATGCGGTCGGTTTGTGTCACGGCAACATCGAATTTGCGCCGCGGCAAGTTGATAAGTTGCGCCGCACGGGCGACTACGATGCCTTCGTGACTCGCATCAGTCCTATAGGTGAGGTTCTGTCGGCGGGAGCCTTTGAAGGAAGCTATTGGTCGCAGGCCGACGCCGTGGCAGTCGATGATGCGGGTTACGTTTATATCGCCGGAACTTCCTCCTTCAACACGGACTACGATCCAGGGCCCGGAGTTTACTACGTCTCGAATTATCTCAATAGCTTCTTGGTTACTTTGAATGCGGCGGGCGAATTTCAATCGGTGCAGAGTTTGACCGAAACTTCGCGCAATCAGCAAGTTGCCGAGATCGCCGTTGATGCACACAACAATCTATGGATCACGGGTTCATTTTCGGGAAAGCTCGATCTCGACGGCGGACCATCGCGATTCGACGTCTCGGTTTCCGGGGAGGGCGCGTCGGATATTTTCCTTCTCAATCTGGCAAACAATGTCGACGGCGCCTGGGTTTCGACGATGGACAGCAGCGGCCGACTGTTGCTGACTGACGTAGGCGCGGCCAACAATCAGTTGACAGTCGCCGTGAGTGGCGGCAATCTGCTGGTCACGGATCAAGAAGCACAATTTGCCCGAGCACCGCTGGGCGCCACTTTGAGCAGCGATCGGCACACCATATCCGTGCCGCTCACGCAGATCAGCGGTTTGCAAATCAATTCGCAAGCCGGCGACGATCGCGTCGTCGTCGGTAATCTCGACGGGTTGGCCGAGTTTCGCTTCGACCTGGGGGCGGACGGCATCGATCAGCTAGGATCGGCTACGCATCCCTTCAAGCCGAGTAAACTCACGAGCTTTGTCAACGTGGGATCTGCCTACCTGGATTCAATTCACGTCGATATTAGCGCGCTCGCTGCCACCACTCCGGCGATTTACACCGGCTGGGGTCGGCTGTACGCGAACGCTTATCAGACCTTTTATCTGGGAAGTGGTTCGGGCGAGGTCATCACCGTGGATGGCCCGATTTCCCGGGGCACGGCCGCCGATTTGTTGCAAGGAACGGCCGGCAACGATGTGGGGATGATCGTCCCAGCCCGTGCGAATAACTTCGGCTGGAACCATCATCTTCGACTCGGCAATTTAATGACCCCACCGCTCCCGCTTTACAGCGTTTATTTTGCCGGATTCGGCGGGAACGACTTATTCGTCAGCCAAGACCAGGACATTTTCATCACCGCCACCGGCGGAACTGGGAACGATTTCCTCGCGAGTGGCGGCGCGAATGATTTGATGATGGGTGGTGAGGGAAACGATGTGCTGATTGGCGGCGGTGGCAACGACTATCTGAATGCTGGCCCCGGCGCGAATTTTGTGTCCGGCGGCGGTGGCAACGATCGGCTGTATGGCGGTAGCGGCAATGATGTGCTGCTCGGCGGTGATGGCGACGATCTCGCCGCGGGGCATGAGGGACATGACGATTTGCGCGGCGGCGACGGGATTGATTTGTTGCTTGGAGGCGCAGGCGTTGATTTGTTGCACGGCGACGCCGGCAACGACTTGCTCGTTGGCGGCGAAACCACGAACAGTAACAGCCTGCATTTTTACGACAGTAGCGATCTGCAGCTGTTCGACATGCTCAACACTTGGATTACAACCCGCCCGTCGGGCCTCGCGACCAGCGTACTCAGCCCCAACGATGCCGCGATCGACACGCTCTTTGGTGAAACGGGCACCGACGATTTCTATATCGGCTCGGGCGATCTCACGCCGGATTACCGCGCTCCGGGGCAAGGCGCCGACCGTCGCTATCAGTAAGCCGTTTGTGCCAGCGGCTGCGAACCTCGTTCCGCTCGATAATGCCGCGCCACTTGTGCGATGAGCCGGTTGCGATCAATGGGCTTCGTCGCGTAATCGTCGCAGCCGACGCGAAGGCACTTTTCGCGGTCACTGCTCATGGCGTGGGCGGTGAGAGCAATGATTGTGTGCTGGTAATCTTGATTGCGGAGCAGCGTAACGGCCTCGTAACCATCGAGCACGGGCATTTGGATGTCCATCAGGATCACATGAAACGGCCGGTCCTCAGCAACGGCTTGCAGCGCGGCAGAGACGGCGAGCTGCCCATTTTCCACGATAGTGACTTCGGCGCCAGCCCTCTTCAGCGCGAACGAAATCAACCGCTGATTGTCGGGGCCATCTTCCGCGAGCAAGATGCGGCAGCCGTGAAGGGATGTCGCCTCCGGTTTGGATTTGGAGGAAACGGGCGTTGCCAGGCTGGGCAGTGGGCTGCTGGCGGGAACGATCAGCGGCACATTGCGTGTCGCTGTAACATTCAGCGATAGGCGGAAACACGTCCCGACTCCAGGT
>CAYMWL010000063.1:0-43903 GCA_964394305.1 uncultured Pirellulaceae bacterium
CGACATAATCGCCGCCCGAGATGCCGTTGCCCGAGGGCGCGTCCCGCAGAATGAATCGAGAGTTGTTCCCCGCGATGTATGAATCGAGAAACTCGCCGTCGAGCAAAGAGCCGGCGCGATCGGCAATGCCCCCTGCGTCGCCATTGAGTTCGATCATGTAAAAGCCCGCTGCCAACGGCTGAGCAGGCTGGAACGAGGCCTTACGATCCACTGCATTCCAGGCAATCACGCCATCGGCATCGGTCAAATACGTGTCGCCCGCGTTGTAAAAAATCGCATCGGCCGAATAGCGAACCTTGAAGTTGCTCATCGTCAACGTCGCCAGATCGATCGCGCCGCTGAAATAGATATCGACTGAGTTAACGCCGGCCGCTTGCGTGAACGATCCAGGTTGCAGGTTGGTATCGATCACGCTCGGCCCGTGGCTCAATTCAACAGCCTGGCCGGCGACATCGGGTGTGATCCATTCGAGGTGGGCCTGATCGTTGAGATTGATGCCGGTTTCGTACTGCACACGAATGCGATAAGCGCCGGCTGCCGGTATCACCGCCGAATACACCCCTTCCAGCGCCGTCCCGTCGTACGGAGTTCCCCAACGATTGCTGACAAACTCAGGCCCGGTCGCAGCGAAGATGCCGTCATTGTTCAGATCGATCCACATTCGGCTGGAACTCGTGCTGAACAGCTTCAGTTGTGTTCCGGCGGTCGGCACTTTCACAAAGCCGTCCCATTGGACTGAAAAATTATTCCAGTTGGTATCGGAGGCACCGGGGCCGCCGGTCACACCTACTTCAGCACGTACGCCGAATTGATTCATGTCGAAATCGATGCCCGGATCGATACGCTGACCAGAGATGCTCCGCGTGATCCGCCAGTCATCTTGCGGGGAATAATTGTTCAGGCTCGCGTTGACGTAGCTTCCCACCAGACCGTTTTGGGTCAGCCCACCGTCCGTAAAAAATGCAGCTTGCGGAATGTCGGTAGTTACGTAAACCTCCGGCGCAACTTGCACCAAATTGCCCGATTCATCTTCGATCGTCCCTTCGATGCGGTAGCGATCAGAATCGGGAATGCCGCGACTGAAAACCCACAGTCGGTTGCGATCGTCCATGATGTCTTGCACGACATCCAGCGGCAGCAGGCGATCGTCGGTCGTGTTATACGTCGAATCGGGCCCGGCGCCACGGGCAACGAGAGTCGCGTTGGTGATCGGAATGTCGTCGGAGAACGTCAGCAAAAAGCGGCCACGATTGTATTCATGCCGCCGATAGGTCGCCGTGACCGTCGCCGGCGTGGTGTCGAACGCATTGACCGAGAACTGATACGAGAACGCGCCGCCAGGCGTGTTGTTGCCTGAGACTTCGGGAAACGTATACGAGCCATCGGTCTCACCGTCGAGCATGTTTCCCTTCAGATCGGTCAATCCGCCGGCACCACTGGCCAGAGTCACGGTAAAGGTATCAACCGGCAGCACCTGATCGGCCGTCCAAATCAACACCGTTTCGAACGGATCAAAAACTGCTGTGCCAGTGTGCAGTCCCGTCGTCGCCCCCACAACTTGGATATTGGCTCCGGTGAGCGTGGCGGGATCGATCTGATCATTCAAAAAGAACAGAACCTGCTTGCGACTCTCGACCGTCGAGCCGCCGGCAGGCAACGTTCCGATTACCTTGGGACCCTCGTCGTTCCAGGCGGTGGTAGGCGAAACCTTGAAGCGATACGAACCGGCCGTGCCATACTTGCTGGTGACGGCGACGTAATACGTACCCGCGGTGGCGAAGGTGTGCGTCAGATAGGGATCGACGCTGGTGAGGCCCGTATCGCGATCGAGCGCATCGTCGTTTTGCGCAAGAAGCACGCCGTTCGAATCGTAAATGGACAACCGGGCGTCGAGCGGATTCTGAAACTCAGCCGATTCGATGTCAAACACAAACCTCTCGCCAGACGCCGCGACGAACGAATAATAATCAGTGTCGGCGCCAGAACTGACATTGCCAAGTATCACAGCCCGGTTGTTCGTCAAATCGTCGGGCAACGACAGAACAGGTGTGATGATCGAATACCGCGCGTCGAGATAATCCTTGAGGCCGTCGTTGTTCAAATCCCCGACCAACACAGCATCGGAAGGCAGCGTGTTGGTAACTACCGGGGCGGCAAACGTGCCGTTGGGATTAGCCGCTAAATAATAGGTGCTGTTGTAAACTCCAAAAATGATGTCGTCGCGACCGTCGCCGTTCAAATCGCCGACGTCCATATCCCTGCCCGGCCCGGACACTGAATACCAGGCATAGCTGCCGAATTGCCCGGTGGCATTCTGCAAACTGACATACGGTTGCCAGCCTTCGGTGGTGGCAAGGTCGTTTCGCCCATCACCATTGAAGTCACCCACCGCAATGGTAATTGGGTTTGGCATCGGAATGGCAACGGCTGCCTGCAACGTTCCCAGTCCAGTCCCGAGCAGTTGGCTGACATTGTTGACGCTGCCGTTGGCCGTCATCACGTCGAGGTATGCGTCGTTATTGATCCGCGCGACCACCAAATCCGTCACGCTGCCACCACTGGTGGCAAACTGCACACGCGTTTGAAAGGTGCCATCGCCATTACCCAAGTGAACCCCCACTTGGGCGTCGCTGTTACCAGTGATCAGATCATCGCGGCCATCGTTGTTCAGGTCCGCAATCTCGACGGTTTGAGGCGTCGTGCCGGCGCTGACGAATGTGGGGGCATTCAGCGTGCCGTTGGCATTGGCCAAAAATACCGCAACCGTGTTGGCCGCTCCTCCGGCCACTGCAACATCATCGACTCCGTCGCCGTTCAGGTCGCCTGTCGCGAGTGCATTGGACCAAAAACCTTGAGGCAAGGTGACTCCCGACGAATACAGAGTCGCCGTCGCAAAAGTACCCGCACCGGTGCCGAGCATGACGGAGATTTGATTCGTTTCCTGCAACGCGACTAGCAGATCGGGCCAGCTATCGGAGTTGAGATTCAGCAACTTCATCTCGCTCGCCGACGAACCCCCTGGATAAGCCGTCGCGGCTTTCGAAAACTCCAGACGCATATCGTCGATCAAAGGCGTAAGCGCCTGAGCCGTAGCGCGCGTCTCATTGGAAGACGATTCCACCACCTGCCTGCCGGCCTGCAGCACCCAATCGAGATAGTCTCGCTGGTTGCTTTGATATCCCGTCGGCACTTTCGAGTCAGTCAAGGGAAACGAATAGCCTGATCCGACCGGCAGAATTTCTTCGATATTGTCATAACCGAGCACGTTTTGCACATTGCGCGCGTGACCCAAGCCGGTAGTGTGTGCGAACTCGTGAATCAACGTCGAAGCGCAGCCATAACCGATCGTGGCAAACGAAATCTGCTGGCAAGAGGTAATCGCATTGCCGGTGACGGCATTCGTGCCGGCGTTCCCGTTCGCCTTGCCGCCGGCGCCGATGTTGCCGAAGTTCCCAATTCCTTGCGCGACATACTCGCCGCGATTGGTTGGCTTGGTCTGTGTGACCTCAACGTCCCAAGCGCCATAGCGCGACTCGACCAGACCTTCGACAAAATCACGCGTCGCCGGCTGGTTATAAGACGCTACCCAGGCGTACCCGAGATATGTTGGATTCTGCTGATCAAAGTCGACAAAGAACAACGGCGATTGCCGTCGCTGCGAAATCGTGGGCTCGACTGCCGTGTTGATCTGATAGGGCCCCGCAGACTGATTCGTTAAGGCTTCGATCGACGCGTAGTAACGGCCCGGAGCCAAGGGTTGATCATCAAAATCCAGCGAGCCGTGGCTATTCGCCGTGATGAGCTGTCCCCATTCGTTGTACAACGCGATGCGCACATTGTTCGCTTCGGTGTTAAGGCGTAAGTCTGGCATTCCATAAGTCGCCAGATCAAAGGCAAAGTACTGCCGAATGTGTGGTGCAGGGAGCCAGCCCATCACCGTGTTGCCGTTGCCCGTTCCCAAGGGCAGCACGGGAGCCGTGTCAAAGTTAGCAGCGGTCGCCGGGATCGTGCTCAATGTGCCGTAAGACGTCGAAATCTTGCAGACATATTGCCCCGTCACCGTGCCGATATCGCGATCGCCGGTGACCTCGATTCGATAAACGCCATACAGCGTGGTCAGCACGCTTTGTAGCCCTTTGCCGTCGTTCGCGCGGGCGAGCAACGAACCATCGGGGTTGTAAACCGCAATCGTGGGCGCTTCTTCCGGAAACCCGACGAAGTCGATGGTCAGGTTCCCGCCCGAGTTGTTGGTGAACGTGTAGTTATCGACGTCACCTGCCGCAGACAGGCTGCCACGAAAATAGTGATTGAAGGGAATCGAATTCGCCGTGGCGATAGTTTCGTTTGGCTCTACTTCAGTGGTCCCGTTATACGCGTTGCCACTCACGCTCAGTGCATAATCGCCGTTAAAGTCGCCGTAGTCACTGCGGGACCAAGTGCGGACGAAATAAGTTCCGTCTTTCGGCACAAGAGCGCTAACACCCCGTTCGCCGTTGGTCGTGGAAAGGAGCCGGCCTTGATTGTCGAGCAACTCCAAGCCGCCGATCATCTCGCTGTCAAAGATGGACGTCTTACCGTAGGTTGCGTTCAACCTCTGGCCGTACGTCAGCGTCGTTTTGTAGTAATCGACATCAAAATTACTACGTATCGCGCCAGTGAGCGTGTCGTAACCTAGTGCCACCGTGCTAAACGACGTCGCCGTTGCTAACGAACCATTCGGCTCAATTTCCGTCGTCGCCAAGGCGAGTCGCGGCTCGAGCGATTCAGCTTGCAAGCCGCGTTTGCGAGGAAAACTGTTTCGCTTCCGACGACTGAATAATGCCCGCTGCGATGGTTTCGACATGGTCTACACAAAGGAGAAAGGCAAGCCGGCACTATGAAGAGACCCCTAAACGGTAGTTGAACTTACCAATACGATCAACTTCTTCGTTGCTCACAACTTTTTCCGGGTTTTTCATTTGATTCATTAGGGTGCGAGCAGGCGATCCAGTTTCGCCCGCTCTTCGGCAGTTAATGGTTTCCAGTCCACCGTCACACTCCCTAATGCAGCGCGTACGCGTTCGATCTCTTCTTTCGAAACATCGACCTGCGAGAGTTCCAACTTTTTCAATTGCGGCAGTGCGTTGAGTTTTGCTAATGCCGCCGTCGAAAACTTCTGTTCGCCGAGGGTCAAGATTTCCAGCGATTTGAGTTGGGTGACGACGTCAATCGTTTGATCGGTCAGGCTATGGGCGTTCGACGCGCCTCCGTATCGTCGCAGCCGTTGACCGAGATGCAAGCTCTTCAAATTTGTCAAATGCTTGAGATGTTCGTTTCCCGCCTCCGACTGATACGTGTGCCAGGTGCGGAAGTTTTCGAGTTGCGTCAGTTTGCCGACCGCGGCCATCCCTTCATCGTTAAATGGACAACCTGCCACCGTGAGCCGCCGGAGATTCTTCATTGAGGCGAACTGGGCAAAACCGCGGCCGGTGAAGTTGTTGCTCTTGAGCGACGTGTGAAAGAACTTGATCTGCTTGAGATTCGGCAGCAGCGTGAGTTGCCACAGTCCGTCGTCGCTGAATTGTGCGAGGTTCGTCGATAAATCTTCCAGCGCCACCAGGCCCGTCAGATATGCGAGGGTTTTGTCGTTCATTCCTTCGCCAGATGTCGACAACGTTTTCAAATGCACCAGCCGGCCGAGCGTTTCGAAATCGGCTGCGGTGAACTTGCTCAGATCCTTCACCGCAACGCCGGTGATGACGCCCTTCGTAAGGGTCACTTCAGCGCCCGCTTTGCGCAACTGCTCGGCGGCGGCTGCATCGTCGGCGGGCGCAGTTTGTTGATCGGCGAGCTTCTTACGATAGGTGGCTTCTTTCAGCTCGACATATTTCTTGTAGCCCTGCGGATCAATAAACGGGTTTTCGGCCGGCTTCTTCGCGAGTTGCTCGTGCTTGGCATGCATATCGTAATAGTTGCCGTGCGCGCCGAGAAACACATCGCAGGGGAGCGACTTGAGCACTTTAAAAGTGGTCGCATAGTCATCGGCCATCGTTGGATATTCTTTGTTGCCGACGAGTCGAAAGCCGGGATTTACGTTGGGGCTGCCAATCACCACGACGTCTAGTTTCTTGCCAGCGACTGTTTCTTGCCAAGTCCAAGTGGTGCAGCCTCGCGTATGCCCTGGCGTGTGCCGCGCGACCAGTGTGACGCTGCCAAGCTTCACCTCGTCGCCATCCTTTAGCACGCGATCGACCGCGCACTCTGGCCAACGGCTGTCCACGTACAAGTACTGCCCCTTGCCGCCGCCGGAGACGACATCGTCATCCCCTTTCATCACGAGCACCTTAGCGCCGGTCAATTCGCGCATCTTTGCGTGCCCGGCCACATGATCGGAGTGCGCATGACTGGCGAGCAGATACTTCACATCCTTCATCTTGAATCCGAGCGATTCGACGGCGCCTCGGATCAGCGGCACCGTTTCTTCAAAGCTGCTGTTGATCAAGAAGTGGCCTTCAGGCGTCGTGATCAAGTAGCTCGCCAATTCATGCGAGCCAACGTAGTAGGTGTTGCCGGCCACCTGGTGCGCTGGAAACGGCGAATCACTCCGAACGACGCTAACGGCGATTAGGAAGCAGCAAATCGCGAGAGAGAAAATGCGGATCATTGTCGACCTGCTCAAGAGAAAGTAACGCTGTTCGAATTAGCCCAAGCCAGCAGCCCAGTGCCCAACGCAGGCAGCACACGATATCCGTCAATCATCACACCGCGTTACTAGTACAGCCGATTTGCAGTCGTTCTGAAAGACGGTCGGCCCCATAGTAATTGAACGGAGCGGTTTCCGTGCAACGGCGAACGATGAGTTGCATTGCACCTTTGTACTCAGGCAATCTGCAGCGTGGGCTCGGCCTCCTCACACTCGGGAAGCAGCTTCGACTTGCTGGATGAGGCCGATGTGATTGGACACGGAACAGCGAACACATCGGGCTGACGCCGCGACGCTCGCCTGCGGGGAGGCCCGGCAACTCGGCGCGTTCGCGGCAACCTGGGCCTCGATTTGCAATTTACCGCCCTGTCCGTCAAAATCGGAGCATGTCCACGCTCACTGAACAACCTCGGCCTGCCAAACCTTCGCCACCTCCGTCAAGGCGGAGCATCGACCACACCCTGGGCGTATCGGCCTATGACCAGGTTTCCGGGATGCTCATTTCCGTGTTGACGGCGTTTGGGTTTATCGTCGGCTTGATGTTTATGGCTTGGTATTCCAGTCAAGTTTGGCTGCCGACGCCGGCTGTGCCTGTGATGGTTTTGGAAGATGTGGGTGGCGGCGGCAGTGGCAGCGGTGGCGGCGAACGCGTGGTCGATGAGGAGTTCGAAGAACCATCGACCGATGAAATTCCGCCAGCGGTGGAACCGAAGGTGGAAGAAGCGCTCGATGCAATTTCGCTCGCCGCGTCTCAGCCTGAAGTGATGGCCGAACTGACGCTGGGCGAATTGAGCTCTTCATCGGGCAACGGCGAAGGAACCGGCCAAGGGGATGGCCGCGGCCCGGGGCCGGGCGGTCCTGGCACTAGTGACGGTATTCCCTCGTGGGAACGTTGGGAAGTTCGCTTGAACGCCAACACGCTCGACGAATACGCCCGGCAACTCGACTTTTTCAAAATCGATCTCGCGGTGGCAGGCGGCGGCAGCCCGGTAGTGACTTATGTTTCGAATGTGACCGCCCCCAAACCGACGGTTCGCACGGGTGCGCCAAAAGATGAAAAACGATTGCGATTTATGCATCGCAGCGGCGCGCTGCGTGAGGCCGATCGCAAGCTGGTGCAAAAGGCCGGCGTCGACCCGAGCGGCAAGGTCGTATTTCAGTTCTACAGTCCCGAGACGTACACCGCGTTGCTCACGTTAGAGAATATTCAAAAGGGACAACGCCGCATCATCGAAATCCGCCGCACCATCTTTGGTGTGAAACAAAACGGCGCGAAGTTCGAGTTCTTTGTGATCAGCCAAGAGTATCGATAGTCGCTGCCGTCCAGCCACGGGCCATCTCTGTTAGAATCCAATTTTGCCGTAAGACGGAGTAGTGCTCCGTCCAGGCAGCGGGTACCAACTCTGCATTTCATGATTCGGCCAGTTCCGGACGGAGCAGTGCTCCGTCCAACAGAAACGACTCCTCATGTCTGACTTTGTCAAAACCGTCGCCAGCAACTCCCTGCCTGATCCCGGCCGTGAACTGCTGGAGATCGCAGATCGCGTCGTCGTGTTGATTCACGTCGGCGGGCAATTCTTTTGCATCGATGACGTGTGCACGCACGACGGCGGCCCGCTGAGCGACGGCCGGCTCGATGATCATACGATTGCCTGCCCCAGGCATGGCGCCAAATTTGACATTCGCAACGGCAAAGCACTGACGATGCCCGCCACGGAAGATACCGCGAGCCACCAAGTGGAAGTTCGCGACGGCTGGGTGTGGGTCAAGTTGCGCGACGAATAAGTCGCCCCCTAGGCCGATCGCATCTATATTAAGTTCAGTCAGCCTCTTCGTAGCTGCCCGTTTGGTTTCCTCTTCCTCCAAACCCGGATTGCTTATGTCTGTTTCGCCTGGCGCTCGGCGTTTACGTTGGTCGAGCTACTGGTTGTGATTGCCATCATTGGTGTCTTGGTCGCGCTTCTCTTGCCCGCGGTGCAAGCCGCCCGCGAGGCTTCGCGGCGTGCGAAGTGCCAGAATCATCTGCGACAAGTCGCGCTTGGCGTGCATAATTTTTCCGACACGCATGGTTATCTGATTCCCGCCCGCATCGACTATCAATATCTCGGCTGGACCGTGATGCTGCTGCCGTATATCGAACAGACCAATCTCTACGAGCAGTTCAATATGAAGACCATGGTCTCGACTCAGTCGCCGACCGCGATGCAGACGACTGTGCACATTTATCAATGCCCCTCACGGCATCACCCCAAGCAACAGTCGAAGCAGTCGCCGGCGAGCACCAGGTTTCGATCACCGCGCTGCCGATCCCCGATGGGCAAAAACCAGCGCAGCCGCCCGTGGCCGCCAAGTACGCCGACTTCACCACATCCGGTCTGACGACCACGGTCACGCCCGAGACGAAGGAAATCGTCCTTACGATCAACCGGCGGGGAAGTAGCAGCTCCGGTGCACGAACCGCAGGTCAGCCTCTTGGCCAGGGCACCTGGAAATGTTCTCGATAATCGGCGGAGCCCAGTCGCCGCAGGATAACTCGCCCGACACTACGCTTCACGCGGGTCGCCCGACACTCAAGATTTTGGAAACCGATCGCAAGTCGCCAACAACCACCCAAACAGAGCAAAAAAATTGCCTTAAAGGGCTATTTTTTGCGGTCGCGATGACCCCATCTCTTAAAGCTATGCGTGATCTGCACATTGCCCGGCGAACGAAAAATCTTAAACCTGGCTGGTGAGGCAAAAAGTTGCGCCGATTTGGCAGAAAATGCCTCGCTCCTACGAAAAAAGGCCAGAGGGGTTTACCTCTGGCCTTTTTCAAGTGGGCTGTATTGGACTCGAACCAACGACCTCTACGATGTCAACGTAGCGCTCTAACCAACTGAGCTAACAGCCCGCTTTGTTTCTGTGAGATTAACGCGAGCAGCATAACGACGCAATAGGCGGCAGTTAGGTTCATCGCACCCCGAACTCATCCTGGTCCAACTCGTGGTCCTTGCGCAGAGCTTACTTTTTTGTCAGCAGGCGGGCGGTTTTGGGAGCAATCAGCGGTAAACTCCCTTACATGCCGTTTTTGCGCAAGTTACGATGGCGGTTTTCGATTTCCTCGCCTTCCCCTCGATTGCTGAACCGATGACGAAATTGCCTGCCCGCCGGTCCTTGCTGGTGCTGTTTCTTGGGTTGTTTTTGGCAGGCGGCATCCACTCGCCACTTCACGCTCAAGCTGCGTCCGACACTCCCGCTGAATCGTCCGAAACATCCAAAGCGGCCCCCGTTAGCGGATCAGCGGAAACCGGACACAGTCACGCCGAACCGGGCGTCCATGACGACGGCCATTCCGCGGATGACATTCACCATCGTCTCGCTGAACTCGGCCGCACAATGCCGCTGATCACCGTGATACCTTTCGTGCTACTGCTGCTGTGCATTGCCATTTTGCCCTTATACGCTGCGCACTGGTGGGAGCACAACACGCACAAAGGATACGTCGTCGCCGCCTTATCGATTCCACTCATCTTGTACCTGGTCGGCACGCATCAGACAGCCGGTGGCCACGTGCTGCTCGAGAAAGTGATGGAATACATCTCGTTCATGATTTTGCTCACCGCGCTGTATGTGATCAGTGGTGGCATCTACATTCGCGGTTCGCTCAACGGCACGCCCTTGGCCAACACCCTGCTGTTGCTGCTCGGCGCCGTAATTGCCAGTTTCATCGGTACGACCGGCGCGTCGGTGTTGTTGATTCGGCCGTTGTTAAGGGCCAACAAAACTCGCCAGAACGTCGCTCACGTCGTTGTATTTTTCATCTTCATCGTTTCGAACTGCGGCGGTCTGCTCACGCCGCTGGGTGATCCGCCATTGTTCATGGGCTTTCTCAAGGGAGTGCCCTTTGAATGGACGCTGATCAACCTGTGGCCACAATGGATCCTGGTGAATGTTCTGTTGCTGGTCATCTTTAACATCTGGGATCAAGTGGTTTTTGCCAGGGAAGAAAAGGCTCGCCCAGGTTCGCAGCTGGAAGAAGTCATGAAGCACGAGCCGATCGGCGTATCGGGTGGACTGAACTTCTTGTTCTTGTTCGGTGTGGTCGCGGTCATCTACTGCTCGGGCAACGTCAAGATTCCGGGCTATGCTGCCTGGCCTTTTGGTCTGCAAGAAGGGATCATGGCCGCGCTCGCGATCGCCGCGTATCTGACCACGGCCAGAGAAAATCGCGAGAACAACAAGTTCACGTTCGGCCCGATCATCGAAGTGGCCGTCCTCTTCATCGGCATCTTCATCACCATGGCGCCGGCATTGCTCATTCTCAATGCCTGGGGCAAACCCGCAGGTGGCCGCGAGATTTTTGGCGTTAAGTTTGCCATGCACGAACCGTGGCAGTTCTATTGGGTCACCGGAATTTTGTCGAGCTTTCTCGATAATGCCCCGACCTACATGACGATGGCTGCAACCGCTTGTGGTTTGAACAACATCGAAGTCGAAGGGAGCGACTATTTAAAGAAGTTCCTGGAAGCCGGCCCAGCAGCCGCTCGCCTGATGATGGCCATTTCCTGCGGCGCGGTCTTCATGGGCGCCAACACCTATATCGGCAACGGCCCGAACTTCATGGTCAAAGCCATTGCCGAAGAAAACAACGTAAAGATGCCGAGCTTCTTCGGTTACATGCTGTATAGCTGCGGCATTTTGATTCCGATCTTTGTGTTGGTGACATTCATCTTCTTTCGCAGCTAGTCTTTTTTCATCCGCGGGAATCACTGCCATGAGCACCGCCGCTTCGGGAAAAACATCGGTCGGCGGTTCTGGCGGCCTGTTTCGCTTTGGTCTGGGTCCGGCGATCATCGCCGGCGCGGCGTGGATCATTTTTTGGAACGAAGGTGGCGCGGCCAAAATCCAAGCGCGCGTTGCGGAAGGGGCGAGCGCGGTGGTTTCGGCCGCCGCCGACCAGGTTGATCCCGCCAACGAAGGCCAGCTCGTCCACATCGTCGGTCAAGCGACGACTGACGAAACGTTGACCGATCCGCTGCTGCAGGTTTCCACGAAGTCGTTGCGTCTGAAACGCCTCGTCGAGATGTATCAATGGCAGGAAACCGAATCGCGCATCGACAATCCAGCGGGCCCCGACGGCAAACCTGTATCCCCGACGATTACTTACAAACACTCGCAAGTGTGGAGCAGCGAACCGATCGATTCTTCGCGGTTCAAAGAACCCATGGGACACGCCAATCCGCCGCTGCTACTCGTGGGCGCAGAGTGGTCGCCCCAACAAGCGAAGATCGGCGCGTTTGAATTGACCACTCCACAAATCGCCAAGCTCGCCGCCGATACGTCGCTGGCGCTCCAGGGCGAGCAAGCACAAGTTGCCTTGCCACCGGAGCAAGGAACCTTGTATCGCAACGAGGAGCTATTGCTGATCCGTCCCACTTCGGCGGTGCAAGGAAAATCGTTGAACATTGCGGCGGCATCATCCGCGCCGCAGCCACCATCGGCTGAGGTGATCGACAAGCCGCAAATCGGCGACTTGCGCGTGAAGTTCAAATACGGCGCGCCGAAAGAAATGACTGTCATTGGCAAGCAGGTGGGAAATCAGATCCATCCTTATCCCACCAAGGCCGGTGGCGACTTGGGCTGGTTCCTGGCAGGCCGCCATGCTCCGGAAAAACTTTTCGCCAGCCAATTGGCTTGGAGTTCCAGCGGCACTTGGATCATGCGCGGGTTTGCGCTCGTCGTCATTTACGCGGGCGTGTTTCTGACGCTGGGGCCGTTGCTGCAGCTGGCTAATTCTTTTACCTGGCTGCAATCGGTGGTTTCGGTCGGGGCGTTTTATGTGCGGACCGGTTTGACGCTCGCGATCGCATCCGTGCTCATCGGGGCCGCCTGGTTTTACTACCGCCCCGTCTATGCGATCACGTTGTTTGTGGTCGCCGGGCTGCTATTCGCGGGAACGATGTATCTGATCTGGCGATTCAGCCGCCCCGCCGCTCGTTAGAATCGCGCCAAAGAGCAAGGTTTCGCATTCTGTGACGGCCAACCGCAAGAAAGCCGATGCAGGACCGAATACCTCTTCACTCATTTACCCGTCAGGTTGGCGAACACTTCACTTTGCCGGAGTTGGGGAATGTCGGATTCCTATACCGAATCGAATGGCAGTTCTTTTGGTTCCCGCATCGGCGGCGCGATCATGGGCGTGCTCATCGCGCCGCTCATTCTGATCGGCGGCAGTGGTTTTCTGTTTTGGAATGAAGGCCGCACGGTGCACACGGCGCAGAGCCTCGACGAAGGTGAGAAGCAGGTTGTCACCATCGCCGCCGATCAGATCGACGGAGCAAACAACGGGAAGCTGGTCTATGTGACCGGACAAACCGCCGCGGAAGGCGAACTGCTGGACGACAAGTTGGGCATCAAAGTTCCGGCGATCAAGCTCAAGCGCGTCGTCGAGATGTATCAATGGGACGAAGACGTCAAGAAGAAAAATAACAAGACGACCTACAGCTATCACAAAAAATGGATGAGCGGCGCTCAAAGCTCGCAGAGTTTTCATAAGAGCGGCTACGACAATCCCGGCTCGATGCCGCTGCACAGCCAGGATTTTGTCGCGAACAAAGTGACCCTGGGCGTTTTCACGCTCACCGACAATCAAATTGCGCGAGCCGACCACTCCGGCAATCGCACGCCCAGAAATCTATCGGCCCAAGAGTTCGCAGCGCTGCCCGAAGAAATCCGCAACGAAGCAGTCCCCATGGAAGGGGGCTTCTACCTGCCGGTGGCCAAGTGGTTTGCCAACGCGCCGAAAGATCAATTGAATAGCAAATTTCACCCCGCCGGCAGCAGCGATGAGAAAAATCCGCAGATCGGCGATGTGCGCGTCAAGATTTACGTGGTGAATCCGGGGCCGACGACGATTGTCGCCGAGCAAAACAACACGCAACTGGGGCCGCACAAAACCAAAGCCGGCGTCCCCATCGATATGTTCCGCACGGCCACACACACCGTGCCCGAAATGTTCCAACTGGCCCGCCAGGACAACACGACGTGGGCTTGGATTTTTCGCGGCTGCGGCTTGGCCGCGATCTTCGTCAGCTTCATGTTCCTGATGGGGCCACTCTCGGCGCTGACGGATTGGATTCCCGGAGTCGGAGCGATTGTCAGCGGCGGAATGATTCTCGTCGCCCTGGCCGGGACGCTTGTCGTCGGTTCGCTGGCGATCTCGATCGCCTGGCTCTTTTATCGTCCGCTGCTCGCCATCGCCATCGTCGGAGGCAGCGTGGGCCTGGTCGTTCTGCTCTACATGCTCTTCCGCAAAAAGAAGCAGCCCGAATTGCATAGCAGCGGGCTCGAAATTGTGAGCTAACGGAGCGGGTTACGATTCGCCTTGCTGATTGGGTGAGCTTACCGGTCGCTAGCACTTTTTTGCCTTCTTTGTTTTTAATTGTGAAGAATCCGACAAGTTGTCGCCGATAGATGCTCGTGGTGTCTCCGACGGCGCACGGATTGCGCATGGTCGAGTGGAATGCCAGCATTGCTATGCTGGCCCTGCTTCGACTTGACCACGGCAGACACCAACTCCCCCTGAACGGATTCAAGACAAGGAAGGACGCCCGCATGGCACGGAATCGCCTGCGCATCTATTACGGACCGGAAGAGACGGTGTACTCGGAGCCCGAACACGTGCTCTCGATCGCCGCTGAAACTCAACCGGCCGCCCGCCACTCCGTTACGGTTCCTCTCGACGAAGTGCTGCCGCTCCTCGTCGACGCCGTGCGGTCCAACCGCTCGTGGCTGAATGATTTCCAAGACGAAGAAATCACCCTCAGCAGCGACCTTTACGAAGTGCTGATGGCCTATCAACACTTCCGCCGGCCTTCGGCCTAAGTGCTCGACACTTCGATTAGTCCACCCAGTTCGTAGGATTCTGGCGAATCCTACGAACCGAAATTTACCTTCGCTGCCACTCTGGCAGCTATTTTTTTGCGCATGATCAAATCGACGTAACTCGCGCACCGTACTTTTGGGTGATGTCCAAAAACATAACACTGTTAAGTGTGCCGATCGCTTGTTTGGCGCTGGTTTTGGGTCGTTTTGGCGGGTCATTGTTGGACACTTACGCGCGAATCGCCGCTGCTCGCCACAAGTTACGTCGATGGTGATGTATTGAAAGTCGCGCGATTGGAACCGAACGCAGACCGGAGTTGTCCGCCGCTTCGCGAGAATGGAGAGGAGTAGCAACCAGCCACTTACTCACCATTCCACCAGCCAGCGAGACCGCCATGCGAAATCTCATTCAACGTGCCATGCGACAGGCGGATGATTTGGTGCTGGTGTTTGATTATCGCGATTCGAAAGGGGTGCTCACTCGCCGAGTCGTCAGCCCTTTTCGCTTTCTGGCTGGCGATCGATTCTTGGCGCTCTGTCTCAGTCGCGAAGAGCCGCGGCAGTTTTATTTGAATCGCTGTGAAAACATGCGGCTTGATTGGGCGACCAACTTTGTGATGCCAGTGCCGATGGTGCAAGTCGATCCGGCGCCGGTGGCTGTTAGCGCGACCTCAGTCGGCGAGCCCCAAGCTGCGGCGTAGTGTTCGCTGCTGCACCGTCAAGCCGCGACGTTTGGTGATTTCGCGCCATTCGTCAGCGGCCGCTTGCAACGCGGCGGCAGCAGGTTGATCGCCTTTCCAAGCCGAGATCACCGCGGAGTCGAGTGCGGCGAGGTATTCATGTTCACCCGGAATTCGCGGCAGCGAAAATCGCCGGCCTGCCTCGGGCTGGGCAAAGAGGAGATCGCCATATGCGGGGAGCCGCGCTTGAACGCCCGCAGCTACTTGCCAGGCGCCGCCGCTGCGAAAATGCGAAGTGCGAAATACCGTCGTCGCCGAACTGACTGCTGCCACGCGACCACTCACCGCAGGGCCGCCAAGCCACAGCACGAATTGCGTCGCTATTTGCGGCTGCGCACTCGCCCGCGTGACCGAGGCCACGCGTCCGCTGACGCTGAGCAAAGGCACCTGAAGCGCCTCGTTGTCCGTGAGTGGCTCCCACTGCGCTGTTGTCGGCTGAAAGACTTCGGTCGAGCCGGGCAACTGCATGACGCCAATTTGTTCGGGTTTCAACCGCGTCGTAAGCGCTTTGTCGGTGGCGCCAGGCCAGCCGATAGCGAAAGCACATTCACCGGCTTGGAACTTTTCGAAGCACTCGATGGGGGAGAGGAGTTCTTGTTTCCCACCATCCGTGCGAGGATTCGCAGCGGTCAATTGCTCGAGCGCCCGCACCCAAGGAGGACCGGCGATCAGCGGTTCCATCTTTTCCAACGTCCACAGCGGCGACAATTGATCGCGATGCAAAGCCGAAGCGGCTGCTCGCGCGATCAAGAGCCGAGCAGCCCAACCGGTGGCCAATGGTTCCGCGGTGGCCTGCCAGTGTTCCACCTCTGGCAGCAACGACTGCGGTTTGTTCACAAGCTTTTCAACCGCAGCAGCATATTCCTGCCAGGTTTTCGGCGACTGCAGATTTTGTGCAGCGAGCAAGTCGGGGCGATACCACAAGACCAATTGCGGCGAACCAAGCGGCACGGCCAGCGTGCGCCGGCCCCAGGTTGTTTCGACACTTTTCAAGGCTGGCAGGATTTCATCGCGAGCATACGCTGGGTCGGACAGCGCGTTTTCGGCGAGAGGCAAGAGCAAATCGGCCGTTGCGAACTGACCGAGCAAGGCGGGCGGATAGATCACAACATCGACAGGCAACTGGGCTGCCGCCGCTGCTTTTTCGGTCGTGATTTCAACCAGTTCCACTTTGCTCTCAGTGTGAGCCAGCCATTCGCGCGCGACGGCGGCTGCCAACGGCGGATCGTCGACAACCATGACGCGCAGCGGCGGAGTCTGCGAGTGATTTGTCGCCGGAACGGGTGCAGGTTTGGGACAACCAGCCGCAAGTGCCAGAATGCCCAGCAAGCCGCAGACAACAAGGGGTCGATAGCGTCGCAAATCTTTCATGTTGCCAATACGATAGCAAAGCTGGATTGGTTCGAACAACGACCGACTCGCACACTTGCGAACGCTGCGGCCGAACATCACACTACGATCTTTCCGCCCGGAACATTTCGGGTCAGTTGGCAGCTGTGGGAGTGGGCGATGCGCGCTTTGGTGTGTTGGTGCTGGATCCTTTCTTTGATCCTGCTCACCGGTTGCGGCGAAATGCCGGTGGCCAAGAGCGATCCTGGCAAAAAGAAGCCCAAGAAATCGGCGACCAAACCGGCCACCAAAGTCGAGATCGATCCCAATCGATACGCCAGCGTGCCCGAAGCTTTGGCCGATGTGAAACGGCTCGTCGAATCGGGCGATCCGAGCGCCGGGCATGAAATGCTCAAGACCGAAACGTGGATTCTGCGACAGGGAGATAAAAACGTCGCCTTGCTCGCCGAACGCGTGGCCGACAACGGCGAGAATCTGGCCATCCGCATGACGGCCTGTCGCGTTCTCAGCAAACTCGGTCCACCCGGACTTCCCGCGGTCACGGCGGCAACGGATAGTCCGAAGAAAGAGCTGCGTGTAAAGGCTATCGAGTGCCTCGGTCGCATCAAGCCGGTGCAAAAGGCCAGCCTCGACAAATTGATGAGCCTGCTTGACGACAAGGACTACGACATTCGCAAGGCCGCGTTGCTAGGCATCAAAGCCACCGAAAAAGAAGGTGCGGCAGCAACCACCAGGTTGATGGCCGTGCTGAACGACACGAAAGAAGACGAAACGATTCGCAGCCTCGCGAAGGACGCGCTCAAGAGCGTTGATCCGCGCAAGGGGCTGATGGGCGCAGACAAACCAAAGTAAGCGAGGATCAAGCATGCAACGGCGCGAGTTCATACTGACATCAGCCGTTGCGGCTGCCGCTGGCCTTGTTTCTCCGCTGTCTGCGGCAGAAAAAAAGTTAGACGCCGCGTGGCTGAGGGAAATTCAACAACGCCCTGAAAAGTTGCCGGCCGATACCAATGAGTTGCCGAGCCTGCTCGTCGATGCCCAAGGCCAACCGATCAAGACCGCCGCGGGGTGGAAAATTCGTCGCGCAGAGATACTCGCATGGTGGACGAAGTTGCTAGGCAAGTTGCCAGCCCAGCGGAATCCTGCGAAACCGCCGGCGCTCCAGGTGTTGGAAGAAGATCGCGTCGACGGCGTTACACGCCAACGTGTGGAATATGAAATCGAGCCGGGTTTGAAGACCGAAGCGTATCTTTGCCGTCCGACAAAGATGTCTGCCGCAGCGCCGGGCGTCGTTTGTTTTCATTCGACGGTCGATCATTCCATCCGGCAGCCCGCGGGTTTAGGTCCTGATCCGCAAAAGGCTTTTGGTTTGAAGTTTGCGCAACAGGGAAGAGTGGTGTTTTCGCCGCGCAACTTTCTCTGGCCGACGAATGACAAGATCCAAGCCAAGGAGGAAACGGCGAGGTATCTTTCCCGCGTCCCCGGCAGTTTGGGCATGGCCAAGATGCTCTATGATTCTCTGGTTGCTGTCGACATCTTGGCGCAACTGCCCGGAGTTGATCCGCAGCGGATTGGCGCTGTGGGGCATTCGCTTGGCGCGAAAGAAGTGTTGTATCTGGCAGCTTTCGACGAGCGGATTAAAACAACCGTGAGCAGCGAAGGTGGCATCGGTATTCGGTTTTCGAACTGGAATGCGCCGTGGTATCTGGGCGCTGGCGTCGATGAGCCTGGATTTGCTCATGACCATCACGAGTTGCTGGCGCTTTGTGCGCCGCGAAGTTTTTTGCTGATCGGCGGTGAAAGCGCGGATGGCGATCGCGGCTGGCCGTTTATCAACGCGGCGCTGCCCGTTTATCAGTTGCTTGATTCGAAAGCAATTGTCGGGCAATGGAACCATCGACAAGGTCACGCAGTGCCGCCGATTGCGGAACAACGCATCGAAGAGTGGTTCGCGGCGACGTTGTAACCGGTTGGTCGCCTGCCGCAGTGCGGGGGCTATGGTATCATCGGGGATGCTGAACCGTTGTGGTTCGTGCATTGTTTGTTTTTGCTGTAGGATCTGAGAATCATGTCTGCCTTTCGATATTCCCTCGCGATCGCGGCGATTGCCCTGCTGCTGCATTCTTCCTTTGCCACTGCGCAAGCGCCCAAAGCACCCGGCGGCGCCGCCGAAGCCAAGCCACTCGCAACGGTCGAGCAACAAGCGAGCTACGGCATTGGCCTTCGTTTCGCCCGCCAATTGGCAGCGGACGGTGCGCCGATCGATGCCGATGCCATGGTCCGCGGTATTCGCGCTGGCTTGTCGGGATCGAAACCCGAAATGACCGATGAACAAATTCAAGCCGTCATGCCGAAGTTCGTCGCCGCACTGAAGGCGAAAATGGCCGAACCGGCCAAACGTGAAGCGGCAGCGTTTCTCACCGAGAACGGCAAGAAGCAGGGTGTGAAGCAAACCAAGTCGGGCCTGCAATACAAAGTCGTGAAGCAAGGAACCGGCGCCACGCCGAAAGCCACCGACATGGTGCGCGTGCACTATCACGGCACGTTTCTCGACGGCAAAGTTTTCGACAGCAGCGTGGCCCGCAACGAGCCGGCTGAGTTTGGTGTCGATGGTGTGATCGCTGGCTGGACCGAAGCGCTGCAGTTGATGAAGGTCGGCGACAAATGGGAACTCTATATCCCGAGCGACCTGGCGTACGGTGATGACGGCAACCAGGCGATTCCGCCGGGCACCATGCTGAAATTTGAAGTGGAATTGCTCGGCATCGTCAAGTAATCAAACTCGTGAAGTAGTTGCACTCGCGATGGCGATCTTTTCTGCCGAGACGTTTCGCGAAATCGTCAGTGGGCAGCGGCAGGGTTTGTTGCCCGCTGCTCTGCGAATGTTGCTCGCCGCGGCAGAGCCGGTTTATGGTGCGGTCGTCGCGCGCAAAAATCGCCGCTATGACACCGGCAGCTTGCCGATCACTCGCGTAAACGTGCCGGTGATCAGCGTTGGCAACCTGACCGTTGGTGGCACCGGCAAAACTCCGTTTGTGATTTGGCTGGCGAAATGGTTCCTTCAGCAGAACATCGCCGTGACCCTCATCAGCAGAGGCTACGGACAGCGTTGCGGCCCGAACGATGAAGCGCGCGAGATCGCTGCGACGTTGCCTGATGTGCCGCAGCTGCAAAATCCGGATCGCATCGCAGCGGCAAAGCATGCCATTGCCGCGCACCAAACCGAAGTGATCATTCTCGATGATGCTTTTCAGCATCGTCGCTTGGCCCGCGATTTAGACGTCGTACTGATCGATGCGCTTGAGCCGTTTGGATACGGACATTTGCTGCCGCGTGGTTTGTTGCGCGAGCCAGTTGCCAATCTGCGTCGCGCGCATGTCGTGGCGCTTTCCCGGGCCGATGCTGTTTCTGTGGGCCGCCGTGAAGAGATTCGCTCACTCGTCACTCAGCATGCGCCACAAACGGCTTGGATAGAACTTGCTCATCAACCAGTGGCGCTCATCGATCATGCGGGGCGCAGCGCGCCGTTGGCTACCTGGCAAGGCAAACCGCTCGCTGCCTTCGCCGGCATCGGCAATCCGGCCGGCTTTCAGCATACGCTGTCGCATTGCGGATTAAAGGTGAATGCCTTCCGGGCGCTCGCCGATCATCAAGACTATTCACCAGCCGTGGTGGAATCGCTCGCAACTTGGCTGCGCGCTCAGTCGGCAATTGAAGCGGTTGTTTGTACGCACAAAGACCTGGTAAAGCTGCCGCTGGCTGCAATCGGGCAAGTCCCGCTGCGAGCTCTGCAAATCGAGCTCGCGCTGACGCGCGGTGCAGATGAGCTTACGAAGTTGCTGCAGCAGTTATTAGCCCGCAGCGTTGAATCGTTCAGCTTGCTTGATTAGCGCGATTCGGTGAAGTAATCGCACTTCGGCGTGTAGACGACTTGCAAGGCATTGATCACCGCGATGCCTTCGACGGCAGCCTTCACCAATTCCTGGGCCAGTTGCTTGTGGTAGTAGGAATCGACGCGGCCGCGCATGACGAGTGCATCGCCATCGAGATCGATCTGAATCTTTCGCAGCACGTAGATGCTGCTGAGAGAGAGGGCCGCCCGAGCGCGACTCAATTCATCGTGCGTAGGCGCCGGGTTGGATGCAGGGGGCACCCCAAGCGTTTTCATCGGCATGTCATCGTCCTCCGTGGCTGCGCGTCCAAGTTGCGCAGCACTTTCCAATTTTCCGGCCGCGCTCCGCCTGGTGCGCGTTAAGCCGACTTCCCGTTCCCGTTTACTCTAAAGGTGGGAAGAGGAGTGTCAAGCAACGGCGACCGGTTTTCACGAAAACTTCCCACATTTTCGCAAGTACGCCAGTACTTCCGATGCTAGCAAATCCGGTGTTTTCTCGCCAGAAAGCAAGTGCAAATCGGGATTGAGTGGAGCTTCATAAGGATCGCTGATGCCCGTGAAATTAGGCAACTCGCCGGCCCGTGCTTTTTTGTACAAGCCCTTCGGATCGCGGGCTTCGCAAACTTCGAGCGGAGCATCGACAAACACTTCGATGAAATCGCCTGGTTCACCGCGCGATTCCACCAGCTTTCGTACGGCGTCGCGATCCTGTCGGTACGGACTGACGAACGCGGTGAGAGTGATCAAGCCGGCCGAAGCGAATAATTCGGTCACCGCGCCGATGCGGCGGATGTTTTCCTGCCGATCTTCGGGGCTAAACGTCAGGCCAAAGCGCTTCGCAAAGGAGTCGCCATACTCTGCGAGCATTTGTGGCGCAGCGTTCAAGCCATGCCGCACGTTGTCGCCATCGAGCAGAAAACTCCGCAGCCCGCGTTGGTGTAACTGCCGATCGACTTCGTTGGCTACCGTACTTTTGCCACAGCCTGACAGGCCAGTGAACCACACCACACAGCCCCGATGACCATTCAGTTTTTCGCGCTCGGCGCGCGTCACGCTGTGGGGATGCCAAACGACATGGGTTGTTGATTCAGACAAGGCCAAACTCCCGATTGCAAACTTTCGACTAACTGAGCCCAGCGAACTCGCACAGGTTCGCCGTCAACACACTCTGCGGACAACTCCAGACCAAAAAGAACAAGGCCTCGCGGCACCAGCGACCCGCCGGATGCCCCGTTACAAAGCCCGCTCCCTTCGCAGCGACGAGCGCTGCTTGCGTGCTTCGCAGCGCCAGGCTGTTAGCGCGGCCACGCGCATCATCCGCAGCGCAAAGTTGTTCGCCACCGGCAAGCGCGAGCAAGTCGGCGATCAGTTGATTCAACTCCTCGCGCATGGCTACGGCTGGTTCACTGAACATTTCCCGCTGCTGCGCTTGTTGATCCAAGTAGTCGAGCGCAGCAGTCGCGAGCCCTGCTGCGAGAGTCGATGTTTGCAAACCGCCGGTTTTTGCACCCAGCCCTTGTTTCATCACATGTTCGACCGGCCCGGCAAGGAGCCATTCTTTGCCGATTTGCACCTTTTCGCAATGCACCGGTCCCGTGCGACTCGCAGTCAGGCTCACCAGTTCAGGCGCCGGCGGAACTCGTACGCCTGCCAGGCTCGTCGGCAGCGCGACGAGGATTTGTCGTCCATCTGCGAGCGTGGCGCCGGTCACAATCGCTTGAGCGTGTTCAGCGCCGGTGACCCAAGGAGAGTAGCCATTCAATTCAAAACCCTGGACTGTTTCACTCGCCTGCAAAACGGGCTGCACGTGCTGGCGACTGGTCGTCAAATGCGAAATGCCGACCGTGGCAAAGATCTTACCGCTCAATAACGGCGGCAACATTTTTTCACCGGCAAAGGGGTTGCCGCTCGCTGCAATGCGCGTGCATGCGCCAACGCGCTGCGTGAGGATGAAAGCGGTCGTCAGACAAGCGGCGCTCAATTTCAAATAACCGCGCAGCAAATCGGTTTCGTTCCAGCCTTGGCCGCCGACGCTGGTCGGCAAAAACCATTCGTGCACGCCCGCATCAGCACAAAGCTGCAATTGTTGCGCGGGCCAGGCCTGTGGCTGATCGAGAGTTGGCGATAGTTCGCGCAACTCGGCGCAAAGTTGATCGAGCGCGACGTCGGTGGGAGCAACAATGCGGGGCATCGCAGTCATTGTAGCAATTGTATAATCGGTGCGTTGTGGAGTTCCGCTCGCCGCACCTCGATGTGAATGCTATGCCTGTAACCATTGATCAAATCTTTGTCGAAACCCCGGAATATTCGGCCGTGGCTCGCGAATATGCCGAACTCGAGCAGTCCTTCGCGGCTGCGAAGGACGCTGCCGGCTGCTGCGAAGTCGTCAATCGCTGGGATCAAATCCGCCGCCGGCTGGAAACTTGGGGTGCGCTCGTTTCGCTCCGCTTCAATCAAGACACCGGCAATGAGCAGTTCAAAAAAGATCGTGAATACAGCGACGAGCTGCAGCCGAAGCTGACCGATCTGGATGTCCGCATCAAGCGACTGTTGCTGGCGAGTCCGTTTCGCGGCGAACTGGCCAAAAAATTTGGCGAACAAGCGTTCGCCCTGTGGGCGGCTGACGTGATGTCGTTTGAACCGGCGATTCAAGATCAGCTCGTTCGCGAAGCCAAGCTGCAGGCCGAGTACAGCGAAGTGATGGCGGCCGGCAAGATTCCCTTCCGCGGCGAGATGTTGAATCATTCCGCCATTGTCCGCTATCGCGAAGATCCCGACCGCGAGACCCGCCATGCCGCAGAGCTCGCCCGTTGGCAGTGGTACGCGACGAACCGCCCGCAACTCGATCGAATCTTTACCGACATGGTCAAGCTGCGGCATGAAATGGCCACGACGCTGAAATTTAACAACTTCATCGAGCTCGGTTATCAGCGGATGAAACGCGTCGATTACAACGCGGCCGATGTCGCGCGGTTTCGCGACGAAGTCCGCCAGCACGTGGTGCCGCTCGCAGTCGAATTGCGGAAGAAACAGGCGAAAGACCTCGGCGTCGACAAGCTGATGTTTTGGGATGATGCGATCCACGACCCACAAGGAAACCCGCAGCCGCAGGGAGACCATGATTGGATGGTCGAGCGAGCGCACGAGATGTTCGCTGCGATGGATCCCGAACTCGATAACTTTTTTCACCTCATGACGACGGCCCGGCTCACCGATCTGAAAAATCGCGAAGGGAAAAGTCCGGGCGGGTTCTGTACTTCATTCCCTTCGTACGGCTTACCGTTCATCTTTGCGAACTTCAACGGCACGAAGCACGATGTCGAAGTTTTTACGCACGAAGTGGGGCACGCATACCAAGGCTATCTCAGCCGCAATCAACCGCTGATCGATTATCTGTGGCCGACGTATGAGTCCTGCGAAATCCATTCGATGGGGCTGGAATTCCTCACCTGGCCGCACATGGATAAGTTTTTCGGAGCCGCCGACGGCGATCGTTTCCGCCGCATTCACCTCACCCAAGGTCTGCTGTTTCTGCCGTATGGCGTGGCCGTTGATCATTTTCAGCATTTGGTTTATGCGAAGCCTGAGGCCACGGCGGCCGAACGCCACGGCATGTGGCAGGAGATGGAACGGATGTATTTGCCGTGGCGCGACTACGGCGATTTGCCCCATGTCTCGGAAGGCGGCTTCTGGCAGTTCCAGCGGCACATCTATTTGCATCCGTTCTATTACATCGACTACACGCTGGCTCAAACATGCGCGCTGCAGCTGTGGGTTCGCTCGCAAAAAGATCCTGCCAAGACGATGCAGGATTACAACGCGCTCTGTCGTCGCGGTGGCGAAGCGCCGTTTCAAGCGCTCGCCAAAGGCGCTGGCTTGATCAGCCCGTTTGAACCGGGCTGCTTGCGCGATGTCGTTGCGCAAGCGCGACAGGCCCTGAGCTAAATCAACGACGGCGGAATCGAGACGCAGCGGGCTGACTTCCCGCTGCGTTGTCATCGAGTTCCGTTAGCAGTTGGAGCAGCGCCAGATCTTTCACCGTAAGTTGCAAGGCGCCGAGGTTCGCCGCGGCGGAGCTTCCATCATTTGGTTCAACGACAGTCGCATTCTCGGAACCAAACACGACATCATTCGCCACGGCATCGCTGAAATGAATGAGCGTCGGTTGGTTCAGACCAATCACGCTGATCCGATCGCTGCCCGACAGGCCATCGATGGCGATGCCGCCTATCACGACAAAATCACCAAGCAGTTCGTGATTCCTGCGCACGCGAACAGCATTGCCATAAGGAGCAACGATGAGATGGTCATTCCCGGCTGTACCGGAAATGATCAAATGATTGTTGACTTGCCGGACGGCGGGACGAGGTGTGATGGATGAGGTTCGCGTGATCGTCACGCGGCCATCGATCGAGTCGTTGGCCGCATCGGTGGGCGCGGGAATGAGGGTCAAAAAGCCTTCGTTGAGTTGCGTCGTGCGGCTGCGAGACGTTGCCGCGAGATTGATAGCCGACGCTCCCGCGGGTGCATCCTCCTTCACTGTTGCGTGCAACTGGACCAACTCGCCGATGAACTCCCCTTCGAGCGGCCGCGTGCCTGCGAGCGAAATGTCGATGCGGCCGGCGAGCGGGTCGATTCGCGACGAGATCAGCCAGCCGCGCTGCGCGATCAGTCGTCCCAGTGTCGCGGAGGTCACCTCAAGTACCATCGGATCGTAGTAGATGACCAAATCGGCCGAGGTCAGTCCGTTGCCGGTGAGGTTCACGATGCTATCGATATCGACTGGAATCGCAAGTGATCCCCCGGCTGTCGCGAACAGGTTTTGCGGAATGCTCAGTTTCGGATCGGGCCCGCCTTGCGTGAGCGAAACGGTCGGCAGCGGCGTGGGGATCTCGGCGATGAGGACGCCGACCGACGCTTGCAACATGAGCGAAGTGTCGAGCGCGGAAAATGCGCCGTTCCCCGTGATGTCGCCGACAATCGTCGGGTCGAGTAAGGCGTAGTCCTCGAACCCCGTGCCGATGCCCACACCAATTCTCGCGATCAAGGACGCATCCTGCGCGCTGTAGGTGCCGTTGCCGGTCACATCGGCAAAGAACGCTACGACATGCACAGCATCGTCATCGAGGGCGGGAATGCCGCCGGCATTGAGGCTGATGTTCGCGAGGTCGAGTACCTGCTTGGTTCGATACGGAGCGTTGTTCGGCACGGTCGCTTGCAGATTGACAAACGGCGTCGTCCCAGCCGCGAGCGGAGTCGGCGAGTTAAAGGTAATCTTCGCGACGCCGGGCGTGCTGGTGTCGAGGGAAACGTTAGCACCCACCAACGCAGGCGGAACACTAGCTCCCGTGATGGTCAGCAAAGTAGTGTCATAGAGCAGATCGAACGATGCCGTAGTAATGGCTGCCGCGTTGCTGAACGAAAGCGGAATACCTGTAGTCCCATGAACCGGCAAATTCACACTTTGCTGCGGACCACGCGCGAAATTGTCAAGGCTTACGGTCACCGCATTCGCAGCCGGCGTGTTCACAACAAACGTCTGCACATAGTCGCCCCCGGCGGCGCCATTCACATCGCCATCGAGCACCATGCCGCCCGCATCTTGAAACCCATTGCCGGCGCCGCGCAACGTGAGCGTGTACGTATCCGGCAGCAAGCGTCCGGCGGTCGCGACAAACGTCACTTTCTGCAGGTTGGGATCCACGACGAGCGAACCGCGTACGTTGCCGTTCGTCGCGCCAACCAACGTCAGATCGGCTGCTCCATAGGGATCGCCCTGAATGTCGTACAGATTCAGCTGCGCCGGATTCAGCGCGCGATTGAAGTTCACCACCACGCCAGTCGATGTTGGTCCAAAACTCGAAGCGAGAAACGCGGATGAGTCGTCGTTCAAAATCGTGCTCGTCGCCGAAGTTGGCGTGCCCACCAAATACGTACTGCCGGAAGTTACCGTCAGAATGACTGTTTCATCGGCTTCAAAGAGTATGTCATCGGTAACATGGATCGTCACCGTGGCCGTCGTCGCCCCAGCGGCAAAAGCGACAGTTCCAGTGGTTGAGGAAAATGTCGTCGCGCCGGTCTGCGTATAGTCACTGCTGAAAGTCGCCGTGCCACCGACCGCGAAATTCACCGTTTCCGCCGTTGACACATCACCGCTGCGAGTAAAGTCGAAAGTCAGCACTGCTGGCGAGTCTTCGAGCACGCTGGCGGTGCTGGTCACCGCGGCGGTGAAATTGGTAATCGAAAAGGCGGCGACGTAATCTCCACCGGCCGTGCCATCGCCAGATGGACTGTCCTGCCATTGCATGGGGAGTGTATTCCCAGCGATGTACGAATCGAGGTATTCGCCATCCAGCAAGTTCCCCGCGTTGTCAGCAATGCCGCCCACATCGCCATTCAATTCCAGCGTGTAATGCCCAATCGCCAAGGGCTGTGACGACTGAAAAGTCGCGCGATGTTCGGCCGCATTCCAGGCGATCAGGCCATCACTCTCGGTTAAATACGAATCGTTGCCGTTGTAAAAGCGGCCATCCGGTGAGTAGCGGACTCGGAAATTGGTCGTTGTCAACGTCGCAGGGTTAATTGCACCGCTGAACCGAACACTGATCGAATCAAGGCCCGCCGCTGTCTTTGCGGAGCCGGGTTGAACGCTGCTGTCGACGACACTCGGTCCATGCCCAATCCCTTCCGTGCGCCCCGCGAGGTCCGGCGTGAGCCATTCCAGAAACATTTGTTGGCTGCTGCCGGTTTGATGTTCGAATTGAATGCGGACGCGATAGGCCCCCGCAGCGGCAATTGCCGTCGAGAGAGTTCCGGTGGTCGATCCGGTCGAGCCCCAAAAATTGCTCACGAACTCCGGCCCGGAAGAATTGAAGATGCCATCGTTATTAAGATCGATCCACATCCGACTGCCGTGATTGCTGCGCAGCAGGAGGCGAGTTCCGGCCGCGGGAACTTGCAAGTAACCATCCCACTGCGTGGAGAAATTGTCCCAGTTAGTATCAGTGCCACCCGTCACACCGACTTCGGCCCGCAGGCCAAAGTCTCCCGACGCGAAATCGATGGTGGGATCAGTGCGCGTCCCGACGATTGTCTGCGATGTTCGCCAGTCGTCCTGTGTGGAATAACTGCGCAAGCTGGAATTTACATAGCTGCCGACGAGGCCGGTTTGCGTGAGCGCGGCCGAGGTGAACAGGGCCGATTCGGGAACCTCTGCGGCGACGTTTACTTCGTGGTTCAGGTTAATGGTAAGACCGGCAGCGTCGCGAATGACGCCTTCCAGGCGGTATCGGTCGGGATCGGGAATGCCGCGGGTGTAGGCGTAAACTGCATTGCGATGGTTCATGCTGTCTTGCAGCACATCGAGCGGCAGAATGCGATCATCGGCGGTATTGAACGTGGCATCGGGGCCGGCGCCGCGGGCGGTGAGTTGCGCACCGGCAACTTGCTCCAGCGAAAGCTCATCGTTGCCGCTGAGCACGAAGCGGCCGCGATTGTAAACGCCGCGCGAATAGCTGGCAGTGATGGTGGCTGCCGTTGCGTCGTTGGTGCTTACGGAGAAGTTGAACGTGAACGTTCCCCCCGGAGCGTCGTTGCCAGATACTTCCGGAAAGGCAAAGCTGCCATCGGTCTCGCCATCGAGCAGATTTCCCTTCAAGTCAGTGATGCCATTCGCGCCGCCGGCCAGCGTGACCGTGTAGGTGTCGATCGGCAAATTAGCATCTGCAGTCCAAATCAGAACGGACTCTAATGGATCGAATAAACTGGTGCCTGAACGAACACCTGTAGTGCTCCCTTGCACAACGACGTTCGCTGCCGTGAGCGTGGCGGGATCAAGTTGGTCATTGAGGTAAAAAAGGATCTGCCGCCGGGATTTACCCGCTGCATTAGCGGGCGACCACGTGCCGATGACTTTTGGCCCGTCATCATCAATGGCTTCCGCAGGCGTCAGCTTCAAGCGATAGTTGCCGCTCGTGTTTAGCTTGCTCGCAACCCGCACTTGATAGGTTCCCGCCGTAGCAAACGTGTGCAGCAGATACGGATCGACGCTGGGAATACCCGTATCACGATCGAGCGCGTCGTCATTCTGCACAACGAGACTGCCGTTGCTATCGAAGATCGAGAGGACGGCATCAAGCGGATACTGAAACTCTGCCGCTTCGATATCAATGGCGAAGCGTTGCCCCGCGGCGGCCGTGAAGGAGTAGCGATCGACATCGACAGGCGTATCGATGCGCCCAAAGACGACTGCACGATCATTGCGGACATCGTTGGGTTTGCTCAGGAGCAAATCGACGCGGTTATTCCAATAATTTGCCCAGAGTAGATCGTCTTTGCCGTCGGCATTCAGGTCGGCTAGCGCCACATTGGTATTCGTCGTATTTTGGAGTGCGTAATACTCGATCAGCGTTCCGCTAGTGTTTTGGTTAAAGAAGCGGACACCATTTTGCGTCGAAACAATGAATTCATCTTTGCCATCGAGATTCAAATCAGCGCTTTTCAGCGAGTACATGTTCGGCACGCCGGGCTGCGACATCGCGGCGCCGAAATTTCCGCCGCCTGTTCCGGGAATGATCGAAAAAGTCTGGCTCGAGTAGTTGATGGTGAGCAAATCCAGGTTACTGTCGCCCGTCAGTTCTTTCAGCAGCACCGCCATGGGACTGGTGCCAACTGCGTAACTGACCTGAGTCTGAAATGTGCCGTTGCCGTTGCCGCGGAGAATGCTGACGTTGTTGCCGCTGTAGTTGGCCGTGATGACATCCAGGTGCGCATCGCCGTTCACGTTGGCAATTAGCAGATCGCGCCCGCCCGAACCGCCCGTGTTGTAAGTTGCGCGAGGTTGAAAAGTGCCGTTGCCGTTGCCGAGGTGGACTCCCACCTGGCTGCTGCCGCCGGTGATCAAATCGAGCCTCGTGTCATTGTTCAGGTCGGCAAGCACGATCCGTCCCGGAAAAGTTCCGGCCGTTACATACGTCGGCGTGGCGAGTGTGCCGTTCGCATTGGCCAGATAGACGGCCACATTGTTGGAAGAGCCTTCTCCCACGATCAGCACATCATCGCGACTGTCGCTGTTGAGATCGCCAATCGCCAGCACGGTTTCGAACCAATCCACCGTAAAGCCAGGTGAGTAGCTCACCGCTGTGGCAAAGGTTCCCACGCCGGTGCCCAGGTGAACGGTAAGCGTGTTGGCAATGTAATTCGCAACGACCAAATCGGGCCAGGCATCCGAATTGAGATTCGCGACCCGCAGATCGGTTGGCCGAGTGCCCGTCCCTGTCGAAGCAGACGCACCGTTACTGAAGTCGATCCGCATCTCGTTGAGATAGGAATCCAAGCCAACGGCTGCAGCGACGGCATCGTTCGGTTCGGCTTCAATGATCTGCCGCCCCGCTTGCAGGACCCAATCCAAATAATCGCGCGAGTTGTTTTGGTACGTGCTGGGAACATACGAATCGGTGCCGGGAAAGAGATAACCCGAGCCAACCGGAAAAATCTCGTCGTCGTTGTCGTACCCCATAACCCCTTGCACACTGCGGGCGTGTAACAGGCCGGTGGCGTGTCCAAACTCATGGATCATCGTGTTGGTGCAATCGTAGCCAATGGTGGTCCACGAAGTGGTGGCACAATCGGTGTAGGAATCACCGCTCGGTCGCCGCGTACCCAGACCGCCGCCGCCGCGGCCACCGACGCCCGTGTTGCCGAATTCGGTGTAGCCTTGCGCTACGTGTTCGGTGCCGGCCGGCGGAATGGTTTGCGTAATGTCGACATCCCAGCTGTCGTACCGGGATTCAAAGCGGCCTTCGATGAAATCCTGCGTTGCCGGCAAGGGATAGGAATTGACTTGCGTCAAACCGAGGTGAGTTGCTTGCTGGCCATTGAAGTCGAGAAAATACAATGGCACATCGCGCTGCGGCGAGAGCGCGGTCGACCTTCCGACGCGCAGTTGAAAAGGCCCCAGCGCGGTTTCGGATATGGCCTGGATGGAGACGTAGTATCGGCCTGCAGTAAAAGCAAAATCGACGGCACTGGTGCTCAGCGTCGCACCGTGTCGATAGTCCAGAATTTGGCCACGTTCATTGAAGAGCGAAAGCTTTACGTTGTACGGTAGGCTGTCGATCGATACGAACGATGAATTCAGCGTCGTTACATCAAAGTACAGATACCGCGCCACGTTGAGATCGGTGAGTGTTCCGACAACGGGCACCGACAACGAACCTAAAGTGATGGGCACTGCCGTGTCGAAGCTCGTCGTCGCCGTAATGCTGACGGGCGCATTGACGAGATTCATGCGGCCGACATACTGCCCCGTAAACGTGCCGGTGCTATGCACCGCAGAAATTGCATAGCGGTACGTACCACTGACGGACAGCGACGTTTGCACACCCAGGCCGACATCGTTCCGTGCCAATTCCGAGCCATCGGGGCGATAGACAATCACCGTCGGGGCGTCGCCTGGCACATTGGCAAAATCAATCGACAGAACATCCCCAGCGAATCCGGAGAAGGTGAAATAATCCAGATCGCTGACGCTCGAAAGCGAGCCGCGAAAGTTGGTGTTCTGCGTAATGGAATTCGCTGTGCCGGTCGTATCGTTTGGTTCCGCTTCAATCGAACCGACAAAAGAATCAACAGTCGTGCCGATGGCATACGTGCCGGTAAACTCACCATAGTCGTTGCGCGGCGAAGTGCGCACGTAATACGTCCCGGCTTTCGGCGCAATCATATCGGCGCCGGTGTCAGTCACCTTCGTCGAGAGCACTCGTCCTGCATCGTCGAGCAATTCGAGCCCGCCGATAATTTCGGGGTCGAACGTTCCCACTGTGTCGTAGGTCGCGTACAGTCGCTCACCTTGCGCGAGGACCACCTGGAAATAGTCACGGTCGCCGAGGTTAGACAGCCGGCCCGTCAGGATTTCATCCGCGGTGCCAAACACCGTCGCTTGCGCGAGGTTTTCATTCGGTTCCACTTCAGCAGCGAGCGCTAAGCGCGGTTCCAGACATTCCGCTCGCAACTTGCGGTGACGTCTTCTGTCAGCGCGCACCAGTTTCCTGAAACGTTTGTGCCGGAAAGGAGGCATAAGCTAGTGTTCCGCTAGAGTTATTGGAACCGTAACTTATAGCCTGAACAGTCACGAGGGGTCAAATTCGCCACTCTTTTGGGCGACGGACAAAAGAAACGCCACGTTAGGCGATCACTTCACGAACGACATTCCCGGCGACATCGGTCAGGCGGAAATCATGACCTTGCGAGCGAAAGGTAAGCCGCAGGTGGTCAATGCCGAGCAAATGCAGCAGCGTGGCTTGCAGATCGTGAATATGCATCGGCTGGCGGACGACGTTGTAGGAGAAATCGTCTGTTTCGCCGTGCACATAACCGGGCCGCACACCGCCACCGGCCAGCCACATGGCAAAGCAGCGCGGATGATGATCGCGACCGTACGTAGGCGAATCCAGTGTCCCCTGACAATACGCCGCGCGGCCGAACTCGCCGCCCCAGATCACGAGCGTGTCTTCGAGCAGTCCTCGTTGCTTCAAGTCGCGCACGAGGGCTGCAGTGGGTTGATCCGTGGCCGCGGTTTGCTTCTTCAAACCTTCGACCACGCGCAGATGATGATCCCAGTCGCGATGATAAAGCTGCACAAACCGCACGCCGCGTTCGACTAACCTGCGGGCGAGTAAGCAATTGCGGGCATAGGAACCGGGTTGTTGCACTGCGGGGCCGTAAGCAGCGAAAGTTGCAGCAGTCTCGTGCGAAAGGTCCGCGAGTTCCGGCGCCGCCGTTTGCAGACCGGCCGAAAGTTCGTATTGCTGCAGCCGCGCGAGTGTTTCGGCATCGCCATGCTTTGCCTGGGCGAGACGATTCATCGCGGCGAGCGTGTCCAGCGTGCGCCGACGCGTCGCTGCATCAATGCCCGGCGGATTCGATAAATAAGGAATCAAATCGCCGGTCGGGCTGAGTCGCACACCCTGATGTTGCGAGGGCAAAAAGCCCGCGCCCCACAATCGGCCGTACAACGGTTGATCGCCAACCTCGCCGCCGCTGATCAGTACGACGAATGCGGGCAGATTCTTGTTCTCATTTCCCAGACCATAACTGAGCCACGAGCCAATGCTCGCGCGGCCCGGCAATGGACTGCCGGTTTGTAGCAGCGTGAGACCCGGGTCGTGATTGATCGCGTCGGTATGGAGCGAGCGAATCAAGCATAAGTCGTCTGCAAGTTTGGCGGTGTGCGGCAGCAACTCGCTGAACTCCATTCCGCAGTTGCCATGCTTCGCAAAGCGGAACGGCGACTTCTGAATCGGCAACGTGGTTTGCTGCGAAGTCATCGTCGTCAGCCGCTGACCCTGGCGAATCGAATCGGGTAACTCTTCGCCATGTCGCTCGCTGAGCACGGGCTTGGGATCAAACAAATCGAGTTGCGAAGGCCCGCCCGACTGGCAAAGAAAAATGACTCGCTTGGCCCGCGGCGAAAAATGCGGCCGCGACTTCGTGACAGGGTTCGGTGTCGATTCCGCAGCGTCCAGCGTTCCGCGGGAATCGCGCATGAGCGTGGCGAGCGCCGCGCAACCCAGTCCGACACCACCGCGCAGCAGCCACTCACGCCGAGCAAGCAATTGGTCGCGAGATGTGGGAAACTGGAACATCGAGTGGAACCAACAAAACGGATGGCGCCAGCCGCGACAGTTCTCAGCGCCTGAAGAGGTGTAAGATCTGTGGCTGTCAAAACTATTGTAGTCTTCCGACTATCACAGGTCGCCCGGTTTACGAGCAGAACAGGATTGTCACGCGTGTTTCGGCAGAATTTAGCGACAATGATTCTTGGGGGGCTTGTTACCCTGAGCACCGTTGGAATCTTTCCGGCCGGTGCCGGCGCGCAATCTGCCGCCGACTTCAAGCGCGACATCAAACCAATCCTCGCCGAGCACTGCTGGAAGTGTCACAGCGAAAAACGGGCTGCAGGCGGCCTGCGGTTGGACCAGCGGAAGTTTGCGGAACGGGGTGGCGGATCGGGCAAGAATCTGTTGGAGCTGAATCGCAATCACAACGAGTTGCTCCGCCGCGTGCGATCGACCGTCGCCGCAGAACGTATGCCCCGCGAAGCTCCACCGCTGGCAACTGCTCAAATCGAATTGCTCGAGCGGTGGATTTTGCAGGGGGCGGCATGGCCGGATTCCCCAGAAGTCGAACCCGTCGCCCACCAGCAACCTCTAACGGAGCTATGGCTCGATCGCCTCGCGTATACGACAACCAGCCGCTATTTGCCGGCCTATTTTCTATTGATGTCCGTGCTGATCAGCATCATCGTTGTCGAGCGGGCCAAGCGGGCGCGGCAGGAAGCGCGGATGGCAGAAGGCAAAGCCGCGCGCGCGGTTCAAAAGCAACTAGCGCGGCTATCACGTGCCTGGTACCTCGTGTTGTTGCTGGGGATTGTCGTTTTCGTCGTGGTGCAACTTTGTCGTGAGCAAAGGGATGACCTGCAGCAAGCTCGCCGTGCGTTACACGCGAAAGGTGGTTCGCCGCTTGCCGGGGATCAACCGAAACAAGAACCCCAGCGGCCGATGCATCCGCCGCGGCTGGGAGGCGAATACTATCGCGGCAACGACGAGCGTTCGCCTGAACTTTTCAACGGCGGCTTTTATCGAACTGCAAAGTTTGAAGTTTATCTCACCGACGCCGAAGGTGGCCGACTCGCGTGGGGCGATCCCGTGCCCGATCAGCCTCATTTGCTGTTTGCCATCGAGCGCGCGGCCCACTCCAATCCCACGCTGTTTGCGCCGGAGATCATGGAAAATGCGGGGCTGACATCGGTGCAGCCCGAGCAGATGGCCACAGCGAAAAGCATTCCTTTTTTCCAGCTTCGCACCGATCTTCCGGGCGAACGCTGGAGTGTGCTGTTTCCTCTGGAGACCATTCCAGCCACGGGCAAGCTCACAGGCAAGGCGTTTCTTTACAAAGGTTCGCCGCAAGATGAGCAGCATCGTAGCGCCGAACCCTGGTATCTCATCGGCTACGAACTTTCGGCCGACGGCGGAAAGATTTCGCGCGAGTCGAACATTTGGATGGCCTCGATTTACGCGTTCTCACTCGTCGTCACACCAGGCCCAGGACAGATTCCCGCCGACCAATGGTTCGACTTTCGGCCGATACCGGAAATCGAAAAGTAAGAATCGTCGCGACGATTTTTCCAGGCAATTTTGCACATCGGCCGTCATAACCGCGCCAATCGCCCCCAGCGTGCTGCGATAAATTCGCCTCTAAGCAAAGTCCTTAGTGAGCCTTTTGACACCGCACCGCGGCAATCTACGTTTCTGCAGCCGTTCTTCCCGCGGAAGAGGGTGACAAGTTCTGTTCACTGCCCCCAATAGACTGCCAAGACCATGCTGCTTGAATCTGCCATTGCTGTTACCGCTGCCTCTGCCGGTGCCGCTGCCGGCTGGTGTTTTCGTCAGGCACGCGAAACGAAGAAGAGTGAGTCGCCTGCGAATGCGGCCTCCAACAAAGATACGCTCGAACAAGAAGCACAGAACAATCGTCAGGCAGCTAAGGATCTGCTCAATCAGGTGCATGGCCTGACGACGAAAGTGGCCACGCAGGTCGACGAACACAATCTGCGCGTGCAAGCGATCAATGCGCAGCTGACAACCGGCGAGCAGCCGGATTTGAATGCCGTGACCGATGCGATCAATCGGCTCGTCGAAGCCAATGCCTGGATGCAGCAACAGCTCGATACTGCCCATACCAAGCTCGAGAGCCAGGCCCGTTTGATCGAATCGCACGTCAACGAAGCTCGCACCGATGCCCTCACCGGAATCGCCAACCGCCGTGCGTTTGACGAAGAAATGCAACGCTGTCTGACCGCGATGCGGCTGGAGCGCGAGCCCAGTTGCGTGATGATGATCGACGTCGATCACTTCAAGAAGTTCAACGATACCCATGGCCACAAAGCCGGCGATGAAGTGCTGCGGCATGTGGCCGCCGCTCTCCGCCAGGCAGCGGGAAGCACGGGGCTGGTTTGCCGCTACGGCGGTGAAGAGTTCGCGGTGATCTTTCCCAAGCTGCACGCCGCCGATGTCATCCAACTAGCCGAACGCTGTCGTGTCGCGATCGGCGCGCAGGCCATCGAGTTTGACGGCAAAAACTTGAATGTGCAGGCCAGCGCCGGTCTGGCTGAGTTCGCAGCTCGCGATACGATGGAGACCGTGCTCGAGCGTGCCGATGAAGCCCTTTATGCCAGCAAGCGAGCCGGTCGAAACTGCGGCCATCAGCACGACGGCGAATCGTTCCAACCATTTGTGTCTGCCGCAGCTGCCACGCCCGCGGTTCCAGAAATCAAAGCCAATGTGCCAGCGGCTGCCGCGCTCATCGACACCACAACGGGCCTAAGCACGCGCGATTCCTTGCGTGAGGATTTGGCGCGCCGCCTCGCCGTACTGCAGCGTGAAGGTCAACCCTTGAGCATCGTCATGGTACAAATCGACCGCATGGGCGAATGGTACTCGATCGACGGCGATGACGGCCAAACCTTGGCGCTACGGACGGTGAGCCTGGCGATGCGTGGCGTGTTGCGGACGATGGATCATGCCGCCCGCTTTGATAACGATTCCTTTGCGATTGCCGTGCATGGCGCCAATTTGCAATTAGCGGTCGAAGTTGCCCAGCGACTGAAGAACTCGCTGCAATCAGCCCGGCCGAAACGGGGCGGCCAACCCACGCCACTCACGCTCAGCATCGGCGTCTGCGAAGCCGTCGTCGGTGACGATCCGGCCAAACTCATCCTGCGAGCCCAATCGGCGCAGAACACCGCTGCCAATCTGGGCGGCAACCAAATTTCGATGCACGACGGCCAGCGCATCAGCATGGTAGAAGAGTTCGCTGCCGCCACCTAATTCCGCTTCATCTCGATATCGAACGCGGGCGTTTGTTCGCTCACGGTCAGCGTGAGTGCGCTCGTCTTCACGTCGCGATACTTCCGCGGAATGGTGTCGGCATACGGATCGACATTCGGCGGCGGCGCTTTGATCGGCCCGAGCGGATGATCTTGAATCGGCGGGCAAACGCAAACTTTGTAATCGCCCAGCGGCAAGCCGTCGCCGTTGGCCATCCGCACCACATACCGGCCGTTGTTATCGGCCTCGGCCTGCATGTGCACGCCTTTTTGATCGTTGTGAAATATGACGGTCGCCCGCGGAATCGGTTCGCCTTCGAGCGTCACGACGCCCGTCACCGGCGCGAGAATCTCGCCGCGGTTGCAGCCCAGTTGCAGCAAAGCGCCCGTCACCCCGGTCGCATAAATCAGGGTCAGCGCGAACATCTCACCGAGCGTCATTTCACGCCGGAGTTTTTCGTAGTGCATGGCACAGTATTATTGCAATCAGTGTTATTTCAATCAGTCGTATCTCAAATCGGTGCGGCCGTCGTCGCGATTGGCCAGGTTGTAGAGCACCGTCGTGGTGTCGATGTTCTCGCGCAGGAACCGCACATTGCCATCGGCAAAGAGCACCATCGCGCCGCTGCTGTGGGCGGATTGAATCGCCCGATTGGGTCCGCAGTTCCCCGGCACTCCGGTCGCGAGCGCCGACTTTTCATTCAACCGATGAATGACGCACGTCGTGTTGAACTGCCGCTGCCAACCGTCGTTTCCAGGCCCCATGCAAAAGCCGTGTCCACAATCGCTGCGGCAATCGACCTTGGGATTGGTCGAGTCCTTGCACCAGTCCGATTGCTCACCGACGGCGATTGTGTTCGACAAGCCATCCGTGATGTCACCCCCTTTGGTCGGCGTGTGCATGTTGAGCACGCCGCCGCCGCAGATGCGTCCATCGGCGCCGCCCAGCGATGACTTGTTGGTCGCCGAGTCGTGATTCGTAGCGCCACTGATGCCCGTATAAGTCGGACTGGCCGTTTGACCGAATTCGTGCACCGCATTGTCGAGCACAAACTTTGGCAGGTTGCTCGATGGGCAGTACATGAATCTGAAAAACTTCTTCCTTAGCAGATCACGGTTGTAAGCATTGCCGCCATACGAAGCGCCACCGACCCAGCCCGTGTAGCCATTCGCATTGCCGTTCTGATCGAACTTGTCGTACGTCGCCGTTTCTTCGGCATAGGGCAGAATGCGAACCCACCACGAATGGCCATAGCCGCCGTTGCGACTCACCAGGCCGCCGGGCGGAAACACCTTGTACGACGATTCATAGTTGTGCAAAGCCAGGCCAATCTGTTTCAGATTGTTGCTGCACTGCGTTCGCCGCGCAGCTTCACGAGCGGCTTGCACTGCCGGCAAGAGAAGCGCGACGAGCACGCCGATAATCGCAATCACCACGAGCAGTTCGACGAGTGTGAACGCGCGACGCAATACGGAAGAGCGAGTTGAGAGTGGCTCGTTCATAGGCGGGAACTGGCAGGGGGAACGAACAGACCAAGCGAGGCCGCATCCATTCTACACAGAAGCTTCCTGCATCTCCGAGAGCAACGCGGGAATTTCCCGCACGCTTTTTACCATCGCGATACGGGGCAGATCATCAAACTCCACGGCCTGCGAAGTGCCACTTAGTACGGCGACGAAGGGAACTTCCGCCGCTTCCGCCGCCTGGCCGTCGACCGGATGATCGCCGCAATACAGCGTTTGCTCGGCGGTCACTTGCAACTTCAGGAGTGCTCGCAGCAGGGGCTCCGGCGCTGGTTTGTGAGCCCGCACGTCCTCGCCGCCGATGATCACGTCGACCAATCCATGGGCGTCGTGATGCGCGAGGATCGTCTCGATCCGATAGCGATACTTTGTGCTGACAATGCCCAGCAAGTAACCGTTCGCTCGCAACTGAGAGAGCGTCGCGACGATGCCGGGAAAAAGCGTCGTCAGCGGCGCCATCACTTCGTCCGCCCGGCGGATGAAATGATGCGCAAACAACTCCGCGATCTGTGGATCTTCGATCCCCGTTAACCGGGCCAGCACTTCGGGGAGTGGATAGGCCACGCAGCGGCGAATCGCCTCTTTTTCCGCCGCGGGCAATCCCAGTTGCCCGAGCGCGTGGTTCACGCATTCAATGGCGCCGGCCGATGACTCGGCCAGGGTGAAATCAAAGTCAAACAACAACGCCCTTGGCGGTTGCCGCGAAGACAACTCAGTGCTCATGCGGCGTTTCACTGGCGTGCAAAGCGGCATGAGCAGCGTCGTCGTGCGGACGATTGTCGTGCCCCTTGGTCGCGGTGAGTTCGAGTGTGTCGACAAACTTCACATTCGCACACTCATCGATCTCGGCCGAACGACAGGCCAGATGATCGGGAACAAAAAACCGGCACGGCCCGCCGGCCTTCGCCGACAACGGCTGGCCGTCGAGCGAGTAAATCAGAAACGCCTTCTCCAGCACCCCCGCGAGCGGAATGCTTGCGTGAAAATTATCCGCCGCTGCATGCAAGCCGAGATACTTCGCCGACGCGTTGGCTCCCGCCACCTGCAACAATCCCGCCAGCGTGACCGCGGTCCCTTTACGTCCGCCGGCGAGCGAACTGACATCGGCGATTTGAAATTGCGAGTCGATCGCCGCGAGATCCGCAAAGGTCAGTTTCCGCGGCCTGGCGACATCGCCGGTAATGCGGAGTAAGGTTTCGGTCATGACAATTCTTCTCAGGTAGTCCGTCTGTTAAGGCAGCCCATCGCGTCAGCAAGGGAGTCCCGCAAATGAACTCTCCAATATACCGCACGAGGCAAGGCGAGCGTTGCAACGTCAGTACACTAACCGGTTTGAAAAAACGCTTCACGCCGCTGCGCCTGTCGCGGCGTCAATGCCGTTGAATTCTGCTTCTGAACAGGGCGCGCATTCGCTCGTTCCGCCCGCACATTTCCCCGCGATTGCTCGACGCAACCCACCATCGCTGCGGCAGTTGCAGACTTCGCAGCCTCGTTGGGAGGAGCCGCTTCGGGCTGTTCAACCGGGGGTGCTGAACAGGTCTCTTTCACCTGGTTGCTCGCCGTCGGTTGTTCGGCAATCTCGGTCTGCCACGACGACCGCGGCGGCGGCAACGTGCTCGCCAGGATGGCCAGCTTCGCTGCGGTCTGCAAATAACGGACTTCACCATGCTGAACGCGACCCTGAGAGCAATCCGATTTGCCTCGCTCCTGCGACAAGCGAAAACAACGCACCGCCTCGCCGTACAAAAAATCGATCCGATCCGCGGCGAGTTGTTTGCCAGCCGCCAACTGCCGAGGCTCCTCTTCCTTCGACAGCACCAGAACGGCCTGCGCGACAAATGCAGCCGTCCGTTGCACGATTTGACAAACGCGCGTTTGCGAAATTCCCAACTCCGCCGCGACCTCGCGCGTCGTCCACTGTTCGATGTGCACTGCTCGATACACGGCCCAGTCGCGCTCACTCGGCAATTGCTCCAGTTGGCTGCGCAGGTCGTCGATTCGATTCGGATCCCGCTGACTCGTGGCTGTCGTGCTCATGGACTTTGCTCCCATCTCAAGTGAATAGATTCACCCCGGATTGGAACCGAACGTGTGGACAGCTTAGGTCGCGAAATCGTTCGCTGCGCAACCGTTTCTCGCCAAAGTTTGCAGAGTCACCGGCATGGGATAAGCTACAGAGCTATGAACTCGCACCGCCTGGCTCTGTTGCTCGTCATTCTCTTGGCGTCACTTTCGCGCGCCGCGGAAGGCGATAGTGCGGCTGGCCTGCAACTCTTCCGAGAGCAAATCGAACCCGCCCTGGCCAAACATTGCTACGGGTGCCATAGCGCAATGTCTCAGCCCCTCGAAGGTGGCTTGCGACTCGATCATCGCGAAGGCGCCCGCCGCGGCGGCGACAGTGGCCCCGCCGTTGTTCCCGGCAAGCCCAGGGAAAGCTTGCTCGTGCAAGCCCTGCGGCACGAAGGGCTCGAAATGCCGCCGAAGCAACCCGCGTTGCCGGCCGCCACCATCGCGCATTTTGTTCGCTGGATCGAACTCGGTGCGCCGGACCCGCGCGACGCACCGGCCGAAGTCGCCGAAACTTGGCCCGCTGCTGCGCGGCAGCACTGGGCTTTTCAACCCATTTGCAAACCGGCTTTGCCAGCCGTCGAAGTTTTTGGCAGCAATCCAATCGATGCCTTCGTTCGCGAGAAGCTCGACCAGGCGAATTGGGAATCTGCTCCACCAGCGTCGCACCGCGAACTGATTCGTCGCCTGTACTTCGATCTTCTCGGCCTGCCGCCTTCGCCCGAAGCAATCGTGTCCTTTGAAAAAGATGCGGCCCCCGATGCCTACGAACGGCTCGTTGACGACCTCCTCTCGCGGCCACAATTCGGCGAACGCTGGGCACAGCATTGGCTCGATGTCGTTCGTTACGCGGAGAGCGAAGGTTATGAATACGATCGCCACTTGCCGGACGCCTGGCGGTTTCGCGATTACGTGGCCCGCGCGTTCAATCGCGACAAGCCCTTCGATCAGTTCATCGCCGAGCAGATCGCCGGCGACGAAATCTCACCGCAGGATCACGAAGCGCTGACGGCGTCGATTTTTCATCGCCTCGGTCCCGTGCGGCGCAATGCGGGCAACCCCGAGATCGCCCTCAGTCGCAATGAGGTTCTCACCGAACGAACCGACATCATCGGCGCTGCGTTTCTCGGCTTATCCGTCGGGTGCGCTCGCTGCCATAACCACAAACTCGAACCGATTTCGCAGCGGGACTATTACCGCCTGCAGGCGTATTTTGCGGCGACGCAGGAACACAACGTGTCGCTGGCTTCGGCCGCCGAGCAACAAGCCTGGGAAGCAGAAAACAAACGCATCAAAGCGGAAATGGAAAAGCTGAAGCTCGTGCTCCGCACCAAAACCGGCGAAGAGCGGGCGAAGATGCAGGCCCAGTTCGATGCCCTCGAAGACTCGCTGCCGCCGCGCCTCGCGACGATTCCGGCAACGACCAACGACCTGTCGAACCGCACGCCGATTCACGTGCTGCGGCGCGGCGTCTGGGAAAACAAATTAGAAGCGGTCGGGCCGCGGCCACTGAGTGTGCTCGTGACCAACAGCGTTCCCGAACTGGCAGCGGATTCGAGCCAGCCGCGAACGGAATTGGCCCGTTGGCTCGCTGATCCCCAGAACCCGCTCGTAGCGCGCGTCTACGTCAATCGTTTATGGCAAGGACACTTCGGCTTGGGATTGGTCAAAACCGCGAATGATTTCGGCACGCGCGGCGAACGACCCATGCACCCCGAGCTGCTCGATTGGCTGGCTGCGACGTTTCGCGAACGCGGCTTCGAAGCCAAGCAGATTCATCGCACGATCGTGCTTTCGCAAACCTACCGCCAGGCAAGTCAAACGAAGCTTGTCACTCAACAACAACTCGATCCAGAAAATCGCCTCCTCTGGAAATTCAATCGTCGCCGGCTGTCGGCTGAAGAACTGCGCGACGCCATGCTGACCGTTTCCGGCCGCCTGAATCTGCAAGTCGGCGGCCCGAGCATCATGACGCCCGTCGATGAGCAACTAGTGAATCAACTTTACAAGCCGGCGCAATGGCAGGTCGCAAATCCTTCGCAGCACGACCGTCGCTCGCTCTACCTCATCGCCAAACGAAACCTGCGGCTCCCATTCCTGGAAACCTTCGACGGCCCGGCGCTCCTCTCCAGTTGTGCCCGCCGCGAATCGAGCACACACGCGCCGCAGGCCTTGGAACTGCTCAACGGCAACACGTCCAACGAACTGGCCCAGGCGTTGGCGGCAAGATTGTCGTCTTTCGCTCCGCGAACAAATGAGCCTGGGGCAACTCACGAGATCGTCAACCGCGCATTTCACCTCGCACTCGGCCGGCCGCCGACCGAGCGCGAATTGCAAACATCACTCGATTTTCTCCAAGTCGGCACGCTCGAAGAATTCGCCCTCGCTCTCTTCAACCTCAACGACTTTGCGTATGTTCCCTGATCCGCATTCAAAACCAACACGCACCCGCCGCGAATTTGTCCGCGATGCCTTCTGTGGCTTCGGCGGCCTCGCGCTTTCGTCGTTGCTGAAACAAGAAGAGGCCCGCGGCGCTGGGCAGAGTGCACTCGCAGCCAAACAACCACATTTCAAGCCGCGGGCGAAGTCGGTGATCTTTTTGTTCATGGCCGGTGGACCGAGCCATTTGGAAACATTCGATCCAAAGCCACTGCTCAACAAGCTACATGGCCAGGCGCGACCCGCAGCATTCGGCGAAGCCAAGTATCAATTCATCAATCGCGAAGCGAAGATCCTCGGCACGCAGCGGAAGTTCAAGCAATACGGCGACAGCGGAATTGCCGTCTCCGATCTCTTTCCGCACATGGCGAAATGTGTTGATGACCTCGCCGTGGTTCGCTCTTGTCACGGCGACATGGTGGTTCACTCGGCCGCGCAATACGAACTCTTCTCGGGCCGCCTGACGCCTGGCTTCCCCAGCATGGGAAGTTGGATCTTGTACGGCCTGGGCGCCGAAAGTGAATCGCTCCCCGCCTATGTTGTGCTGCCCGATCCTAAGGGTGCACTCGAAGCAGGGCAGCCGATGTATATGCACGGCTTCCTTCCCGCCGCGCTGCAGCCCACGATGTTTCGGCCCGGCGATCGGCCGGTGCTGAATCTCGATCTGCCAAAGGGCGTGGATGTCGCAACGCGGCGCCGCACCGGCCAGCTCATTCGCGATTTGAACCGGGCCACGCTCGATCCTGCGGACGAAGAATTTCATGCGCGCATCGGCGCCTACGACCTCGCGTTCAAAATGCAAAGCGAAGCGCCGGAAGTGCTCGACCTGTCACAAGAAACGCAAGCCACGCTCGATCTGTATGGTGTGGGTCGGGAGCCAACGCACGACTACGGCCGCCGCTGTTTGCTCGCCCGCAAACTGGTCGAGCAGGGAGTGCGCTTTGTATGCGTCGTCTCCGGCGGCGGGCCGGGCAACATGCAATGGGACGCGCATAGCGACATCGAAGAAAACCATCTCCGCAAAGCAGCAGAAACCGATCAGCCCGTCGCCGCGCTTCTCACCGATTTGAAGCGCCGCGGCTTGCTCGACGACACGCTCGTGCTTTGGGGCGGCGAGTTCGGCCGCTCACCCGAAGCCGAATCCGGCAAAGGCCGCGACCATCACAACCTCGGCTTCAGCATGTGGTTGGCCGGCGGCGGCATTCGCGGCGGTCAAATCGTCGGCGCGACCGACGCCATCGGCCTGCGTGCGGTCGAAAAACCATACCACTTCCGCGACATTCACACGACCATCCTGCATCAACTAGGGCTCGATCAACATCGCCTCACCTATCCCCACCTCGGCCGCAACGAACGCCTGACCTTCGTCGAAGGCAAAGTGATTCGAGAGATCGTGTGAAAAGTGCGATTTTGACTTTTCTTAGAACAGTTCGTCGCTCCCCATGCCGTTGGCGTTTA